>DASXPB010000046.1:0-27800 GCA_036493875.1 Thermoanaerobaculia bacterium
TGGGACTCGCCGACGAGGCGGCGGTCGTGGACGCCTGCCGCGAGATGCGCGAGCGACTCGGCGGCGGGCTGACCGAGTTTCTCGTCCAGGCGATGGTTCCGGGCGGAGTCGAGGTGATCGCCGGCGTGACTCGCGACGCCACCTTCGGCCCTCTGATCCTCTACGGGAGCGGCGGCACGCTCGTCGAGCTGCTGGCCGACGTGGCCTTTCGACTGCACCCGCTGACGGACGTGGACGTCGCGGCGATGCTGGACGAGGTCCGGGGCACGGCGCTCCTGCGGGGCTATCGCGGGGCGAGTCGAAAGGACGAAGCGGCGCTGAAGGATCTGTTGCTGCGTCTTTCCGCCCTCGTGGACGCCTGCCCGGAGGTTCGGGAGATGGACCTGAATCCCGTCAAGGTCCTGGAACGCGGCGCGCGGGTCGTGGACGCACGGGTGCGCGTGGAGAGGAAGGCCGTCCTTCCGCCGTCGCGGCGGATTGCCTACTAGGCGCCGTGCGCGACACTCGATCCCTCAAGGGCCTGAGCTCGGCCGAGGCGCGGGCGCGGCTTCTCCGAGATGGGCCCAATGAGATCGCTTCCGCCAGGCATCGAGGCGTTGTGACGCTCGCGCGCGAAGCGGCCTCCGAGCCGATGGTTCTGTTGCTGCTCGCCGCGGGCGGGATCTACCTCGCGCTGGGAGATCGGCGCGACGCGTTCGTGCTGCTCGGCTCGATCCTCGTGGTCCTGGGTATCACGTTCGTCCAGGGCTATCGAACCGAGCGGGCGGTCGAGCGGCTTCGAGACCTCTCGAGCCCCCGCGCACGCGTGATCCGGGACTCCGAACAAACGAGGATCGCCGGCCGTGAGGTGGTCCGCGGCGACTTGCTCATCGTCTCGGAGGGCGATCGGGTCGCGGCAGACGGAAAGGTCCTCTGGCAGTCCAATCTGACGACGGACGAGTCGCTCCTGACGGGTGAATCCGTCCCCGTTTCCAAACGGGCCGAGGGCGATGCCGGCGCCGAGGCGGGTGAGCCGGCGGCGCGCGTCTTCTCGGGCACGCTGGTCGTCTCGGGCCAGGGCCTGGCCGAGGTGACCGAAACGGGCTCCGCCACGGAGATGGGCAGGATCGGGAAGTCGCTCGGGTCGATCGCGGTCGAGAAGACTCCGCTCCAGCGCGAGACCGGGCGCATCGTCCGGCGGCTCGGCGTCGCCGGGATCGCGGTCTGCGCTCTCATCGTTTTCTTCTACGCCCGCACCCGCGGGAACTTCCTTCAGGGACTCCTCGCGGGCCTCGCCGTCGCGATGTCGGTTCTCCCCGAGGAGTTTCCCGTCGTCCTCACGGTGTTCCTCGCGCTCGGGGCGTGGCGGATCTCCCGCCGGAAGGTCCTCACGCGCCGCATCCCGGCCATCGAGGCCCTTGGGGCGGCGACCGTCCTGTGCGTCGACAAGACCGGCACCCTCACGCTCAATCGCATGGCGGTCACGCGACTGGCCCAGGCGGGTCAGAGCCGGGACGTCTCCACCGTCCAGACGCTTCCCGAGGAGCTCCACGAGCTCGTCGAGTTCGCGGTCCTCGCAAGCCAGAAGACTCCCTTCGATCCGACCGAGTTGGCGATCCGGGAGTTCGGCCTGCGCACGCTGGCCCGGACCGAGCACCTCCACGAGGACTGGGAGCTCTTGAAGGAGTACCCATTGTCGCGGGAGCTGCTCGCCGTGGCGCACGCCTGGAAGGCGCGCGAACGGGGGGACTTCGTCGTCGCCGCCAAGGGCGCGCCGGAGGCCATCGCGGATCTCTGCCACCTCGACGCGAGCGGCCTGCGGAGCCTGCTCGATCAGGTGGAAGCGCTGGCGAGCGACGGCCTTCGCGTTCTCGCGGTGGCCAAGGCGCGTTTCCATCCCGAAGCCCTGCCGCCCCGGTCTCACGACTTTGACTTCGAGCTGCTCGGGCTGGTCGGCCTCGAGGACCCGATTCGGCCGACGGTCCCCGCCTCGATCGAGCAGTGCCGGACTGCGGGGATTCGCGTGGTGATGATCACCGGGGACTACCCCGTGACAGCGGCTCGAGTTGCACGCGAGATCGGTCTGACGGGGGAACGCCTGATGACGGGAGCGGAATTGGACACCGCGGACGATCGCTCGCTGGCCGCCCGGCTCGGCGCGGCCTCGGTCTTCGCGCGGGTCGCCCCCGCTCAGAAACTGCGCTTGGTGGAGGCGCTGAAGGCGGCCGGCGAAGTCGTCGTCATGACCGGGGACGGCGTCAACGACGCCCCGGCTCTCAAGGCCGCCCACATCGGAATCGCCATGGGCGGCCGCGGCACCGACGTGGCGCGCGAAGCCGCGGCGCTCGTGCTCCTGGAAGACGACTTTCCCTCGATCGTAGAGGCGATCTCTCTCGGGCGGCGGATCTTCGACAACCTGAAGAAGGCGATGGCGTACCTGGTGGCCGTCCACGTGCCGATCGCGGGCCTGGCGCTCTTCCCGGTTCTTTTCGGCTGGCCGCTTCTGCTGATGCCCGTGCAGATCGTCTTCCTGGAGCTCATCATCGATCCCGCGAGCTCCATCGCGTTCGAAGCCGAGCCCGCCGAGGCGGACATCATGCGACGGCCTCCGCGCAGTCCGCGCGCGTCGCTTCTTCCGGGGAGCGCCGTCCTGTTCGCGGCTCTGCAAGGAGCCGCCGTTCTCGCCGTCGTCCTCGCGTTCTACGCGGGCGGCCTGGCGCGCGGGGTGCCCGTCGGCGCCGTTCGCGCGGCCGCCTTCGCCGCACTCATCGTCGGCAATCTTGGCCTCATCCTGGCGAATCGATCCCCGTCGAAGACCATCCTGCGATCCCTTGGAGGACGCAACCCAGCTCTCTGGTGGATCGTCGGGTCGGCGGCCGCAACGCTCGGGCTTGTCCTGGCCATGCCCGGGCTCCGCGACCTGTTTCGTTTCTCGGAGGTCCGCGCCGTGGAGGCCCTTCTGGGAATCGGGGCGGGCGCCGCGACCCTCGTGGCGCTCGAGCTGCTCAATCTCGGGCGCCTGAGACGCTGGAAGAGAGCGGCTTCCTAGCCAGTATCCGCTCGCGGGGTCACCTCGTCAGAAGGTAGCCCGCCCAGGCGGCCAGGATCCCGAGCGCCACGCCCAGCCTGACGGCGAGGGAGACGGTTACCGATTCACTCCTCAGTCCTCACCATTCTCCAACGAGTCGAAGGCGCGCGACCGGATCCGCGTCCGAGAGACGCCCCTTACTGCTCGAATGATTCAAACGCATCATGCGGAGGGATCGGGCGGAAACCGACAATGCCCCCATGGATATGAACGACCCGATCCCCCCCCTCCCCGCAACGGTCGGCCTCTCGCACCCGATCATCGAGACCGAGTTTCTTTCGCGACGAGAAGTGGCCCGTCTCTTCGGCGTCTCGCTTTCCACGGTCACGAGGTGGGCCCGCACCGGCATGATCCCGACGGTCCGCACGCCGGGCGGCCATTACCGCTATCCCGCCGCGCAGCTGGTCGGCACACTTCCGTCGATCGCCCTCGTCAATGCGAACCCCGAAAAGGGAGGCCCTCATGAACGCCATTCTGGTACGCAGTGAACGGTTCCTCGATCGCCATCTCGGAATGGGCGTCCGCGTGGCGCTCTTTCTCTGCGCGCTGCTTCTGCTTCCGACCCGGAGCTACGCCCCGGGCACCGCGCTGTGGCTTCCGTTCGCTCTCGGCGCACTGGCGCTGCTCTATCTCCGCGTGTGCGTGCAGGGAAAGGTCCGGGATCTCCTGGACGTCGCGGTCCTGACCCTGTACTTCGTCCTGTTCCTGCTCTTCTCCGATGCCCCGCGGGATGGCCTCTCTCGTCTGGTCATTGCCGCCGTGCTCGCGGCCGCGGCGCTGGTCCTGACGTGGTTTCAGGCTTCCGCCGACGACGCAGCCGACGCGCGTGCCGCGGGGTGACGAGACGCCGTACGAAAGAAAAGGAGTGACTCATGGATCCTTCCTACGAATGCCTGTCCCGACCCGGGGCCATTGCCCTGCTCCGCGACCGCCTCTCCCGTCTGACCGACGATGAGAATTGCGCGTGCGCCGTCGCCGCGAAGGCCAACGTCTTCTGCGGCGGGTTTCGCGAGCTCTCGGACGCCGAGCTCCGGCGGCGGTTCTCCTGGATCGCCAACTCGCGGCCCAACATCACGCGGGAGGAGCTCGAGAGCCTGATCAGCCTCTACCACCTCGGGAGGCAGCAGGTGGCCGGGCTCTCGCTGTGCTGCGACGTCGAGACCCGCGAGCACTGCGGCTGCGATGGCTGGAATCGCTTCGACAACCTGGCGCTCGAGGGTGCCATCCTCGAGCTGACGGGCCGCCGTGTCCTCGTCGAGTGACATTCCGGCGGCCGGCCTGAGCGTCGCACCCGAGGTCCTGACCCGGGAAGAGGCCATCGCGAGCCTGCGATCCGGACTTTTGAAGCTCTCGGACGGCGAGCATTCCATGTGTGAAATCGCCGCGAGGCTCGACGTCTTCTGTCGGGGATTCCGCCGTTGGCCGGACTCCGACTTTCTGCGCCTGTGGACGAGGACGATGGGTCGGACTACTCATTTGGATCGCGCCCAGATGGAGCGGCTCGCCGACGTCTGGCAGCTCACTGAGCAGCTTCGCCTGCGGATTCCGATCGCGTGTGACGCCCGTTCGGCGTGCGGGCCGTGTCGCGGATGGGACGGGTTCTCGAACCGCGATCTCGAGCGCTTCTGCGCGGACGTTCTGGGTCGAAACGTCGCCATTCATGAAGAAGGTCAAAGCGCTCAAATCGCCCATGGGACTAAAGGACATATTGACTACGGCTCGGTCCGCCGAGTTAGGATTCGGGCCAGCAGTCGAGTCCGTTAACGCGGCATCCGGGTCGGGGGGTGCGTGATGAGAAATCTTCGAGGCGGCTTTCTGACGGCCCTGATGGCGGGAGCCCTCGTGGCGCTGCCCACGACGAACTCGCGGGTGACTCGATTCGTCACGCGCGGTCCCGTCGATCCGAAGACGATCTACAGCAAGACCGAGAAGGAGTTCTGGCTGACCGCGGACGAGTTCGGCTACGTCAGGCCGGGATTCCACATCACCGTCAACAGCGTCACGATCAACGCCGATCGCAAAGCGGCCGTGGACATGTCGTTCACCGACGATCTCGACCAGCCGCTCGACCGCGCCGGCAAGGTGACACCGGGAGCGATCTCGACGAGCTTCATCCTCTCCAAGTACGACGGCGGCACGCACGACTACGCCGCCTATACGACGCGCGTTCAGACAGGCACCAACGGCGTCATGGCGACACAGGCCGGAACGGATTCCGGCGGGTCCTACCAGGACCTCGACATCGGGCACGCGATCTACACGTTCGGCACCGCGCTTCCCGCGGACTTCGACGGAACTAAGACGACGACGGTCGGAATTTATGGGACTCGCGACACCTCGGAGATCGTCGGCAAGGATTATTTCGCGAACACAGAGTACGACTTCCGCCCCGACGGCGGCGCGGTTACCGAAGTCTGGGACCTCGCCAGCAATGCCGCCTGCAACGGCTGCCACACGGACCTCTCCGCGCACGGCGGGTCGCGCAAGGACGTGCACCTCTGCGTCCTCTGCCACTCGAACACGACGGTGGCGGGCACGCCCAACATCGATCCCGACAGCGGCAACACGATCGACTTCAAGGTCATGATCCACAAGATCCACCGCGGCGAGGATCTCCCGAGTGTCCAGGCCGGGAATCCTTACTTCATCGTCGGATTCCAGAACGCGAAGGTCGATTTCTCGACCGTCGTCTTTCCGCAGGACATCCGCAACTGCACGACGTGCCACAACTCCGCGTCGGCGCCCGGCGCGGTGAGCTGGTACACGAACCCGAGCGCCGCGGCGTGCACGTCCTGCCACGACAACGTGAACCTGACGACCGGCGAGAACCACGGCCCCGGCCCCGAGCCCGACAGCTCCTGTGCGGGCTGCCACCGTCCGCAGGGGGACCAGGAGTGGGACGTCTCGATCATCGGCGCGCACACGGTCCCCTACAAGTCGACGCAGCTGAAGGGCGTGAACGCCGAGATCGTCTCGGTGACCCACACCGCTCCGGGACAGAACCCCACGGTCGTCTTCAACCTCAAGCAGAACGACGGGACGCCCATCCCGCCGTCCGCGTTCACGACCACGAATTCCGACGGCAGCACGAGCAGCGGCCTGAACGTCATCATGTCCGGCCCGACCACGGACTACGCGATCCCGCCCCAGCTTCGCGAGCGCGCCGACGGCGCGACCGCGAGCGGGTCCAACTACAGCTACACGTTCACGGAACCGATCCCGGCGGACGCGTCGGGCACCTGGGGCTTCTCGATCGAGGCGAAGCTCAAGGTGACGCTGAACCCGGCGCCGAGGGACACGACGACCGCGAACGACGCGGCGTTCAATCCGGTCTTCTTCGCCGCCGTGACGGACCCGGCGCCGGTACCTCGCCGCGTCGTCGTCGACGTCGCCAACTGCAATACCTGCCACGACCAGCTGTCGTTCCACGGCTCCAACCGGCTCAACCCCCAGGAGTGCGTCTTCTGCCACAACCCCAACATGTTCGACGATCAGGTGCCGCCGGAGTCGCTCGACTTCAAGCGGATGATCCACCGCCTCCACCGAGGCGACGAGCTCACGCAGACCTACCTCGACTTCAACGGTCTGCGGTTTCCCGGAGACCTCCGCAACTGCAATATGTGCCACACCGGCGATAGTCAGCAGGTCCCGGACGTCGAACCGGCGGGCCGCCTCGCGACGAGCACGCCGCGCGACTGGTACTCGCCACAGCAGCCGACCGCGGCGGCGTGCCTGGGCTGTCACGATACGCAGTCCGCCGCGGCGCACGCGTTCACGAATACCGCGCCGTTCGGCGAGGCCTGCGCAGCGTGCCATGGCGCGGAGGCGGAGTTCTCGGTCGACAAGGTCCACGCGCAGTAGAGAGTCGCGCGGTCGCAGGGACCGCGTCTCGGGTCTCGAGGGAGTGAGGGTGTTGGTGTGAGGAGCCGCGCGACGCTCGCCGCGGTGGCGCTGATGGCGGGGGCCGCTGCGGTCTTCCTCGGCCAGAGCGTTGCGCCGAGCCCGACGCCCGCCCCCCACCCCGTGACTCCCGCTCACGCTCCGGCGACGACCCCGGCAGCCTCCGCCGCCGCGTCCGAAGAGAAGGCCTCCGAGCTCCCGAAGTGCGCCGACTGTCACGAGGCGCAGGTCAAGGCCTTCGCGAGCAATCCGCACGCGCGCTCGCACGGGAAGCCCGCGGATCCCGAGGAGTCCTGCTCGACTTGCCACGGCGACGGCACCGCGCACATCGAGGCGAGCGGCGATCCCAAGCTCATCACGACCTTCCACGGGCTCGAGGGCGCCGAGAACTGCCTCTCCTGCCACTCGAAGTCGAACCCGCACGGCTCCTTCGCCTTCGGGTTCCACGCGAACTCGGCCGCCGTGAACTGCCTCTCCTGCCACTCGATCCATGCCACGGGCCCGCGCGCCGAGCACCTCCTCGCGAAGGACACCGGCCCGCTCTGCCAGACGTGCCACGCGGGGATCGCCGCCTCCATCCGCAACAAGCCCTACGCGCACCGGCTGGACAAGGGCGGCATGACCTGCGTCGACTGCCACGATCCCCACGACCGCAAGGGGCAGCCGGTCAAGCTCACCATGGACGGCGAGCTCGCCTGCATGACCTGCCACGCGGAGAAGCGCGGGCCCTTCGTTTTCGACCACGTCACCGGCTCGGCCGGAAACTGCCTCACCTGCCACGAGGCGCACGGCTCCAGCAATCCGAAGCAGCTCATCTGGGCGCGGGTCGACCAGCTCTGCCTCTCCTGCCACTCGAAGACCGGCGGCCCGCGGACGGCCGGAAATCAGCCGCCCTCATTCCACGACCTGACGCTCCCCCGCTACCGCAACTGCACGACGTGCCACGTCGCGATCCACGGCTCGAACCTCTCCGAGGCGTTTCTCAAGTAGCCATGCGGACGCGTCTCTCCGGGATCGCCGCCGCGGCCGCGCTCGTCCTGAACGTCGCCCCCGGGCTTCATGCGCAGACGACTCCGGTCGACACGTCGTTCCCGGTCGAGTTCGAGCTCGGCTACCGCTTCGTGAAGGTGTCCGGCAACGACGACGTGTATCGGACGCAGATCAACGACAAGCCCGGCGTGTTGCTGCGTTCGTTGACCTGGGCCTCGACCAAGCCTCTGGACGGCGCGCTCGACTACTTCCGCATCGACGCCAACGACGTGGGCGCGGGACCGGCGGGCATGCTCAAGCTCGCCGCGGGCCAGGTCGACCGCTTCCGGCTCGACTTCAGCTGGAGACGAACGGATCTCTTCAGCGCATTGCCCGCGTTCGCGAATCCGCTCCTGGACGACGGCGTCATCCCCGGCCAGCACACCTACGACCGAACGCGTGACGTCTACGACGCGACGCTCCAGATCTTCCCCGGGCAGACGCTGACCCCCATCCTCGGGTTCACCCGCAACATCTACCGCGGGCCCGGCACGACCACCTTCCACGTCGGCGAGAACGACTTCCTTCTGAACGAGGGCGTCCGCGCGACCGACGACGAGTACCGCGTCGGCCTGGCCTTCAACACCTCGATCGTGCAGGGCGCCGTGACCCAGGGCTACCGGCAGTACCGCCTGCGGGACGTCGTCTCGCTCGTCCCCGGCGCCAACGGCGGCAACGTCTCCTTCCCGATCCTCGGACAGACGGTGACGGCGGACGGGATCGACCGGACCACCAACTCGAAGACCAACACGCCCGTGACCAACGTCTGGGTCACGGGACATCCCCTCGATCGCCTCACGCTGACCGGCAGCTACATCCGCGCCGACGCGAACGCATCGTCCGACTCGGCCGAAACCGACACGGGCAACTTCGTCTCCTTCGCGGTCTCCCGCTTCTTCACGGGCCTCGACGACGCGATCAACTCGTCGGCGAAGGTCAACTACTGGCGGGGCTCGGCGCGCGCGGACTACGAGTTCGGCTCGGGAATCGGCGTGACCGGCGGCTGGACCGAGAAGAGCCGCGAGCTGACCGGCAGCGCGCTCGCCAACAGCCTCTACCTCGACTCGTTGACCTTCGGCGGGATCAGCACCGGCGACCTGCTCCAGGTCGTCCGGAGCAACACCGCGCTCCACCGGGACGATCGGACCTTCGACGTGACCGTCCAGGACCGCCAGCTGGGGCCGTTCGCGGTCAACGTGGGCTGGTCCCAGACCAGGCAGGACGTCGACTTCGGCGGGGACCTCTCGAGCCTCATCGAGCCCGGCGTCACGCCCGGGGAGTTCGACCGCACCGTCAACACCTACGGCGGCGGCTTCACCTACCGGTGCCTGGGGCTGACCCTCGCCGGCGACTACCGGCACGACCACGCGGACGATCTGATCTTCCGGTCCGACTTCCTGGACCGCGACCGCTACAAGTTCCGCGCGGGCTGGGAGTGGAACGACATGCTCCGCATCGGCGGCACCTACCAGGAGAGCCGCGCCCGGGACGACGAACCGGCGATCGACTACCGCGCCGTCGTCCGGGACGTCGCGGGCGACGTCTCCGTGGATCTCTTCAAGCACGCCGTCACCATCCACGGCTCGGGCGGGTTGTTCAGCGTCGACCGCTCGATCCTGGTCCTCCAGCCCCAGGACTTCACCGTCGTGCCGACGGCCCAGGACGAGGTGGGGCACACCTGGGAGGGCGGGGTCACCGTCGCCTGGCAGAATTTCAGCTTCGACGGCGCCTACCTCTGGATCGGCAACGACGGATCTCTCCCGTTCTCGATCAACCGGACCCGAATGCGCGCCGAATACTTCTTCACGGCGAACCTGGGCCTCGAGGGCGAGTGGCTGCGGGATATCTACGTCGAGCGGCCCGCCTTCGACCAGGCGGGGCTTTTAGCAAACTTCAACGCCAACCGCTATGGGATCTTCGTTCACTGGCGCCCGTGACCGGGAGCCTGTAGGATTCCGCCCCTAAGGGGGAACAGATGCAAAACCGCGGATCTCGCCTCGGAGCCATCGCCGTTCTGCTCGCATGGTGCGGCTGGATCGCCTTCAGCGCCACGTCGACCGCCGACCTCGACATCCAGAAGCAGGCCAAGGCCGCCGGAGTGGCGGTGAAGGACTGCACCGGCTGCCACGTCGACAAGCTGCCCAAGAAAGAAGAGGGCAAGCACGAGTTCAACGACAAGGGCAAGTGGCTCATGTCCGAGAAGGAAAAGCGCGGCGCGAAGAGGGCCGACGGCGCCTGGCTCAAGGATTATCCCGGCAAGTAGCCAGTGAACACCCCGGAATCCGCTCCGGTATCGGCGACGTCGCCTTCCGAGGCCCACAAGGAGGGGATGGAGGTTCCCCCGCCGCACGGCTGGGTCGGAACCACGAACCAGTGGATCCAGGGAATCGGGATCAGCTTCGCGATCCTGAACCTCGTGCTGCTCGCGGCGGTCTGGATCAGCCTCCGCCGCCGCGGCATCACGACGATCTCCAAGGCCTTCCTGTTCGGGTCGATCCTGATCCTGCCGGTCCTCGTCGTGTTCCTCGCGACGACGCACGGCATGCAGGAGTCGATGACGGTCGACGCCTGCGGCCACTGTCACGTCATGGGCGGGCACGTGGCGGACCTTCGCGACCCGAAGAGCGACTCGCTCGCGGCGGTCCACTACAAGAACCGCTACATCCAGGAGAACCACTGCTACACCTGCCACAGCGACTACGGCATGACCGGCACTCTCAGCGCCAAGATGGAGGGCCTCGGGCACGTCTGGCACAACGCGACGGGCCACTATCCGAAGCCCATCAAGATCGCGAAGCCGTACTCGAACCTCCGCTGCCTGTCGTGCCACAGCGGCTCCCAGAAGTTCCTCGCGACCCATGACGCCGAGGAGCTCCCCAAGCTCGCGGCCGGTACGGACTCGTGCCTCGATTGCCACGGCCCCGCCCACACCCCCGCCGAGACCAAGGAGGCCCTGAAGTGAGCGCCGCACCCTCGCCGGACCGGGTGGTCAAGGTGGTCCGCCTCGCGATCATCGCCACGGTCATCGCGCTGCTGCTCGGCCTGGCCCTCCTGATCCAGGAGACTCCGCTCCTGTTCACGGCGTTCATGGTTCTGGGCCCGCTGCTCCTCGGGATCGCCTTCATCCTGATGGGCTGGGTGATCCTCGGCGAGCTCAAGGCCGGCAGGATCCTCTAGCGCGAGAGCGCCGCCGGCGGGTGGAGGCGGCGCCCCGTTACGCCGCCTCCTCCAGGAACGCCTTCCCGTGCTGCTCGGGCCCGCGCCAGAGGAGCGCCAGGAGCGCCGCGATCACCGCTCCCTCGAACGCGGCGAGCGCCCAGCCGTAGCCGATCCGGTCGCGCAGCGCGTACTCGATCGTGTTGACGGGGGAGGCGAAGAGAATCCCGAGCTGATAGGCGAGGCCCGGGACGAGGCCGCGCGTCTCATCCGGCGAGAGCTCGTTCAGATGCGCGGGGATGATGCCCCAGGCGCCCTGCACGCCCATCTGCATGAAGAAGGCGCCGGCCGCGAGGACCGCGAGCGAGCCGCCGAACGCCCAGAGCGGCATCACGAGCAGGCAGAGGAGGAGCGCGCTCGCCATCGCGCGCCGCCGGCCGGCGCGCTGTGAGAAGTGGCCGAAGACGATCGCGCCCAGGATCGCGCCCACGTTGTAGAGCACGGCCACCCCGGCGACCGTCTTGGGCGCGATGCCGTGCGCGATCTTCAGGAAGTCGGGATACAGGTCCTGGGTGCCGTGGGAGAGAAACATCATCATCGTCATGAGCGCGACGAGGTAGAGGAGCCGGGGGGCGAACCCGCGCACGACTCCGGCGATCGCCGACACGCTCGGGGCGCGCTTCTGGCGCCACGCCTCCGACTCCGGCACGTGCCAGCGCACGTAGAACGCGACCAGCGCCGGCACGCCGCCGATCCAGAACATCGCGCGCCATCCCCAGGCCGGGAGCACCAGCCGCGCCGCCACGGCCGCCAGCAGGTACCCCATCGAGTAGCCGCTCTGCAGGATCCCGGAGAGGATGCCGCGCCAGCGCCGCGGCGCGCTCTCCATGGCGAGCGAGGCGCCGACGCCCCACTCCCCGCCCATGCCGATGCCGAAGAGCGCGCGCAGCACGAGGAAGGTCGCGAAGTTCGGCGCGAAGCCGCAGAGCACCTCGACCGTCGAGAAGAAGAGGAGGTTGACCATCAGCGGGATCCGCCGCCCGTAGCGGTCCGCGAGCAGACCGAAGATCACCGCGCCGACCGGACGGAGCGCCAGCGTCGCGGTCAGCGTCCAGACGATCTCCTTCTTGGGCACTCCGAAGCGAACGGCGAGCGTGTCGACCAGGAACACGACGACGAAGAAGTCGAACGCGTCCATGGTCCAGCCGAGGTAGCCGGCCGTGACCGCGTGGAAGCGGTCGCGTGGCGTCGGGGTCCGGGGGCCCTCTCGAGACACCTCCATCTAGCTCAGGGGTGTGACTCGCGGGTCTTCTTGAGCTCCTCGAGGTGCTTGCGGTCCGTGACGTCGCGGGAGACGCCGAGCGCCGCGATCCGGCGGCCGAACTCGTCGGTGAGCGGCGTGACGACGGTGTCCGCGACGCCCGTGCCGCCGTCCTTGCGGGCGAAGGGGACCTCGCCGGTCCAGCGGCCCTTCTCCTTCACACCGTCGAGCATCGCGCGGGTGTAGTCCACGGCCACGCCCGGCGGCGCGAGGACCGACGGCATCCGGCCGACCATCTCCGCCTTGGAGTATCCGAACATCCGCTCGGCGCCCGGGTTCCAGTCCACGATCTTCCCCTCGAGGTCCATCAGGACGAGCGCGTCGCTGATGTACTCGAACGCGCGCGAGTGCCGCCGCAGCGTGTCTTCCATGAGCCGCTGGCGCGTCACGTCGTGGAAGCTCCACACGCGGCCCACGGTCCGTCCCCCGATCTTCTGCGGATGGGAGTACCGCTCGAAGACGCGGCCGTCCTTGAACTCCAGCCAGTCGTAGCTCTGATCGTCGGGGTGGTCGTAGAGCTCCTTGACCTTCTTGACGAAGCGCTCGGGGTCGCGGAGCTGATCCAGCACGAACGCCAGGGCGCGGTTGTCGTCGCGCGACTCGATGACCTCCGCCGGAACGCGCCACATCTCGACGAACTTGCGGTTGACGCTGACGATCTTCCCCTCCCGGTCGACGACGAGGATCCCGTCCGCGGTGGCCTCGAGGGTGGCCTTCAGGAGCGAGAGGGTCTTCTCGCCCTCCTCCTGGTCCTGGCGCCGCGCGGTCACGTCGCGGAAGCTCCAGACCCGGCCAACGGTCACGCCGTCCACGATCTGCGGCAGCGAGTCGCGCTCGATGAGCCGCCCGTCCTTGAGCTCGAGCACGTCGTGGCTGACGGCGGCCGGCTGGGCGTAGACGGTCATCACCTTCTTGACGAACGCGGCCGGATCCTCCAGCTTCGAGAGGACGTGGGCCAGGGCCTCGTTCTCCTGCCGGCCCTCGGCGACTCGATCCGGGATCGCCCACATGTCGACGAAGCGGCGGTTGAAGTGGACCATCCGGCCGCCGGCGTCGACCACCAGGATCCCGTCCGCGGTCGCGTCGATCGTGGCGCGCAGGAGGGCGACGGAGCGCTCGAGCTCGTCTTGGACCGCCTTGCGCTCGGTGACGTCGAAGGCCACGCCGATGACGCCGCGGATCTCCGCGTCCGGACCGCGCAGGGGCTCGACGTGCGCGTCGAAGGTCCGCCCCTTCCAGGTCACGGGATAGGTGACGGACTCCCCCGCGAGCGCGCGGCGGTGGGCGGCGATCGGCTCGAAGTTCGGGTCGGTCGTCTTGAAGTAGGCGAAGAGGCTGACGCCGCGCTGGTCGCCCGGCTTCTGGTCCAGCCCGGCGAGCCCGGCGCCCACGGATTCCTGGAAGCGCAGCTCCGTGTCGGTCGTCCAGAGCACCGCGGGCATCTGGTCGACCAGGATCCGAAGGCTCGCGTCCTTCTCGAGGAGGTCGTCCGTGCCGGGTGCTTCGGGTGCGTCCATGGGAACGGTGACGGAGACTCTATACCCCTACCTGGCCGGGGCCGCCTTCTCCGTCTTCGCAGTCTTCTCCGTCTTCTCCGTCTTCTCCGTCTTGGACGCCCCGATCGCGGAGACGAGGTCCGGCTTCGAGGCGTCCCGCTCGAGGTGCGGGTACTTCTCGCCGCCGTGGTAGTCGACCTTGCAGGTCTTGAACGTGTCGATGTTCTCGACGAGCAGCTCGAGGGACTCCTTCGAGTCCTTGCCGGCCTTGAGCGCGTCGCGGAGGCCCTTCTCGGAGTAGCGGTGCCCGTTGACCGCGACGAGGCGCATCCCGGGCCCGACGCCGGCCGCGGCCGCGGGCATGCCGGGGATCACGTCGTGGACGATCCCGTCGTCGGCGTCTCCCGAGGTCCCGTCGCCCTGCACCGTCATCCCGAGCGAGTACCAGAAGTCGTAGAGCTTCGCGGTCTCCTCGCCCGCCTTCGTCAGCTCGGGCTCGACGTCGGTGTAGACGAGCTTCCACCCGCCGTTCTCGAGGCCCCCGAGGGGAGCGCGCGGCTGGATCTTCCAGATGCGGTCGCGCAGGAAGGTGGCCCAGTCGTAGGGCTGGACGGCGTTGAGCGCGGCGACGATGTCCTCGAACACGTACGTCTTGACCGCCGGCACTCCGCCCGGCGCCCCGTGGAAGGAGTGCGCGAAGTCGTCGAGGGACTTCTTGCCGCCGGACTTCTGCCGGATCAGCGTGTCGGCCTCCAGCCAGATCAGCTCGCTCTCCGGGTAGTAGTCGACGCCGCGGCGCCAGTCGGCCCAGTCCGGCCGGCCGAAGTAGAGGAGCTGGGCCGCGACCGCCGTGTCGACCAGGGGCCGCCACGAGCGGCCCGCCTGGTGGTCCATCTGGGCCGCGGTGATCGCGAGATTCTCGCGGTAGAGCTCGGGCGAGCGCAGCCCGCTGCGGCCGGCGAGCACGTCGCCGTAGTACTCGGTCAAGCCCTCGTAGACCCACAGGAGATCGGTGTCGAGGACCTTCTGGTAGTCGTCGGTGACGCCGGAGACGAGCCCGGCCGGCGTCCGGTACTTTCCGTTCCACGAGTGCGTGTACTCGTGAGAGAGCAGCGAGCCGAGGACCTTGCGCGCGGCATCGTCCTGGAACGCGCGCTCGCCCGTGCGGTTGTCGCTCGCCTCGTGATGCTCGAGACCGTTCGGAGAGATGTGGTCGGAGAGCGTCAGCAGGAAGTGGTAGTCGCGATAGTGCCGCGCCCCGAACAGCGCGTAGGCCTCGGCGACGAGCCTCTTGTAGTGGGCGACGTCGTCCGGCGTGATCTCGACGGAGGCGGGGCTGTCGCCCGCGATGTGCAGCCAGTGGCCGGGCCTCGCGCCGGGCGTGAGGTCGACCGTCTTGAAGTTGGCGCCGGCGAGAACCGGGGAATCGATCAGCATCACGAGGTCGATCGGCGCGAACGCGATGCCGTCGGCGGATTCGTGCGCGCCGGGCAGCGCCGTGCCGTACTTCCAGCCGGCCGGCAGCTTCAGGCTGGGCGTGAAGACCTGCTCGATGTCCTTCGGTCCCTGGGGATAGAGGAGGAGCGGCCACCAGTTGATCACCGCGAGCTGCGCCGTGGCGCTCGTCCACGAGGTCAGAGGCGCGACGTAGTCGAAGGAGAGGTCGAGAGAAGCGCCGCCCGCGGGAACCTCCACGGTGAAGCTCCACATTTCGGTCTTCACGCGCCGCCACTCGAGCGTCTTGCCGCCGGAGGAGACCTTCAGGCCGACGAGATCCGTGATCGGACCGGTCGGACCGTGCTCGCCGGGGATCCACTTCGGGTACACCAGCGTGAGCGTGCCCGCCGGCGCCTGGAGCGACTCGCGGACGTGAAAGATGCGCCGCGGCGCGTCGCTCGCGTCGACCGCGAGGGTGATCGGGGCGGACGTCTGCGCGGGGAGTGCGGCGGAGAGGCCGAGGAGCGCGAAAAGCACAGTCGAGGTCGAGCCAAGGCGCGCGAAGAACCGCTGCATGAAACCTCCTGTTCGCACGGACCGATGAGTTTGTGGGAGAACTCTATCCCGCGCGGGCGGAATCGGAAACGGCGTCCTCCCAACGCTCGAGCGCCTGCGGAGAGGGGTAGGCGCGGCGGAGGATCGGCGTCGTGATCACGGTCGTGAAGAGCGCCATCGCGATCAGCCAGAAGAACGTGGCCGGCGAGATCACGCCCATGTCGGCGCCGATGTTGATGACGACGAGGGCCATCAGGGCGCGGGTGTTCATCAGGAGGCCGATCGAGAGGGACTCCTTCCACGGCAGGCGGCACGCACGGGCGGTGAGTGCGGTGGCCCCGAACTTCGATGCGCACGAGACGACCAGGACGAGCAGCAGCGCTCCCCAGAGCCGCGGATCCGACCCGAGCGAGCCCATGTCGGTCCGCAGCCCGGAGAAGACAAAGAAGATCGGCAGGAGCAGCACCGACACCAGGTCGCCGATCGATGCGCGAATCCCGTCGCGCAACTCGGGGTTGAAAGACCCGGCGATGCCGCACAGGAACCCGCCGAAGATCGAGAAGACGCCGAGCGCGTTGGTTGCAGTGGCCGCCGCGAAGACGACGACCAGCACCGCGGCGAGGAGGTCCGGCGTGAGACCTCCCGTGGAGTTTCGCCGGATCTTCAGCCGCGAGAGGCCGAAGCGGCCCAGGGCCCAGAACGCGCCGCCGAGGAGCACGACGCCGACGAGGGAGAGCGCAAGCGCGCCGAAGTCCGCCTTCCCGTGGGCGACCATCGACACCACCGCACCCAGCAGGATCCAGCCGAGCACGTCGTCGATCGCCGCGGCCGTGATCGAGGTGAGGCCCATCCGCGTGCGGGTCAGGCCGGTGTGGATGAGGATCCGCCCCATGACCGGGATGGCGGTGATGGATACCGCGGTCGCGAAGAAGAGCCGGAAGGCGAGCTCCGGGGCGTTCGGCGGCGCCAGCGTGTAGAGGTATCCGGCGAGCGCGTAGCTCGCGGCGAAGGGAACGACGATGCCCGCCGCCGCCACGAGACTCGACGCGCGCGCGGCGTGGCGGAGCCGGTCGAAGGGAAACTCCACGCCGATCAGGAGCATCAGCAGGACGAGCCCGACCTGCGCCATGGCCGAGAGGACGCCGCTCGTCTGCGGCGTGAGCATCGTGTGGATCGCGCCCGGATACAGACGTCCCAGCAGCGACGGCCCGAGGATGACGCCCGCGAGGATCTCGCCCACGACCGGCGGCTGTCCCACCTTCCCGAAGAGCCAGCCGAAGACCCGCGACGCGCCGATGATGATCGCCAGATCGGCGCACAGGATCAGGAGCATCTTCTCGAGGGCGAGGTAGGAGTCCACCCGTCGTTCTCCTCTCTCAGGACGCCTTGGGCGCCGGGCCCGCGGCGGCGAGCGTGTCGCGAATGGTCTTCGACAGCGGAATCAGCTGCTTGCCCTTCTGCTGCGCCGCCTTCTGGTACGCCTCGAAGAAGGCGCGCGGTCCGGCGGCGAGCGCCGCCCGGTACGCGTCCACCCCGAGCGTCTGGATGATGCCGTCCGCGAGAAACGCGCCCGCGGGCGCCGCGACGCGCGCGACGAAGTCGGGCCGGCGCACCTCGGCCGACAGGGAAACGCGCTGGTCCAGATCGCCTTCCGTCGAAACGAGCCGCTCCGCGACGCGATTGAGCTCGTCGAGGCTGGCGGTCATGCGGTCCTTGAGCCACGTCGCGAGCGGGAAGAAGTTCTGATCGACTCCGTAGAGCGCGACCGGGCCGGACTCGGCGACCTCACGCAGCAGCGGCTCGAGCTGCTTGAGCCCGAGGTCGTGCTTCTGCCAGGCGGTGCTCGCGGTGCGGTAGGCGCCCCAGGCCCGCTGGTAGGCCTCGCTCGCCACCATCCGCGCGAGGTGCTCGAGCTGCGCGGGCGGACCCGAGGTCTCCTCCTCGGCGAGGGCGCGCGCGAGGTCGATCACGGTCATTCGCTCGCCGCTCTCCCCCGCCGCCAGCACGTGGTCGGCTCGGCCCGGCAGGCCGAAGGTCAGGGCGATCGGCGTCGTGACCACCACCACGATGTCCGCCGGCAGGAGGGCCGCCGCGCGAGTCGCCGCCTTGCGCGTCATCTCGTCCTGCCTGGCGGAGAGCTCCGAGAAAAACGCGTCCCAGTGGTGCCGATCGTCGCGGATCTTGCGGAAGTCGAACATCGTGATGCGCGTCTGCTCGTCGAAGGCGGCGGCGAGGTCGCGCTCGAAGGTCTCGGGCGGGCGGTTGGACTCCCGGATGGAGACCTTCACCGCCGGAAGGACCTCGAGCAGCTTCGCCTCGACCGGATCGAAGCGGTCCTTCGAGAGCAGCGCGAGGATCGAGCGCGCCGCGTGGTCGTCCAGCGTGATCGTGATCTCGTCCTTGAGATTCGTGGAGGGCGCCGCGTCGTAAGGCGCACGCGCCGAGCTGCCCGGGGGCGGCCCCGGCAGGGGCGCCGTCGCGCACCCCGCCACGAGCATCGTCGCGAGGACGAGCGCGCTCGGGAGGAGGCTTCCCGCCGCCGTCCGAGCCGCGCGCGACCCGAGGACGGCAATCATCCCAGGATCGCCTCGACCGCACGCTCGGTGTCGGCGAAGTCCGTCATGAGCGCGTCGGGCCGCTCGGCCGCGAGGCGCTCGGGGCTGGTGATCCCGGTCGCCACGGCGACCGCACGGACGCCCAGGCTCCGGCCGCACGCCACGTCGTGGATCGAGTCGCCGACGATCACGACGGACTTGCCGGAGAACGCGCGCCCGGTGCGCTCGCGCGCGCGGTCCACCGCGACGCGGGGAAGCCGGTAGCGGTCCTCCGAGTCGCTCCCGAACGCGCCGAAGGAAAAGTAGCGGTTGAAGCCGGGCGGCTCGAGCTTCAAGCGCGCTCCGCGCTCGAGGTTGCCAGTCAGGAGCGCCAGGGTCACGTTCGGCTCCTCCGCCAGGCGGGCGAGGAGCTGGGGGATGCCCGGCTTCGGGACGACCGCCTCCGGCGAGGGAGCGAGCTGGCGGGCGAGCTCCTCGATGTAGAGCTCGAGGGCGCGCGCGAGGCCGCTCTCGAACGGCTCCTTCCCGACGTGCTCCTCGACGAGGTCGCGGACGATCTGCGGGTCCGTCTTGCCCGAGAAGTCGTAGCGCGAGCGGTCCTCGTGCTGCTCCCCCGCCTTCCAGGGATACGCCGTCTCGAGCGAGCGCAGGATCGCGTCGCGCGCGATCCGGCCGGCGGAGATGAGCGTTCCGTCGATGTCGAAGAGGACGAGCTTGTGGCCGTTGGAGAAGCCGTCGGGCGCCTCACGCATCAGCGCGCATCATATTCAAACCGCGCGGCGTGCCAGTCCAGGATCTCCTCCATCGCCGGCCTCCAGTAGCTCCAGTCGTGGCCGCCCGGCTCCAGAAGAATGGACGTGGGTACGCCGTGCTCGTTCAGGAGGTTGCCGTACTGCGACGCGACTCCGTCCAGGCCGTAGGGGTCCTCCGTGCCCGCCTCGAGGCGCGCGGTGAACGGCGGAGAGTCGAACTGCGACCGGCCGAGGATCTGCCACGCGTCGTTGGCCTCGAACGAGTTCTTCTCCGGATCGCGGCCGAAGACGCGCATGAGGGTGAAGCGCGCGACCCAGCTGTAGCGCTTCAGGTCCTCCTGGCCGAACGGGATGATCGCGCCCGAGAGCGCCGAGACCGACCCGTAGAGCTCGGGATGCGTCAGCGCGAGCCGGATCGCGCCGTAGCCTCCCATGGAGATGCCGGTGATGCCGCGCGAGCCCTTCCGGGCCAGCGTGCGGTAGTGAGACTCCGTCCAGCGCGGCAAATCCTCCACGAGAAACTCGCCGAAGCGGTGCTTCCCGTCGTACGAGTCGGCGAACCAGCTCCCGGATCCGTCCGGCGCGACGATGAGGAACTCCGGAAGCGACCCGGCGCGCATCCGCGCGAGCGCGTCGGCCGCGACGCCGCGCCGGGCGAGCGTCCTGCCGTCGCCGTAGCCGTCGTGAAGGAAGTAGAGCACTGGATAGCGGCGCGCCGGATCCCGATCGTAGGACGGCGGAACGATCACGAGCACGTGGACGGGCGAGGGCATCGTCTTCGTCTCGACGGACTCCCAGCGCGCGCCCAGCGGCGGCGCGCTCGAACAGCCCACACCGGCCGCGGCGAGGACCGCGGCGACGACAGCGGCCGCGCCGAAGCGCGAGGCGGGCGCTCGCGTTTTCATGGTCCGATCCTAAGCCCGACTTCGCTACACTGGGGGACGTGCCGGATCTTCAGAAGATGCCGCGAGACCTCCACGTCGCGCTCGGCGGCGAGGGGTTCCGACGGCGCCGGCGGCTCGTCCTGCCGCTGCTGACCTCGGATCCCGAGGGCTTCCCGCGCGCGGCGTTCCTGACTCTCGGCGAGGTGCGCGCCAACGCGCCCGACGAGCTCGCGGTCGCCGTCCGCGCCAAGAGCCGCACGGCGTTCAACCTGGTGCGCCGGGGAGGTGCGACGCTCCTCTACCTGCACCGGAGGCTGACGGCGTCCGTGCAGACCCGGGCGGGACGCGGGCGCGTCTGCGACTTCGATCCGGAGCGCCAGGTCTTCCCGCTGCACGTCGTGCACGTGCGCATCGACCGTCCGGATCCGGCGGAGGGCGACGTCGAGCTCCTGACCGGGCCGACGTTCGCCGGCGCCGACGCGATGCAGCTCTTCTCCGAGACGCTGTTCGCGGAGCTCGGAACCGTGCACGACGTCGAAGAGGCGGAGCACGTCCCAGCCGGCAGCCGGCCCCAACGGGAAGCCCCGGACGAATGAGATTCCGCAGCCGGACGGTTCTCGTCACCGGGGCCGGCCGCGGCATCGGCCGCTCGATCGCGCTGCGCTTCGCCGAGGAGGGCGCCCGCGTCGCGCTCGTGGCCCGCACCGCCGCGGATCTCGAGGAGACCGCGCGTCAGATCGCCGCATGCGCGGGAGGCCAGAGCGCGGTCGTCGCCGCCGACATCACCGCCCCGGGCGCCCCCGCGGACTGCGTCGCGCGCACGGAGAAGGCCCTCGGCGCGGTCGACATCCTGATCAACAACGCCGGCATCTTCCACTGGCGCCCGTTCCTGAAGCTCCCCGCCGAGGACTGGGACCGCGTCATCGCGACGAACCTCTCGGCCGCCGCCGCCATGTGCCGCGCCGTGCTGCCGGGCATGGTCGAGCGCCGGAGCGGCCGCATCGTCAACGTCGCGTCCATCCACGGCATGCGCGGCGACGCCAATGTCGTCGCCCAGAGCGCGGCGAAGTTCGGGTTGATCGGAATGACCCAGGCGCTCGCCCGCGAGTTCCGTGCGCACAACATCGCGATCAACGCCGTCTCCCCCGGCACCGTCGAGAACAAGAAGGACGAGGGCGACAGCCTCCACACGGAGCCCCTGGCCGAAAAGCTCTGGCCCCGCGACGTCGCGAAGGCGGTCCTCTTTCTCGCCTCCGACGACGCGGCGGCAATCACCGGAACGGTGCTCGAGGTCTTCGGAGGGACCCACCTGGTCATCGCGCCGTAGGGCGCGCACGACGACTTCCTACGGCTTGGCGAACCGGACGATCGTCCCCTTCGGCCCGATGGCCCAGCCAGTCTGGGGGTCCGTGAATGCGACGGCGTTAAAGGGCTGACTGCCGAGACTCGTCCAGGTCCTGCCGCCGTCGTGGCTCGACGCGGTGCCGGCGAGGCCGACGGCGATCCAGTCCGACGGCGCTCCGGGCACGGCGATCACGGCGGAGAAAAATCCCGTCTTGGAGACGGGCGCCGGAATCCATGTCGCGCCGCCGTCCTCCGTTCGGGCGCCGTTGAGCCCCGCGAACTTCGGCTGCTTGTAGTCGCCGCCCGTCACGAAGCCGTGCTTCGCGTCGGCGAACGCGATCGAGAAGAGTCCCGACGACGCGTTCGTCGCCCCGAGCGGCGACTCCACCGCGGTCCAGGTCACGCCGCGGTCGGCCGAGTGGAAGACGCGGGACGCCTTCCCGCCGCCTCCCGTCACGAACCACGCGTCGTTTCCGCCCTTCAGCGCGAAGAGACACGTCCCGCTGGCCGCGAACGCTCCCTCGCCCGACAGGGCCGGCGGCATCGAGAGCCGCTTCGGCGCGTACCACGTGCGGCCGCCGTTGGCGGTCGTCCGCACGACGAAACGGCCGTCCACCGGATCCCCCAGGACGATCCCGTTCTTCTCGTCCCAGAACGCGATTGCGTCGTAGAAGCCCTTGGGGTCCGGGTTCGTGTGGAGCCGATGCCACGTCGCGCCGCCGTCGCTGCTCTGGAAGATCTTCGAGGCCTCGCCCTCGCCCGCGCTCATGAGGACCAGCGTCTCTCCGCCGAGCCATTCGACGTCGCGGAAGTCGAGCTTCTCGCCGAACGCGACCGTCACTCTCTCCCAGTGCTCGCCGTCGCGGGTGCGGAGCGCGGTCCCGCCGAACCCGCTCGCCCAGGCATGCTGCGCGTCGCGAACCGCGAGTCCCCGCAGCTCGACGTCGCTGCCGCTGTGCTGCGGAAGCCAGACCGCCGCCAGGAACCCGATCAACGCCCCGAGCATGCCCAATCCAAAATCATTTCCCCCAGATCAGCTTGACCGCGGCGATGATCAGGAAGACCCCGAACATCCGCCGCAGGGTCAGGTCCGAGACCGGCTGCACCAGCTTCGCGCCGAGGAACGCGCCGACGACCAGACCCGCCGCGATCCACGCCGCATAGGCGACGTTGACGTGCCCGTTTCTCCAGTACACGTACGCTCCCAGGATACCGACGGGCAGGAGGATTGCGCCGAGCGAGGTGCCGACCGCGGAGTGCTGCGTCATCCCGAAGAAGAAAACCAGCGCGGGCACGATGATCAGCCCTCCGCCGATGCCGAACATGCCGGCACACACGCCCGCGGCGACGCCGACGAGGATGAGCCCCGCCGTTTGCATCAGGACGGCCTCTCGGCTCCCTCTCCCGGCGGGAGAGGCTGCGAGTCGCCGTGAGGGGCCAGCCCCGTGTCTCGATCCGGCGCGTGATCCCGCAGCCGAACGGCCTCTTCCGGGACGTTCGTCGTGATGGAGCCGACGCCCGCCTCGAGGAGCCGGCGGATCTCGTCCGGCTCGTCCACGGTCCAGGGATTCACCGAGAGATTCGCGGCGGCGGCCGAGGAGAGGAGGGCCGGCGTGATCAGGTCCCGGCGCGGGCCGATCGCGTCCACCGGCGGGAAGATCGGCGCGGGCTGGCCCGGCGCGGGCAGCGCGACGGGGTGATCGAAGAGGAAGCTCGTCGCGATCTCCGCGTCGGCCTCCCGCATGCGCTTCAGGAGCTCCGTGTCGAAGGACGCCACCAGGCAGCGATCCGCGACGCCGTAGGCGCGGGCGAGGCGCGCGACGCGGCGCGCCATCGTCCCGAGCTGGGTCCCGGGCCCGGTCTTGATCTCGACGACGTAGGAGAGCGCCGTGCCGAAGCGGTGAAAGACCTGCTCGAGGCGCGGGATGTGGTACTCGCCGAGCTCGGACGGAAGTGTCAGCCGCTCGATCTCCCGCGAGGTGAAGCTCCGCACGGGGATGCGCTGCGTGCCGAGCAGGATGTCCTCGTCGTGGAAGAGCACGGCCTCGCCGTCGCGCGTCTGGCGAACGTCGAACTCGACGGCATCCACGCCGAGGCTCTCGGCGAAGTCCAGGCTGTCGAGCGTGTTCTCGCGCGCGCGCCGCGGCGCGCCTCGATGCCCGACGATCCAGGTTCGGTGGGACTGCTTCCAGAGGCTCATGCGGAGCGCATTATGCGCGACTTAAAGGAGCACATTATGCGCGACCTGGAGGTAGCGCATTATGCGCGAATAGGCACGGCCGCGATCTCGGAGAGGATCGCCTCCAGCGCCGCCCTCGGGTCCGGCGCCGCCGTCACCGGGCGGCCGATAACGAGGATCCCCGCCCCGTCGCGCAGAGCCGCCTCCGGCGTGGCGGTGCGCTTCTGGTCCTGCAGCCCCGCCCCGGACGGCCGGATCCCGGGCACGACGGTGAGGAAGTCCGGCCCGCACGCGTCGCGGATTCCCGCCACGTCCGTCGCGGCGCACACGACGCCGTCGAGGCGGCAGTCCTTCGCGAGGAGCGCGAGCCGCCGCGCGATGCCTTCGGGAGTCCCGGCCATCGGCAGATCCGCCAGCGCCCTCGCGTCGAGCGAGGTCAGCAGCGTCACCGCGATGAGGCGCGGCAGCTTCGCGCGGTCGGCAGCCTCGCGCGCGGCCGAGAGCATGGCCCTCCCGCCGGAGGCGTGGACGTTGACCATCTCGGCGCCGGAGCGGGCCGCGGCGGCGACCGCGCCGGCCACGGTCGCGGGGATGTCGTGCAGCTTGAGGTCGAGAAAGACTCTTGGTCCCACAGCCGCGATCTCGGCGATCAGACCGGGTCCCTCGGCCACGAAGGCCTCGAGCCCGACCTTGAGCCAGCCGACGCGATCCGCCACCAGCCGCGCCATCGCGAGGATCTCGGCGCGCGACGGGAAGTCGAGGGCGATGCAGAGGCGGTCGTCCTTCACGTCCTCATCCTTCGGCCCCCGCCTCGCCGCCGACGCGTCCCGCCCGGTGCGCGCGCCCGACCAGGCCCGCCACGTCGGTCTTCTTCGCGGCGCAGTACTCCGCGAGCTCCCGCGCGAGCCGTCCCGAGACGGCGGGGTCCTTGAAGTTCGCCGTGCCGACCTGCACCGCGGTCGCGCCCGCGGCGAGGAACTCGAGCACGTCGGCGAGCTCGGAGATCCCCCCGATGCCCATGAGCGGCGTGTCCGGCAGGGCGCGCGCGACCTGATAGACCATCCGGACCGCCAGCGGCCTGATCGCGGGACCGGAGAGGCCGCCCGTCCCGAAGGAGATCCGCGGCCTCGCCGTCTCCGGATCGATCGCCATGCCGACGAACGTGTTGACGAGCGACAGGATGTCGGCGCCGGCCTCGCGCGCCGCACGCGCCGACTCGACCAGATCCGGCGCGTTGGGCGACAGCTTCACGATGAGCGCGCGCTGCGTCGCGGCGCGCACCTTCGCGACGAGCGAGCGCGTCAGGGGCGGCGAGTTGCCGAAAAGCATCCCGCCCTGGCGCACGTTCGGGCACGAGATGTTGAGCTCGATCGCGGCGATGCCCTCGGCCCCGGCTCCATCCAGCGCGCGGACCACGGTGACGTAGTCCTCTTCGAGGTCTCCCCACACGTTGGCGATCACCGTCGCGCCGAGCGCGCGAAGCTTCGGGAGCTTCTCGGTGAGGAAGACCTCGACGCCGACGTTCTGCAGCCCGATCGCGTTCAGCATTCCGGCGGGCGTCTCGCAGATGCGCGGCGGCGCGTTGCCGGCGTGCGGCTTCAGCGAGAGGCCCTTCGTGCAGAGGCCGCCGATCGCGGCGAGGTCCACGAAGTCGGTGAACTCCAGGCCGTAGCCGAAGGTGCCCGACGCGGTCGTGATCGGGTTCCTGAGAGCGAGGGGGCCGAGGCGGACGGCGAGGCTCATACCGCCATCCTGAATCCCGTGATCAAGAGCCGCCCTTGCTCATCAAGGACGGGATCCTTCGTCGCTCCGCTCCTCAGGATGACGGGCACGGATTCGGGGATGACGCGTGACCGCTTCGCTTCGCGCCTCACCACCGGATCTTCTCCGGGCTCAGGATCGGCCCCTCGCTGCAAGACACGAGAAACGGCTTCTCGGTCCCCGGAATGACGCAGCCGAGGCAGGCGCCGAACCCGCAGCCCATCTCCGCCTCGGTCGAGAACTCCGCCGGGACCCTCGCCGCCGCGACGACCCTGGCGAGCGCGGCGAACATCGGCATCGGCCCGCACGCGTAGACCCGCGCGTAACGCGCACCGGCCTCGAGCCGACGCGCCAGCGCCTGCGTGACGAACCCCTTCTCGCCGAGCGAGCCGTCGTCGGTCGAGAGGATCGTCTCGCCCGCGACGAGTCCGTCGAACCGCCCCCGCAGCGACAGATCCTGCGCGTTGCGGCCGCCGAAGTAGAAGTCGCCGACGATCCCGGCCGCCGCCAGGGCCTTCCAGAGCATCGGGAAGGGCGCGGCGCCGATGCCTCCGGCGACCACCGCGACCCGCGACCCGCGCGCGAGGTCCTGCACCGTGAACCGGTTCCCGAGCGGCCCGAGCAGCCGGACGGCCGAGCCCTCCGGCATCGTCTCGAGCGCGCCGGTCCCCGGGCCGATCGTCTTGATCAGGAACTCCACCTCACCCGTCTCCGGGCGCGCGTCGGCCACGGAGTACGCGCGGCGCAGATACGGCCGCGAGCGGTCGGGCACGTCGACCATGACGAACTGGCCGGGGGCAATCGAGGCGGCGAGCGTGGGGCAGTGAAAGCTCGCCGAGAAGAGACCGGGAAAGGGGATCTGGCGTCGGAGGAGCGTCGCCCGGTGGTCGGCCTTCACCAGGCGGCGATTCTATATGGAGTCAAAAACGAAGCGGCCGCGGGTCGAGTCTCGGGTTCGGGATCCCGTCAGGTCTCCAGGATCTCGTTCAGGTTCAGCTCGTCCCCACGCTCGTTCGATTCCCGGCGCGCCTTCTCGACGCACCGCTCGCAGAGCAGCTTCCCCTGCACCTCGCCGGCCGGGCGCGAGTAGTTGCCGCAGCCGTGGCAGCGGCGCAAGGACCGGTGCGCGGCGTCGGCATCCAGGGGCAGTGTCAGCATCGCTTCTTGGCGTCTCATCGAAGTCTCTCCTTATCGGACGTACTCGTTCAGAGCACGTTGCGTACCCAAACGGAAACCATTGAGTCAGAAGGGTTTGACCCCAGAAGGCTGCTGCAGAGTGTCGCCTGTGCGGCGAAGGAGTCCTCCGCAGAGGTCAGTACGACTAGAACCGGATGACCCGATCGAGCGCCTTCCGGACGTGCGACGCCTGCGGAAGGATGAAGTCTTCGACCTGGGGCTGGTAGGCGACGAACGTATCGGTCGCCGCGACGCGCTCGACGGGAGCGTCGAGGTAGGAGAACAGCTCGGTCGAGATGCGCGCGGCGATCTCGGCGCCATAGCCCCACGAGATCGGGTCCTCATAGACGACCAGAACGCGCGACGTCTTCTTCACCGAGGCCGCGATCGCCTCGAAGTCGTACGGCGAGAGCGAGCGAAGGTCCAGGATCTCGACCGTCTTCCCGGTCTCCTCGGTGAACGACTTCGCCGCCTGCCAGGAGCGGTAGACGGTCGCGCCGTAGGTCACGATCGAGACGTCCGCTCCCTCCTGCACGACCGCCGCCTTCCCGAACGGAACCATGTAGTCCGGACCGGGATAGACGCCCTTGTTGTGCGTCTGGCGGTAGAGGTGCTTGTGCTCGAGGAACAGCACCGGGTCCTCGCAGCGGATCGCCGTTCGGAGGAGCCCGTTGGCGTCGAGGGCGTTGGACGGCATGACCACGCGCAGGCCCGGGATGTGGGTCATGAGCACCACGCCCGACTGGGAGTGGTAGACCGCGCCGCCCCCGATGTAACCGCCGATCGCCACGCGCACGACGACCGGGCAGGAGAACGCGTTGCCGGACCGCCACCGCAGGTTCGAGAGCTCGTTGTGGATCTGCATGTAGGCGGGCCAGATGTAGTCGTAGAACTGGATCTCGGCCACCGGCTTGAGCCCCCGCACTGCCATGCCGATCGCGCGGCCCACGATGTTCGCCTCGGCCAGGGGCGAATTGAATACACGCTGCTTTCCGTACAGCCGCTGCAATCCCGCCGTGAGTTTGAAAACTCCGCCCTTGCCCTTCAGCGATCCGAGAACCTCCTCGCGGGACGCGTCGGCCACGTCCTCGCCGAACATGACGATGCGCGGATCGCGCTTCATCTCGTCGCGCATGCAGGCGTTCAGAAGATCGACCATCGTCGTCGGCGACGCGCCGGGCTTGAAGA
>DASXPB010000047.1:0-16409 GCA_036493875.1 Thermoanaerobaculia bacterium
TGCGTCTCCCCCGACGGCCAGCGGACCTCGACGCGCTCGGCCGCCTCCGCCCCGTCCAGCCCGAAGTGGAGCGGTACGAGCGAGCCCGAGGCGTAGGACGTGGAGACGCGGTAGGTCTGCGACTGCATCCGCCCTCCGGCCGTGACGCGGACGCGCGTCCCGATCACGGTCTTGCCGTCGGCGGCCGGCGTCGGCTCGATCGCAATCCAGCTCCGTCCCGCCGAGGCAATGTTCTTCAGGATGCGGACTGGGCCGTCGAGATCCACGATGACGAGGTCGACCGCGCCGTCTCCGTCGAGGTCGGCCACGGCCGTGCCGCGCGCCGACATGCGGAGCCTCGCGAGGTCGCCCGCGTCGGGCCACTCCTCGAAGCGCCCGTCGCCGCGATTGTGCAGCAGCACGGTCGGCTGCGCGAAGGACCTGTCGCCGGCGTCCACGTAGGACGCATAGCCGCTCTTGTAGTGACCGAGCAGCCGCACGATGCGCGGCGCGAGATGCCCGCCGGCCGCGTAGAGGTCGGGCCAGCCGTCGTTGTCGAAGTCCGCGAAGTGCGTCCCCCAGCGCACGAACGGCAGCCCGACCGGTCCCGCGCCGGTCGCGGCGCCCGCGTCCTCGAACAGCGCGCCCTTGACGTTGCGGTACAGGCTGTTCGGCTCGGCGCCGAAGTTGGTGATGAAGAGGCTGTCGCGGCCGTCGCCGAAGGGGTCGCCCACCGCCGCCCCCATGCCCGCGCGCGGCTTGTCGCCGAGCATCCCGGCGCCCGTCTCGGCCGTGACCTCCTCGAACGTCCCGTCGCCCTTGTTGTGGAAGAGACGATTCGCCGTGCGGTCGTTGACGAAATAGAGGTCGTCCCGGCCGTCGCCATCGTAGTCGAGGACCGCGATCCCGAGCGTCTTCATCTCGGCCGGCGGGACCGCGAGGCCCGCCGCCTTCGTCGCGTCGCGGAACTTTCGTCCGCCCTCGTTGTGGAAGAGGTGCGAGGGCTCCCCCATGTAGTCCTCGGGCACGCGCAGCTGCAGCTGCGGCTGGGAGGCCTCCCATTCGGGCGTCGACTCGAGGTAGTTCGCGACCGCCACGTCGAGCCGGCCGTCGCCGTCGTAGTCGAGGAACGCCGCGCCGACCGAGAAGAGCGGATCCTCGAGACCCGTCTCCCGGCCCTCCTCGAAGGTCCCGTCGCCCTTGTTCCACCAGACCGCGTTGGGCCCGACGTTGGTCAGGTAGAGGTCGAGACGGCCGTCGCCGTCGAGGTCCGCCCAGAACGCGCCCATCCCGACGCCGCACGCGTGGATCCCCGCGGCCTTCGTCACGTCGCGGAATCGTCCGCCTCCTTCGTTGTGGAAGAGCCGGCCGCAGTGATGCGCGTTCGGCTTGCCCCAGCGGTCGATGTTGTTCGTCACGTACAGGTCCGGGCGACCGTCGCCGTCGTAGTCTCCGACCGCGCAGCCGCCCGCCATCGTCGCGATCAGCTTGAGCCGCGGGAGGTCCGTCGCGACCCGCATGTCGACGCCCGAGGACTTCGTGACGTCGCGGAAGGCGCCGTGGCCCGCGGCAACGGCAGCCGCGGCCACCGCGACGGCGGCGATCAGGAGCGCGCCGAGCACGGCCGACGCGCCGGAGGCGATTCGAGTCCGCATCCGCATCCGGGCGCGCCTCATTCCGCGGGCGCCCCCAGCCGGATGGCGTCGCGGAAGGCGTCGGGCCCTCCCGAACGCGTCAGGTATTCGCGGACGAACTCGCGGTGACCGGAGGGGTCGGGAACGATGGACTCGGCGCGACCGTATCCCGCGTCGTCCATGCCGTGGAAGGGCAGCGGCTCGACCGTCTGGCCGGCGACGGTGTTCTTGTCGGCGTCCTTCTCCCAGCCGTCGAGCACGACGAGATAGTCCCGCGTCCAGCCGGCGGGGAGCGGGGGCAGCGGTCCGACGTCGAAGGACAGACGGACCGCGTCGCCGCCCTTCAGCACGACGTAGCGGTCGTCGGTCGCGGTCAGGAGCTCCCGCACGTCGCCGAAGCGCGTGTAGCGGCCGGCCATGTCCGCCCAGCGCGGCTCTCGCGAGACGTCGTCGTGTAGGAAGACCTGCGGCCCGTCGGGGCTCTCCCGGACCATCCGCGAGAAGCCCCGATCGAAGAGCTCGGCGGACCGAAGCACGAGTGGAGTCACGCGCAGAGTCGCTTCGGGATCGTCGACCGTGTAGGCGATGCGATCCCAGAAGATCGCGAGATTGGTGCGGATGCGAACCCGCGGGTCGGACCGGTCCACCACCTCCGTCAGGTCCACCGGCATCGTCTTGGTCTTGCCGGCGGGATAGCCCATCGGCGCGAGCACGGCCTTCCAGGCGCCGCGCCCGTCCGGCACCTCGAGCACGGGGCCATCGGCGGCGAGATCCCTGCGCTGCGCGAGCGAGACGTTGATCGAGGTGTCCGCGTACTGGATCCAGCCCGTGAGGTACAGCATCACCCGTCCGCCGCGCCGCGCCTCCGGCAGCTCGAGGATCAGCTCGTGCGGCGCCACGATCCCCTGGTAGCGCGTGGGCGCGAATCCGGAGACGTACACGCCGTCCTCCGCGGCGATCTCGCGCGTGCGGTCGCGGCCCTCGCCGTCGATCGCCCTCGGCGTGAGCGGCCGCGACAGCGCGTAGAGACGCTTCTCGGGAAACGGCGGCGGCACCATCTTCTCGTTGGCCACGAGCTCGACGCCCGCCGGATGGTCCACGGCCCGGAGCTCCGCGAGGTCGAAGTAGACGGTCTCCCAGAGCTCCTCGGTGAAGTCGAGCACGAGCCGGCCCGCGGAGGGCGCAAGCGTGGAGCCCGAGACGACCAGCCACTCGCCCGTGTCGGCGGGCGCCTCGTGCACGCCGTCGTAGAGCAGACCGACCGGCGCGCGCCCGAGGACGTCGGTGACGAATTGCCACCGCGAGCCGTCGTACGCGTACAGGAACGGGCAGGACCCCTTGAGCTGCTGGACCTCGCGCACGACGGTCTTGACGGGGGGCGCGAGTTGATTCTGCGGGATGCCGTTGGTCCAGACGATGCGAAGGACGTCGGCCCGGCGACGCGCGCCGAGACCCAGGCGCGTCACCGGCCGGGACGCGACGCGGTAGACGTACAGGTCTTGTGCCTTCGCCTCGACCTCGGAGCCGTATCCCAGGCGGTTGACCTTCGCCGAGCCCGTGGGCAGGCCCTCGAGCGCCACGTCGATCCAGGCGTTCGCGTTGCCGCCCCGGTTCTCGAAGTACTCCGCGCCGCCGCCGGTAGTCACGAGCACGAGATCGAGGTCGCCGTCGCCGTCGGCGTCGACGGCCTCCGCCGCGAGCGCCGGGGGAAACGCGCCCGCGTTCGCCGACACCGGCGCGAACCGACCCGCGCCGTCGCCCCGATAGAGCGCCGAAGCGCCGGACGGCGAGGAGACGAAGAGATCGAGGAACCCGTCGTTGTCGAAGTCGAAGAGGAGCGGTACGCCCGCTCCCCCGATCCGCACCGGCGCGAGGAAGCGGCCGTCGCCGCGGTTGAGCGCCGCGAACGTCCCCTGTGCATCGGAGTAGACGAGGTCGACGCGGCCGTCGCCGTTCAGGTCTCCCGCGACTGCGTGCAGAGCGCGAATGGCTCCGGACTTCGCCGGAGGCAGGCCGGCCTCGCGCGGCGCGAAGCGTCCGCCCCGGAGATTGTCGAGGAGCAGGAAGCCGCCGTCCCGCAGCAGAAGCAGGAGGTCCGTGTCCCCGTCGCGATCGAAGTCGGCGGCCACCGCCGCCACCGACGAGGTGCCCGCCGGGATGCCCGCAGCCGCGGTCACGTCGGTCCACGACCCGTCGAGATTGTTGCGAAGGAGATGGTCTCCGGCGCCTGCGGTCCCCGCCGGGCCTGGAGGCCCGGGAGACGATAGATACAGGTCGAGATCGCCGTCCGAGTCGAAGTCGAGCGGAACGACGGCGTCGCCCGGGGGGACGGGGATCCGGCGCGGGCTCCCGCCCGTGTCGACCCAGAGGCCGCCGGGCGTCGCGAATTCGAGCGAGCCGGAGTTGGTCACGTCGGCGACCGCGAGGTCCGCGGACGCCGATCCGGCGATCGCAGATCCGAGCCTCCACGCGCCGTCCGTCCGGCGGGCGCTCTGCAGGCCCGCGGGACCGCCGAAGACGACGTCCCGGCCGTCGGGACCTCCCGCCCGCACGACGGCGGCGCCGTGCACGCCCTGCAGCGCGGCGGGGACCGCCGTGAACGTCACGGGGACCGGCTCCCCCGCCCCTGCGGCCGACGCGGCCGCCTCGGCGAGTCCGGGACCCCAGTCCTCGAGCGGGAGCCCGACCACCCCGGGATCCACGTCGTGGCGCGCCTGCTGGAAGCGGGGCGTCACGCGCAGAAGGTTCTCGACGATCCGATACTTCAGGTCGGCCGCTTCGCGGTCTCCGGCGTCGGCCGCGGCCTGCGCGTCCGCCAGCGCCTTCGCGACCCTGGGGTCTTCGGACACGAGGCCCGCGAGCCTCTTCGAGACGGACGCGGCCGCCCTGGCGTCCCCGGCCCGGCGGTGGAGCTCGGAGAGACGCAGAAGCAGGAAGAGGTTGGCGGGCGCCTGCTCCAGCGCCGCCTCGAGGTCACGAATCGCCCGGGGGCGATCGACGTCGTTCTCGCTCCGCAGCCGCGCGGCGCTCCAGCGCGAGACGAGATCCTTCGGATCGAGGGCGACCGCCTTGTCGTAGAACCCGAGCGCTCCCGCGGCATCCTTCGCCTGCTCGCGCCGGACCCCCTCGAGCGCGACGACCTTCGGGTTCGCGGGCGCGACCCGCAGCGCCTCCGCCATCAGCGTGGCCGCCTTCGCCGTATCGCCGGCGCGCAGCGCGGCGACCGCCCCGTCCGCCCAGCCCAGCGGATCCCCGGGCGCGAGCCTCCGCACCGCCTCGAATCGTTTCTGCGCCTCCGCGAGGTCGCCCTGTTCGAGCGACGCGAGGCCGACGTTTCGGGCCTCCTGGAGTCGGGGCAGATCGGCGGCCGGGGCGAGGGCGGCGGCTCCGAGCCCCATCAACGCCCCGAGGAGGATCATGAAGGGGGGCCGCTCACGCCTTCTTGAGCGCTGCCTCGAACACCCCGCGCGTCTTGTCGTCCAGGAGACAGAAGACGATGCGCTCGACGTATTCGGCCGACGGGGCGAAGGAACGCGCGGCGGCGGTGGAGATCTCCGCGGCCTGCTCGAGCGGGAAGCCGAACACCCCGGTCGAGATCGCGGGCAATGCAACCGACGTCGCGCCGATGTCCTCGCCGCGCCGAAGCGCCTGGAGGACGGCCGAGGCGAGCAGCATTTCCTCGCCGAAATTGCCCCCCTTCCACACGGGGCCGACCGCGTGGATGACCCACTTGCACTTGAGGTTCCCCGCGCGCGTGACGACGGCCTGGCCGACGGCGCACGTCCCGATCTTGTCGCATTCCTCCTGGATCGACGCGCCGCCGCGCTGGCGGATCGCCCCGGCGACCCCGGAGCCGAGCTGGAGCGCCTCGTTGGCCGGGTTGACGATCGCGTCGACGTCCATCGTCGTGATGTCCGCCGTCGCGAACTCGATGACCGCCGCCACCGTGCCCTACGATCCCCGGACGGCCCGCGCCACCTGCTCCGCGATCCGCAGGTACGCCTCGGTCACGTCGGACTTTGGCTCGCCGACGACGATCGGCCGCCCCGAGTCGCCGCCGATCGCGACGCGCGTGTCGAGCGGGATCTCGCCGAGGAACGGAACGTGCAGCTGCTCGGCCGTGCGCCGGCCGCCCCCATGCTTGAAGATCTCCTCGCGGTGCCCGCACTTCGTGCACAGGTAGTACGACATGTTCTCGACGATCCCGAGCACCGGCACGTTGACCTTCTGGAACATCGCCAGCCCCTTGCGGGCGTCGATGAGCGAGACATCCTGCGGGGTCGTGACGATCACGGCTCCGGAGAGCTGGATCTTCTGCGTCAGGGTCAACTGCGCGTCCCCGGTCCCGGGAGGAAGGTCGATCACGAGGAAGTCGAGCGCGCCCCATGCCACGTCCTGCAGGAACTGCTCGACGGCCTTCATCACCATCGGCCCGCGCCAGATGACGGGCTGGTCCACGTCCATGAGGAACCCGAGCGACATGACCTTGACTCCGTAGCGGTCGATCGGAACGATCTGGTTGCCCTCGTTGACGTAGGGCTTCTCGTCGATTCCCATCATCATCTGCTGCGAGGGACCGTAGATGTCGGAGTCCATCAGGCCCACGCGGTGGCCGACGCGCTCGAGGGCGAGCGCGAGGTTGGCGGCGACGGTGGACTTCCCGACGCCTCCCTTCCCCGAGGCGACCGCGACCTTGTAGCGGACCTGCGCCAGGATCGAGGCCTCGGGCGCCGGCGCGGGGCCGGGCCGGGGAGCGGCGCCGCCGGGGGCCTTGCGCTCGAGGCCGATCGTCACCGCGCTCACACCCGGCAGCGCGCGGAGCTTCTCGGTGGCGTCGCGGTAGATCTCCCGGGCCGCCGCCTCCGACTCGGTCATGATCTCGAGCCGCAGCGACACGTTGCCGCCGCCGATCCTGACGTCCTTGACGAACCCGAAGGACACGATGTCGCGCGACAGGCCCGGGAACCGGACCGTCTTCAACACCTCCAGGACTCGCTCTTCGGTGACCTCGCTTGCGGCGCTCATGACTCTTCCCGATCGGATCTTATGTCAGCCCCTCGAGCCTCGTCCCGGAGCGTCTCGATCGCGCCGCGCAGCTGTGCCGTGAGCGAGGCCCGATCCCGGGTCGACTTGCCCTCGACCGGGAGGGGCTCTCCGACGGCCACCGTGACGAGCCCGGGGCGCACCCAGAAGCTGCCTCGCCGCAGAGCCCGGAAGGTGCCGGCGATCGCCACCGGGAGCAGCGGCATCTCCGCCTTGATGGCGAAGACGGCGGCCCCCGACTTGAAGGGCGAGAGCTCCCCCGTGCGGGTGCGCGTCTGCTCGGGGAAGACGATGAGCGAGCGCCGATCGCGAAGGCGCGAGAGCGCGGTGTCGAGCATCTCCTTGCCGTGGGAGTGGTCGGCGCGGTCCACGGCGACGAAGCCCGCCGCGGACATCGCCCAGCCCAGGAACGGCAGCCGGAAGAGGTTGCGCTTGGCGAGGAAGCGCACCGGCATCGGCAGCGACGCGAAGAGGACGGGGATGTCGAAGAAGCTCTCGTGGTTCGAGGCGATGACGTAGAGGCCGTCGCGGCGCATGCGCTCGCGGTGCAGCACCCGAATCCTCACGCCCGATGCCCCGAGGATCAGCGCGGACCAGCCCCTCGAGCATCTCTGGAACCACTTTCCTCCCCCGGGGAGCGGCGAGAAGGGGATCGCCAGGATGGCGAAGAAAATCGTGGCGAGGACGATGACGGCCCACGCCGCGAAGGACCGCAGAAGGCGCACGGGCCGGAATCGTAGCAGAGCGCGGCCACAAGTCTCGATGCAGGCGACGTTTACACGTCTTGGAGGGGCAGCGTAGAATGCCCCGTCTTCATGACTCAACCACAGCCCTCGGCGACGGCGATCTTCTATCGCAACCTGCGGTGGCTGAAGTTCGTCGACCGCTTCGGCCGCAAGGGAAGCCAGATCCTCGAGTACATCGGCGGGCTGTCCGAGCTGGTGGGCCAGTCGCTGGTGGGCTGCTTCACGCGCCCCTTCTACCCGACCGAGGTGCTGAGCCAGATGGACGAGCTCGGCGTGAAGTCCCTCTCCATCACGGGAATCACGGCGTTCGTCACGGGCGGCGTGCTCGCGCTCCAGACCGCCTATTCGCTGGAGGCGTTCGGCGGAAAGACCTTCGTCGGGCGGATCGTCGCGCTCTCCCTGGTGCGCGAGCTCGGCCCGATCCTGACGGCGCTCATGGTCGCCGGCCGGGTCGGCTCCGGCATCACCGCCGAGCTCGGCTCGATGACGGTCACCGAGCAGGTGGATGCCCTGCGGACGATGGCGATCTCCCCGGTCCGCCGGCTGGTGGTGCCCCGGCTGATCGCCACCGTGCTCATGCTGCCGGTGCTGACCTCGATCGCCGACCTGCTCGGCATCCTCGGAGGCCTCGGGATCGCCGTGCTCGAGATCCGCATGACCGCGCAGGACTACGTCACCAGCATCTGGCAGCAGCTGCAGATCTCCGACATCTGCAGCGGTCTGGGCAAGACGTTCTTCTTCGGCCTCGAGATCGCCGCGATCGGCTGCTACAACGGCCTTCACGTGGAGGGCGGCGCCACCTCGGTCGGCCGGGCCACGACGCGGACCGTCGTGTTCGCCTCGATCTGCATCCTGGTTTCGGACTTCTTCCTGACCAAGCTCTTCCTCGCCATCTGATGAGCACGCCCGAGACCGCGACCCAGCCTCCGACCGCTCCCGCCACGCGGGGCGAGACGATCGTGTCCTTCGACAACGTCTGGAAGCGCTATTCCGGGAAGGACATCCTGGCGGGCGCGAACATCAACATCGTCCGCGGGGAAGTCCTGTGCGTCCTCGGGCCGTCCGGCACCGGCAAGAGCGTCACCCTCCGGCACATCAACGGCCTGACGCAGCCCGACGACGGCGAGGTCAAGGTGTTCGGAGAGTCGATCGCGGGCCTCTCCGAGGAGGAGCTCTCGCCGATCCGCCGCCGCGTCGCGATGCTCTTCCAGGGCGGCGCGCTCTTCGACTCGATGAACGTCGAGGAGAACATCGCGTTTCCCGTCGTGGAACACACCGACAAGGCTCCTGAGGAGGTCGCCGCCCTGGTGTCCGAGAAGCTGACGATGGTCGGCCTGCCCGGCATTCAGCGCAAGATGCCGTCCGAGCTCTCGGGCGGCATGCGCAAGCGCGTCGCGCTCGCCCGCTCGATCGCGCTCGAGCCCGAGATCATCCTCTACGACGAGCCGACGACGGGCCTGGACCCGGTCTCCTCGGAGAAGATCGCGCAGCTCATCGTGGACCTGAACGTGCGGCTCCAGACCACCTCCGTCGTCGTCACGCACGACGTCGTCACGGCCCGCACCGTGGCCGACCGCGTCGCGTTCCTCTACCAGGGTCGCTTCCAGTTCGTCGGGACCTTCGACGAGGCCACGCGCAGCGGACATCCCATCCTCCAGGACTACTTCCGGGCGATGGGATTCCCGTGCGGGACGGGCGTCTACCAGGCCGTGAAGGGAGTCTGAGCCTTGGCCACCCAGCAGAACGTCGGCCGCCGGTTTCGCGTCGGCCTGGTGGTCCTGATCGCGCTCTTCGCGACGATGATCGGGATCTTCATGATCGGCCAGCGGGCCAACCTCTTCCGCAAGAAGTTCCCGTACGAGACGCGATTCGACTCGGCCTCCGGCCTCGTCGCCGGCAACGTCGTCTCGCTGAACGGCGTGGTCGTCGGCAACGTTCTGGAGGTCAACCTCTCGGGCGACCCGGCGGACCGGACCGTGCGCGTCGTCTACGACGTGGTGCGGCGCTGGGCGCCGATGCTGCGCAAGGGAACGCGCGCCTCGATCAAGACGCGCGGCCTTCTCGGCGACAAGTACATCGAGCTCGAGGGCGGGCGGGCGGACGAGCCCGAGGTGCCGATCGGCGGAGACATCCCCGCGGCCCCGGGAGCGGGCATCGAGAAGCTCCTCGCGGGCAGCGGCGACCTGCTCACCGACCTGTCGGCGATCGCGAAGTCGCTGCGCACCATCCTCGGGCGCACCGAGAAGGGCGAGGGCTTCCTGGGCTCCATCACGTCCAACAGCCCGGAGAGCGAGGAGCTCGGCAACAGCTTCAACGCGGCGCTCCACTCGCTCAACGCGATTCTCGACAAGGTCAACAGGGGGCAGGGGCTGGCGGGCCGGCTCCTCATCGACGAGAAGTACGGCAAGGAGACCAGCGACTCGCTCGCCCAGGCGTTCCGGTCGATCCAATCCGTCCTCGGCAAGATCGACGAGGGCGTGCGCACCGGCCAGGGCGCGATCCCCGCGCTGCTGTCCGACCCCGAGGGTAAGAAGAAGATCTACGCCCTCGTCGACACGCTGGCGACCGCGGCGGCGTCCCTCGCGCGCAGCGCCGAGAACCTCGAGAAGGGACGCGGGGCGCTCCCGATCCTGCTCCACGACGAACAGTTCGGGAAGGCGTTCACGGGCAACCTCCGCAGCTTCTCGCAGAGCCTGGACTCGATCGGACGCAAGCTCGACGACGGGACCGGGACGGCCGGGAAGCTCATCAACGATCCATCGGTGTACGACGCCGCGCAGCGGCTGGTCATCGGAGTGGACGAGTCAGCGATCCTGCGCTGGTTGATCAAGGACCGCCAGAAGTCGGGGATCCGCAAGGAGTACCACGACTACCTGACGCGGACCCCCGCGCCGCCCGCGCCTCCGCCCGTCGCCGAGACGACGCCGACTCCCGCCTCCGCCGCGGCGTCGCAATGAAGCTCCTGATCACCGGAGGAGCCGGATTCATCGGCTCCCACGTCGCGGACCGCCGGCTCGCGCGCGGGGACCGGGTCGTCGTGCTCGACGACTTCAACGACTTCTACGAACCCCTCCGCAAGCGCGCGAACGTCCAGGCACACCTGGGCTCCAGGAACTACCGCCTGGTCGAGGGCGACATCCGCGACCGCGCCCTGGTCTTCGGGCTGTTCGCCGAGGAGCGCTTCGACGGCGTCGTCCACCTCGCCGCGCGGGCGGGGGTCCGGCCCTCGCTGCGCCAGCCCGTGCTCTACGAGGAGGTCAACTGCGTCGCGACCCTCCACCTCCTGGAGGCGGCGGTCGCCCACGGCGCTCCGCGTTTCCTGTTCGCGTCGTCGTCGTCGGTCTACGGGACCAACTCGAAGCTGCCCTTCGCGGAGGACGACCCCATCGCGCGGCCGATCTCCCCCTACGCCACGACCAAGCGGGCCGGAGAGCTCCACGTCTACGCCACGCACCACCTGCACGGCCTGCAGGCCGCGTGCCTGCGGTTCTTCACCGTGTACGGCCCGCGGCAGCGGCCGGAGATGGCGATCGCCCGCTTCATCCGCTGCCTCGAGAAAGACGAGCCCATCCCGTTCTTCGGCGACGGAGGCTCCCGGCGCGACTACACCTACATCGACGACATCGTGGACGGAGTCGAGGCGGCCCTCGAGGCCGATTTCGCCTTCGAGATCCTGAACCTCGGCAGCGCGAACCCGATCACCCTGACGGATCTCGTCGCCGAGCTGGAGCACGCGACCGGGAGACGGGCGCGCCTCGAGCGCGACGGAGACCAGCCGGGGGACGTCCCGGTGACCTTCGCCTCGGTCGAGAAGGCCGAGCGCGTGCTGGGCTACCGACCCCGGGTGCCCCTCCGGGAGGGTCTCCGGAGATCGGTCGACTGGTATCGGAGCCAGCGCACATGAACATCTGCATGGTCGGGACCGGGTACGTGGGGCTGGTGACCGGCGCCTGCCTCGCCGACTTCGGCATGAACGTCGTCTGCGTGGACAAGGACGGCGAGAAGATCGCGTCCCTGCAGCGCGGCGAGATCCCCATCTACGAGCCCGGCCTCCACGACATGGTGTCCCGCAACGTGCGCGCCGGACGCCTCCGCTTCACGACCGACCTGAAGGGCTCGATCGAAGACGCGCTCGCGATCTTCATCGCGGTCGGGACGCCGCCCCGGCCGGACGGCTCGCCCGACCTCACCTTCGTGCAGCAGGTCGCCGGCGCCATCGCCGAGTACATGAACGGCTACAAGGTCGTCGTCACGAAGTCGACGGTGCCCACCGGGACCGGCAAGATGATCGACCAGATCATTCGGCAGAAGAACGGGCGGCACGAATTCTCGGTGGTCTCGAACCCCGAGTTCCTGCGCGAGGGGTCCGCCGTCTCCGACTTCCTGCGGCCCGACCGCATCATCATCGGCGCCAGCGACCCCCGCGCGATCGAGGTCATGCGCGAGATCTACGGGCCGCTCTACCTGATCGAGACGCCGATCCTGATCACGGACGTCGCGTCGGCGGAGCTCATCAAGTACGCGTCGAACGGCTTCCTGGCGGTCAAGATCTCCTTCATCAACGAGATCGCCCGGATCTGCGAGCTGATGGGAGCGGACGTGCACGACGTGGCCAAGGGCATGGGTCTCGACCGCCGCATCGGAGGCAAGTTCCTCCACCCCGGGCCCGGATTCGGCGGATCCTGCTTCCCGAAGGACACCGCGGCCGCCGCGGACCTGGCTCGGCAGAACGGCTACTCCTTCGAGATCATCGAGGCCACCATCCGCGTCAACGCGCAGACCAAGGCCCGCATGCTGGACAAGATCGCGGAAGCGGCGGGACCGCTCGCCGGCCAGACCGCGGCCGTGCTGGGGCTGTCGTTCAAGCCGGAGACCGACGACATCCGGGAGTCGCCGGCCCTTTCGGTCGTCGAGGGGCTCCAGAAGGCCGGGGCCGCGGTGAGGGCGTTCGACCCGGCCGCGATGCCCAACGCCCGGGCCGTCCATCCCGGCGTGCACTACGCGAAGGATGCGTACGACTGCGCCGCGGGGGCGGACTTCCTGGTGCTCGCCACCGAGTGGAACGAGTTTCGCGCGCTCGATCTGCGGCGCCTCGCCGGAATCCTGCGCAAGCCGACGATGATCGATTTGCGCAACGTCTACGAGCCGCGCGAGATGCGGGCGGCCGGCTGGAACTACGCCGGCGTTGGCCGCGGCTAGCTCAAAGGAGTCGAGCGTGAGAGTACTCGTCACAGGCGGCGCCGGGTTCCTCGGGAGCCATCTCTGCGATCGGCTGCTGCGCGAGGGCCACGAGGTCATCGCGATGGACAACCTCCTGACCGGGAATGAGCGCAACATCGCGCACCTCCAGGAGGAGAAGCGGTTCCGGTTCGTGCGCCACAACGTCGCGCAATACATCTTCGTGGACGGGCCGCTCGACGCGGTGCTGCACTTCGCGTCGCCGGCGTCGCCGATCGACTACCTCGAGCTGCCCATCCAGACGCTCAAGGTCGGGTCCCTCGGGACCCACAACGCGCTCGGCCTGGCGCTCGCCAAGCGCGCGCGCTTCCTGCTCGCGTCCACCTCCGAGGTCTACGGCGATCCGCTCGTCCACCCCCAGCCCGAGACCTACTGGGGCAACGTCAATCCCATCGGGCCCCGGGGCGTCTACGACGAGGCCAAGCGCTTCGCCGAGGCGATCACGATGGCCTACCGCCGGTCGCACGGCGTCGACACCCGGATCGTCCGGATCTTCAACACCTACGGAGAGCGGATGCGGCCGCGCGACGGACGCGTCGTGCCGGCGCTCATCGGCCAGGCCCTCGCAGGCGAGCCCATGACCGTGTTCGGCGACGGCTCGCAGACGCGCTCCTTCTGCTACGTCTCGGACCTGATCGAGGGGATCTACCGCCTGCTGCAGTCCGACGCCGCCGACCCCGTCAACATCGGCAACCCCGCGGAGCTCTCGGTCCTCGAGTTCGCCCGGACGATCCGCGACCTGACCGGGACGAAGAGCGAGATCGTCTTCCGGCCGCTGCCCGTGGACGACCCCAAGGTGCGGCAGCCGGATATCACCAAGGCGAAGACGCTGCTGGGCTGGGGCCCGGTGGTCAAGTTGGAGGAAGGACTGAAGCGAACGATTGACTATTTTAGGACACTCGGTGATTTCTGATTGTGATTTGTGATTTGTGACTGCGGCTGGAACGAGAATCTCTGACGCAGATCACAAATCACCAATCGCAAATCACGAATTCCCCCCGTCGCTGCCGATCGCCTCGACGGGGCAGGAGTCCATGGCCTCCTGGCACTGCGCCTCCTCCTCGGGACTCTCGGGCTGCCGGATCACGAAGGAATAGCCCCGGGACTCGCTCCGCTGGAAGTTGAAGGGCGCCGTGACGCGGCACACGTCGCAGTCGATGCACTGGGCGTCGACGTAGTACTTTCCGGGAACGTTTTCGAGAACCCGATCCTTCCGCTCGGCCATGAGGGCGTGGAACTTAGCATGCCCCACCCGCCCCGTAAATGAGCGTTCGATCAAGACGATCTCCGGCCCGAACCCCTGCGCTACACTCCGCGCGTGCGAAGGCTGCCCCTCGCCGCGACGGCGCTGCTGGCCGCATTCGTGTTGCCCGGTTGCCGGAATGGGCAGCTGCAGCTCCCCGAGGAGGCCCGCGCGGACCGCGACCTCGCCGCGGGCGAACGCATCTTCCTGCGCAAGTGCGCCTCCTGCCACAACGCGAACGGCGACGGCAAGACGGTCGTGGCCGGACACTTCCCCTATGCGAACCTGACCGACGGTGTCTGGCGGTCCGACGGCAGCCCTCTCGCCATCGAGAAGCAGATCCGGCAGGGCCGCGACCCGATGCCGAAGTTCCAGGGCAAGCTGACGGACGAGGAGATCCGCCAGGCCGTGACCTACGTCCTGGCGCTCGACCACTCGGCGCAGGCCCACCGCGACGCGAGGCCCCGGGCGCCCGCGGCTCCGGCGCCGTGATTCGCACGCTGCCCCTCTTCCCCCTGCCCGGCGTCGTCCTGCTGCCGGAGACGCTCCTGCCCCTGCACATCTTCGAGGATCGCTACCGGGCCCTCGTGTCCGACGCGCTTCGCGGCGATCGAACGATTGGAATGGCGATGTGGAAGCCGGGAGAGGAGGGCCGCTCGAATCCGAACCCCACTCCCGCGATCTACGCGGTCGGCGGCGCGGGAGAGATCGTCGAGTCCGAGGAGCTGGAGGACGGCCGCTTCAACATCGTGCTCCAGGCCCGCTTCCGCTACCGCGTGCTCGAGGAGCCGGAGGGCACGGGGCATCCCTACCGCGTCGCACGCGTGGAGGAAGTCCGCTCGCTTCCCTTCCCCGACCCGGATCTTCAGATGCGCGCCCTGTCCGGCGCGGTGACGCTCTTCGATCGGCTCGCGCGCGACCTCGAGCTCCCCCCGCTGCCCGCCGAGGCCCAGTCCGCGGAGCGCCTCGCCTCCGAGATCGCGCTGCGCCTGCGGTACAGCCCGCAGGAGCTGCAGTCGATCCTGGAGATGGACGCGGTTCCCGCGCGGTTCGCGGCGGTGACGAGGCGGATGGCCGAGTGGAAGGCGCGCGTCGACTTCCTCGGGCCGTTTCGCCCGGGCGAGCTGGATCCGAGGAGGAATTGACTGGGGCGGCGATGTCGCCGCTCCAGTCATCCCGAGCGCGACGGCCTGTCAGGGATCCCGGACCGAACGCCTGACGTCCCGCTCACGCGCGGTCAGTTCCGGCTGGCGTTCAACGCGCGCTCGTGTGCCCAACTGCGGATCTGCTTGATCTGCTCTTCCATGGTCACCGCCAGCGGGACGGTGGCCGAGATCATCTTGTAGAGGTCGTCCTCCGTCAGCTGCCGGGACTCCGCGTAGGCGTCGACCACCGCGGAGACCACCGCCTGCTCGATCTCGGCGCCGTTCCAGCCGTTCGTCGCCTTAGCCAGGAAGACGAGGTCGAATCGGTCGACGTCGCACTTGTTGCGCTTCATATGGATCGCGAAGATCTGCTTGCGCTCCTCCTCGTTGGGGAGGTCCACGAAGAAGACCTGGTCGAAGCGGCCCTTGCGGATGATCTCGGCGGGGAGCAGATGGATGCGGTTCGCGGTCGCGGCCACGAACACCATCGCGGCCTTCTCCTGCATCCAGGTCAGGAAGCCGGAGAAGATGCGCGACATCGAGGCGTCCTGACCCTCGCGGTAGCCGCCCACGCCCATCTCGATCTCGTCGATCCAGAGGACCGCGGGCGAGACGGCCTCGACGGCGCGCAGCGCCCGCAGGAAGGTCATCTCCGCGTTGTCCGTCCCGAAGACCGCGTTCATGTCCAGGCGGAAGAGCGGCAGATTCCAGAGCGTCGAGATCGTCTTCACGCAGAGGCTCTTTCCGCAGCCGGAGATCCCCATCAACAGGATCCCCTTCGGAATCGGGATGCCCGCATCGAGAGCATCCTTCGAGAAGAGGGCCTGGCGCTTGAGCAGCCACTCCTTGAGCACGGAGTAGCCGCCCACGTCCTCGAGCGAGAAACGCGGCGGGACGAACTCGAGCACGCCCTCCTTGCGCGACATCTGCTCCTTCTCGGCGAGCACTTCCATGAAGGCCACGTCGTCGAAGGCGCGGCGCGACGAGAAGACCTTGGAGACCAGGTGGCCGACCTCGTCCGCGGTGAGCCCGCGCATCGCCATCGAGAGACGGCGCATCGAGGGCTCGTCGATCGAGACGCCGAGACGGCGCCGGAGGTGGGCCTCGAGCAGCTTCGAGATCTCGTTGTCGTCGGGCAGCTCGTACTCGACGACGTAGATCTCCTTCTTCAGGTCCTCCGGGATCGAGAGCCGGGGCGAGACGATCATCACGTGGCGCCCTCGGTCCTTGAGCGCGCGGTAGAGATCGCGCAGGCGGCGCACGATCTCGGGCCTCCCGTCGCTCGTCGTCGGAAAGTCCTTGAGGATGAAGAAGCCCTTGTCCGGCGAGCCCAGGATGGTCTCGAGCGCTCTCAGCGGGTCCTGCGTGTTCGGCACCGGTG
>DASXPB010000048.1:0-88559 GCA_036493875.1 Thermoanaerobaculia bacterium
GAGCAGGTAGTTGTGCATGACCTTGTGCCCGAACTGCAGGAACCGGCCCTCCTGGAGGTCGGGGTACTGATCCGCCGGATACCCGGAGCCGGCGACCGTCCCACTGCAGACCCCCCCGCTCACGACGCACTGCGACAGGTATAGCCACTCGAGACCGCCGTTCTCGAGCGGCTGTCCGGCCCTGGTCGCGCCGCCGATGGGGGTGGTGCCGTTCAGGTTCGACGATCCCAGCGTCTGCTTCGGGTTGCGGTAGTAGGAGAACGCCCAGTTGATGCCGCTGCCCGTGGCGGACTTCGCGATGACGTCGCGGAGCACGCTCTTCGCGATGCCGAGCTTCGAGCCGTAGGAGACCGGTCCCACCGCCGCGGAGTTCTCGACGTACACGAAGTCGTCCATGTACGCCGGCAGGCGGTAGGTGTCGGAGAACTCGTCGTTCATCGACGTCGAGGAGTCCAGGATCAGGAGGACCCAGGCCTTGGCGCCCGCGTTGGCCTGCAGCAGCTGCCGGTCGTCCGGCAGGGCGGGCATGGCCGTGAGGTACATCAAGAGGAAGGTCACGGCCGCCCGGTGGCGGCTCGCCCATCCCACGAGTCCTCGCGAGCTCGGTTTGGGTGCGGGTCTGTCTACAGATCCTGGTGTCATGACGAGACTCCCCTTCAGTACGGCAGTCGGGCCGGCAGCGGCCCGACTTCCACGTCGGCCACGAGGGCCTTCGAGTAGGCGACGAAATTCAGATCGGAAGCACCCGCCGCGCGCACCTCGTACGAGTACATGTACTGCGCGCGCGAGCCCTCCTCGTTGATGACCCCTCCGCGGTAGGGACGCCTCCCCAGGCGCCCGGGGTTGGTGACGCGGACCGTGATGTCGTCGGCCGTCAGGAAGCCGATGCCCTGCTGGAAGCGGTTGCCCGACATCCCGAACAGGACTTTGCCGAACAGGTCGACGCCGCCGCCCAGGGGAACGAACTCGGTGCGCGTCAGGAAGGCCTGCGGGTTGTTCAACTGGACCGTCCCCCAGCGCACGCCGGCGTCCGCCGCGTAGAAGCCGCGGTTGACGGACCACTCGTTGGCGGCGATGCGCGACTCCGTCGAGGTGATCAGCATCAGCGCGATGCCGATGACCGTCAGGATCGACAGCACCAGGATCGCCAGCACCAGCGCGGCTCCTCGTTCGTTGCGGCGGTCTCGCATCGGCATCACCCCTGAAAAGGTCGTCATCCCTGGAAGGAGTAGTTGCGGAGATTGATCCGCAGGGTCTGGACCCGGCGCCGGTAGCGTCCCGGGACGGCCGTGATCGGAGCTCCGGCGGAGAGCGGCACGTCCATCAGGACGTAGCCGGACGCCGCCGGTCCCTTGTAGGTCGGATCGGAGTCGTGCGCCTTGGCGAGCAGCGACAGCATCACGGCGTGCAGCCGCGGGCAGTGCGCCGCGGGCGGCACGCCGGTATGGCCGCCGAGCGGAGTCGGCGCGGTCTGGAACTCGCCGTCGGTGAACGGCGTCTCGCCGGCGACGTTGGGGCGCCACTCGTCCTGGTCGACCGCGATCGAGGAGTTCGTGTCGGTGTCGTAGGGCGGATTGGGCGCGCTCGTCCGCGACACCTTGTTGTCCCCGTTCAGGTCCACGCCGTAGGCGACCTGGAGGTCCTCGACGTCGTCCGCGAGCGGCGTGACCTCGAACTTGTTGCCCCGCCGGATGCCCTGGGCCAGATACGGGTGCAGGCCCTGGGGATCCGCGTTGGGACCGGTCGTCGGCAGCATCGCGATGAAGTAGATGATGTCGTCCAGGACCCCGACCCGGTGCGCGGTCTGGATCGGCGTCGGCGGCAGCGGGCCGTCGGAGGGCAGCTCGGCGTTGATCCGCTCGGCCTGAGGGTCGGTGAAATCCGCCGCCGCGCTGAAGACCCGGGCGTCGAGCGGCGGCCCGCCGGCAGTCGAGAGGTTCGTACGGGCGACCAACCGCCCGACGTTGTAGAGCGGCTGGGGATAGCGCTGAACGCCCTGGGGGTTGGGATCCGAGCAGCCGACGTGCAGGTCACTGACGCCGTCGGCCATGATCACGAACATCGAGTCGGCCGCTCCCGTGATGCTGGAGGTGTACGCATCGATCGCGGCGAACTGCGGCCGCTGCGCCACGTCGTCGTTGACGACCTGGCCGATCGTCGTGTCGCCGGCGACGGGGAGGACCAGGATCGTCTCCCCGGCCGAGACGCAGCCCGCCGAGCAGCCGCTCTGGTGATCGAACGCGAGCAGCGGCGAGCGGATGACCCCCCGGATCTGGATGATGTCGGTTCCCGGCCGGACCAGGATGTCGGTGCCCGTGACGGAATCCGTGACCTTCGTTCCCGCGGCCACGTTGTTGTAGGAGTTGCCGCCGGAGACCGTGATTCCCGTCGCGCCGTTCGGCTTGGCGTTGACCACGGCCTCGGTCACGAAGAGGCCTCCGGCGCCGGCCATGCGGATGGTGCTCGTCATCTGGTAGATGCCGTAGCGGACCGCGCCCTGGGCGTCGGCCACGTCGGTCTCGCTCTTGTTGATCCGGGCGCTCGCGTCGAACACGGCGAGCAATCCGAGCATCGCGATGAGAAGAAGCAGGGTCACGACGATCATCTCGACCAACGTGAATCCGCGCTCCGCGCGGCGCGTGAATCCGCGCTCCGCGCGGCGCGTGAATCCGCGTTCTGCGCGGCGAATCGTGGGGGTACTCATGGTCTTGCTCATGGTCAGGGGAGTCCCGGGCTCGGATTCCGGATGAATCCGCTGACGCGCGCGGTCCGGGCGCCGATGCCCAGCCCGCTCACGGTGTTGAACGACCTCGACGTGACAGTCACGTCGACCCGCTTGAAGTCCCACCCGGAGCCTGCCACCACCGGGGTGAAGATCCACTTCTGGCCGGCCGTGACCGGTGGGGTCTCCTGGAAGAGCTGGACCGAGTAGGTCACGGAGAGTGTGTTGAGGGGCGAGGTCGCCGAGGGCACGCCCGTCGTGGGATCCGGCAGGTTCGGCGGCAGGTCGTTGGTCCCGCCCGCGCCCGGCGCCAGCTGCGCGTCGTTGAACGGCAGGCTCATCAGCTGCTCGAGCCGGTCCCGCGCGATGTTGTGGATGCTGGTGTACTCGTTGGCGGCGTAGTTCGACTTCACGCTGGTGATGAAGAGCGGCGCGATCGCGAGCAGGATGAGCGCGAGCAGGAACGTCGCGATCAGGAGCTCGACGAGCGTGACGCCCGCTTCGCGGCGGCGGAGGGTGAGCGCGCTCATTGCCAGTCCGTCGGGGTGACGATCTTGACCGTGCCGGCCGCGTTGGTGTTGATCTGGATCTGGTTGCGGACGGGACCGTTCGCGGGGCCCTCGACGATCATCCGCAGCGACGGCGTGGTGACGCCGAGAGGAGGCGTGACCATCAGCCTTCCGTCGCCGCCGAAGACGATCGCTCCGTTGGTGCTGATGGGGGTCTGGACGAAACGAACGGCGTTCGCGTCGAGGCTCAGGATCCTCGGCTGCAGCGTCGGGGTCGGCGCCGGGGGCGGGGCCTCGATCACCTGGAACTGGAGGGGCGGAGTCGTCGAGAGAATCGCCACCGACACCGGCGCGTTTTGCTTGACCGCGGTCATGCGGGCCGCCGCGAGCGTCGTCTGGATCTCGTGCGCCGCGGCCTTCAACGCCTGGCGCTGCATGAGCTTCATGAACCACGGGATGCCGACGGCCGCCAGGATCCCCATGATCGCGAGCACGATCAGCAGCTCGAGCATGGTGAAGCCGCGGCTTCGCAGCAGAGACGTAGACTGGACCATTGAGGAGCGTCCTAAAGCGATTCCCGTGCCTGGAGGCCTCTCCGATCGGGAAGTCTTTTCGAGATGGTGGTTTAGCAACTTCGCTCCTCCGCCGAAAAAGCAAAGACCACGGGCAATTCGTTACCCGCGGTAACAGACGAAACGCCCCGTTTTGCGGGGCTCGGCCGACCCATCGCTTGGATTTCGATGCACTGATTTTAGACCCGCCGGCCTCCGCTGTCGACCTGTTTCCAATCCGGTCGCTCACCGAGATCTCTCGCCGTGATCTGCCTCACACGCGGAGACTCCCGACTCGCGCTTCGGGCTTCCAGCTCGCGGCTTCCAACTCGCGGCTCGCGGCTCGCGATTCGCGATTCGCGACGGACGATTTGCAACTTCCGACTTCCGTCTCGACGCTTCGATCCCTACACTGATTCCACGTTGATCACCCATGTGGCCCGCTAAGCGAGGGGCGCCCGCGGCCGAAGGCTTCCTGGCCGCGCTGCGCGCCCGAAAGTGGAAGACCGACTCCGAGCGCGACGAGATCCTGCGCTCGCTGGCCGCGCTCCCGGACCTCGCGGCCGAGGACGTGGCCTGGCTCGCCATCGAGTCGGACGTCGCCCTCCGTCAGGGCGGCCTCGCGATGGTCAAGAAGTTCCCTTACGAGGAGGGCTCGGCGGCCCTCTTCCCCTTCCTCGCTTCCAAGACCGAGGCCGTCCGACGCCAGACGATGCTGGCGCTCGAGCAGCTGGCGGGCGGCAACTTCATAGACCGGCTCAAGGGCTTCCTCGAGCATCCGGACCCGGTCGTCGTGCACTCCGCGCTCGACTACCTGAAGCGATCCCCGAACGAGAAGGCGCTCCCCTGGATCGCCAAGGCGCTGACCCCCAACAACGCCGCCCCCGTGCGTAAGAAGGCCTTCGCGATCGTCGAGGCCACCGACTCGCCCAGGGTCGGCGCGATGGCCCTCCAGGCGCTCGACGACGACGACGAGGAGCTGCGGTTCCGCGCGATCCAGGTCCTGATGAAGCGCCCCAGCGAGATGAACATCGCGCCGCTCCTCAAGCACTGCCGCAACGACTCCCACCGGATCCAGGACGCCGCGATCGCGGCCCTCGGGCCGCTGCTCTCGGCGAGCAACGCCTGGAACGACGAGGTGCTGCCCCTGCTGTCGGACTCGAACCCCAAGGTGCGCTCGCTCGCCTCCCGGATCATCGGCACCCAGGAGCCGCACAAGATCGCCGAGTCGTTCCTTCGCACCTTCCGCACGACGTACGGGCCGGCCAAGGATCGGGCCGTGGACGCGCTCCGGGAGCTCGGTCCCGAGTTCATCCGCGCCTTCCTCGACCGCGCGCACTCGGACGACCCGGTCGAGAAGGCGCTGGCCGTCTCGATCGCGGTGACGATCCGCGCGCCGGAGGCCGTTCCGCACTGCATCCAGTTCCTCACCGACGAGGACTGGTGGCTGCGCGACCGCGCGGCCCTGGCGCTCGCCGAGATCAAGCACGACATCGCGCTCCCCCACCTGCTCAAGATGCTGCAGAACCCGGAGTCGTCCCTCTCGGCCGCCGCGGCGCTGGGAATCTGGGGAACGCCGAAGGCGCTGCCCGGGCTGCTCGAGGCCTACAAGCAGGCCCTGACGCAGAAGGAGCTGCGGTTGGAGATCCTCGACGCCTTCGGGAAGATCGAGGACCCGCGCATCCCGGCGCTGCTCGCCAGCATCGCGCAGAAGGACCCCGACCCGCTCGTGAAGGAGAAGGCCGCCCGGGCCGCGGCGCAGCGCACCGGAAAGGCCGGCGTGGAGGCGCCGGGAGGCCGGGTGTTCGCGCCGCACGACTTCGCCGCGAACCCGAGGCCCAACCTGACCGAGCTCCTCCGGCACGCCCGGGCCGTCAACGCCTCGGACCTGCACATCGCGACCGGCACGGTTCCCCAGATGCGGCTCTATGGCCGGCTGGGTCCCCTCCCGATGCCGCCCGCATCCCTCGAGCAGGTCCGGGCGTGGCTCGATCCCCTCCTCGCCGACGGGCGCAAGGAGAGGCTCCACGAGAAGCGCCAGCTCGACTTCTGCCACAAGGACGGCGAGCTCGGCCGGTTCCGGACCAACCTCTTCTATCAGCGCAAGGGCCCGGCCGCCGTGTTTCGGCTGGTTCCCTACGAGATTCCGAACCTGACCGACATCCGGCTGCCCGAGAGCCTCTGGGAGATCACGACCTACTCCCAGGGCCTGATCCTGGTTACCGGGCCCGCGGGCTGCGGCAAGACCACGACGCTCGCGGCCCTCGTCGATCGCATCAACGAGACGCAGCGCGGCCACATCCTGACGGTGGAGGATCCGATCGAGTACGTCCACACGAACAAGGAGTCGCTCGTCAACCAGCGCGAGGTTCCGGCGCACACGCGCTCGTTCGCGAAGGCGCTCCGGCAGTCCCTGCGCGAGGACCCCGACGTGATCCTCGTGGGCGAGATGCGGGACCTCGAGACGATCTCGCTCGCCATCACGGCCTCGGAGACCGGCCACCTCGTGCTGGCGACGCTCCACACGACGACGGCCTCCTCGACGGTCGACCGCATCATCAACGCCTTCCCGCCGGACCAGCAGGGCCAGATCCGCATGATGGTGTCGGACTCGCTGAAGGCGGTCATCTCGCAGACGCTCCTGCCCCGCCGCGACGGCCAGGGCCGGGTGGCGGCCTACGAGATCCTCCGCAACACGGCCAACGTCGGCGGCCTCATCCGCGACGCCAAGACGTTCCAGATCCCGACGGCGATCCAGACCGGCTCCGCCGCGGGGATGCTCCTGATGGACGGCGCCCTCCTGCAGCTCGTCCAGGACGGCACGATCGATCCGCGCGTGGCCTACGACCGTGCGACGCGCAAGGAGGCGCTGGAGCCGTTCCTGCAGGCGGAGGAAGGAGCGACGGCATGAGCACGCCCGCTCCGGCAAGCCCCGGGACCGAGAGCGCGCCTTCCGCGGCGGCGCCGGGAGGCAATCGCATCGATCGCTTCCTCGCGATCCTTCCCAAGCGCTCGGGCTCGGACCTGCACCTCTCGGTCGGCTCGCCGCCGATCATCCGTCTCGACGGAGAGCTCGAGCGCATGCGCTACCGCGACCTCTCCGAGGGCGACTTCTACAACCTGGTCGGGCCCATCACGCCGCCGGTCGCGTGGAAGACGTTCCAGGAGACGGGCGACATCGACTACGCCTACCAGATGGGCGAGGAGGCGCGCTTCCGCGTCAACCTCCTTCGCCAGGAGCGCGGCTCCGCGGCCGTCTTCCGGCTGATCCCGTCGCGCGTCCCCACGGCGGAGGACCTGAACCTGCCGGCGCCGGTCGCCGCCCTCTACGCGGTCCAGCGCGGGATGATCCTCGTTTCCGGCCCGACCGGCAGCGGCAAGTCCACGTCGCTCGCGGCGATCCTCGACCGCATGAACAAGCGGTTGGCCCACCACGTGATCACGATCGAGGATCCGATCGAGTTCATCCACACCAACGACAAGTCCATCTTCACGCAGCGCGAGATCGGCCCGGACGTCCCGAGCTTCGCCGAGGGAGTCAAGGCCGCCATCCGCGAGGACCCCGACGCCCTGCTCGTGGGCGAGATGCGCGACCTCGAGACGATGCGCATGGCGCTGACCGCCGCGGAGACGGGACTCGCGGTCTACGCCACGGTGCACACGAACTCGGCGGCCAAGGCCGTGGACCGCATCATCGACGCGTTCCCGGCGCAGGAGCAGGAGCAGGTGCGGATCGTGCTCTCCGAGGTCCTGCGCGGGGTCGTCGCGCAGCAGCTCCTCCGCAAGAAGGGCGGGGGGCGCGTGCCGGCGTTCGAGATCCTTCTCGGATCGACCGCCCTCTCGAACTCCATCCGCGAGGGAAAGAGCGCCAACATCAACAACCAGATCCAGACCGGCAGGAGCAAGGGGATGATCTCGATGGATCAGTCCCTCACGGAACTCGTCAAGAACGGCATCGTCGAGGGCGACGAGGCGCTGGAGCGGGCGATCGACAAGGAGAGCTTCAAGAGCTTCCTGGCGACCGTGAAGCCCAAGACCTAGGGTCTGGAGTCCTTCCCCGGCAGGCGAAGCGTGAAAACCGCCCCGCCCCCTTCGCGCTCGGTCACGTCCACGGTCCCGCCGTGGAGCTCCGCGATCCGGGCCACGATCGCCAGGCCGAATCCCGAGCCTCCGGGCTTCGAGGAGAAGAACGGCAGGAAGATCTTCTCGCGCTCGCCGGGAGCCACGCCGGGACCGCGGTCCCCGACCGACAGCTTGACCTCCTTGGGGCCTCGGCCTCCCCAGAGGGCGACGGCGTCGGGAGCCCCGCGCTTGCCGGCCGGCGTCGCCTCGACGGCGTTGCGCAGGAGATTGACGATCGCGCGCCGCAGCAGGAGGGCGGAGCCGGACACCTCCGCCGAGAGCTCGTCCGAGCGGGCCACGACCACGCCGGGAAAGGACCTCTCGGTCTCCGAGGCGGCGGCCTCCGCCACCGCGCCGAGGTCCACCGGCTCCGGCACGAAGCCCTCGGGCTTCGCGAAGAGCAGGAAATCGCTCGTGACGCGGCTCATCTCCTGAGCCTCCTGCCGGATCGCGCGCACGTATTCCGCCGCGCGCGCGGGATCGGGGGAGCGCAGGGCGAGGTCCGCGAACCCGTCGATGGCGGCGGCGGCGTTGCGGAATTCGTGCGCGGCTCCGGCCGACACCTGGCCCAGGTCGGCGAGATGCCGCACCAGCGCGACGCGCCCCTCGAGCCGGCGAATCTCGGTCAGGTCGGAGAAGAGGGCGACCGCGCCCAGGAACCGGCCGTCGGCGCCCTGAGCGGGCGTCGCGGTCACGCCGATGATCCGCTCCGGCTCGGGCGGATGGCTCCAGTGGACCTCGCGCCGCCCGGCGACGACGCGCTTCTCCAGGACCTCGCCGAGGAGCACGCGGAAGTCGGGCGCCTCCGACAGGACCTGGCCGAAGGTCTCGCCGTGGAAGTCCCGCGCGAGCCGCAGGATCTCGCGGCCGGCTTCGTTGAGCTCCACAACACGACCCTCCGGGTCCACCGAGAGCAGGCCGGTCGGGAGATTTCGAGACAGAGTCCGCGCCGCCGTCTCGAGATCGTCGGCGCGCTCCTTCTCGCGGCGGGCCATCCGCTGGAGCTCCTTCTCCTTCTCGCGCAGGGCGGCGATCGAGCTCTCGAAGCGCGCGATCAAGAAGTCGCGTTCGTCGCCGTGCTGCAGATCGTCGAAGTTCGCCGGCGCGTCTCCCGCCGCCTCGAGCAGGCGCTCGTAGGGGGCCAGCAGCGAGCGCAGGTAGAACCCGGCGAGCACCACGAGCGCCGCCGCCGCGAGCGGCACGAACCACGAGAGCTTGCGGGAGTAGTCGCGCAGCGCCTGGCCCGCCCCGGGATCCAGCATCAGGACGAAGAACCGCTCCCCCGCGTCGAGGGTCGCGCGCATCGATCCCTGCGGGGTCCACTCGTGCGAGACCTGGCCGGGCGCCGGGCGCGCGCCCGGAAGCAGCAGCGGCGCCTCGGAGGAGCCGCGGCCGAACGCCTGCGTCCGGCGGCCGCGCGCGTTGTAGATGGCGAGCGAGATGACGTCCGGCTCGAGCACTCCGATCTGGGTCGCCTCCTCGCCGCCGTCCGCTCGGGCGGTCGAAAGCGCCACCTGGCGGAGGAACGAGTCCGCGCGCCGCTCGGATTCCTGGTTGCCCCACGCGACCGCGTCTCGGAAGAAGAGGAGCGTCAGGAAGTTCAGGAACAGGATCAGGAGCAGGGCGATCCAGAGGAACCACCGCGACTCCCGGCGGAACGACCGCGGGACGTTCGAACCCTCGCCCTCGCGCTTGACGGGCTTCATCGCGCCGCCGCCCTCACGGCCAGAGGCTCCGGTAGCGCGCGACGAGCGGAGCCCCGAAGAACCATGCGGCGATCGCGCCGAGCGCGAGGAAGACGCCGAAGGGAAGCTTCGTCTTCCCGCTCCCGCCCTTCGCGAGGATCAGAGCGATGCCGACCACGCTTCCGGAAAGCGACGCGAGGAGCACCGTGACCAGCACCCCGGCGGGCCCGAGGAAGGCCCCGATCATTCCGAGCATCTTGACGTCTCCGAGACCCATGCCTTCCTGCTTCGCGATCTTCTCGTAGACGAAGGCCAGCGCGTAGAGAGCGCCCGCGCCGATCGCCGCGCCGATCGCCGCCCCCGCCGGCGTGCGCAGCACCGAGAAGAACGAGAGCCCGAGGCCGACGGCGATGCCGGGAAGCGTGATCAGGTCCGGCAGGATCTGAAACTCGGCGTCGATCGCGAGCAGCGCGAGGCCGGACGAGCAGAGGAGAGCGCCCGACAGGAAGTCGCCCCAGCTCGGAGCCCTCCAGTACGCCAGGACCCAGAGGACGCCGTTCGCGAGCTCGATCGCGGGATAGCGGACGGAGATCCGCGTCTTGCACGAACGGCAGCGCCCCCCGAGCAGGATCCACGAGAGCACCGGCACGTTGTCGCGGGCCGCGACCGGCGCGCCGCAGGACGGGCAGTGGGAGGGGGGCGAGACGATCGACAGATCCCGCGGCATCCGGTGCGCGACGACGTTCAGGAAACTGCCGATCAGGAGTCCCACGAGCGCGGCGATGACGGCGCCGAACGCGCCGAGGTCCTGCAGCGGGACGTTCGCGACGGTCATCGCGGTCGCCTCCGGACGGGCTCCCCCGCGTTCCAGAGCCCCAGCAGCGTCAGAAGAGACAGGACCGATACCGCCGCGCCCGCGTAGAAGGCGAGCGGACGGTAGCGGAACACGACGCGATGGGTGCCCGCGGGCAGGGCCACGGCGCGGAAGAACCCGTCCGCGCGCAGCAGCGGCAGCCTCCGCCCTTCCTCCTCCGCGATCCAGCCCGGGTAGTGCAGGTCCGTGACGACCAGGAGACCCGCATTCGCCGTGGTGACCTCCGCGACGACGCGCTCCGGCGAGTCCTCGGCCAGGCGCGCCACGAGGAGCGGCTTGCCCCGCTCGCCGTGCGGATCCGGGTCCGGGCGCCGGTCGAGAAGGACCTCGCTCGTCGGGTCGACCTCCCCGGCCGCCACGCGCTGCCACGCGCGCTCCGCGTCCGGCTCGACGCGGTAGCTGCTCAGGAAGGACAGCCGCGGGCGATACGGCGCGAGCGGCGCGCGGTAGAACTCCTCCATGTGCCGCGACGGGAGACGGGCCGGCGGAACGGGCGTCCAGAGGACACGCGCGCCCGCGACGCCCGCCGGCAGAGCGTCCTCGGCGGGACCGACGGACTCCTCGATCGCCGCGGCGCCGGCGGTCTTGAGCGGCGCCGCCGTCCGCAGGGTGGGGACGCGGCACGTCAGGTTGGTGTATCCGAGCAGAGCCTCGCGCTGCCGGCGCAGGAGGCCCTCGTCGAATCGGTCGTCGCGCAGCACCCAACCCCACAGCGTCTCCATCGGCGGCGTGATCACGCGGCCCGGAACGTGCGAGAGCGGCTCGATCACCGACGGGCACCGCCGCAACGCGTCTTCCGGGGCAAAGCGCGGCAGCCGCGCGGAGGCCACCGCGAGCGAGACGACCAGGCCGGCCGCGGCGGCTCCGGCCAGTGCGGCGCCGAGCGCGGGGATCCTGGACCAGGGCGCGAAGAGCGCGAGGAGCGCGAGCGACGCGCATCCCGCCGCCGACGCCAGCCGGACCGGAACCGGCTGCGGCGACACCGCGCAGACGGCGGCTCCCAGGAGAAGCGCCGCCGCCGCGGCGATCCGCATCCGTATCCGCCGCGGCTCCGCCGCGCCCGTGAACCGGAGGCTGTCGACGCCGAGCCCGGAGAGCATCGCCGTTCCGAAGACGGTCCACGCGAGCCACTTGGCGGGATAGCGCACCCGGTCGAACGGCGGCAGCGACCGGATCCAGCTTCCCGGCGGCCCGTGCATCGCGAGCACGACGCCGGCGAGGGCGAACCCGCCCAGGATCACGGCGAGCCGGCGCCGGTGATCCTCGGTGAAGGCGGCGACCGCCGCGAGGAGGAGCAGGGGTCCCAGATACGTCGACGCGAGGTAACCTCCGGCGCCGGCTGCTCCTCCGAAGCCGGCGGCCGAGAGCGCGGCGTTCGCGCCGAGGTCGCCGAAGTCGCGCGCGGCCGCCGGGAGCGGGTGGCGCCGGTCGGAGCGCAGCGCGAGCTCCCCCATCGGCACGAGCACCCAGGCCGCGAGCGCCAGACCCAGCCCGAGGCCCGCCGCCAGCCGCCGCACCGAGACCGAACGCGGGACCGCGACCAGCGGATCCGGGAACTCGCGACGCGGGGCGAGCGCCAGCGCGATCGCCAGCCCGATCGAGGCGAACGACATCTCGGGGCTGCCGGCCATCGCCTGCAGGCCTACGAGCGCGGCGAGACCGAGGGTCGCGCCGCGCGTCCGCAGCCCTCCGCGCGCGACGGCCGCGATGCCCGGGAGATAGGCGAACGCGCCGAAGTGGTTCCAGTACGTCGAGAGCGAGGCCGCGTAGCCGCCGGCCGCGAAGGCGGCGGCGCCGAACAGCGCCCCCGCGTCCGAGACGTTCTCCTCCTTCAGGAACCTGCGGGCCCCCCACACGGCGATCGCCGAGTGCAGGAGCAGGTAGAGCGCCGCGGCCAGGGCCGGCGAGGGGATCAGGAAGAGGAGGTTCGGGGCGTAGAAGACGCCCGACTGGCCGTTGGCGAGCCAGGGCTCTCCCGCTCCCGAGAGCGGATTCCACAGCGGGATCTCGCCGGCGCGGATGCGGTCCGCGGTGTAGAGCTTCAGGGGGAAGAAGAAGTCGCCCTGGTCCCGGAACGAGGGCGCCCGGCGCTGTGTCAGCGCGGGCCAGAGCCAGAGGACGGGGGGTACGAGCGCCGCGCACACGGAGATCCACGATCCCAGCCGGCGGAGCAGTCGCACGGCCCATTTTAGCGTGCCGGACGGCGAAGGGCCCGGAAACCGACGCGGCTCCGATCGCTCGGAGCCGCAGCACGAAACCTTCCGATTCCCGGCGAAACAGTCACCCGAAACGAGTCATCCCGACACCGAGCGAAGGGAGAGGAGAGGTCCCGGAATCGATCGCCGCCGGGGCGATGAATCTCGGGATCCCTCGTGGCTCCGCTCCTCGGGATGACGCGCGACTGCGCTTGCGCGCCTCGCGCGTCAGTTCTGAGCTCCCTCCGGCCACTGCACGAACGTGCCGTTGCTGTAGAGGATGTCGTCGTTGAAGTTGGTGGTCGTCCCGCAGGTGAACGTTCCCTGCGGTGCTCCGTTGCGGCCGTTGCTGCGAATCGCGTACTGCTCGCTGTCCGAGGACAGCGCGTAGGCGAAGAAGCGCCCCCAGCCGTCCTTTCGGATGGCCGTGGCGATGTACGTCGGCGAAAGATTCGAGAAGCTGTTGGACGTCAGATCACTGAAGCTGCCGCTGGTGTACGCACCGCCCGGACAGGCCGCCGTCGGGTACGCGTTGTTGTCGACGGCGTACGCCTCGACCGCGGTCGCCAGCGCGCGCATGTCGCTCATCGAGCGCTTCTGCTTGCCCCGCTGCACCGCGTTGAGCAGATTAGGAATCGCGATCGCCGCCAGGATTCCGATGATCGCGATGACGATCAGCAGCTCGATCAAGGTGAAACCGGACTCCCGCTTCCTCATCCGAGGCTCCTTAACAGAGCGGCCCCGATTTCTCGGGGCCGCTTGTGTACCGATTTTTGACGAGGGGTTAGTTCTGGCTGCCTTCCGGCCACTGCAGGAACGTGCCGTTGCTGTAGAGGATGTCGTCGTTGAAGTTCGTCGTGGTGCCGCACTGGATCGCGGTGCGGTTGCCGTCGCGTCCGAGGCTGCGGATGTTGTACGCCTGGCTGTCGCCGGACAGGGAATACTCATAGAACCGCTGCCATCCGTCCTTGCGCGGAGCGTCCGCGATGTAGGTCGGCGACAGGTTCGTGAAGCTCGTCGAGGTCAACGCGGTTCCGTTGGCGCTGTACACGCCGCCCGGGCAGGTCGCCGCCGGGTACTGGTTGTTGTCGACGGCATACGCCTCGACCGCGGTCGCCAGGGCGCGCATGTCGCTCATCGAGCGCTTCTGCTTGCCGCGCTGCACCGCATTCAACAGGTTCGGAATCGCAATGGCCGCCAGGATGCCGATGATCGCGATAACGATCAGCAGCTCGATCAGGGTGAAACCGGAGTCCCGCTTCTTCATCGTCCCTCCTAAGTTAGGTTTTCTTCTTCGATCTCCAGCCCTGTTGTTAGCAAGCATGGGGCCACTGGCGGAGACCTGTAAGAGCCGTCGATTCAAAGACTTGGCGAAAGTGTTCAGATCCTGTCTTGTCAGTAATTGTCAGTTTGGCCGCGGGGGTACTGACACTTCTGCGGGATCTCTCTGCGTCACGAACTCTTCGAGGCTGTCCGCGTAGATCGCGCAGCCGATGAGGTAGTCCCGCAGGAAGACGCGCTCGTCGTTGCCGTGACGCCGGGCGGAGTCGGTGATGTTCATCCCGATCGGCGAGTATCCGTAGGTCGGGAAGCCTTTCTGACGGAAAAGAATCGAGGTCGTGAACCCGCCGAAGGTCGGCATCGGCCCGAAAGGGGTCCCCGGGAAGTAGGCCTCGATGACGCGCTTCAGGGCCTCGGTGAGCGGCGTCGGATAGGGGCTCGCGCCGGCCGGGCCGCCGATCGAAGTCCGGATCACCCGGACACCGGGAGGAAGGGCCCCGAGGATCGGATTCAGGTAGGGCTTGGGATCGAGGCCGGGAGGAACGGAAATGACCGCGTAGGCCCGGGAGCCCGTCGGCTTGGCCGGCGGGTACGGGTACGGCCCGATCCAGTGGAGCCGCGCCTGCAGAAACGATGCGTAGCGGTCGGGCAGGATCGCGAGCTCGGCCTTGTCCCGGCGGACCCGGTCGAGGTGCCTCATCGGATCCGTCAGCGGGCTCGCAAGGTGGTCGGCCAGCATGTCGAACCCGATGACGACGTGCGGATGCGGCTCCACGATCGGACCGTCCACGGTCTGGAAACGCTTCTCGAGGGCCTCGAGCGCCGGCGGCGTGTCCGCCTCGAGCTCGGCGAGAGCGTAGCCGGCCTGGATCGTCTCGATCCCCCAGTAGCGTACGGTCCGGAGGATCATCTCGTTGCTGCCGCCCTCGTTCAGGACGTTCGTGACGCCCTCGAACCACTCCGGGCGATGCTCGAGCAGCCAGCGGGAGCCCCAACGCTGCTCGACTTCCTCGTCGGCCTCCGCCAGGAAGAGCACGTCGGATTCCGGCACGATGCCGCGCTCCTTGAGCCGCCGCATCGCCAGCGCCTCGGCGATTCCGAGCGACTTCATGTCGTAGACGCCCCGGCCGTAGAGAAATCCATTCTTGATGTCTCCTCCGAAGGGCGTCGCGTCCGCCCAGAATGGCGCGTAGGCCACCACGACGTCGATGTGGTTGAGGAGCAGGATCGCGCCCTGCCGCCGCTTGCCGGGGAGGCGCGCGAGCAAATTGCAGCGGCCGGGAGCCGGACAGACGATCTCGTTCGCGATCCCGGCACAGTCGAAGAGCTCCTTGAGGAACCGGGCTCCTTCGCTCTCGCCCGGCGACGGATTCGTCGTGTCGATCCGAACGTAGTCGCGCAGCAGCCGAATCGGCTCCTCGCGCAGCCACTCCTCGGCGGGACGCCGCACGTCGGGACCCTCGGGGGGCGTCAGGGACTCTCTCCGGCATCCCACGATCGAAAGAAGCCAAAGGATCAACGGCGCCGCAACGACCCGCAGGACACGCTTCATCGAGGCCCTCCAAGGCGACGTGCGGAGCGATGGGTCGCGGCCGCGGCCACGCCCGCCACGATGACGAACAGGATCGGACCAAACCGCGATGCGGACCAGCCCGGCACCTCCTCGACCCACCGGACGTGGTGCCTGCCCGGAGGAACGGGCACCGCGCAGAAGGCGAGCTGCGCTGGCACGGCCTCGACGGGTCTGCCGTCGAGGAGGATCGTCCGGTAAGGCCAGAACGCGCGCAGCACGAAGAGCCAGCCACCGTCGGGCGAGTCGACATCGATCTCGAGCCGCTCGGGCCGGCGCTCGAGAACGCGCACGGCCCCGGGCCGCGAGCTCGCCTTCCGCGAGGTGCCGGTCTCCACCAGAATCTCTCCGGGCGCGAGGGTCGGCAGCGCCCGCAGGCCCTCGAGGGCGGAGGGCGCCTCCACCCACCTCTCGGCGAAGCGGATGTCGGGAAAGGCGCCGGGATGCTCGTCCCAGGCCTGCAGCGCGTCGCCGCCGATCGCGCGGTAGCCCGGGAGCGGCTCCTGATCGCGATAGCGGATCCCCCACTTCAGGGCGAAGGACCCGAAGAAGGCGTCCGCGTCGCCGAAGCCGCTCGCCGGACTCGACACGCGACGCAGGCTCTCCACGCGCGAGAGGTCGCCCGCATCGAAGTCCTCGTTGAAGACCGTGCCGCGGCCGAAGAGGACCGGCGACTGGTCGTACCAGGTGCGCCGGGTGAACTCGAGATCCGAGAGGGTCGCCTCGAACTGGCGCATCGCGAGCTCCGAGGGATGCCGGTACAGGCTCTCGTCCACGGCCCGGTAGAACCCACGAGGATCGTTCTTCGTCTGATAACGGGCGAACGCCGTCGGTGCGAAAACCTCTTCCTCCCGGAATGAGCGTGCGATCCTGCGATTCGCAAGGACTGGCACCAGGGTCAGCAGTAGGAGGGCGACCGCGATTCCTCCGCGCCGCTCCGGCCTCGAGAGGAGTCCCAGCGCGATCACCGACGCCATCCAGAGCAGACCGGCCTCGGCGAAGGCGGACGGCAGCTGCGCGCTCGCACGTTCGGCGAGCGCCGGCGCATTGCCCACGGCGCGCAAGGCGACGCGGGCGGCCCCGGCCGGATCCCAGGCGCACGCGGCCGCGGCGGCGGCGAGCACCGCGCCGGCGGCGTTGGGCCAGTGCAAAGAACCCGGCCTCCGTGTCCACGCGTCCGCCGCGAGCGCGACGAACAGCGCCAGAGCGAAGACGATCGCGACAGCGAACTTCTCCGGATTGCGGAGCGGAAGCGGCGACGACCACTTTTGCCAGCTCGCCGGCAGGAGGCTCGGAAGAACGGAGGACGCGAGGGCGGCCACGAGCACGACCCGCGCGAATCGCACGCCGCGCTCGCCGGATCTCCAGGCGATCGGAACCGCCATCACGGCGAAGGCTCCGGCGTAGAGCGTCGGGAAGAGTCCGATCGACTTGCCGTGAAAGATCGTCTGTGCCCACATCTCTCGAATCGAGATTTTCCAGGCGGCGCCGAAAGGAAACGGGACGACGAGCTCCAAAAGCCGCCAGGGATGGATCGAGAACAGGAGCACGTCGCTGAGCTTCATGCCGACGATGCCGCGGTTCGTCAGGGGGATCCATGCCATGGTGGCGACGATCTGAGGAGCGGCCGCCAACGCGCCGACGGCGACCGCGAGGGCGAGACCGCCGGCCGCGCGCACCGGCTCGAGTGGGGGATCCTCGAGCGCGATCCAAGCCGCCGCGCACAGGATCGCCAGGGTGATGGTGAAGACGTCGGCCGCGAGGAGATCCAGGGCGAACAGGATCGTGAGGACGAGGAAGCGCGATGCGGGAGTGCCGGACCGCCGCGCGGCGGCCCACACGATCCACGGAAGCAGCGCCATGCCCGGATGGATGTGCGGATAGAAGAGCTCGGCGACCCCCACGCCGGAGAACACATACGTCACCGCCGCCAACCACGAGGCCGCGGCGGACCTGCCGCTCGCGCGACACAGGACGAGCATGCCGAGACCGGCCACGATCCAGTGCAGAACCGGATACACGCGGAACGCGAGCGGAAACGCAAGGCGCGACAAGAGAAGGCGGACGGGATACGTCGCGCCCGCGTTGGGATTCGGGAGCAGCGGCCGGCCGCCCGACACCTCGGTGCTCCACACGGGCCACTCGTCGCGAGCCCAGGCGTCGTGGACGGTCTTCTCCATCGGCAGGTTGTAGGCGTTCAGATCGCGGCCCGCGAAGTTGCGGCGCACGAACAGCGGATCGGCGTAGAGGACGAGCATCAGCCCGACGAAGAGAAGCGCCGGTTTCACGAGGCCGAATCGGGCCGACGCGGGCGCCGGAGCCGGTGCCGCACCCGTGCTCGCGGAGCTCACCGCACTCATCGCTCCCCTCCGGCGAAGCGCACCGAGGAAACGGCCAGGATCAGCAACGCCGCGACGGGCCCCCAGCGCGAGACCGCGAGCCCCGGCGCCTCCTCGCGCCACTCGACGCGGTGCTCGCCGGCCGGGATCCGGACCGCGCTGAACGCGAGCTGAGCCGGGTGGACGGGAACGTCCCGCCCGTCCACGCGGACGCTGCGGTAGTCCCAGTCGCCGCGCAGGACGAAAAGCCAGGTCGGGTCCGGCGCCTGTGTCGCGAGCCGGAGCGTCTCGGGAGTCTGCTGGAGGACGCGCACGCTTCCCGGCCGGGAGAGGCCGCCTCCCTCGCGCCCGGTCTCGATCACGACCTGCCCCGGCGCGAGGCGGGGCATCGCGGCGAGGGCGGGAACGGGGCCGGCCGCCTCGCGCCAGCTCTCGAGGAGCCGGATCGGCGGCGGGGCGGCGGGGTTCTCGTCGAACACGCGCAGCGCGTCGCGACGAAACGGACGGAACCCGGCGATCGGATCCTGGTCGCGGAACCGCACCCCGTATCGCAAAGACAGCGATCCGAAGAACGGCGCGGAGTCCGTGCGGAGCGCGGCGAGGTACGACACCTTCCGCAAGCTCTCGAACCGGGAGAAGTCTCCGGCGTCGAGGTCGCCGTTGAAGATCGTGGAGCGGGCCCAGAGCGAGGGCGTGTAGAAGAGCCAGGACTCGCGGTAGTACGCGGTGCCGCCCGAGTCGCCGCGCTCGGCCACCGTGCCCAGGCGCGTCGTCTGGTAGATGGACTCGTCGATTCCGCGGAAGACGCCGCCCGGGTCACGGCGCATGACCGCGCGGGCGAACGCCGTCGGCGGAAACACCGCGTCATCGCTCTGCGTCTGCGCGATCGGGCGGCCGGCGGCGACGGGCACGGCGGTCAGCAGCGCGAGCGCGGAAACGAGGCGCAAGCGGCCCTCGACCGCGAGGAGGACGATCGCGATCGCGGTCGCGGCCCACAGCAGTCCGGCGTCCGCGAGCGCGCCGGACAGCTCGCGCCCCGCGAGCTCCCGCGACGCGGCCGCCGGAGCCCCGACGGACGCCGACACGACCGCTCCCGCCGCCGAGGGCAGGAGCCAGGCCGCGACCGCTGCGGCCGCCAGCGCCGCGGCTCCGAAGAGCACTCCACGAGTGACTCCGCGGCGTCGCAGGCGGTCCACCGCCGTCGCTGCGGCAATCGAGAGGCCGAGCGCCGCGCCGAGCATCAGCTTCTCGGGGTAGCGGAGCGGAATCGGAGAGGTCCATTCCGCCCAGGCGCGCGGGACCAGATTGCCGGCCAGGCCGAGCGCCACGCAGATCGCGGTGATCGCCCGCGCGAAGCGCGTGCCGGGCGGCGACTCGCGAAACCGGGAGAGGAGGCCATAGACCGCGATCGGCCCGACGAAGAAGCTCGTGAAGAACCGCCGGAACACCTTCGCGCCCCAGTCGAGCGAGCCGTCCATCGACCAGGCCGGGCCGAACGGGTAGGGTATGGCGAGCTCGAGGAGACGCGCGGGAGGGACCGAGAACTGGAACACCTCGTTCAGCCTGATGCCCGTGACGGCCCGCCGCGTCTCCGGCGCGACCATCGCCGTCGCGACGACCTGCGGCAGCGCGAAAAGGCCGCCGAGGATCACCCCGATGCCGAGCCGGACGGACTGTGCGGCGCGCTCCTCACGCGACGTCTCGAGCAGGATCCAGAGCACGCCGGAGAGGAACGCGATCGCGAGCGAGAACACGTCGCCGGCGAGGAGCATCAGGCCATAGACGAGAGCGATCGGGACGAGGCGCGGAGTTCGGCCTCCCCCGGGCCGCGCGAGCGCCCACAGCGACCATGGGAGCAGCGCGGCCCCCGGCAGGAACGCGTAGAAGACCTCGGAGACCACGACGCCGGAGAAGGCGTAGCTGACGGCACCGACCCAGGCCCCGGCACGAGAGCTGCCCGCCGTGCGCATCAGGCTCAACATCCCCCAGCCCGCCAGGAACCAGTGCGCGACCGGAAAGACGCGCATGGCCGCGGGGAACGGCAGCGCGGCGAGCCCGACGCGCAGCGGATAGAAGACGCCGGCGTTCGGATTCGGGAGGAGCGGCCGCCCGCCGGAGATCGCGTCCCACCACACGGGCACTGTCCCGCGCGCCCACGCGCCGTGCACGGCTTGCTCGAGCGGCAGGTTGTAGGCCACGATGTCGCGGCCGATGAACGTGCGGCGCAGGAGAAGCGGATCGGCGTAGGCCGCGAGCACCAGCAGCATCCAGAGGAGGACGACGGGCGCATCCGAGCGCATCGAGCGCGGAGGGGGTGCCATGGAGGACACGGACGTCGTGGACGTCACGCGGAGCTCCGGTTCGAGCGCGCGGCGCGGTGCTCACGCGTCCTCACGACGCGCGCCCTCTCGAAGAGCCCGGCGATCGCCAGGCCGTAGAGGACCGGCCCGAACCGCGAGACGGGCCATCCCGGAAACGACTCCTGCCACTCGACGCGGTGCCGCCCCGCGGGAAGCGCGACAGCGGAGAAGGCGAGCTGCGCCGGGACGACTTCCGTCTCGACGCCGTCGACGCGCACGACGCGGTGTCTCCAGAACCCGCGCAAGACGAAGAGCCAGCCCGGCGCCGTCGAGTCGGTCTCGACGAGGAGTCGTTCGGGGCTTCGCGCGAGGACACGTGCGGTTCCCGCCCCGCCGTTCGGCGCGGAGACGCCTGCGGTTCCCGCCGGTCCGTTTGCGGTTCTCGCCGCGCCGTTCGGCCCGGAAGCCGGCGCGGCGCCGGAACCCGATCTTCCGGACTCGACCACGATCGCTCCCCGCTCGAGTGTTTGGAGATCGCGCAGCGCCGAGAGCGCGTCGGGCTCCTCCCTCCACGCGGTCGCGAGCCGGATGTCGGGCAGCGCGGCCGGGTTCTCGTCCCAGGCGTCGTTGCCCACGGTGCGCACCGGCGCGAAACCCGCGACGGGCGGTAGCTGGTCGCGATACCGCACGCCGAATCGCAGCGCGAGGCTTCCGAAGAGCGCGCCCAGGTCGCGGAAACGGTCGTCCATCCCGGAGAGTTGGCGGATGCTCTCGACGCGCGAGAGATCGCCGTTGTCAAAGTCGGCGTTGAGCACCGCGCCGCGCCCCCAGAGGACCATGGCATGCGTGTCGAAGTTCCGCCGGACGATCTCGAGATAGCCGAGGTCGTAGCCGGACTCCGCGGACTCGAGCGCCTGCGGCTGCCGGTAGGCCATCTCGCCGAGCGTGCGGTAGCGGCCCTCGGGATCGAGCTTCCGCATCCAGCGGACGGCGGGGGGCGGCGCGAACACCTCCTCCTCGAGGAAGGTCCAGCCGATGCGGCGCGTGGCGGCGATCGGGACGAGCGTCAGGAGCGCGAGCCCGGCCCATGCGGCCGGCGCCCTCGGGCGCTCCCGCGAGCGGGCCCAGTCGAGGCCGAGCGCGGTCGCCATCCAGAGGGACGCGCCCTCGGCAAGCGCGAGCGGGAGTTGCCGCGACGCGATCTCCACGAGATCCGCTCGGTTCTCCGTAGCCGTCGCGGCCACGGCGAGCCGGGCCGCGGCGAGCGGCAGGAGCAACGCCGCGACCGTCGCCGCCGTCAGGCCGGCTCCCACGCCGAGGATCCAGCGCGGCAGCCTCGGTCGCGCGGAGAGCACGTCGAGCGCCGCGCCGGAGAGGATCGCGAGGCCGAACGGCAGCAGCAGCGCGAACTTCTCGGGGTTGCGGAGGGCCACCGGCGCCGCGTGCTCGCGCCAGGGCGCCGGGATGAGAAACCAGGAGGCCGACAGCACGAGCGCCGCCCCGACCAGGAACCGGCCGAACCGGGCGGTCGCCGTGCGCAGCGGCCAGGTCACCACGAGCGCGATCGCGGAGAGCGAGCCCGCGTAGAGCGTCAGGAAGAGTCCCATCATCTTCCCGGAGAAGAGCGTCCAGCCCCACGCCGCGTGGACGTCGTTGGTCCAGAGCCGCCCGAACGGATACGGCACGACGAGCTCGAGGAGCCTCCAGGGCGACACGGAGAACTGCAGCGCCTCCCGCCAGGTCACGCCGGTGACTGCCCGGTGGGTCTCCGGGATCCACAGCGCGGTCGCCAGGATCTGGGGCAGGCCCGCGAGCGCCGCGAGGCCGGCCGCCGACGCGAGCAGACGCGCGAGCGCGATCCGCTCCGGGCGCGGCGCCGCGAAGGCGATCCAGCCGGCGCACGCGAGGAGGGCCATGCCGAAAGTGAACGGGTCGCCCGCCAGGATCGAGAGCGTGAAGAGCAGGGACAGCCGGAACGCCTGCGCGGCGAACGAAGGCGACGCCGCCGGCGACGTCGAGCCGGACCCCGCCAAGACCCAGACGACCCACGGCAGGAGCGCCACTCCCGGAAGGACGTGCGGGAAGAACACGTCCGACACGACGACGCCCGAGAACGCGTAGGTGACGCCGGCGATCCAGGCGCCGGCGCGCGAGAGACCGAGGCGGCGCGCGAGCGCGAGCGCGCCCAGTCCCGCGAGCGCCCAGTGGAGAATCGGGAAGAGCTTCGCGGCGAGCGGAAACGGCAGGAGTGCGAGGAGAATCCGCACCGGGTACATCGCACCCGCGTTGGGGTTGGGCAAGAGGGGCCGGCCTCCCGAGATCTCATCGACCCACAGCGGGAAATGTCCGCGCGCGTACGCGTCGTGGATCGCCTTCTCCATCGGCAGGTTGTAGGCGATCAGGTCGCGGCCCGCGAAGCTGCGGCGGACGAAGAGCGGATCCGACCACACGACGGCGAGGAGAAGCAGGAAGGCGAGGCCGGACAGGAGTCCCGGGGCGATGGACGATCGCAGCGTCGGATTCGAATCGACGGAATCGGCCACTACGAGTTAGGATACGGCATCGAGCGGGAAGTGCAAGGCCGGTCACGCGCAACGATCGGTCTCCTCCTGCCGCTCCTCGTCGCCATCGTCTCCGAGCTCCTTCGTCTCCAGCTCCTGCGTGCGCGCCCCCTCTGGTTCGACGAGCTCTTCACGTTCTGGGCGGCGCGGCTCCCGCTACAAGGACCGTCCGGGTTGCTCGACGCGCTGCGCTTCGACTCGGGCCCGCCGGGCTTCTACCTTCTCGAGAAACCCTTCGCGCTCCTCGCGGATCGCTTCGCGGAGTCGAACGGCGACGCCTGGCTTCGCACGCCGTCGTTTCTCGCGGGGCTCGGACTCCTCTGGGGAATGCGGACGCTGACGTCGGGTATTTCGCGTGCTCTCTTCGTGATCCTCGTCTCCGGCTCGACGCTCCTGAACCTCTACGCGGCGGAGGCCCGCGCGTACGCGGCGCTCGCGGCCCTCGCGCTCGCGCTGTTTCTCCTTGCGCTGCGCGGCGCGGAAACCGGGCGCCGCCTCGCGGCCACGGCCGTCGTCGCGGCGCTCGCTCTCTATACGCACTACCTCGCGCTCTTCGTCGTCGCCGCGCTCCTCCTGCTGGCCGCCCAGGCGCGGCGGTGGCGATCGTGCGCCGGGCTCCTCGTTGGCACAGTCGTCTTCCTGCCCTGGCTTCCGATCCTCCGCGCGCAGCCCGCCGCCGCCGTGGCCTGGATCCGCGAGCCCGCGGCCGCGTCTTCTGTCGGCGTCCTGTCGGCGCTCGGCGGAGTGGGCCGCGTGCCCGGAGCGTTCGGGACACTTCCCTGGTCCGTTCTCTACGCCGGCGGTGTGGCGGTGGGCGCCGCGTGTCTGGTTCTCCTCCTTCTGGCCGCCCGGCGCGAGCGCGACGCGGCGCAATCCGCCGCCTTCGTCCTGCTCGTGCTCGGCGGCGTCGCCGCCGCCGGCCTCTTCCGGCCGATCCTCTTCCCCGGACGCACGGAGCTGGCGGTCCTGCCGGTCTGGGTCTGGGGAATCGCCTCGGCCTCCCGAGGCGGCCGGGCTCTGCGCGCGGCCGGAGGCGTCGCCGCGGCGCTGGGACTCGTGGCGACGGTCGCGCTCGCCCGCCAGCCGCACCCGCTCTCTCCGCTTTCGGCGGTGACCGAGAGCCTCGCGCGCGCCGCGGAGCCGGGCGATTCCGTTCTCGCGGCGGGATCCTTCTATCTGCCGGCGCGACTCGCCTCCGAGCGCAGGCAGCTCGCCGCGGACGTGAGCGCGCTGCCCGTGGAGCTGGCGAAGCACCCGGGCTGGTTCGTCCCGGCTCTGCCCGGTCGCTCGGAGGAGGAGCTGCTCGCGTCGACTCTGGCCGGCGTTCCGCCGGGATCGCGTCTCTTCCTCGTGCTGCCGGCGCCCTACCAGACCGAGGGGATGAACCGCGTCCTCGCCGACGCCGGCGGCCAGGTCCGCCCGCTCATCCGCTCGCGCGACGCCGCCGTCACGCTCTGGGCGCCGCGGCACCCGGCGATCCCCTAGTCGTTCGCCCTCAGGACGGCTTGCGCGCGATCGCGAGGAGGGACATCCCGATCGATGGCGGGTTCTTCTCCTCGCGCCTGAGCATCGGCATCAGCAGCTTGAACGCGGCGAGCTGGCCGCGCGGGAGCACGCGACGGCGAAGGATCCGGCCGTTGACGTACCAGCCGACGATCCCGGGGCGGTTCAGGAACCGGCACTCCTCCAGCAAGAAGCCCGCGTCGCGGATCTTCTTCTCGAGCTCCGCCTTCTCGTAGCGCCGGAAGTGATTCAGATGCTCGTCCAGGCTCCCGTAGAGCCGCGCGAGGGCCGGCACGATCAGGATCAGCCGGCCGCCCGGCGCGAGCGCGGCGAAGAGATGGGCGAGCGTCGCCTCGTCCTCCTCGATGTGCTCGAGAACGTTGAGGCACACGATCGTATCGAAGCGCAGCCCGCGGACCTCCTCGAGCTCCTGCGGCGCGAGCGGGAAGCGGTAGGACGCGACCCGCACCGACGCGTCCTCGCGGAACACGCCGCGGAGATGTTCCAGAGCGACGGGATCCAGGTCCGACGCCACGACGAGCTCGCGCGGCAGCAGGTGCCGCGTCATGTTCCCGAATCCCGCGCCGACCTCGAGCACGCGCTGCCCCACGGCGCCTTGGAAGCGATCGGCGAGCCAGCGGTTGTAGGGCTCGAGCTTCGCCATGCGCGTCAGCGTCACGTGCCCGACGTTCTTGGGATCCTCGGCCTCGCGCAGCGAGTGGCGGAGGATCGTCCACAGGGCCGAGAACCCGTCCTTGACGCCGATCTTCTTGCCCTCGTCGTACGTGCGCCCGTAGTACGAGATCGGCACCTCGAAGACGCGGTAGCCCCGCCGCGCGATCTTGGCCGTGATCTCCGGCTCGATGCCGAAGCGTTGGGACTCGATCCGCATGGACTGGACGACCTCGCGCCGGAACATCTTGTAGCAGGTCTCCATGTCCGTGAGATTCAGGTTGGTGAACATGTTCGAGGTGAGCGTCAGGAGCCGGTTGCCCACCGTGTGCCAGAAATAGAGGACCCGCCGCGCTCCCCCGCCCAGGAATCGGGAGCCGTACACGACGTCGGCGTGGCCCTGGGTAATCGGCGCGAGGAGTTTCAGGTACTCCATCGGGTCGTACTCGAGATCGGCGTCCTGCACGACGACGACGTCGCCCGCGGCGTACCGGAATCCCACCGCGACGGCCGCCCCCTTGCCCTGGTTGACCGGCTGGAAGTAGACGCGCACGCCGCCCCGGCCGTCCAGCTCGCGCAGGATGTCGCGCGTGCCGTCGGTCGAGCAGTCGTCCACGATGAGGATCTCCTTCTCGAGGGGGACCTCGCTCACGCGGCGCACGATCTCCCGCACCGTCGCGGCCTCGTTGTAGACCGGCATCACGACCGAAAGCTTCAAGGGTTGTCTCCCGCCGGCAGCTCGACGAGGTCGATCGAATAGCCGATCCTCCCCACGTCGCGGCCGGAAGCCATTCTTCGCCGCAGCGACCGCAACGCCTCCGCCAAGTCCGTGGCGCCATGATACGCATAAAACTCGGGACCCGCGGTCCGGAGGAACACCGAGATCGCGACCAGCCGTCCCCGAACGACCGGGACCGCCTGGAACGACGGCACGCCGAGCCGGTAGTCCACGCGGTCGCCGCCGAAGTAGGCGACGGTCGGATCCGTGACGCCGAGGCGCTTGAGCTCGGCCGCGAGGCGGATCAGGTCCAGGCCCCAGTCGACGTTGGAGTCGGAGAGGATGCGCGCGCCGGCGGCGGGACCGCCCGCGAGCGGATTGAAGTAGGAGAGTTCGTGCGGGTGGATTCGAACGAGCTCGACCGCGGACACGGCCGGAAGCAGCATCCACACCGCGGCCGCGGCGCGCGCGCGGCCCGAGGCCTCCCGGTTCTCCCGGATGCGCGCGAGCACGGCCGCGCCGAAGAGGGCGAGGAACGGATAGACCGGAAGCAGGTGCCGGATGCCGATGTTGTAGGTCGTTCCGATCGAGGCGGCGAAGAGGACGACGACGGGCAGCAGGAAGAGCCGCGCCTCCTCGGCGTAGGAGGACGGCTTCCGCAGCAGGGCCCAGAGGATCGCCACGGTGACGGCGAGGAAGGCGAGCGTCGACTTCACGCCGAAGGCGACGAAGAAGTACTGCGGGAAACCCTGCGTCGAGATCTTCCCGTTCAGAAACGTGACGCCGCCCCCGACCGCGTTCTGCCGGGCGACGGACGCGACGCCTCCGAGATAGTGCGCGAGGGGCCGGGAGAACCGCGCGATCCCGACGATCCGCTCCGCGAGCTCCGGCGCCTGGCCGAATCCCCCCACCTTCTCGCGGATGACGGCGGCCTGGTCGTTCGGGTCCATCCGCGACGTGACCGGCGCGTAGACGGCGACGACGACGAGCATCGCCGCGACCCAGACCGCGACCAGCCGGGCGAGCTCTTCCCCGACCCGCCGGGCCTCGGCGCCGCGCCGGGACGCGATCAGCGTCTGGAGCAGCAGGATCGGAAGGAGGTACACGGCGGAGAACTTGGCTGTGAGCGCGAGACCGAGGCAGACGCCCGCGAGCGCGAGGCGCGCCGCGGTGGGCCGGCGCCGCGCCGCCTCCCACGAGAGGACGGACGCCAGGAAACCGAGCGCCGCGCCGAGATCGGTGTGGACGACGCCCGCGTGCGCCACGAGGTTGGGGTCGAAGGCGCAGAGCGCCGCCGCGAAGAGGGCTGCCACGGCGCCGTAACGGTTGCTGGCCGCGACGAACACCAGCGCGAGCAGGGCCGCCAGCACGCCGAGGAACGGAGCCCGCGCCGCGGCGATGATCGTGTCCGCCGGCAGGGTGTTCGCGTAGAAGAAGTCCGGCCCGTAGTCGACGAAGAGGTTCCCCATGGGGACGTGCGGGGGCGGCTGGCGCAGCGGCAGCGCCGCCAGCGCGAGGCCCGAGAGCGCCTTCAGGAGCGGCGGGTGCTCGATGTTCACGATCGCCGAGCGCGACGCGACCGCGAAGTAGCCGGAGAGGATGTGGATCGGCTCGTCCGCGGAGAGCGAGTCCGCGCGCGTATGGTCGTGCACCGCCCAGACCGACGCGGCGACGAGCAGGACGCACGCGGCGCCCGCGAGGCCCCCCCGCCTCCGCCCGCTCAACGCGCGCTCGGGAAGTAGGTGTGCCGGAAGAGCGCCGTCAGCGCCGCGAAGCCGTCCTTCAGGCGGATCTTCTTGCCGTCCGCCTTGGACCGGCCGAAGTAGGAGACGGGCACCTCGAAGACGTGGAACTGGCCGCGGGCCACCTTGGCCGTGATCTCGGCGTCCACGCCGAAGCCCTTCGATTCGAGCGAGAGCGCCGGGACGACGCGGCGATGGAACGCCTTGTAGCAGGTCGCCATGTCGCTGACGTTCAGCCCCGTGACGAGGTTGGAGATCGCGGTCAGGAGACGGTTTCCCTGGACGTGCCAGAAGTGCTGCACGCGGTGCTCCTGGCTGCCCACGAAGCGGGACCCGAACACGACGTCGGCGCGTCCGGCCTCGATCGGCCGCAGGAGCGACGCGTAGTCGGTCGGGTCGTACTCGAGGTCCGCGTCCTGGATCACGAGGATCTCGCCGCGCGCCGCCTCCATCGCCGTCCTCACCGCGCGACCCTTCCCCGCGTTCTTCTCGTGGAGGATCACCCGCACGCCGTCCCTGCCGTCCCAGGCCGCCAGCTTCTCGCGCGTGCCGTCGGTCGATCCGTCGTCGACGACGATGATTTCCTTGTCCGTCTTCTCAGCCACGACGAGCCTCAGGATGTCGTCGATGGTGCGGACCTCGTTGTAGACGGGGATGAGAACGGACAGCTTCACAGCTTCACGGCTTCACAGCGTTTCGCCGATGATACCCGCCTTGTCGCTCGACGCATAATGGTGGCGATGAAGTCGCGAGCGGTCTTCCTCGTGGGACTGACCGCCGCGATACTTCTCGGCACCGCGCTCCGCCTGCACACGCGTCCCTCGGCGGTCCGCGGCGACACCGTGGAGCCTCTCGACTCCGACTCCGCGTACCACATGCGCCGCGCGCGGTTCGCGGCCGCGAACTTTCCGCGGACGATCCTGTTCGATCCGCTCATGAACTTTCCATCCGGCGGCGTCGCGATCTGGCCGCCGCTCTTCGATCTCGCGCTGGCCGCGCCCGCGCGCCTGGGGCAGGGACCCCAGGCGTCCGCGGATGCGGTCGCGCGCGGCGCGGCATGGGTGCCGGTGGCGCTGGCCGCCGTCGCGATCGTCCTCGCGGGCCTGCTCGGCCGCGCGCTCTACGGGCCTGTCGCCGGCGCCGCGGCGGCGCTCTTCCTCGCGGTGTGCCCGGGCCACGTCCTCTGGTCGCAGTACGCGCACACCGATCAGCACGTGGCGGAGTCCGTCTGCGGCCTCGCGGTGCTCCTCGCCTTCGTGACGAGCCGCATGGAGCCCGACTCGGCCCGGCGTTCTGCCGGGACGGGCGTCCTCCTTGCGATCGCGGTCCTGACGTGGCAGGGCGCGATCTACTGGGGCGCGATCGTCGCGCTGTCGCTCGTCCTCGAGCGGCTCCGCGCGGGAAGGACGGTGGCGCGCGAGGCCGCCTGGATGCTCGCGCTCCCCGCCGCGCTCACCGGCCTCGCGACGGCCGCGTGGTGGTCGTCGGCGGGGACCCGTCCGCCGCTGACATACGTCTCGTTTGGTTTCTTCCAGCCTCTCTTCCTCGCGGCGATGGCCGGAGGAGTCGCGGCGGCGGATCTTCTGTTCGGGATCGTGCGAAGAGACCCGGCGCGCGAAGACGCGCACCGCCTGCTTCCCCCGCTCATTTTGGCTGTGGCCATTGTCGCGACGCTTCCCTTCGCGCGGGCGCTCGCGTCCGCCACGCTCAACGGCGTTCTCTACTCCGCCGGGACGACGGGCGAGGTTCCGGGGGCGAGCCCGATCGGCTACGTCTCGTACCCGAAGAACTGGCTCCACGGGATCTTCGAGGCCCGCCCTCTCCTGGCGGACGGGCCCGGCCTCGCGTGGCGGCAGCTCTCGGCCGCGTTCTTCCTGACGCCGCTCGTCGTCCTCGCCTGGATCGCGCGGGCCATTCGCAACGAGCGCCCGGGCGTCCACCTCGCGCTCGCCGTCTGGGGATCGGTGACGCTCTTCCTGGCGCTCTCGCAACGCCTCGACGTCTACTACGCCGCGCCGCTCGCGGCGCTGGCGCTGATCGAGGCCGCGCGATTCGTGGCCGCCCGCGTCCCGCTGCCGCGGCGCGCCGCGCTCGCGTCCGCGACCGCCGGGCTCCTCCTCGCGTCGCCGATGGCGGGCGGGATCGCGGACGAGCTCCGCACGCGCTACGTTCCCGGCTCCGATTTCTTCGACACGCTCGCACGGCTGCGCGCCGCGACGTCGCCGGCGTCCCCCCTGGACGCCTACGACCCCCGCCTCCTGGGACCGCCGCCGTTTCCGGCCGCGCTCGAGCAGGCTCAGGCGGTCCTGGCGCCGTGGTCCGCGGGACACTGGATCCTCTACGAGGCAGAGCGGCCGGTCGTGGCCAACAATTTCGGCTACGGCTTCCTCGACTCGATCCGCTTCTTCCTCGCCGAGTCGGAGACCGAGGCGCTCGCGATCGCGAAACGCCGGCGCGCGCGCTGGATCCTGACGACGGACCTGACCCCGCGGCTCAACGACTATGCGTCCTACCTCGGGCTGCCTCCGCTCATCTCGGGCGCCTCGGCCTCTGCTTCGGGAAGTCCGAACCGTACCCTGGCCCCCGCCTACTTCCGGACGATGCAGGCCCGCCTCTACGAGTGCGACGGAAAGGGCGCCGACCTGCCGGGCCTCCGGGTCGAGCCCGTCTCGGGCGTGCGGCTGCTCTTCCACTCGCAGAGCGCGATTCGCCACGGCGACCGCTGGGTCGCGCTCTGGAAGGTCTTCGAGATCGCGGAATAACGGCTACGGAGGCGGCGGCGAGCCCGGCCGCTGTTGCGGGTTCGGGTTCGGCCCGTAGACTCGCCACGCTCCCGCCGCCATCCGCTGCTCCCGCGGCGTCGTGGCCGACATCGCCACGCCGCGGAGCTCCCCGCGCTCCGGGTCGCGACCCGAGTACGCGCCGAAGATGGAGGCTCGCCAGAGCCGGCCGCCGAAGTCGAGCTCCGGAGCGGACAGGGCCAGCGCCAGGAGAGGAACGAGCCCCAATAGCGCGATGACGCGCACGGGCGCGGGCCCCGGCGACGGCGGTTCGGCGACGCGCAGCGCCAGCACGATGGCGACCGCGGCCGCCGCCCAGGCGAGCAGGAGCGCGGCCCACCCGCCTCCCGGCAGGGCGTCCAGCAGGCTCGGCGCGGTCCAGCCGCGCGCGAGGAACCAGCGCGATCCCGTGGCCGCCGGCCAGGGGACGTTGTCCGGAAAGTACGGCCAGCTCGCCGTCAGGAGCAGGTGCGTGGCCGCCGAGAGCACGACCGCCGCGCCGAAGAAGCCGCGAGAGCGCGCCGAGGCGAGCGCGTCCGGGATCGCGAGCGCCGGAAAGAAGAGGATCGGCACGAGGTAGCGGTTCCCGAGCGACCAGCCGCCGTGCCAGTTCGGATAGCCGCACATCAGGACGAAGGTGACGACGGTCGCCGCCGCCGCGAACAAACAGTCCGCGCGCGACGTCCTGTCGCTGTCGTCGTCGCCGGCTCGCGTCCACCACCGCACGAATCCGGGAACGGCCCAGATCAGGAACGGCGAGAAGAGGAGGAGCCCGCGCGCGGGGTGGAACAGGTAGTCCACGGCGACCCGCGGGCTCGGGACGCCGAAGCCGAAGAGGCCGGAGCCGGAGAGCTGGCTGTACGACGGATAGGCCTCGCGCGCCGACGAGAGCACCCACGGCGAGCCGAAACACACCGCGTCGTAATATGCGAGCTTCGCGAGCGGCACCGCGGCTCCGGCGACGAAGGCGAGGAATCGGGGGAAGCGTCGCGTCGGCTCTCCGAGCACCGCGCGCAGAGCGAGCAGCCCCGCGACCGGCGCCACCGGATACTCGGAGATCGCGGCCCACCCCGCGAGAAACCCCGCCGCCGCCGCGAGGAACGCGCCTCGGCGTCCCGGGCCCCGAGGGGCGTCCTCGCTCGCTCGGAGCGCGTCCCACGCCAGGAAGAGCAGCGCCGCCGTCCACGCGTGCGCGAAGAACGAGCGGGCGAAGAACAGATACGGCGTGCCGAAGGCGACGGCCGCGACCACGAGCGGCGCCGTCTCCGGCTGAGGCCCCGCGGCAAGCCGGCGCGCCAGGCGCGCGAGCGCGACGGCGCAGACGAGCGTCACGGTGAGGACGCGCAGGATCCAGAAGATCGGGGCCGCCGCGCTCGACGGCGAGGGAAGCACGATCCGCAGCAGCGCGTACACCGGCAGCGCCGCGAACGCGAGGCCCGGCGCCTTGTTGGAGTAGGTCTTCCCGCCGGAGAGGGACTTGTCCTCGTGGTCCCCCAGGACCGGGATCACCGAGTCGATCGCGAAGGTCCCGTGGTCCCGGGCGGCGACGACCGCCTCCTGGCGGGAGAGCTCGTTGGGGTTCGCGAAGGGCGGGAACGCTCCCGAGAAGAGCACGGAGACGGCGGCGAACGCCGCGAGCGTCCCTCCGACGGCGAGCCGCGCGTTCACGCGGTCAGGCGCCCTTCGCTCGCGCCGAGTCCCACCAGGCGATCGTCTCCCGCAGGCCCTCGTCGAAACCGACGCGCGCCGTGAAGCCGAACGCCGCACGCGCGCGGGAGGTGTCGAGCCGGCGACGCATCTGTCCATTGGGCCGCGACGGATCCCACCGGATCGTTCCGCGGAAGCCCGTCTGCGTGGCGATCTTCTCGGCGAGCTCGCGGATCGTGATCTCGAATCCCGCGCCGAGGTTGACCGGCTCGGGACCGTCGTACTTCTCGGCGGCCAGGACGATGCCGTCGACGGCGTCGCGCACGTGGAGGAACTCCCGCGTCGGAGAGCCGTCGCCCCAGAGCTCGACCTCGGCGCGGCCCGCCTCCTGCGCCTCCCGGAACTTGCGGATCAGCGCGGGAATGACGTGGCTCGACTCCGGGTCGAAGTTGTCGCCCGGCCCATAGAGGTTGACCGGGAGGAGGTAGATCCCGCGGAAGCCGTACTCCTGGCGGTACGCCTGCAGCTGGACCAGGAGCATCTTCTTGGCGAGCCCGTACGGCGCGTTGGTGACCTCGGGGTAGCCGTTCCAGAGGTCCTCCTCGCGGAAGGGAACCGGCGTCTCGGCCGGATAGGCGCAGATCGTCCCCAGGCAGACGAGCTTCTCGACTCCATGGAAGCGCGACTGCTCGATGAGCTCGATCCCCATCGCCGCGTTGTCGTAGAAGAACTTTCCGGGATGCGTCCGGTTCGCCCCGATCCCGCCCACGGCGGCGGCGGCGTGGATCACGACCCGCGGGCGGGCGTCGCGAAGGCAGCGCGCGACGTCCTCCTGGCGGCGCAGATCGTAGTTGCGGGCGCGCGGGGCGACGATCTCGGCCGGCCGCTCGCGCTCGAGCCTGCGGACGAGGTGCCGGCCCAGGAAGCCGCCTCCGCCGGTGACGAGCACGCGGCGGTTCTCCCAGAAGCTCACGGGCTGCCCGAAGAGGGACCGGCGGCCGCCTCGCGCGCGGCGAGCGCGAGGTCGGCGTCGGTCATGAGCGCCACGAGGCCGTCGAAGTCGACGGTGGGCGTCCAGCCCAGCCGCTCGCGGGCGCGCGACGAGTCGCCGAGGAGGTGGTCGACCTCGGTCGGGCGGAAGTAGGCCGGGTCGATCTCGACGAGGACCCGGCCCGACTCGCGGTCGATCCCCTTCTCCGCCGTGCCCTCCCCCCGCCACTCGAGCGTCCATCCCGCCCGGGCGAAGGCGCGATCGCAGAACTCCCGGACCGTGTGGCTCTTTCCGGTCGCGATCACGTAGTCGTCGGGGGTGTCGCGCTGGAGCATCCGCCACATCGCCTCGACGTAGTCCCTGGCGAATCCCCAGTCCCGCCGCGCGCCGAGGTTGCCGAGGTAGAGGCGGTCCTGGAGGCCGTGGCGGATGCGCCCGACGGCGCGCGTGATCTTGCGCGACGCGAACGTCTCGCCCCGGCGTGGGGACTCGTGGTTGAAGAGGATGCCGTTGACGGCGAAGAGCCCGTACGCCTCGCGGTAGTTGACGGTCATCCAGAACGCGTAGAGCTTGGCGGCGCCGTACGGGCTGCGCGGCCGGAAGCCCGTTTCTTCCTTCTGGGGGACCTCGGACGCCGCGCCGAACATCTCGGAGGACGACGCCTGGTAGATCCGCGGCCGGATCCGCAGCTCGCGAATGGCCTCCAGCAGCCGCACGGATCCGAGGCCGGTGACCTCGCCGGTGTACTCGGGCGTGTCGAATGAGACCTTGACGTGGCTCTGCGCGCCCAGGTTGTAGATCTCGTTCGGGTCCACGAGCCGCAGCGTGCGGTTCAGGGACGACGCGTCGTTCAAGTCGCCGTAGTGGAGGAACAGCCGCCGGTCGGCGACGTGCGGATCCTGGTAGAGGTGATCGATGCGGCCGGTGTTGAAGGAGGACGAGCGGCGGATGACGCCGTGCACCTCGTAGCCCTTCTCGAGCAGCAGCTCGGCCAGGTAGGAGCCGTCCTGACCCGTGATCCCGGTGATCAGCGCTCGCTTCACGTGGCTCGGATGATAACTGGAGAGCGTCCCTGTAGACTCCTCTCAATGTCCCGCCGCTCACGGGAGATCCTGACGGGCGCCGCGGTCGTCGTCCTCTTCGCTCTTCCGCTGCTTCCGGAGATCCTCGGTTCGCGGCGGCTGATCTTCCGAGACGCGCTGATCACGCACTGGCCGTGGCGACGCGCGGCCGTGGAGATGCTGAAGGCGGGAGAGGTGCCGTTCATCGACGCGCGCGCGTCGGGCGGCGAGCCGATGCTCGCCAACCCCAACGCCGTCCTGCTCTACCCGACCTTCCTGCTCGAACGGGTGTTTTCGCCGGAGTCGGCATTCAACCTCCACTACCTGCTGCACGTGCTCTGGGCGTTCTTCGGGGCGCGCGCGCTGGCGCGGAGGCTTAGGGTCTCCGACGGCGCCGCGTTCGTCTCCGGGATCGCGTTCGCCTTCTCGGGGACGATGCTCTCGTTCGGCTCGGCGTTCATGAACTCGTCGGCCGCGGCGGCCTGGCTCCCCTGGTGCGCGGCCGCGGCCCTGGATCTCGGAAGGGCGTCGACGCGGACCGCCGTCCTCCGCTCGGGCGCCGCTCTCGGGCTCGCGCTCGGGCTCCAGCTCCTGGCCGGCGAGCCCGCGCTCTCGCTCCTCACGGTCCTCTTCGCGGCGGGCGTCGCGTTCGGCGCGACGCCGTCGGAGCCGCCGCGCCGGTTCGTTCGGCTCGCTGCCGCCTTCGCCGCGTCCGGCGTGCTCGCGCTGGCCCTCGCCGCGCCGCTGCTCCTCCCGCTCCGCCAGGTCCTGCCGATGACGTACCGCGGACAGCACGCTTTTTCGAAGGAGGCCTTCGGCGCCGTCCCGCTCACGCCGACGCGCCTGCTCGAGTGGCTCTTTCCCAGCCTCTCCGGCAACCCCAGCATCGTCGGCATGGAGCCGCGCTGGCTCGGGGAGGGTCCCCTCCTCGTCTACGTCTGGAGCGTGGCGCTCGGCGTCATCCCGCTCCTGCTGGTCGCGGCGGCGGCCCTGCGCCGAGGCTTCTGGAGCCGGAAGGCCGCGGGACTTTCGGCGGCCGCGCTCGGGACGCTCCTCCTCTCCTTCGGCTTCGCGTTTCCCCTCTACCGGATCCTCTACGCGATCGCCCCGCTGCGACGGCTGCGTTACCCGATCAAGTTCTACCTGATCACCAGCCTGTGCGTCGCGCTCCTTGCGGGTTTGGCCGCGGACCACCTCGCCCGCCGCCGCGCCGGACGGCGCGAGCTGCTGCTCTGCGCGACTCTCCTCGCGGTGTTCGCGGCCGCGTGGGCGCTCTCCGCTCCCGGCGGCCCCGTCGCCAGTCTCCTGATCGCGCGGCTCGGCGATTCCCGCGAGCCGTTCGCCGAGGCTTTCCGGATCGGCGTGCGCGGCGACGCGATTGCGGGGCTCGTGTCCGTGACGCTCGTCGCGCTCCTCCTGCGCTTGCGTCCCGGATCCCCGAAATCGTCGGCATCCTCTCCAGCGGTCGACTCCGGCTACGTCTTCGGCATGCTGACGCTCTTCGCCGCGCTCGTCTGGGGGCTTCCGTTGTTCGTGACGGGCCCGTCGGAGGAGCTCGCTCGCACGCCCGCTCTGGCGAGGATCGTCGCGGGCGAGGGCCGGCTCTATGCGCCCGACCCGCCCGCGCCGACCCTGCGATCCCTCGAGCCGGAGTATCCGCGCCGGTTGCCGCGCGTCGCCAAGGTCGCGCGCCTGCAGATCCAGTACCTGTACCCGGCGACCGGGTCGCCCTTCGGCGTCGCGTCGCTCTTCGAGACGGATCCTGACGGCTCCTACGGTTTCTACAACCGCGTGGCGAGCGAGGCCGCCGCGGCGGCGGACCCGCTCGAGCGGGACCGGCTCCTCCGCCTCTACGGCGCGCGCTTCGCGTTGGCCCGGGAGGGCGGCGAGCATCCGCTCTTCCACCCGAAGACGGGGCTCTCGATCGGCGACGAGCGGCTCGTGCTCTTCGAGGACACGCATCCGCTGCCGGAGCTGCGCTGGGCCGGGCGTGTCCATTCCCGGCCGTCGCTCTCGAGCGCGATCTCGCTCTTGAAGTCGGACGAGTTCGTACCGGAGACCGACGTCCTGCTGCGCGGCGACCGGTTCGGCGGTCCTCCCCTCCCCCAACCCGCCGCCCGCCTCTCGAACGCCGTCGTGCGCGCGTCCTCCGCGCGAGTCGAGGTCGACGCGGAGCGGGTGGGCTTCGTGATCTTCTCGCGTACGTTCTTTCCGTCGTGGAAGGCGAACGTCGACGGCGTGCCGGCTCCGGTCCAGGTGGCCAATGCCCGCGACCTCGCGGTCAGGGTCGAGGCCGGACGCCACCACGTGGAGATCGCGTACGACCCGTCGCCGTTTCGGCTGGGCGTCATCGTCCAGGCCGCCGCGCTTCTCGCGGCCATCGTGGCAGCGGTGGTTTCTCGAAGAGCGAGGGCCTAGGGCGCCGCGTTAAGGCGCCGCGACCCCCTCGGGCAGCAGCCCCAGGTGGGCGAGCAGGCGGAGATAGATGTCGGGCCGGCAGCCGTTCAGCGGGATCACGCCCCACGCGTAGAAGACCGAGAGCGCCGCGAACACCGGCAGCGCCCAGCGGAAGAAGCGCGTGTCGATCACGTCGTGGAAGCCGACGATCAGGGCGAAGGGCGCCATCGCGAGGAAGTAGCGGCTCCAGTCCTCCGTCGAGACGCACAGCAGCAGCGCGAGCTCGAACACGCAATACCAGAAGAGAACCGGGAATCGTTCGCGGAGCCGGAACGTGCCGACCGCGTACACCAGCGCGAGGAGGATGTGGAACTCGACCTGGTGGTAGAGGCCCTTCTGAAAGAGGACCGGGAGGAACCCGAACGGCACGAAACGCGTGAGCTTCTCCCCGTGCGGACGCAGGTAGGCGAAGAAGTCGCCGAAGAGGATCGCGCAGAACAGGAAATACCCGAGCAGCCCGGCGGGAATCAGGGCGAGCCACGCCAGCTCGCGCGCCCGCCCGCGCCGCCACAGGACCACGGCGTAGGCCGGCGCCAGCATCACGCCCGAGATCCGCGTCAGCACGGCCAGGGCGCCGTAGAGCGCGGCGCGGCCGGTCCGGGACGTCTCGAAGGCGAAGAGCGACGCGAGCGTCAGCGCGAGCGCCAGGGACTCGGTCGCGCCGGTCGAGCGGTAGAGAAGGAACCGGGGTGGCAGGAACAGCATCACGAGCGCGAGGAACTCGGGCGAGGGCAGCTTCCACACGTCGCGCGCCAGCCGGTAGAAGAGGAGGACCGCCGCGACGCTTGCGAGCAGCGACACGACCAGGAGCGCGGGCTCGTAGCCGGTGACGATCGAGACGAGGCGGACGCAGAGCGGGTAGAGCGGAAGGTGCGTCAGGAAGTAGGAGGGCGTGTACACGTACGCGAGCAGAGGGTTGTCGGGCGCTACGGCGTAGAGCGTGCGCGCGACGGTCAGGTAGTTCGGCCCGTCCCAGAAGCGATAGACGGTCCGCATGTCGCGCAGGAACGGAAGGTAGACGAGGAAGGAGCCTCCGACGGACGCCAGCGTCAGCCAGATCTCCGGGCGAACGCCGGAGCGTCTTGTGTCGGTCACGTGGCATCAGAATACGACACGATCCCGAGAGACTCGCCGCGGGCTCCTAGCGGGAGGACTCCTCCGGCCAGCCCGTCGCGACGCGGCCGCCGCGGCCGGGCAGCCGCGTCTTCACGATCGGACGCTCCGGAATGGGGGCGTGACTGCCGAGGACTTCTCGCGCGATCTCGCTCAGCGTGACGAACGCGACGCCGTCCGCGCTCCAGTCGTCGAGGATCCGCTCGAAGAGCGCCGCGTAGGGTCCGCCCTCGATCTCCGTGTGGATCGTGTGCACCGCGGCGGAATCCGCCGCGGCCTCTCCGAGCGCCTTGCGGTAGAGCCATCGACGCGCGTCCTCGCTGCCGAGGTGCGGCCACGCCAGCACCTCGTCGAGAGTGGGCAGCGTCGTGGGGATCTCGAGCGTGCGGAACACGCGGCCCTCCGCCGACGGGAAGAACGAGACGCCCCCGCGGGTGTCGGAGGTGAAGAGCAGGGCGCGCTCCTCCTGGACCTCGAGCGACCGCGCGCTCACCGTCCAGCCGGGGGCGGCGCTCGTGCGCGCGGGATGACCGAAGAGGCGCAGGTACTCGGCGTGCGCGCGCCCGTAGTCGGACCGGATCTTCTCCACGCTCATCCGATCGAGCCCGTCCTGCCACCGGACGTGGTCCCAGCCGTGCACGCCGGTCTCGTGTCCGGCCTGACCCGCGGCGCGGATCTGCGCGGCGCAGCGCTCGCCGATGAGCGGCGCCGGAAGAAGCGTGCCGGAGAGCATCGTCCGCAGGGGGTAGAGCGAAGGGGCGCGCGAGCGGACCATCTTCTTCAGGAACCCCTTGCGGGTGAAGACGCGCCGCGCGGCCAGTCCCGAACGGTCCGGCCCGAGGGTGAAGAAGAACGTGGCGCGGATCCCGCGTTTCGCCAGGATCTCCAGGAGCCGCGGGATGCCGTCCCGGGTTCCGAGGAATGTGTCGCAGTCGACCTTCAGCGCGACGCGGGCCAAGGCGCTCCTTGCGGGTCGCTCAGCGACCCTGAATCCCTCAGCGGGTCGCCCGACGAGCCTTCAGATAGAAGTCGAGCGTGCGGCGGATCCCCTCGTCGAGGGAGACCCGCGGCTTCCAGCCCAGGACCTCGCTCGCCCGGCGGATGGACGGGACGCGCGTCAGGATGTCCTGGTAGCCGCTGCCGTAGTACTCGGCCGAGGAGACGTCCACGATCCGCGCCTCGCGGGCCCTCTCCTCGAACCCCGGATACGCCGCGACGGCCGCGATCATTCGCCGCGCGAGCTCTCCGATCGCGAGGTCGTTCGCCGGGTTGCCGATGTTGAAGATCCCGCCGTCGGCCGCGCCGCCGCGATTCTGCAGGATCTCCATCAAGGCGTCGATCCCGTCCGAGATGTAGGTGAAGGAGCGGCGCTGCGTGCCCCCGTCGACGAGCTTGATGGGCTCGCCGTAGAGGATGTTGTGGAGGAACTGCGTCAGGACGCGGCTCGAGCCTTCCTTGGGCGAGTCGATGTCGTCGAGGTGCGGGCCGAACCAGTTGAAGGGGCGGAAGAGCGTGAACTGGAGGCCCTGCTCGCCATACGCCCAGATCACGCGGTCGAGGAGCTGTTTGCTGCACGAGTAGATCCACCGCTGCTTGGAGATGGGCCCGTAGACCAGGGGCGAGGCATCCTCGTCGAACTCGGGGTCCGGGCACATCCCGTACACCTCGGAGGTCGACGGGAACACGACGCGCTTGCGGTAGCGGACGGCCTGCTTGACGATGCGGAGGTTTTCCTCGAAGTCGAGCTCGAACACGGCGAGGGGCTGGCGCACGTAGGCCGCCGGCGTGGCGATCGCCACGAGCGGCAGGACGACGTCGCACTTCTTGATCTGGTACTCGATCCACTCCTTGTTGATCGCGATGTCGCCCTCGAGGTAAGTGAAGCGGGGGTTATCGAGGAAGGGCGCGATCTTGTCGGAGCCGACGTCGAGGCCCGACACGTGCCAGTCGGTCGTCTCGAGGATCCGCTCCGTCAGCGCATTGCCGATGAAGCCGTTGACGCCGAGGATCAAGACGCGCATCAGCGCCCCCTCTCGGCCGCGAACGCCGCGCCGGTCTTCTCGGGGCACCCCTCGGGCTGGACCGTCACGAGCTCGACGTAACGGTCGTCGCCGCAGGCCACCAGCAGGCGGTTCTCCTCCGCGCGCACCTGGCCCGGGAACGTGTCGTGCGCCGCGAGACCCGGCAGGCGGGTCCGCCAAACGAAGGTCTTTCCCTCGAAGAGATCGGTGAAGGCGCCGGGGAACGGGTGCGTCACGGCGCGCACCAGGTCGTGGACCTCGCGGGCGGGTCGGCTCCAGTCGATGCGGCCGTCCTCGGGACGTCGTCGGCCGAAGCGTGTCGCCTTCGACTCGTCCTGCGGCACCTCCGGCGCCGTCCCGGCCTTGAGCTCCTCGAGGCGGCGCGCGAGCACCTGCACGGCCGCCGCGGTCACGCGCCGCTGCACCTCGATCGCGGTGTCGTCGGGACCGATCGGGACCTCCTCCTGGTCCACGATCTCGCCGGTGTCGGCGCGCGTGCGCATCCGGTGGAGCGTGGCGCCGGTCTTCGTCTCGCCCTTGGCGACCGCCCAGTTGACGGGCGCCCGGCCGCGGAACCGGGGCAGGAGCGATCCGTGCATGTTGAACGCCCCGAGCCGAGGCTCCCCGAGCATCTCGTCGGGCAGGATGCGCCGGTAGTAGAAGGAGAAGAGCAGGTCCGGACGAGAGACCCGCAGCCGCACGATCGCCTGGGGATCGAGCGGGTTCTCCAGGATGTAGGGCTCGATGCCGTGCGACTTCGCGAGCTCGGCGACGCTTGGGAACCAGCGCGCCTCGTCGGGGTGGTCGCGGTGCGTGGCGAGGAAGACGACGCGCTCGCGGCGCTCGAGGAGGTGCTGCAGACACGCGTGCCCGGTGTCCGAGTAGGCGAAGACGGCGAGACGGGTCATGACGACGGAAGTCGGGAGGCGGGAGGCGGGAGACGGGTCGGCTCCGGCAGCTCCGACTCCCCGAGCCCGTAGATCCGGCGAACGCGGAAGCGCGGGCGGCCCCGCACCTGCTGGTAGATCCGGCCGACGTACTCCCCCACGATCCCCAGCCCCGCCATGGCCACGCCGAGCAGAGTGAAGAGGATCGCGAACAGCGTGAAGACGCCCTCCACCTCGGCGCCGTGAATCAACCGGCGCACGAAGAGGAAGATGCCGAAGGCGATACCGCCGAACGCCACGAGCGTGCCGAGCAGGCCGAACGCCTGCAGCGGGACCAGCGAGAAGCCCGTCATGAGATCGAAGTTGAGCCGGACGAGGCGGTAGAGCGAGTACGCCGACTCGCCGTGCCGGCGCGCGGCGTGCGCGACCTCGACCTCCGTCGGCTTGCGCGCGAAGCTCTGGGCGAGCGCGGGGATGAACGTCGAGCCCTCGTCGCAGCGGTTGATCTCCTCGACGACCTCGCGCGAGTACGCGCGGAGCATGCAGCCGAAGTCGGTCAGGCGCAGCCGCGTGATCGCGACGGTCACGCGGTTGACGAGCGCCGAGGCCAGCCTCCGCAGCGCGGAGTCCTGGCGGTCGAGGCGGACTCCTCCCACGACGTCGTAGCCCTCGTCGACCTTCGCCAGCAGCTTCGGGATCTCCTCCGGAGGGTTCTGCAGGTCCGCGTCGAGCGTGACCACGACGTCGCCCGTCACGTTCTGGAAGGCGGCGAGAATCGCCTGGTGCTGGCCGAAGTTGCGGGCGAGCTCGAGCACCCGCACCCGGTCGGGACGCCGCCGCGCCGCGTCCTTGAGGAACGCCAGCGAGCCGTCGGAGCTCCCGTCGTCCACGAAGACGAGCTCGTAGGGATGGCCGGTCGCATCCATCACCGCGGCGAGCCTCGGCAGGAGCTCGGGGAGGTTGCCCTCCTCGTTGTAAACGGGGATGACGACGGACACTCTCATGGAGCGGCGAAAGTGTACCGCGCGCGCTCGGCCGGATAGAGGCTTGAGGGGTTGCTATACTGCCCGGCGATCTCCCCTCACGCCGCAGACCTCGAATGAGTGAATCGGGCGGCCCCCCGCGGGCACAGAAAGCGTCCCGTCGGCTGCTGCCCGTCCTGGCGCTGTCCGCCTTGCTCCTCGTCTCGGCCCTGGGACTGCTCTGCACGCGGATCGGCAACTACGACGACGGCGTCCTGCTCCTCGGCGCGCGCCTGGTTCTCGCGGGCGAGCAGCCGTATCGCGACTTCTACGCGCACTACGGGCCGCTCGGGTTCAGCCTCCAGGCTCTGCTCTCCGGCATCGTTCGCAATCCCCCCGTCGCGCTGCGGATCGGCGAATCGCTCGCCCTCGTCCTCCTGAGCGTCGCCGGGTTCGTCGCCGCGCGGCGCCGGGGGGCGGAAGCGAGCGCTCCGGCGGGCGGCGGGGGCTGGGCGGCCGTCGCGTTTGCTCTCGCGCTGTCGGCCGCGGCGCTCCTCGCGTCGTTCTACGGGCTCGCGTTGACCCTGGCGGCGCTCGGCGCGTTCGCGCTGGCCTCGACGACCCGAAGCCGCAGCGGCGGGAGTGGGGGTTCGGCGGCATCCTCCGCGAATCGCTGGGCCGCCGGAGCGGGCGTGCTGCTCGCGGCGGCGGCCCTGACCCGGCCCGCCTTCGCGGCGTACGCGTGCGTCGCGCTCGTGGGGCTCGGGTTCGTTGCGGGAACGCCGCGGGACCGCACGCGGCTCCTCCCGATCCTGGCCGTCTCGTGCGCCGCCGCCACGGCCGCGGCGTGGCTCCTCCTCTATCGCGACCTCTCTCCGGCTCAGGCGTTCGACGCGACCGTGCTCTTCCCGCGCCGGCTCCTCGAGGGCGGCCTGCGATACAGGGAGGCCGCCTTTCTCCGGGCGCCCCTGCCCCTTGCCTTCCTCCTTTCGAGCGTCCATGCCGCCATTCCGCTCCTCTGGGCCGCGGCCCTGCCGTCTTCGAGAGGCCGGGGCCTCGCGGCCGCCGCGGTTCTGGCGGGCGGCGCCCTCCCGCTCTGGCTCCTCGTCTCGACCCACCCCGAGCGGGACGGGGCCCTCGTCGCGGCGGGCGCGGTGGCGATCTCCCTCCTCGTGATCGCGCGCGAGCGCCGCACGCTCCGGGAGAACACAACCCTTCGGGCCGCGGCGCTCTTCGGGCTCGCGGCGGCGGCATTCGAACACTACCTGTGGGCCCGCGCCGACCGGCCGCACTTCCTTCCGTTCGTCATCGTGGGCGCGGCGGGAGCGGCCATCGCATCGGTCGAGCTCCGGCCGCTCTGGCGGGCGTGCCTAATCGGCTTCTTCGTCTTCCTCTGCGCGATGTTCCTGAGGTCGCGGGCGAGCGTTCTGGTCCCCGCCGAGTCGGTGTGGCAGGGAGGCGCCGCGGCGGTACGGCAGCGTTGGCGGGCGCCGAACGCGAGCTGGAGATCGGTCTGGCCCTGCGGCGAGGTCCCGGCGGACGCCATCGCGGCGGTCGCGTTCGCGGACCGCCACGCGGACGCGGGCAGCCGGTTCGTCGCGGTGGGGTCGAACCAGGCCTTCCTGGACGAGAATCCCATCGTTCTGTTCCTCCTGTCGACGCGCCTGCCCTACACGCGCTGGTACCAGTACGACCCGGGCGTGCAGGACACGGCCACGGTCCAGCGACAGATGATCGAGGAGCTGGAGCACTCCGGGAGCCGCACCGCGGTGGTGTGGCCCATCGAGGTCTACGGCGCGCGCGGGCCCGAGGCCGGCGGGCGGACGCGGACGCCGTTCGACGAGGCGTTCGACCGCCTGTATCCGGTCCGCGGGCCGCGCATCGGGATCTACGAGCTGCGGCTTCGCGCGGGCGAGGCGCTCCCGGCCCCCTGAGGACCGGCGCCCGGAGAGCTCATTGCCTCCAGCGCACCGATCCCGCGGTGCTCCAGCGGCGCGGGGGGCTCCAGACGCCCGCGGACGCGGCGTGGGCGGTGACCTCGAAGCGCAGCGCGTCGCGCCAGTAGTCGTAGGGCGCGCCGGAGCGGGCATGGACCGCCGCGTCCAGCGCGTACACGCCTGGGGCCAGGTCCACCGACGGGATCGCGAGCGAGACCGTGGCGGCGCCGGAGAAGGAGTCCGGCGCGTGCCCGTCGAGCAGCGTGTTCGAGCCGAAGACGACAGCGCCGGGGACGGTGGAAACCTGGAATCCGAAGACGAAGTCGGCCAGCGGCTCGCGTGCGCGCACCGTCATCTCGATCGCCGCCGGCTCGCCGCGCTTCAGCCGGCCGGCCGGACGCCCGTCGCGGTCGAGGACGCGGACGCTCTCGATCGTCGCCGCGCCGGAGCCGACGCGACCGCCGGCGCCCGCCTCCCGGAGCCGCCGCCGGCCCTCCGTCGCCGCGACGTGCTCGCGGTACCGCGCGACCGTGTCCGCAGCCGGACCGTCGGCGGCGATGCGGCCGCCCTCGAGCCAGATCGCCCGCCGGCAGCGCTCCGTCACCAGGTTGAGATCGTGCGAGACGAAGAGGAGCGTCTTGCCGGCCCTCTCGAAATCGGCGAAGCGCTCCAGCGCGCGGTGCGCGAAGGCCTCGTCGCCCACGGCCAGGACCTCGTCCACCAGGAAGACGTCGGGCTCGCTCGCCGCCGCGATCGCGAAGCCGAGCCGCACGGCCATGCCCGAGGAGTACGTCTTGACCGGCGCGTCGAGGAACTCCTCGACGCCCGCGAAGCGCACGATCGCGTCGAAGCGCTCCGCGATCTGCGCGCGCGTCAGGCCGAGCAGGAGGCCGTTGATCTCGACGTTCTCCCGGCCCGAGATCTCGGGGTGGAACCCGGCGCCGAGCTCGAGCAGCGCGGCGAGCCTCCCCCGGACCTCGACCCGGCCGCGCGTCGGCCGCAGGATCCCCGCGAGCAGCTTGAGCAGCGTGGACTTGCCCGAGCCGTTCGGGCCGATGACGCCCAGCGTCTCGCCCGGCGCGACCTCGAAGGAGACGTCCGACAGCGCGACGACCCCGTTGGCGGCCGTTCCGCGGCCACCCGCGCCGAGACCCGCGAGGAGCGCCGACTTCAGGGACCCCGACCCGCGTCCGCGGCGCGCGTAGCGGCGAAACACCTTCGAGACCGCCGACACGGAGACGACGGCGGGGACCGCAGGCGTCGGGGGCGCGCTCATCGCCTCACGCCTCCTCCGCGATCGAGTCGCGCAGCCGCTCGAAGACGGCTGCGCCGAGGGCCAGCGAGACGGCCGCCCAGGCGGCCATCCGCAGCCAGTCCGAGGCGGCGATCGGCCGGAAGAAGAAGAGCGAGTCGTGAACGCCCGCGAAGAACGGGGCGAATGGATTCAGCCACAGGAGCCAGCGCCAGCGCGGGGGAACGGCCTCCACCGGATAGAGAACGGGCGTGACGAAGAACGCCAGCGTCAGCAGGTTGGCCACGACGTCGCGGACGTCGCCGAAGGAGACCGCGAGGGCCGAGCAGAGGAGCGCCGCGCCGAAGACCGCCACGACGAGGAGCGCGAGAACCACCGGGAACTCGAGGAGCTCCGGCCCCGGCCGGATGCCCCCGCGCATCGCGACGACGGCGATCGCCGCCGCGAGAACAGGCAGGGCGAGCAGCAGGTGCGCGAGCCGCGCCCCCACGGCCGCCGCCGGGAAGACCTCGGGCGCCACGGTCGTCTTGCGGAGCAGCGGCCCGTTGGCGCGGAACGCGTCGACCGCGTCGAGCAGCGCCGAGGAGACGAATCCCCAGACGAGCACGCCGCCGAAGAGGAAGAGCGCATAGGGGCGCACGTCGGCCCGCGGCGCGAATACGAAACGGAAGACGGTGGCGTAGACGAGGAGCAGCAGGAGCGGGTTGACGAACGACCACAAAAAGCCGAGCGCTCCGCCGCGGTAGCGGGCCGAGAGCTCGCGCCGCACGAGAGCGCGGACCAACGCGCGGTGAGTCCACGTGCGCGCGACGGGAGAAAGTACGCTCATGCAGTCGGCCTCGCCGCTTTCCGATCACGAATCACAAATCACGAATCACGATTTCCCCGTTATTCTCCCATCGTGTCGTCACCCGCATCTCCTCCCGCCGTTTCCTGCCGCGGGCTCACCAAAGTCTACGCAGAAGGCCAGGCCCAGCCCGTGGTCGCGCTCGACCGGCTCGACCTCGAGGTGCCGGCCGGCCAGTTCCTCGCCCTCGTCGGAGAGTCCGGCAGCGGCAAATCGACGCTTCTGCACCTCCTGGGCGGGATCGATCGCCCGACGGAGGGGCGAATCGCGGTCGGCGGACGCGATCTCGGGGCGCTCCCGGAGCGCGACCTCGTGCTCTATCGCCGCCGCGACGTGGGCATGGTCTTCCAGTTCTTCAATCTTCTCCCCCACCTGACCGTCCAGGAGAACGTCGAGCTCCCGCGCCGGCTGGACGGTGGAGCGGACGCCGCGTCTCAGGCGCTCGTCCTCCTGGAGCGTGTCGGCCTGGCCCACCGCTCGGCCGCGCACCCCTACGAGCTCTCGGGCGGGGAGATGCAGCGCGTCGCGGTCGCGCGAGCGCTGGCGACCGGCGCGCGGCTGCTGCTGGCCGACGAGCCGACCGGCAACCTCGACAGCCGCAACGGCGCGGAGGTTCTGCGCCTCCTCGGCGAGATCCGCCGGGAGCGAGGCGTCACCCTGCTGCTCGCGACGCACTCCGCGGCGGCCGCCGCCGGCGCCGACCGCGTCGCGACGATGTGCGACGGGAGGCTCGTCGAGTGAGCGGGTTCCGCCTGATCCTCCGCGCGCTCGTCACGGGACCCGCGAGGCGCCGCCCCGCGCGGATCGCGCTGCCCATCGCGGGAGTCGCCATCGGCGTCGCCGCGGCGGCCGCGATCCACCACGCCAACGACAGCGTCACGGCGTCGTTTCGCGAGGCGGCCGACGCAGTCGCCGGACGGACGGACTTCGTCGTGACCGGCCCCGCCGGCATCCCGGTTTCGGATCTGGCGGGTCTCGCGTTCCTGTGGCGAATGGGATCCTTCGCGCCGGCGGTGACGGGGAACGCGATCTTCCACGACGAGGTCCTCCAGGTCCTCGGCATCGACTGGGGCGGCGACTCGGTCGTGCGGGACATCCGTCTCATCGCCGCTCCGGGACCCTCTGCGGGCACCGCGGGGCGGCGGCTCCTCTCGGGCGGCGCCGTTCTCGTCCCGGACTCCCTGGCGCGCCGCCACGGCCTCTCCCCGGGAAGCGAGATCGCGATCGTGGCGGGCGGAGCGCCGCGGCGCGTCACGGTCGCCGGGATCCTCGAGCTCACGGGCGTCGCGCGCGCCTCCGGCGGCGACCTCCTGGTCACCGACCTCTTCACCGCGCAGCATCTGCTCGGCAAGGAGGGCCGCGTCGACCGGGTCGACGTCGTCCTCGACCCGGGTGTGCCGCGCGAGGAGGCCGCGAAGACGATCGCCGCGCGGCTCCCGCCCGGCCTGTCGCTCGAGCCGCCCGGGCGCGCCGCCGCGACGGCGGACCGCATGGTCCGGGCGTTCCGCTTCAACCTGAACGCGCTCGGATCGCTGACCCTGCTCGTCGGCGCCTTCCTGATCGCGAACGCGGTCTCGATCGCGGTCCTGCGGCGCCGGCCCGAGATCTCGGCGCTGCGCGCGATCGGCTGCGGCCGTGGCGCGATCTTCGCGGCGTTCTGCGCCGAGGGCCTCGCGATCGGGATCCTCGGCACGACGCTCGGCGAGGTCCTGGGACTCTTCGCGTCGCGGGCGGCGCTCTCGGCGGTGGCCGGCACGGTCTCCCGCATCTACCTCCCCGCGGCGCACATCGCGGGCGCGTCGTATGGAGGCGCCGTCGTTCTTTCCGCAGCGGTCGGCCTCGCCGCGTCGCTCCTCGCGACGCTGCTCCCGGCGTGGGAGGCCACGCGGGTCGAGCCGGCGCCGGCGCTGCGGCCCGGCTCGATCGAGGCGGTCGTCCGCCGCGGGTTCGGCCGGCGCGCGGCGCTCGCCGCCGTCGCGCTCGCGGCGGCCCTGGCGGCGTCCCGCGCGCCCGCGATCGACGGGTTCCCCCTGTTCGGATTCGCGGCGGTGGCGCTCGTGGTGGCCGCCCTCGCCTTCGCCGCGCCGCTCGCCGTGCGGTTCGCCGCGGCCGTCCCGAGGCGGATCCTGGGCCGCTCCCTCGGGGCCGGGGGCCGGCTCGCGGCGGGGTTCTTCGGCGGCGCGTCGGCGCGCAACGGCACCGCCGTGGCCGCGCTCGCGATGGCGCTCGGGATGACGCTCGCCATGATCGTAACGGTCGCCTCGATCCGCGAGACGGTGAGGGTCTGGGTCTCGTCGACGCTGACCTCGGACCTCTGGATCAAGGCCGACGCCGGCGGACGCTCCGGGATCCTCGGAGACCTGCCGGAGGAGATCATCCCTCTGATCCGCGGCATTCCCGGAGTCGGGGACGTGGACCCCTTCCGCGCGCGCGACGCCGTGGACGCGAGGGGACGCCCCTTCACCCTCGCGTCGGGAGACTTCCGGGTCGTGGCGCGCACGGGTGGCGCTCCCCTTCTCGACGGCCGGGACTCGCGGACGGTGGCGCGGGACGCGCGCGAGCGCGGCGAGGTCCTCGTCTCCGAGCCCTTCGCGCGCCGCTTCGGGGCGGCGCCCGGCGGGACGGTCACCCTGGCGACTCCGGCGGGACCGCGCGCGTTCCGCGTCGCGGGCGTGTACCGTGACTACTCGAACGATCGCGGTACGGTCGTCCTCGACCGCGAGCTCTACCTGCGGATCTTCAACGACCCCCGGATCACGAGCCTCGCGGTGCTCGCGGCGCCGGGCGAGGACGTCGGCGCGCTGCGCCGCCGGATCCTGTCGGCGACGCAGGGACGCTACGCGCTGCACGTCTCGACGAACCGCGAGCTTCGCACCGAGGTGCTCCGGATCTTCGACCGCACCTTCGCCGTGACCCGCGCCCTCGAGGCCATCGCGATCGCGGTGGCCGTGCTCGGCATCGCGAACGCCCTGGTCGCCTCCGCCGTGGAGCGGCGGCGCGCGTTCGGCCTGCTCCGCGCGATCGGCGCGTCGGCCGGCCAGATCCGGCGGGCCACGCTGCTCGAGGCGCTCCTGACCGGCGCGACGGGCACCGTGGCGGCCGTGGGCGCCGGCGCCGCCTTCGCCTGGCTCCTGCTCTCGGTAATCAACCCGCAGTCTTTCGGCTGGACCGTCGCCCTCGACGTGCCGGGCGGGACCCTCGCGGCGGCCGCGGCGCTCGTGCTCGCGGCGTCCGTCTTCGCGGGGATCGTTCCGGGCCGGATCGCGTCCGCCGTGGATCCCGCCGCGGCGCTGCAGGAAGAATGATGCGGGTCGTCGCCCTGGTGCTGATCTTCGTGGTCCTCGCCGCCGCGGGCGGTACGGCCGCCCTCCAATTTCCACGCGATCACGGCTCGCATCCGGACGCCGTGCTCGAGTGGTGGTACTGGACAGGTCACCTCCGGAGCGACGACGGAAAGGCCTTCGGCTTCCAGCTGACGTTCTTCCGCCTCCGCGACCTCTTCCTCGCGCACTTCGCCTGGTCGGACATCGAGGCCGGCACGTTCACCTTCGCCCAGAAGACACACCTCGGCCTTCCCGGAATCGCCGGCGCGTCGGAGTCGCACCTGGACGCGTTCAACGAGGACTGGTTCGCGAGAGAAGTCGCGCAGGGGCGCGCGAATGAGAGCGCCGGCCGACAGCTCCTCCACGCCCGCGGCCGAAACGGCCTGGGCGAGCTGTCGCTGACCCTGACGCCGGAGAAGCCGCCCGTTCTCCATGGCGAGAACGGCATATCGCGCAAGGGCGCGGGCCCCGACGACTACTCGCACTACGTCTCGATCCCCCGCCTGTCGGCTGCCGGGAGCTTCACCGCGGGCGGCGTGAGCCGCGCCCTACACGGAGACGCCTGGTTCGACCACGAGTGGGGGCCCGGCGGGCTTCCCGCGGGCGTGCAGGGCTGGGACTGGTTCGCGCTCCAGCTCTCCGACGGCTCCGAGCTCATGCTCTACCGCATGCGGACGGCCTCGGGCGCGTCTCCCTTCTCCGCCGGAACCTTCATTCCGGCTGCTGGAGGCGGCACGCCGACGCCGATCTCCTGGAAGGACGTCCGACTCGAGCCGCGCACGCACTGGACCTCGCCGCGCTCGAAGGCGGTGTATCCGGCCGTCTGGTCGCTCGCGATCGCGCCGCTCGGCCTTCAGGTCACGATCACCCCCTTGCTCGCCGACCAGGAGCTCTCGACCGCGGAGTCGACCGGCGTGACCTACTGGGAGGGAGCCTGCAAGGTCGACGGCTCGCGCGCGGGACGCCCGATCGGCGGCCGCGCGTACGTCGAGATGACCGGCTACGCCGGGCGTGACGTGCCCGGCTTCTCCGCGCCTTAGGGCCGCCTCCGCCTCCTACGACCCGGGCGGCGCCGACTCCTCGCCCTTCGCGGGCCGGGGCTGGATCTCGAGGGTCAAGAGGAACGTCCTCGCCTTGTCCAGGTTGCGGTACACGAACGGAAAGCGGATCGAGGCCGTGCCCCGCTCGCCGGCCGCGAGAAAGCCCTGGCGCGCGCCCCCGGCGCCCGCCGCCAGGAGGTTGCCCTCGGCGTCGAAGATCGCGATCGCGACGCCGACGGCCGCGGTCGTCGTGCCCTCGTTGTCGATGCTGAGCACGGCCTCGGGCACCGAGTGACGCTGCTTGCCGCCGGCCTCGCTCGCGGGGGCGAAGACGATCTGGCGGACCTGGACCTTGTCCAGCGCGAGCTGGATCGCCTGGATCTGCTTGACCGGCTTGTAGTCGAACTTCTGGGAGACCTGCTGGAACGCCGGCGCCGCCGATTGGGCGCGGAGCGGCCCGGCGGCGGCGAGGCCCGCGAGACCGAGGACGGCGAATGCTCTTCTCATCGACCCGACCCTACCTCCGACTTCGGCCCGCTCCGACGACGGCTCCTACGGCTTCGGCGTCGGGATCGGCTCGGTCTCGACCGACGACGACTCCGACGAGGGCGGCGGCGTCCATTTCTTCGACGGAGCGCTCGACTTCGCCGCGCTCTTCACCCGGGTCTCCAGCGTGACGATGAAGTTCGCCGCCTGGTCGAGGCGGCGGTACACGTAGGGGAAGTCGATGCTGTAGTACGTCCGGTCTCCCTTGTTCAGGAAGCCCCACTTGGTCCCGTTGCTGCCGGCGGCGACGACGTTGCCCTCTGCATCAAAGACGACGACGGCGACCCCGACCTCGGCATCCTGGCTTCCGTTGTTGTCGATGCGCACGCGGACGTTCGCGCTGGACTTGCGCAGCGGCGTTCCCTTCATCGTCCCGCCCATGTCCCAGAGGACGTTCGAGACGGCCACCTTCCCGTCCTGCACGTCGATATCCTGCGACCCGTTTTCGGGGTGCCAGTCGAACTTCTTGGTGGCCGCCTGACCCGACGCCGGCGACACCGACGCCGCGAGGACAGCCGCCGCCAGACACGCCATCCCCAGGACCCTACGAGCTCTCATTCCCACCTCCTGAATCAATGGAAAAACGCACGATCTCCGACGCCGGACGTCCCGGCGCGGAGTCTCTCGGAGTGTAGCAGGCGGAGGGGCGACGTAGGGGCGGGGCTCGTCCCCGCCCGGGCGGCCAAGAGGGCCGCCCCTACGACTGCGCGAGCTTGCTCTTGCGGTAGCCGTAGAGGAAGTAGATGACCAGACCGATCACGAGCCACACGCCGAAGCGGATCCAGGTCGGCGTCGGGAGGCCGCGCATCAGGTAGATGCAGACGATGATGCCGGCGATCGGGACGAAGGGTACGAAGGGCGTGCGGAAGGCCCGCTTGCGGTTCGGATCCCGGTGCCTCAGCACCATGATCCCGGCGCAGACCAGGACGAAGGCGAAGAGCGTCCCGATGTTGGTGAGCTCGACGAAGACGTCGAGATTCGCGAAGGCGGCGAGGAGCCCCACGGCGACCCCGATCCAGATCGTCGTGACGTGCGGCGTCTTGTAGCGCGGGTGGATCTTCGCGAACGAGGGCGAGAGCAGGCCGTCTCGGGCCATCGAGAAGAAGATCCGGGCCTGGCCGTACTGGAAGACGAGGAGGACCGCGGTCGTCGCGACGACGGCGCCGAACGCCACGATCCCCGCCGCCCAGTTCATGCCGAGCAGCGAGAACGCCTTCGCGAGAGGCTCCGACGAGCCGCGGATCTGCTCGATCGGGACCATCCCCGTCAGTACGAGCGACGTCGCCACGTAGAGCACGGTGCAGATCGCGAGCGAGCCGATCATCCCGATCGGCATGTCCTTCTGAGGGTTGCGGCACTCCTCGGCCGCGGTCGAGACCGCGTCGAAACCGATGTACGCGAAGAAGATCAGCGCGGCGCCGGTCTGGATCCCCTTCAGGCCGTTGGGCGAGAACGGGTGCCAGTTGGCGGGCTTGACGTAGAGGGAGCCGACCACGATGAAGAACACCAGGATAATGAGCTTCAGGATGACCATCCCCGTGTTGAAGTTCGCAGACTCCTTGATGCCGATGACGAGGACCCAGGTCACCAGCGCGGTGATCGCGAACGCCGGGAAGTTGCAGACGATCGGAATCCCGAAGAGGTGCGGCGCGGCGTCCATGAAGCCCGGCGTCTTCAGGGCCGTCGCGAGATCGGTCGACAGCCAGGCCGGGAAGGTGATGCCGAAGCCCTTGAGCAGCTCGACGAAGTACCCCGACCAGGACACGGCCACCGCGACGTTGCCCATCGCGTACTCGATGATGAGGTCCCAGCCGATGATCCAGGCAATGAACTCGCCGAGCGTCGCGTAGGAATAGGTGTAGGCGCTGCCGGCGATCGGCACCAGCGAGGCGAACTCGGCGTAGCACAGCGCGCAGAAGCCGCAGCCGATCGCCGTGATGATGATCGACACGACGAGTGCCGGGCCCGCCCCGTCGTGGCTCGCGCCTCCCGCCGCCGCCGAGCCGATGACCGCGAAGATCCCGGCGCCGATGATCGCCCCGATGCCCAGAGCGACGAGCTGAATCGGGCCGAGGGCCCGCTTCATCTGGTGCTCGGGCTCGTCGGCGTCGGCCAGAATCCGGTCGAGGGACTTGGTCCGAAAGAGATTGTTCATCGGCTCATCGGTTCAGGTTCAGGATATCGGCGCGGAGCGTATCAGATGGCGCGCGTCCTCGACCCGTCCCGCGATCTCGGCGATCTCGGCGATCTCTGCAAGGCTGCGAATCCGCTCCGCGACGTGGGGGTGGCGGTCGTCGCGGTCGAGAAGAACGGCGCGGAGCCCGGCGCCCCGGGCCCCCTCGTAGTCGTCGCGAGGCGAATCTCCGACGTGCAGCACCGCGCCGGGCGCGACGGCGAGCCGCGCGCAGGTCCGCCGGAAGATCTCCGCCTCCGGCTTCCCCGTTCCCTCGATCGCGGAGACCGACACCGTGCGGAAGAACCGCGTCAGGCCGTGGCCGTCGAGCAGCCGCGGCAGGAACGAGTCCCAGTTGGAGACGACGGCGAGCGCGACGCCTTCCGCCGTCAGGCGCTCGAGGATGGGGAAGACGTCCGGATACACCCTCCACGCCTCGCGCCGGCGAAAGTGAAGGGCGAGCGTCTCGAATTCCTCGGGGGACACGACGCCCCCGTCCAGCAGTCCTCGCACGCGCGTCAGGAACGCGCGCCAGAACTCGGCCTCGCCGCGCACGCCCCCGTAGCGGTCGCCGCCCTTCTCCTCGGACTGGACCGCCACCCACGTCGCCGCGAGGGCGTCGCGCACCTCGTCCGAGGTGAACCGGGACCCGCCGCCCGAGAAGGCGCGGGCGTAGACCTCCTCCACGGGAGGGTCGGGATGCAGCAGCGTGGCCCCGGCGTCGAAGAAGACCGCCGAGATCACCGGGTCAGCAGACGAGCGCGTTCTCCCGCATCACGCCGTCGAGCGCGCGGTTCAGCGCGTCGCAGCACCGGCGCGCCGCCACCAGGGCGGCCTCGCGTCCCTCCGGTGTGTCCGCCACGCGGGCGAGCGCCTCGCGCTCCACCTCCCGGTGCCACACGTCGGCCTTCTCGTGGACGGAGAAGAAGCGCGTCGCATCCTCGTCGCGAACGCCGTAGAACGCGGCCAGCCCCTCGCGCTTGGTCTTCGAGACCTCGGGGATCTGCGACTCGTAGGCGTAGAGTGCCGCGAGCCCCTCCGCGACCGAGCCCTCCCGGGTCGTGCGGCGGAACTCCGCGATCGCGTCGGCGACTTCCGGCGTGCGCGGCGACGGCGTCAGGCTCTCTTCGGACGCGCCGAGCGACGCCGCGAAGCGGCGCCACAGGGCCGGATGATTCTCGGTTCCGCGCTCCTCCTCGATCAGGTTCTCCAGCAGCTCCTGCCGGAGCGCGGCGTCCTCACAGCCGGAGTGCACGCCCGACACGTACGTCGGGAACGCCGCCACGTGCGGGTAGTAGGAGATCGCGTACTCGCGCAGATTCTCCAGCGTCAGCTTGCCCTGCGACCACAGCTGGTAGAAGGGGTGCTTCAAGAGATGCCGCTCGCCGATGATCGCGTCCAGGGCGGTCAGGAACTCTTCTCGTGTCATGCTCCACTCCTTCGATAATCGAGAGTCCGTATCGAGGGCGAAAGTCTATATGCATCCGGGGACGTCGCCGCAAGAACCCCGGGTCACGGCATGACCTGCCCGCCGTCGATCACGATCGCCTGTCCGGTGACCGAGCGCGCCTCGTCCGAGGCGAGGTAAACGGCGAGCGAAGCGATCTCCTCGGGGTCGAGCACGCGCCCGAGCGGCGCCATCTTCGCGGCCTTGGCCCTGCCTTCCTCTTCGGTGCCCATCCGGCGGAATCCCTGCCGCGCCATCTCCGTCTCGACCCAGCCGGGACAGATGGCGTTGACCGTGATCCCGCGCGGCGCGAGCTCCAGGGCGAGACTCCGGGTCAGCCCGATGACCCCGTGCTTCGAGGCGCAGTAGGCGGAGTAGCCCGCGACGCCGAAGCGGCCCAGCACCGAGGACAGACTGACGATCCGGCCGCCGGGGGCAAGGTGCGGCGACGCCGCGCGCACGACGCGGAACGTCCCCGTCAAGTTCGTCGCGACGATCGTGTCCCATCGCGACTCGTCGGGGTCGTCGAGCGGGGTCGCACCGCCGGCGCCGGCGTCGTTGACGACGACGTCGATCCTGTCGAAGCGCTCGACGGCCGCGCCGATCGCCCGTTCGACCGACCCGCGGTCCGTGACGTCGCAGGAGACCGCCAGCGCGTCCTGGCCGCGCGCGCGCATCTGTTCCGCGTGGCGCTCGCAGGCCGCGGAGTCGCGCGCCGCGAGGACGACCTTCGCGCCCTCCTCGCCGAAGCGCCGCGCGATCGCCTCGCCGATGCCGCGCGAGGCGCCGGTCACGAACGCGACCTTGCCGTTCAGCCGGACGGACGGACGCGGCGGCATCACGAGATCCTAGGACCGGGTGGGCAGCCGGCGCGAGCCCGGCGCCGCCTCGACGCGCGGCGTCACGCCGGAGACCTCGGGAGGCAGCGGGAAGTGGACGTTTTCGGCCACGGTCGCGACCTCCTCGACCTCGACGTGGTCGTCGCCGCCCAGGCGTCGCACGATCTCCGAGACGAGGAACTCCGGCGCCGACGCGCCCGAGGTGATCCCGACTGTCTCCACGCCCGCGAGCCACGCGGGGTCGATCTGCGTGACGTCGTCGACCAGGTAGGAGCGGGCCCCAGCGAGCTGCGCCTCCTCGACGAGACGGTTGGAGTTGGAGGAGTTCCGCGAACCCACGACGAGGATCACGGGAGCCCGCTCCGCGAGCGCGCGCACCGCGACCTGGCGGTTCTGCGTCGCGTAACAGATGTCGTCCTTGGCCGGGACGTGGATCGACGGGAAGCGCCGGCGCAGCGTCTCGACGATCGGGCGCGTGTCTTCCATCGACAGGGTCGTCTGCGTGATCAGCGCCACCCGCTCCGGGTCCCTCACCTGGATGCGCTCGGCGTCGTCGACCGAGGAGACGAGGCGGATCTGCGTGGCCGCCTCGCCCATCGTCCCCTCGACCTCCTCGTGGCCCGAATGTCCCACGAGCAGGATCTCGTATCCCATTCGCGCGAAGCGTACGGCCTCGAGGTGGACCTTCGTGACGAGGGGGCAGGTCGCGTCGATGACCCGCAGGCCGCGGCGCACCGCCTGCTCTCGGACCTGGGGCGAGACGCCGTGAGCCGAGAAGACCGCGGTCGCGCCGTCCGGGACCTCGTCGAGCTCCTGAACGAACCGCACGCCGCGCGCCTCGAAGTCGCGGACGACGTGCCGGTTGTGCACGATCTCGCGCCGGACGAAGACCGGCCCGTCGAAGCAGTCCAGCGCGAGGTCCACGATCTCGATGGCCCGCACGACGCCCGCGCAGAAGCCGCGCGGAGACGCCAGCAGGATGCGCTTCAGGTCGGGGACAGCGAGTGCGGATTCCGGAGGAGCCATCGTCGAGCGGCTGATTCTATGCCCGCGGCGCCGCGATCGGACGCCGGGGTTCGGCGCCGGCGCGCCGCGGCCGCAGGTCGCGGACGAAGAGCGAGATCTCGAGCCCGCACGTCGCGCAGTACGACTCGCCCGGCTCCGCGGGGCGGACGCAGTTCTCGTTCCGGCAGACGTGCGTCATTCGGTTTCCATCGTCGTTTGTGCTCATTTCGCCTCCTCGCGGCGCCCGGCGCGGCCCGCGTCGCCGCCGACAGAGCCGCGTCCCGTCAGGTATTGCAGGATCTCCCGCTCGCAGCGCTCGCGGTATCCGGCGAACGTGGAGTCGGGATCCTTCTCGGAGAGCCACTGCATCATGAGGCCGTCGAAGATGGCGCGCATCGTCGAGCCCGCCTCGAGCCGGTCCCGGACGAGGAAGACGCCCTGGCGCATTCCCTCCTCGACGATCCCCGAATCGATGTCCCGGCAACCCGCATAGAAGCGCTCGTTGACCTCGCGGAAGCCGTCGCGCCGAGCGGACAGCCCGCAGAAGTCGATGAAGGCGCGGAAGAACGCGCGGTTCTTCGAGGGCGACGGGAAGATCAGGGCGACGAGCGCACGGACCTTGGCGACGGGATCCTTCTCGGCGGCGACCGCCTCCCGCATGCGCGCGTGGATGGAGTCCGTCAGCCAGACGAAGAGCTCCCGGTAGAGCTCCTCCTTGGAGTCGAAGTAGTAGAGCGTGATGCCCTTCGATACCCCGGCGCGTTTGGCGATGTCGTCGAGGGTCACCTCCGAGAAGCCCTTCTCGGAGACCTCCCGGAAGGCGGCCTTGAGGAGAGCCAGGCGTCGCTCGGCCTCGGTGAAGTGGGCGGCTCGCGGCATGGCTCCAAATACTAACCGACCGGTCAGTCAGGTTCAAGCTGGAGGGCTTTTTCTCATGAAACGCTTAGACTTAGCCCGATGCGGGTAGAAGTCCTCTATTTCGCGGCCTTTCGAGACGCTGTGGGCAAGGACGGCGAAACCTGCGAGCTCGCCGATCGATCCACGGTCGCCGATCTCTGGGGGGCGCTCGCGCGCCGGGTCCCCTATTTCGCCCGCTTCCCGGTCATGCCTCCGGCGGCCGTCAACCGCGAATATGCCGGCCCCGAAACGACGCTCGTGGCCGGTGACGAGGTGGCGTTTCTGCCCCCGGTCGCGGGAGGCTGAGTTCGTGTTTCTCACCGACTCTCCCATCGACGTCGCGGGCCTGCTGAGGGAGGCGCGGTCCTCGGACGGAGCCCTCTGCCTGTTCGTCGGCGTCGTCCGAGACTCGAACGATGGCCGCGCCACGACCTCGATCCGCTACGAGGCCTATGGGCCGATGGCGGAGACCCAGATCGCAGGAATCGTGGAGGAGCTCGCCGGGGAGCACCCCGATGTCCGCCTGGCGATCCGGCACCGTGTCGGCGAGCTTTCGGTCGGCGAGGCGTCGGTCGCGATCGCCGCGGTCTCGCCGCACCGTGCCGAGGCGTTCGCCGTCTGCCGCGCCGCGATCGACCGGATCAAGACGACGGTGCCGATCTGGAAGAAGGAGTTCCACCCCGACGGCTCGAGCGATTGGGTGGACCCCACGAGGTGAGAGGTGACAGGTGACAGGTAATTCGGTCCGCTGACACCTGACACCTGTCACCCGTCACCTGACCCTGTCAGAATCCCCCGCCAATGTCGCTCGCCAAGGTCATCGGTCCCGACATCGCGGAGCTCATCCGGGAGAACCCGGGCGAGCTGCCGGCCGCGGTCGCGAGCATCCACCCGGCCGACCTCGCGGAGCTGCTCGACGATCTCCCGGGCGAGGACCGGCTGACACTCTTCGAGGCGCTGCCGACGGAGCAGGGAGCCGCCGTGCTCTCGGAGCTGAAGGGCGAGACGCTGCGGCTGATCCTCCACCGCGCCTCTCCTGCAAAGCTCGGCGCCGAGCTCGACCGCCTCCCCGCCGACGAGGTCACCTTTCTCCTCGAGCACCTGACCCAGCGGCAGCGCGAGGCGATTCTCCAAAAGATGTCGCCGCGCGACGCGGCCGAGGTCCAGCGGCTCCTGCGCTATCCGCCGCGCACGGCGGGCCGCCTCATGACGGAGAAGTTCGCGACGATCCGCCCGGGATGGACCGTGGCCGAGACGATGGATCACCTGAAGCGCATCGACCCCGAGGTCGAGACGATCCAGAGCCTCTACGCGGTGGACGACGACGGCCGGCTCGTCGGCTACGTGTCGCTGCGTCGGCTCTTCCCCGCGCCGCCGGACCGCCGAATCGCCGACGTGATGGAGCGGCGCCTGCTCACGGTGCACACCGACGCTCCGCAGGCCGAGGTCGCGCGCATGGTTTCCAAGTACGACGTGCACGCGATCCCGGTGGTCGACGAGAACAACCGGCTCCTCGGCATCGTGACGGTCGACGACGCGATCGACATCCTCATCGAGGAGGAGACCGAGGACGTCCTCCACATGGGCGGCGTCTCGGCGAGCGAGGAGACCGTCGAGCAGGGTTACTTCTCGACGAAGCCCTTCCGCAACGTGCGGCTGCGCTTCAACTGGCTGCTCCTCATGTTCGTCACCGAGACGTTTACGGGGACCGTGCTGCGGCACTACGAGAGCGAGCTCGCCAAGGTGGTCGCGCTCTCCTTCTTCATCCCGCTCCTGATCGGCACCGGCGGGAACTCGGGCTCGCAGACGGTCACGACCATCGTCCGCGGGCTCGCCGTCGGCGAGATCCGGTTGCGCGACTTCGGGCGCGTGCTCTTCCGCGAGAGCGGGAGCGGCATCGTGCTCGGCCTCATGCTGGGCCTCGTCGGCTTCGGTCGGGCGCTGCTCTGGGGCTCGACCGTGCCGCTGGCGATGACCGTGGGCGTGTCGATCCTGGCGATCTGCGCCTGGGCCAATACGGTCGGATCGATGATCCCGCTGCTCGCGACGATGTTCAAGATCGACCCGACCGTCATGTCGGCGCCCCTCATCGCGACGCTGGTGGACGCGACGGGATTGATCATCTACTTCACGATCGCGAAGAGCTTCCTGGGACTCTAGGCACTGTAGGGGCGGGGCTTGACCCGCCCGCTTCAGCGCGGTGGCGGCTGAGCGACGACCGGCCGGAAGGAATCGTTGTCGGGACCGAAGTGCTCCACGAAGTAGGCGATCAGCCCGGCCTTCTGATCCTCAGGCACGACCGCGCCCCAACCCGCCATCTTGGTGACCTCGGCCGTCCACTGCTTCTCCGTCAGCCTCTGCTGGCGAACCATGTCGGCAGAGTGGCAGCGAAGACACGCCTGATCGGCGACCACCTTCATCGGCCCGGCGGGAAACTCCCCGAGCTGCGTCCCGACGAGCGGTAGAGGGTTCGGCTCCGGCGCCGGGGAACCGCTCAGCCGCACCGCGGCGCCGGCCAGGGCGAGGAGGAAAACGCTGCTCCCCCAATTCCCCTTCACGCGCTCACCTCGATCTCGACCGACGGCCACGCGTTGTAGAGGTACCCGCTCTGATTCCACACGGCGTCCCTGGGCTGCACGGCCCCGCGGCTGTCGGTGGCGCGCGCGTGGAGCGTCGTCTTGCCCGCCTTTCGCGGCGTGTACGCGAAGGACCACAGTCGCCAGGCGTGCGGGTCGTGGTCCTTCCCCAGCGCCGCCGGGGACCACGTCGCGCCGCCGTCGTCGCTGACCTCCACCTTGGTGACGTCCGGAGCTCCGGAGAACGCGAATCCGCGAATCGTGGCGGCGGTTCCGACACGGGCGCCCGCCGGCGCCTCCGTGATGTTGGACTTCACGAAGAGCTCCGTGACCGGGGTCATCTCCTCCGGCTTGAAGGCGACACCGGGCTCGCCGGGCGTCTTCGGATAGCGATAGCCCACGTCCATGTAGAAGCCGGTCTGCGGCGCCGTCTGGGGGCTGATGCGGTCGAGCCACTTCATCCAGTGGTCGCCGGCCCAGCCGGGGACGACCAGCCGCGCCGGGCCTCCGTGGAGCTGCGGCAGGGGCTCGCCGTTCATCTCGAAGGCGATCAGCCCGTCCTCGCGGACCTTGTCGAGCTCCACGCTCCGGTGGAATGGAGGCACCTTCTCGGGCGGCTTGTCGGTCCCGAAGGTATGAAGATGCCGGGCGCCCGCCTTCAGTCCCGCCTTCTCGAGCAGGTCGCGGACTCTCACGCCCGTCCACTTCGCGTTGCCGACGGCCCCGTACTTCCATTGCACGCCCGGGACGATCGGCCGGTGGAGCGCCCGGCCGTTCCCCGCGCACTGGAGGACGCAGGTCGCCGAGGCGCGCGGCATCGCCCGCAGATCGGCGAGCGAGAGCGAGAGAGGGCGCTCGACCTCGCCGTCCACCGTGAGCCTCCACGCCGCGGCGTCCGGGAACGTCGGGTTCCAGTGGTGTCGGACGAAGAAGACGTCGTTCGGCGTGAGGTAGCTCGTCAGCAGGTCGAGGGGCGTCTCGGCGTCGATCGGGTAGCCGTTCATCTGGATCAGCCGCCGGCGGACGTCGGGCCCGGGCAGACGGACGACCGCCGTGGTCGCCGCGGCCGCGGCGGCGGCGAAGAGGCGCCGGCGCGTCCAACCCCGCGACTCGATCGTAGGCTCCGGAGGCTCGGGCATGGCTTGCGCGGAGTCTACAACCGCCGGGGGCGACAAAGTTTCTTGATAGGATCTCGGGTCCGATTGGGACCTCGAGGCTTCATGGAGGAACGATGAGCACCCCCGCCAAGACCCGCGACTGGACGAGCCCGGAGCTCGACCACTCCGTCATCAACTACAGGGCCGCCGACGGAATCGCGGTCATCGAGATGGACGATCCGCCCGCGAACACCTACACGTACGCGCTCAACCGGCAACTCGACGAAGCGATCCTGAAGGCGCGGTTCGACGACGACGTCCACGTCATCGTCATCCGCGGCAAGGGCGACCGCTTCTTCTCGGCGGGCGCCAACATCGGGATGCTCAACGCCGTCACGCCCGGATTCAAGTACTTCTTCTGCCTGCACGCCAACGAGACGCTCCTGCGCCTCGAGCACACGCCCAAGCTGGTGATCGCCGCCCTGAACGGCCACACCGTCGGCGGAGGCCTCGAGATCGCGATGGCCGCGGATCTGCGCATCGCGCGCAAGGACGCCGGCAAGATCGGCCTCCCCGAGGTCACGCTGGGCGTCCTGCCCGGCACCGGCGGCACGACGCGCCTCGCCAAGATGATCGGCAAGTCCAAGGCGATCGAGCTGATGGTCACCGGCAACACCTTCTCCTTCGAGGAGGCGCACGAGATGGGCCTGGTCAACCAGGTCATCGACGCGACCGCCGAGGAGTGGTGGGAGCAGGTCATGGACTACGCGCGCCAGTTCGTGCCGCCCAACAAGGCGTCGAAGGCCGTCGGCCGAATCAAGCGCGCCGTTCAGACGGGGTGGGACCTTCCCACCGAGTCCGCGCTCGCGGTCGAGCGGGAGCTGCAGCAGCTGCTCTTCCAGAGCGACGACGCCAAGGAGGGCATCGCCGCGAACCAGGAGAAGCGCGTGCCCAAGTTCAAGGGCAAGTAGCCGCAACCGACGTTCATGGCAACGGAGACCGCCCCGGCCCTCAATCTGAAAACCGACCTCTTCATCGACGGCGCCTTCGCGCCGTCGTCGTCCGGGAAGCGCTTCGCGACCGTGAACCCCGCCACCGGGGAGACGATCGCCGAGGTCGCCGAGGCCTCGTCCGCCGATCTCGACCGCGCCGTCGCCGCCGCGCGCAAGGCATTCGAGTCGGGGCCCTGGGCCGCGATGAAGCCGCGGCAGCGCGGCCGGATCCTGACGCGCGCGGCCGAGCTGCTCCTCGCGCGCGCCGACGCGTTCGGCCGCGTCGAGACGCTCGACAACGGCAAGCCGATCTTCGAGGCCGCCAAGATCGACATGCCCGCGGCGGCGGAGTGCCTGTCGTACTTCGGCGAATACGCGGACAAGCTCTACGGCGACACGTTCCCGGGACGGCCGGATGCCTTCCTGCTGACGCTGCGCGAGCCCGTCGGCGTCGTCGGCGCCATCACGCCGTGGAACTTCCCGCTCCTCCAGGCGATGTGGAAGATCGCGCCGGCGCTCGCGCTCGGCAACACCGTGGTCCTGAAGCCGGCGTCGGTGACGCCCCTGACCGCGCTCCTCTTCGCCGAGCTGCTGGCCGAGGCGGGCCTCCCGCCCGGAGCGTTCAACGTCGTGCCGGGTCCCGGCGCCGTGATCGGCCAGGCCATGGCCGAGCATCCCGGCATCGACAAGATCTCGTTCACCGGCGAGACCGAGACGGGCAAGTCGATCCTCCGGGCCGCCGCGGGAACCGTCAAGCGCGTCTCGATGGAGCTCGGCGGCAAATCCCCCAACGTCGTCTTTGCCGACGCCGACCTGGACGCGGCCGCCAAGGGCGCGATCAACGGCATCTTCTATGGCAAGGGCGAGCTCTGCTCGGCCGGGTCGCGTCTCCTCGTCGAGGAGTCGGTCCACGACGCGCTGATGGAGAAGGTGGTCGAGCGCGCCCGGAAGATGGCGCCCGGAGATCCGCTCGATCCGAAGACGCGGCTGGGCTCCCTCGTCTCCGAGAAACAGCGCGACAACGTGGCGCGCTACGTCGAGGCGGGCTCGCGCGAAGGCGCGAAGCTGGTCGCGGGCGGGAAGCGGGCGGCCGTGCAGGGCAAGGGTGCGTTCTTCGAGGCCACGGTCTTCGACGGCGTCACGCCCTCCATGACGATCGCGCGCGAGGAGATCTTCGGACCCGTCCTTTCGACGCTCTCCTTCCGCGACGAGGCGGAGGCGGTCGCGATCGGCAACGGCACGATCTACGGCCTCGCGGCCGCCGTGTGGTCGCGGGACGTCAAGAAGGCGCTGCGGACGGCGAAGGCCCTGAAGGCCGGCACGGTGTGGGTCAACGCGTACAACTTCTACGATCCGGGCCTGCCCTTCGGCGGGTACAAGGAGTCCGGCTTCGGCCGCGAACGCGGCCACTACGCCCTGCAGGAATACACCCAGGTCAAGAGCATCTGGATCGATCTCACGTAGTTTCCCGTTTCGAGTCTCGAGTTTCAGATTGCTTGGAGGGAACGTGCTGCACGTTGCGCTGGCCATCTCCTCGCTCCTTGCCCTTCCGAACGCCTCGGCGCCTCCCGCACCGGGCTCGGTCGAGTCGGTCTTCGATTCGCTCGAGCGGGTCCGGCACTTCCACGACGCCGCGATTTCCTCCGACGGTAAGCGCGCGGCCTGGTCGGTCAAGGCGCGCGAGGGCGACGGCCCCGAGCGGCTCGGGCTCGTCTACCTGGCCGAGCTGCCGTCGGGAACGCCGCGTCGGCTGACGGCCGCCAAGGACGGCAAGACGCACCGGGAGCTCGGCGCGGTCTTCTCGCCCGACGGGCAGACCGTCGCGTTTCTCTCGGACGCGCTGCAACCGAAGCAGGCCCAGATCTGGATCGCGCGCGTCGGCGGCGGAGCGCCGCGGCAGCTCACGAAGGTCACGGGCCAGCTCCATCACCTCCGCTGGTCGCCCGACGGTCGGTCGATCGCGGCGCTCTTCATCGAGGGCTCGACGCAGGAGCCGGGGGCGCTCGTCCCGTACAAGCCCGACTCCGGCGTCGTCCAGGAGACGCTCGAGGAGCAGCGCATCGCGGTCATCGATGTGCGGACGGGGAACCTGAGACAGGTGTCGCCGCCCGACCTCTACGTGTACGACTACGACTGGTCTTCCGACGGGCGGATGTTCGCGGCCGTGGCCGCGAAGGGCTCCGGCACCGACGACTACTGGCTGGCCGAGCTCTACACCGTCGAGGCCGGGACGGGGAAGACGCGCTCGATCTGGAAGCCGTCGCTGCAGATCGCTTGCCCGCGCTTCGCGCACGACGGCAAGACGATCGCCGTCATCCACGGCATCATGAGCGACGAGGGCTCGACCGGCGGCGACGTCTGGACGGTGCCAACCTCCGGCGGGGCGACGGGCGAAGCCAAGAACCTGACTCCAGGGATGAAGGCCTCGGCGACGGCGCTCTTCTGGCGCTCGGCGGACCAGGTCCTCTTCACCGAAAAGGTGGACGGCCAGGAGGGCCTCGCCGCGGTCGACCGCGGCACCGGCAAGGTGATCACGCTCTGGACCGGCGCCGAGTCGCTTCACGACTTCGGGATCTCGGACGGCCCGTACTCCGTGTTCGTTCGCGACTCGTTCTCGAGCCCGCCGGAGGTGTACGCGGGCGCGACCGGAAAGTGGAAGCCGCTCACGTCCCTGAACGCGAAGGCCGAGCGGTTCTGGGGCGAGGCGAAGAGTCTCCACTGGGAGAGCGACGGCCAGACGATTCAGGGCTGGCTCCTCGCGCCGAAGACCGTCGATGCTTCGAAGCGCTGCCCGATGGTGGTCATCGTGCACGGCGGCCCGTCCTCGATGCAGGGCATCGGCTGGCCGACGCGCTGGAATGCGATGCTCCCCTCGCAGGGCTACTACGTCTTCCTCCCGAATCCTCGCGGCAGCTACGGCTTCGGCGAGGCGTTCACCGCGGCCAACGTCAAGGACTTCGGCGGCGGCGATTTCCGCGACGTGATGACGGGAGTCGACGCGGCGGTGAAGGCGGGTCCCATCGACGGCGACCGCGTCGGCATCACGGGCTGGAGCTACGGCGGGTACATGGCGATGTGGGCCGTGACGCAGACGCAGAGATTCAAGGCCGCCGTCGCGGGCGCGGGCATCGTGAGCTGGCAGAGCTACTACGGCCAGAACAAGATCGACACGTGGATGCTGCCATTCTTCGGCGCGTCCGTCTACGAGGACCCGAAGGTCTACGCGAAGTCCTCGCCGATCGAGTTCATCCGAAACGTCAAGACGCCGACGCTCGTCCTCCACGGCGACCGCGACTCCGAGGTCCCGACGCCGCAGGGCTACGAGTTCTGGCACGCGCTGAAGTCGCTCGACGTCCCGACCCAGCTCGTCATCTACAGAAACGAGGGCCACGGCATCCAGCAGCCGGAGCACCTGCTCGACATCCAGAAGCGCACCGTCGCCTGGTTCGACAAGTACCTAAAGTGACCATCAGAAGGAGCGCCCCTCACCCCAACCCTCTCCCGCCGGGCGAGGGGCCGGGAGCGCTAGCAATTCCCCTCTCCCCCCGCGGGGGGAGAGGGCAGGGTGAGGGGGGCCATGTTCGATCCTAAGATCCTCGCCGGCCGCTCCCTCGTTGTCACCGGCGGCGGCTCGGGGCTCGGGCTCGCCATGGCGAAGTGCTTCGCGGGCTATGGCGCCCGGGTCACGATCGCCGGACGCCGGCGCGAGCGGCTCGAGGCGGCCGTCGGCGAGATCGAGGCGGCCGCGCGCGAGGGCGGGGCCGTCGCCACCTTCGCGGCCGACGTCCGGGACGCCGCGCAGGCCGAGGCGCTCATCCAGGGCGCGGCGGCTCGCTTCGGAGGAGTCGACGGCCTCGTCAACAACGCCGCGGGCAACTTCCTGGCGTTCTCGGAGGAGCTTTCGCCGAACGGCTTCGACGCGGTCGTCCGGACGGTCCTCTACGGAAGCGTGAACTGCACCCTCGCCCTGGGACGCCACCTGCTCGCGCGCCGCGCTCCGGGGGCCGTCGTTTCGATCGCGGCCACCTACGTGCGCTCCGGCACGGCCTACGCGCTGCCCTCCGCCTGCGCCAAGGCCGGAGTCCTCGCGATGACGCAGTCGCTCGCCGTCGAGTGGGGCCACGCCGGCATCCGGTTGAACGCCATCGCGCCGGGGCCGATCCCCACCGAGGGCGCGTTCTCGCGCTTGCTCGCGTCGAAGGAGGCGCAGGAGAACGCGATCGGCCGGATCCCGCTGGGACGCTTCGGACGCCCCGGGGAGATCGCGAACCTCGCGACGTTCCTGCTCTCGGACCTCTGCCCGTACCAGACCGGCGACTGCGTGACGATGGACGGCGGCGAGTGGATCGCGGGCGCCGGCGAGTTCTCGGACTACCGCCGGCTGCCGCGCGAGCGGCTCAAGGCGGCGTTCGACGCGATGAAGCCGAAGAAGGCTTAGACGCTCGACGTCCGCCGGACGAGCTAGAGCGAGGCGAACGCCTCCGCCAGGAACTGCTCGAGCTCCCTCTTGTGGACGGCCGCGTTCCCCGTGGCGGGCGACGGCGAGGCGGCGCGGCCGACGTAATTCAGCTCGAGGCTCGACGGCAGGAATTCCGCGGCGCGCTCCTTCACGAAGCTCCAGGCGCCCATGTTCCGCGGCTCCTCCTGGACCCACGACGCGCGCTTGGCGTTCGGGTACCCCGTGCAAATTGCCCGTAGCCGTTCCGCCGGAAACGGATAGAGCTGCTCGACGCGTACGATCGCCGTCGCCGCGGTCCGCGCGTCCTTGCGCTTCTCCCGATCGGCGCGCAGGTCGTAGTAGACCTTGCCGCTGCAGAAGAGGATCCGCTCGACCCCGGGACGATCCGCAGCGGAGACCTCCGGGTCGTCGATGCAGACGCGGAATCCGCCCGAGGCGAGCGCCTCGAGCGGCGACGCGGCGGCGGGCAGTCGCAGGAGGCTCTTCGGCGTGAAGAGGATGAGCGGGCGGGGCCGCGGCTGGCGCATCTGGCGGCGCAGCAGGTGGAAGTACTGCGCGGGGCTCGTGGCGTTCACCACCTGCATGTTCCCGTCGGCGCAGAGCTGCAGGTAGCGCTCGAGCCGCGCGCTCGAATGCTCGGGGCCCTGGCCCTCGGAGCCGTGCGGCAGGAGCATCCCCATGCGCGTCGTCTGCCGCCACTTGTCCTCGGCGGACGCGATGAACTGATCGATGATGACCTGCGCGCCGTTGGCGAAGTCCCCGAACTGGGCCTCCCAGAGGACGAGAGCCTCCGGCCACTCGACGCTGTAGCCATAGTCGAAGCCCAGCACCGCGAACTCGGAGAGCGGACTGTCGCACGCCTCGAACGGCGCCTGTTTCGGATCGAGGGTCGCGAGCGGAGTCCACGCGTCGCCCGTGGAGGTGTCGACGAGTGTCGCGTGACGCTGGGAGAAGGTGCCGCGGCTCGAGTCCTGTCCGCTGATGCGGATCGGCGTGCCCTCGAGCAGGAGCGAGCCGAACGCGAGCGCCTCCGCGGTGCTCCAGTCGAGCGGCGCGGCGCCCTCCGCCATCTTCCCGCGGCGCGCCAGCTGCTGAACCATCTTGGGATTCAGGTGGAAGCCGGCGGGGACGGTCGTGAGCACGCGGCCGATCCGCGCGAGGGTCTCGCGCGCGACCCCGGTCTCGATCTCGACGATTTGCTCGGCGTCGCCGGACGGCGTGGCCGCCGCTTCCGGCCGTTGGGCGGACTCCGCTTGCGGCCGTTGAGCGGCCGCGGGCTCGGGGCGCGGCCGCTTCGCCGCCTCCTTGGCCGCGGAGAGGGCCTTCTCGTATTCCGCAAGCTGCTTCGCCTCCATCGCGGCGACCTCGTCCGCGGTGACGACTCCCTCGCGGACCAGGTGGCGCGCGTACAGAGTCTTCACGCCGGGGTGGGCCTCGATCGCCCGGTACATCAGGGGCTGCGTGTACGTCGGCTCGTCGCCCTCGTTGTGGCCGTGGCGGCGGAACCCGATCAGATCGATCACGACGTCCTTGTGGAACTCCTGCCGGTAGTCGAGCGCGATCTCGAGCACCCGGTACGCCGCCTCCGGGTCGTCCGCGTTGACGTGCAAGATCGGCACCTGGTTGATCTTCGCGACGTCCGTCGAGTAGACCGATGAGCGGCCCTTGCTCGGCGGCGTGGTGAACCCGATCTGGTTGTTGACGACGATGTGGATCGTGCCGCCGGTGCGGTAGCCCGGAAGCTGCGCGAGGTTGAAGACCTCCGCCACCATTCCCTGCCCGGCGAAGGCCGCGTCGCCGTGCAGCAGGACGGGCAGAACGCGCTTCCAGGCGTCGGGCCCGTGGCCGGCCAGCCGCTCCTGCTTCGCGCGCACCACGCCCTCGACGACCGGGTCGACCGCCTCCAGGTGCGACGGATTGGATTCCACCTGGATCGTGACCCTGCGGCCCGCCTCGGACTGCCGCACCGTGCGCGCGCCCTGGTGGTACTTGACGTCGCCCTCGTCGGCCGGGAAGTCGGGATGCACGACGCCCTCGAAGCCCGAGAAGATGCGCTCGGCCGAGTTGCCGACGACGTTCGCGAGGATGTTGAGACGGCCGCGGTGCGACATCCCGATCGCGATCTCGTCGATCTCGAGGCTCGCGGCGCGCTCGACCAGCCGATCCAGCAGCGGGATCGTGGTGTCGACGCCCTCCACCGAGTAGCGGCGCTGGCCCAGGAACTTCGTTCCGAGGAAGCGCTCGAAGTCCTCGGCGGCGATGAGCTTCTCGAGCAGCGCCTTACGGAGCGCATTCGGCAGAGGCTTCGCGGCGGTCGCCGCGGCGATGCGCTCGCGGATCCAGTATTTCTCGGTCGGGCTCGAGATGTGACGGTACTCGGTGCCGATCTTGCCGCAGTAGACGCGGCGCATCGTGTCCACGATCGCGCGCAACGGCAGGTAGTCCCCGCCCTTGAGCCCGCCCGTCCAGAACTCCCGGTCCAGGTCCCAGATGGTCAGCCCGTACGTCTCGAGCTCGAGCTCGGGATGAGGCTCGGTCCGGCGCGTCCGCAGCGGGTCGATGTCCGCGAGCAGGTGCCCCCGGACCCGGTACAGGTTGATCAGCTCGAGTACCCGCGCCTGAGTCGCGATCCGCTCGGTGTGGCCGTCCGCGAACGCCGGGTGCTTGTCGACTTCCCAGCGGAACGGCTGGAACCGCATCGCCAGGTCCGCGAAGACCTCGTCGTAGAAGCCGTGGCGGCCCAGCAGGAGCTCCTCCACGCGCGCCAGGAAGGCGCCGGACTCCGCGCCCTGGATGATGCGGTGGTCGTAGGTCGAGGTGAAGGTCATCACCTTGGAGATCGCGAGGTGCGACAGCGTCGCCGGCGCCATCGCGGAGAACTCCGCCGGGTACTCGATCGCGCCGGTCGCGATGATCGCGCCCTGGCCCGGCAGCAGCCGCGGCACCGAGGCCGTGGTGCCGAGCGTGCCCGGGTTGGTCAGAGAGACGGTCGTGCCCTCGAAGTCCGAGACCTTGAGCTTGCCGCTCCGTGCACGCCCCACGATGTCGTCGGCCGCGGCCAGGAAATCCGAGAACCGCATGGCCTCCGCGCCGGGGATGTTGGGAACGAGCAGCGTCCTGGAGCCGTCCGCCTTCGGCACGTCCACGGCGAGGCCGAACCGGATGCCCGGGCGACGGACGCGCGTGGGCTGGCCACCGGCGCCGTCGTAGGCGTCGTTCATGCCGGGGAAGGCCTCGAGCGCCTGGATCACGGCCCAGGAGATGAGGTGCGTGAAGGAGACCTTCGGCAGATCGGCGGCTGCGCGCTCGGCGTTGATCAGCCGGCGGTTCTCATCGAGCAGCTTGATCGGAATCTGGCGCTGCGTCGTGGCCGTCGGGACCTCGAGGCTGCGCTCCATGTTCTCCGCGATCCGGGCGGCGGCGCCGCGGATGGGAGACCGCTCTCCCTCGATCGGCGCTGCTGGACGCGCGACGGCCGATGCCGCGCCGGGCGCGACGGGAAAAGTCGAAGGAGTCGGACCCGCCTCTCTCTCCCGCGTCGCCGGCGCGGCGGCCGGCTCCGGCGCGCGTGCCGCCGGCTCGGCGTCTCCCTGGCCGAACCGCTCGCGGAAGAACCGGCGCCATTCGTCGTCGACGGAGGTCGGATTCGCGCGGTAACGGTTCAGGAGGTCCGAGACGTAGGTGGCATTCGCCCCGAACTCCGAGACGAGCTCCTCGGAGGCGTCGACGTCGGACGGCGTGCGTGTGGACATGGGAGGGGGATTTTAGTGCTTTTGGAGAGGCTGCCGGGCGGACTCGAAGCTCGAGCTCAAGCTCGAATCGGGAAGGTCGAAGCTCCGGCGCCGGCCTGATACCATTCCGCGACTCTTGCGAAGCCGGATCAAAGACTTGCGGCGCCTGATCCTGCTCCCGGCCCTCGCCCTCGCGGGGGCGGGAGCCGCGGCGCCCAGGGTCGTCGAGCCCGCCCGCCTTCCTCCCGAGATCCGGCGGACGGCCGAGGCTCTGCGCGATCGCATCGCCGCGGGATCGAAGGCCTACGACTGGGTGCGCGAGATCGTGGATCGGGCCGGCCCGAGGCTGGCCGGCTCCCCGGGCGACCGCGCCGCCGTGGAGGCGGGGCTCTCGATCCTGAAGGCGCAGGGCTTCGCCAACGTCCGCGCCGAACCCGTCCTCGTGCCGGTCTGGCAGCGGGGCATCGAGGTCGGCGAGGTCGTCTCTCCCGTCTCCCAGAAGCTGGCGCTGACCGCGCTCGGCGGCAGCGAACCGACTCCGGCGGGCGGCCTCGAGGCGGAGATCGTGCGCGTCTCGACGCTCGAGGAGCTCGACCAGCTCGATCCGTCGGCGTGCCGCGGCCGGATCGTCTTCATCGACCGCCGCATGGCGCGCACCTCGGACGGCTCCGGCTACGGCGACGCCGTGCCCGCTCGCTCCGACGGCGCCTCACGCGCGGCGCGGCTCGGGGCCGTCGGCGTCCTCATCCGCTCGATCGGCACGGACCGCAACCGCCTGCCCCACACGGGCAGCCTCACGTACGCGAAGAACGCGCCCCGGATCCCGGCGGCGGCGCTCTCGGTTCCCGACGCGGAGATGCTCACGCGCCTCGTCCGCCGCGGCGGCCCCGTGCGGGTGCGCTTCGAGCTGACGTGCGGGAAGAAGCCGGACGCGCCCTCGGCGAGCGTCGTGGGCGAGGTCGTCGGCCGCGAGAAGCCGGACGAGATCGTCCTCCTCGGGGCTCACCTCGACTCTTGGGACCTCGGCACGGGCGCCATCGACGACGGCGCGGGCTGCGGCATCGCGATCGAGGCGGGGCGCCAGATCATGGCCCTGTCGCCGCACCCGCGGCGTACGATCCGCGTCGTCCTCTTCGCCAACGAGGAGAACGGCCTCGCCGGCGGCAAGACCTACGCGAAGGCGCACGCCGCGGAGCTCGCGCGCCACGTCGCGGCGATCGAGGCGGACCTCGGAGACGGACCGCCGCTCGGCTTCTCGTGGAATGCCGGGCCGTCGGCGGAGGCGATGCTCAAGGCGATCGCCGGCCTCACCGGCGCGCTCGCCGCCGGCCAGCTCAAGAGCGCAACGTCCGGCGGCGCCGACATCAGTCCGCTGATTCCGTCGGGCGTGCCGAGCCTCGGCCTGCTCCTGGACGCGTCGACGTACTTCGAGCTGCACCACACGGCCAACGACACGCTGGACAAGATCGACCCCGCAACCCTGGACCGCTCGACGGCGGCCTTCGCGGTCGCCGCGTACGTTCTGGCCGAGACACCCGAGACGCTGGAGCGGATCCCCGAGGCGGCTCGCACGACGGAGGCCGAATGACGCTGGCGGACTGGGTCCGATTCCAATTTGCCGCGGCCGCCGCGTTTCTCCTCGCGGCTTCCTCCTCGTCCCTGTGGGCCACCACTCTCGATTCGGCGACGGCCGACCGCTTCGCGGGTCTCGCGCTCGCGTGCGTCGACCGCGAGTATCCGAACAAGCCCGAGCAGGTTCTGGAGAGCGCGGACGACGCTCGACCGCCGAAGCAGTTCCACCCGGCCTTCTTCGGCTGCTACGACTGGCACTCCTCCGTGCACGGCCACTGGCTCCTGGCGCGGCTTCTGAAGACGCATCCGGACATCAGTTCCGCCTCCCGCATTCGCACCGTCCTCGACGCGCACTTCACGCCGGAGGCCATCGCGGCCGAAACGCGCTTCCTCGACCAGAAGAGCAACCGGGCGTTCGAGCGGCCGTACGGATGGGCCTGGGCGCTGCGCCTCGCCGCGGACCTGGAGACGGCGTCCACGGCGCCGGCCAACGACCCGCAGGCACGCGCGTGGCGCGAGCGGTTCCGGCCCCTCGAGGACGGCCTCGTCGAGCGCTACGTGGCGTATCTGCCCAAGCTGACCCATCCGATCCGCACGGGCGTTCATCCCAACACCGCGTTCGCGCTGGCGCAGGCCCTCGACTACGCGCGCGCCACGGGCCGCAAGGACTTCGAGCGGGTCTTGCTCTCCCGCAGCCACTTCTACTACGGCGAGGACCGCGCCTGCCCGCTCGCGTACGAGCCCTCGGGCGAGGACTTCTTCTCTCCGTGTCTCGCCGAGGCCGACCTGATGCGCCGCGTGCTGCCGCCGCGCGAGTTCGCGCGCTGGCTCCACGGCTTCCTGCCGCAGCTCTCGAAGACGAAGGCCCTGCGCCTCACCCCGGCCGTCGTCACGGACCCCACGGATCCCCGGCTCGTCCACCTCGACGGGCTCAACCTCTCGCGCGCCTGGATGCTGCGAGGGATCGCGGCGGGCCTGCCGCCGAAGGACTCGCGCCGGGCGATCCTGCTGAAGGCCGCGGACGCGCACGCGGCGGCCGGGCTCGCGCGGGTCTCCTCGGGAAACTACGAGGGCGAGCACTGGCTCGCCTCCTTCGCGGTGTACCTGCTGACCGAGTGAAGGGATCTTAGATTTTAGATTCTAGATTGCCGATTCGGTCTTGACGCGCTCGCGCACCTGCTGGACCTCGGGATGCTGGAACCCGAGCAGCTCCGCGATGCGGCGCGCGAGTTGATTCTCGGCGGCGGTCAGCTTTCCGTCCGAGTACACGATGCCCCAGATCACCTCGATCAGGCGCAGCCTCTGCTCGCGCGAGAACTTCTCGGCGAGCAGGCGCGTGAACTGGTAGAGGTCCACGCTCTCGCGCCGCTCCTCTTCGGCAAGACGCACGACCTCGTCGACGTCCTCCGCGGGAACGCCAAGATCTTCCCGAACGGCGCGCAAGATGCGCTGGCGCTCTTCGTCCGTGAAGACGTCGTCGGCATGCGCGATCTCGAGAAGCAGCGCGCACGCCGCGATCGCGACCGCATCGGGTGGAGGATGTCCCCCCTCTGCGCCGGAGGACACCCGCGATGTGAAGAAATGGCGAATGGACTGGAATCCCATGCAACCCAGTCTATGTTTTCCGGGTTCTAGAGATGCCTTCGTCGGAAACCTTTCTGGAGCACCGGCGTATTGGTAATGCGAGGCCATGATGAGACGCAGCGATTTCGAGACGATTCTGCTCACTCTGGAGTCCACACCCGCGCTCCTCTCTCGGGCCGCCGCGGTGCTCTCACCTTCGGAATCCCGCCGGCGTCCCGGCGAGAAGTGCTTCTCCTTCGTCGAGAACGTGTGGCACCTAGCGGACCTCGAGCGCGAGGGCTTCGGGCTCCGCATTCGCCGCATCCTCGCCGAGGAGAACCCGGCGCTCGTAAACTTCGACGGCGACCGGCTCGCGCGCGAGCGCAACTATCAGGAGAAGGACGTCGCCCGCGGCCTGGCGCTTTTCGCCCGGGCGCGCGCACAGAACCTCGAGGCGCTCCGGCGCCTGCGGCGAGCGGACTGGAAGCGGTCGGGCTCGCAGGAGGGCGTCGGGCGCATCACGCTCGCCGACATCCCGCGATTGATGGCGGAGCACGACCGCTCGCACGGAGCCGACGTCGCCGACATCCTCGCGATCGTGCGCGGCGAGACGGCCGCCCGCTGTCCTGGCCCCACCTCGGCCGTAGCCTAACCGTCGCCCTCGCGCATCGGGCTGCTGCCCGACCGCTGCGGGCTCCCGCATCGCGAGCCTCCTCCCTCCCTTCGGTCGGGAGACTATTCGCGATGCGAACTATTGGGGCACGGCCGCTGACGATGGCGACCGAGGCGTTAGATGGATTTTGGTGAGCGGCGGGTCTTCATCCACTCGCGGCCCGCGGCAATGAGGCCTGGAAGGATCGAGAGGAAGACCACGGAGATGATCACGATCTCGATGTGCTCTCTCACGCCCGGGATCTGCCCCAGGAAGTAGCCGATCAGGGTCATCGAGAGCACCCAGAGCGCACCGCCGAACACGTTGAAGGAGAGGAAGCGCCGGTACTCCATTCCCCCCATTCCCGCCACGATCGGGGCGAAGGTCCGGACGATCGGCATGAAGCGCGCGAGCACGATCGTCTTGCCGCCGTGCTTCTCGTAGAAGTCGTGCGCGCGTCGCAGGTGCGCGGGATTGAAGAACAGCGACTTCGGCCGGGTGAAGAGGGCCGGACCGGCCTTGCGTCCGAACCAATACCCGACGGTGTCGCCCAGGATCGCGGCGGCGATCAGGATCAGGTTCAGGTGCACGATGTTCAGCTGACCCGTCCCGGCGAAGACGCCCGCAGTCACGAGGAGGGAGTCGCCCGGGAGGAAGAATCCGACGAGCAGGCCGGTCTCGGCGAAGACGATGATCGTCATCGCGGTGAGGCCGCCGAGCCGGACCAGAGTCTCGACGTCGGTCAGCTGGTGGAAGAGGTGCTTGAACCACTCCATGAAGTCGCCGCATGCTAACAGGTCGCCGGCCCGATGGGCCGTTAGGCCGCCTCGGATAGGATTTCGTCGCCATGCCCGAATACACCGACGCGCACGCCCGCTCCGGAATCGACGCGGCCCTGCCGGCCATCGAGACCTGGCCCAACCAGTACGCCGACTACGAGATCACGGTGGAGATCCCCGAATACAACGCGATCTGCCCCAAGACGGAGCTGCCCGACTTCGGGCACCTCACGATCCGCTACGTTCCGGACCGCCTCTGCCTCGAGCTCAAGTCGCTCAAGCTGTACATCGTCGCGTACCGCAACGTCGGTATCTTCTACGAGAACGCGGTCAATCGGATCCTCGAGGACTGCGCCGCCGCGTGCCGGCCCAAACGGATGACGATCACGGGAACCTTCTCGTCACGGGGCGGGATCAGCTCGACGATCGAGGCGAGCTATCCGCGAAACCGCTCGGCGTAGGGCGCCGAGCAACCACGAAGCCGCTCGGCGTAGGCGCCGAGTAACCTCGAAACCGCTCGGCGTAGGCGCCGAGCTATCCTCGGTTCGCAGCCGTCGGCGTGCCGTTCGCGGCGGCGACGCCGCGGAACTCGTCGTAGAGCGCCTCGCGAACCATCCGGGTCACCGGGCCCGGCTTCCCGTTCCCGATCGTCCGGCCCTCGATCGAGACGAGCGCCTGTGTCCAGAGCGTCGTCGAGGCGAGGAAGACCTCCTGGGCGGCGAACATCTCCTCGACCGTGAACGCGCGCTCCTCGACGGTCAGCCCGATCCGGCGCGCGGCGTCGATCGCGGCGCCTCTCGTCACTCCCGGAAGGATGCGGGGCCCGTTGGGGGCGGTGCGGAGGACGCCCTTCGCGACGCTGAAGAGGTTGGCCTTGGTGCCCTCGAGCGCGAACCCGTCGCGCACGAGGATGGCGTCGATCGCGCCGGCCTGCTTGGCCTTCTGAGCGGCGAGGACGTTGGGCAGCAGCATCACGCTCTTGATGTCGCAGCGGCCCCACCGCTCGTCGGTGAGGAGAATGGCCTTGCTCCCCTCCGCCGGCGCGGGCGGATCCGTCTTGCGCGCGAAGGCGAACGCCGTCGGGCGCGTGCCCTCCGGAGGGAAGGCGTGATACCTCGGCGCCGCGCCCCGCGAGACCTGCGCGTAGACGAACGCGTCCTCCTCGGCGAGGCCGTTCTCGGCAAGCAGCCGCTCGGCCACCGACGGAAAGAAGTCCGGCGAGGCGGCGATCGAGATCGCGTTCAGGCCGTCGCGCATCCGGTCGAGGTGCTCGGCGAGCCGGTAGGGGCGGCCGCGGTCGTAGCGCACGACCTCGTAGATCGCGTCGGCGAAGAGAAAGCCGCGGTCGAGCGGGGAGATGGCGGCTTCGCTCTCGTCCACGAATCGCCCATCGATGTAGAGGATGCTCATGGCGCGGATGCTATCAAGTGACTGGCCTGTCATCCCGAGCGCAGCGAGGGATCCCGGACTCGGTCGCCATCATCCAAGATCGCACGGGATCCCTCGTCGCAGTGCTCCTCGGGATGACGGCTACTTGCGGCGACCAAAGTCCCGCACGGCCTTCGCGAGGTCGCCGTCGCTGGCGAGGCCGCGATACGCCTCCTCCGCCGCGGAGAGCCGCGTGGCGAGCGCCTCGCGCCGCCGGGCGCGCAGCAGGTCCCGGGCTGCGCCGAGGCCGCCGCGCGCGTGACCGGCGAGCCGGGCGGCCAGCCGGTCGATCTCCTCCTCGAGACGGGCGGAAGGGACCGCCCGCGACACGAACCCCGCCCGCTCCGCCTCGCTCCCGGACACGACCCGCCCCGCGAGGATCCACTCCGCCGCGCGGGCTTCCCCGATGAGGGCCGGGAGCAGGGCGATCCCGCCGGGCGGGAAGCACGCCAGCGTGATCTCGGGGAAGCCGATCCGCGCGTCGTCGGAGCAGACGGCGAGATCGCAGGCGGCGACGATCTCGGCCCCCCCGCCGAGGCACGCTCCGGAGACCGACGCGAGCGTGATCGGGGGGGTGGAGACCAGCGTCTCGAGGAGCTCCCGCATGGCCGACAGCATCCGGCGGATGGGCTCCGGCTCGGGGACGTGGTCCGCGACGTCGACGCCCGCCGAGAACGCCTTGGGCAGCCCCGAGAGCACGAGCACGCGCGCGTCCTTCGCCGACTCGACCGCGCGCGCGAGCTCCGCGAGCGCGGCGAGACTCAGAACGTTCGCCGGCGGGATCGCGATCCGCAGGTCCGCGCGCGCTCCGTCGCGCGAGCGGTCGAGCCGGATTCCCGCCGGAGACGGACTCACAGGATCAAGGCTTCGCGGGAGTCGCGGCCGGAGCCGCCGGCGTCACGGCCGCAGGCGCGGCGCCCGGGGCCGACTTCTTCGCCCTCTCGCGCAGATTCTTGACGACGGCCTTGACGTTGGCGATGTGCGTGTCCGTGAGGGTCACCAGCGACATCGCGTTCTCCGGCGCGCGGATCTCGGCCTCGACCCTCTCGTCCTGAATCCCGTTGTCCACGATCTTTTTCGCGAGAGCGACCACGCGCTGGATGTAGCTGAGCGAGTCCGACACCCCCGACGGCGGCCCGATGGCGCCGTGGCCCGGAACCAGCTTCTGGGGATCCACGCGGCGGATCGCGACGAGTACGCGCTCCCAGCCGATGGGATCCATGTCCGCCGACTGCATGTACGGGTAGAGCCCGTTCAGGGCGACGTCGCCCGAGAAGAGGACCTTCTCCGTCGGCAGATAGATGAGGAGGTCGCCCTTCGTGTGCGCCGGGCCGAGGTGGTAGATCTGGATGTTGTGGATCCCGTCCACGAGGATCGAGCGCTCCGAGATGGACTCGATCACCGGCTTGAAGGTGGTCTTCCCGGCGAGCGGGTCGGCGGGATCCGCCGACGCCTGTTGCAGGAACGCGAGGACGACGCCGTTCACCGACTCGTGGCAGACGATCCGAGCGCCCGCGGCCGCGAAGGCGCGCGCGCCTCCGAGGTGGTCGCCGTGAACGTGGGTCAGGATCAGCGTACGCACCGGCTTGTTGCCGGTCGTCTGCGCGATCAGGTCCAGGATTTCCTTTCCGCTCTTCGCGTCGCCGCCCGAATCCACCGCGACGACCCCGTCTCCGAGCAGGAACCATCCGACATTCGCGCCGTTGGAAGGCGTCGCCGCCCAGACCCCGTCGGCGACCTGCTCAGCCGTCGGCTTCTTCTGCTGCCCCAGGGCGGGCGAGACGAGGGCCGCGGCTGCCATGAGGACGAGGGCCAGGATTCCCGCGCGTCGTTTCTGCATCGCTGCGATTCGCATCCGCATCCGCATCCGCATCCTCCGACTGTATCGTTCCGGGTCCGCGTCCACAACGCCGTCGGCGGCTCGGAATTCCCGCGCGGCGTCAGCCGCGGGTCGCGCGAGCCGCGACTTCCTGCTCAGCGCGGCGTGCCGCGACTTCCTGCTCAGCGCGGCGTGCCGCCGCGACGAACTCCTCGAACAACCGCGCGGAGGCGGGATCCCCGGCGAGGTTCTCGGGGTGCCACTGGACGGCCACCAGCCAGCCCTCCCGGGAGCCGGAGGACTCCACCGCCTCGGGCACGCCGTCCTCCGCCCTCGCCGACACCGCGAGACCCGGGGCCACCCGCGCGATCGCCTGGTGGTGTCGGCTGTTGACCGGGAGCTCGCGCGTGCCCGCGATCGCCTCGAGTCGCGTGCCGGTAGCGATCGCGACCTTGTGGTCGAGCCGGGTCTTCTGGATCGGGGCGTCCGCGTTCTGGTGGATCACCGGAGACGGCCGCTCGATGGGAAGATCCTGCACGAGGGTTCCGCCGAGAGCCACGTTGATGACCTGCAGGCCGCGGCAGATTCCGAGCACGGGCCGCTTCTCCCGAAGGGCCTCCTGCAGCAGCGCGAAGTCGATCGCGTCGCGTTCGGCGTCGACCTCCACGTTCCCGTCCGTCAGGACCGCGGTGCCGTAGCGCGCGGGATCGACGTCCACGCCGCCGCCCAGCAGGAGAGCGTCGAAGCCGGCGGATTCATGCCCCGCGCCCGGCTCCGTCGAGGGCGTCACGACTTCGATCGCCGAGCGCGGAACCCCCGCCGCGACGAGCGCGCGCACGTAGTCGTTGGCCTCGGCGTCGGCGTCCCGGTCGAGCGTCAGCGCGATGCGCATGAAGGAATTGTAGCCGGACGGCGCACCGGCCCGGCGCTCACCTCTCGAACAGGACCGCCATCCCCATGCCACCCGAGACGCACAGGGTCGCGATCCCGCGGCGCGCGTTGCGCCGGCGCATTTCGTGGAGGAGGGTCGTCGAGATGCGCGCGCCGGTGGCCCCGATCGGATGTCCCAGCGCGATCGCTCCCCCGTTGACGTTGAGACGGGCCGGATCGAGCGAGAGGTCCCGGACGCACGCGATGACCTGGGCGGCGAAGGCCTCGTTGAGCTCGATGAGATCGACGTCGGCGAGCGAGAGGCCCGTCTTCTGGAGCAGCGCCCGGATCGCGGGCACCGGGCCGATCCCCATCCGGGCGGGGTCGACGCCGGCGCTCGTCCACGCGGCGACGCGCGCGAGGGGCTCGACGCCGGCCTTCCGCGCCTCCTCCTCCGTCGCGAGTATCAGCGCCGCGGCGCCGTCGGTCACGCCGGAGGAGTTTCCCGCGTGCACGGTCCCCTTCGCGTCGAAGACGGGCTGCAGGCGCGCGAGCGCCTCGACCGTGGAGTCGGGCCGGGGATGCTCGTCGCGGGATACCTCGGTCGCACCCTTCTTCCCGGCGACCGTGACGGGCGCGATCTCGTCCGCGAAGCGCCCCTCGGCGATGGCGCGCCCGGCGCGCCGCTGCGTCTCGACCGCGTAGGCGTCCTGCTCCGCGCGGAGGATGCCGTACTCGCGCACGAGGTTCTCCGCCGTCTCGCCCATCAGCTGACCGCAGAGCGGGCAGAGGAACCCGTCCTTGTACATCGCGTCCACGATTTCGGCGTGACCCATCCGCATTCCGAAGCGCACGCGCGGCAGCAGGTACGGCGTCGCCGACATGCACTCCGTTCCGCCGGCGAGGACGACGTCGTTCTCGCCGGCCGCGATCGAGAGCGCACCGAGCGTGATCGCCTTGAGACTCGACGCGCAGGCCTTGTTGACGGTGAACGCCGGCACCGCGTCCGGAACGCCGGCGCGGTGCGACACCTGCCGCGCCGTGTTCGGGCCGCCGCCCGCCTGGCGGGCGTGCCCGAAGATCGTCTCGTCCACGGCCGCCGGCGGCAGGCCCGAGCGTTCCAGCGCCGCCTTCGCGGCGACCTCGCCCAGGTCCGCGGGCGAGAGCGACGCGAACGAGCCGCCGAACTTTCCGATCGGGGTGCGGGCCGCGGAGAGGACGTACACCGGGCGCATGGGGAGGCGGATTATACGCGTCGCCCGCCGTCATCCTGAGGAGCGTAGCGACGAAGGATCCCGGGCTTTTGCGGCACAGTGGCAATCGAGTTCCCGATCGTAAGCGCCTCGCGCTGCGAGGCGCTGCCTACTGCTGAGGGTTCGCCTTTGGTGGGCGGCTCACTTCGCTCAGGTTGACGCGCGACGGCTTCGCTTCGCGCGTCAGATCACGGGCAGGCGCACAGTGAACGTCGAGCCCTTCCCGAGCTGGCTCTCGACGGTGACTCGGCCCTTGTGCGCCTCCACGATCCACCGGACGATCGAGAGGCCGAGTCCCGATCCACCCGGGTTCGTGGAGCGGGAGCCCTTGCTGCGGAAGAAGCGCTCGAAGACGTAGGGAACGTCGGCCTCGGGGATGCCAACGCCGGTGTCGGAGACCGAGAGCAGCGCCTCTCCCGGAGCCGCCTCGACACGCACGGCGACTCGGCCGCCCGACTCGGTGTACCGCATCGCGTTCTCCAGCAGGTTGTGCATGACCTGCTGGAGGCGGCCGGAGTCCGCGAAGACGTAGACCGGCTTCTTCGGCGCCTCGAAGGTCAGCTCGATGCCGCGATCGGCGGAGGCGAGCGCGAGGTCCTTCACGACGTCTGCGGCGAACTTGCCGAGGTCGAGATTGGCGAAGGAGAGCGTCACGCGGCCGCTCTCGCCGCGGGTCAGAAAGAGGAGGTTCTGGGACAGCCTCGTCAGGTGCCGGACCTCGAGCAACGCGTTGCCGATCGCCTCGCGGTACTCCTCCGGAGGGCGCTCCTCCTCGAGCGCCACCTCGAGGGAGCCGCGCAGGATCGTGAGCGGCGTCCGCAGCTCGTGGGAGACGTCCGCGATGAACTGCTGCTGCTCCTTCTCGGCCGACGCCAGCGCGTCGAGGCGCGCGTTGAGCCCGGCCACCAGCGCGCGGATCTCCTCGGGCAGATCCTCCGCCGGGATCCGCAGCAGGGGTCGCGTCAGCGACTCCTCGAGCCGTTTCGACAGAACCTCGATCGGCGAGGGTGAAGGCTGTCCGGCCGAAGGCTGCGCGGGTCGGAAGAGCCGGGAGAGCATGTCGCGCAATCTACGCCGGATTCTCCGGCTCCCGCACGCGGTATCCGACGCCTCGGACGGTCTGGATCAGCTTCTCGCGATCGCCGCCGTCGATCTTCTTGCGAAGCGCGTTGATGTAGACGTCGATGATGTTGGTGGAGAGGTCGAAGGAGTCTTCCCAGATGCGCGCCTGGATCTCCGAGCGCGAGACGACCTTCCCGCGGCGGCGCAGGAGCAGCTCGAAGAGCGCGCCCTCGCGCACCGTCAGGCGCACGGTCTCCTCGCCCCGCACGACCTCGCGGGACTCGGGCTCGTAGCTGAGGTCCTGGAAGACGAGCGGCCCGGGCTCGACGATCTCGGTGCGCCGCAGGAGCGCGCGGATGCGCGCGAGCAGCTCCCGGAACGAGAACGGCTTGACGAGATAGTCGTCGGCACCCGCGTCGAGTCCCTCGATCTTGTTCTGGACCGTGTCGCGGGCGGTCAGCATCAGGATCTTCGAACGCACGCCGCGGGACCGCAGCTCCCGGCAGAGCTCGAGCCCGTCGCGGGATCCCGGGATCATCAGGTCGAGGATGATCAAATCCGGCGGCGATCCCGAGAGCAGATCGAGCGCGGCGTCCGCGTTGCCCACGGCGTCGACGACGTAGCCCTTCTCCGCCAGACCCTTCTTCAGGAACTGGGCGATCCGCTGCTCGTCCTCGACGACGAGGACCTTCACGGCGCACCCCCGCCCCCGGGCCCGGCCGCGCCGCCCGGGGCCACCTTCCCGCGCATGAAGGAGATGACGAAGACCGCCCCGGCGCCCGCCGCGAACCCCGCCGCGAAGGACGAGGTGGGCGGCGCCGTCGTGGCCGCGAGGACCGCCCCCACGGCCACGAGGCCGAACAGGAGAGGTCGCGATACGGGGATGGGCTCCACGGCCGGAATCATAGAGGCCCCCTGCGGGTATTATCTCCGCCTTAAGAATAAGGAGGATGCAATGAAGAAGCTCGGATTCCTGGCCGCCGCGGTTCTCGCGGGGGCGGCCCTGACGGCCAGCACGGCCCTCGCGGCCCCTCCCGAGACCGCCGCCCCGTCCACGGCCAAGGCCACGATCGAGTCGAAGAGCGGGTCCAAGGTGACCGGCCGTGCGGTTTTCACCGAGCTGCCCTCCGGCGGCGTGAAGGCCGAGATCTGGATCGAGAACGCGGCGCCCGGAACGCACGGGCTGCACATCCACGAGAAGGGCGACTGCTCTGCGGCCGACGGGACGTCGGCGGGCGGCCACTTCAACTCCGCCGGGAACCCGCATGCCGCTCCCGCGGACAAGGCCCGCCACAACGGCGACCTCGGAAACATCGAGGTCGGCGCGGACGGCAAGGGACACCTCGAGATCACGGACGATCTCCTGACCGTCAAGCCCGGGCCGAACTCGGTGGTGGGCAAGGCGGTGGTCTTCCACGAGAAGGCCGACGACCTGAAGACCCAGCCCACCGGAAACGCCGGCGGGCGCTTCGGCTGCGGAGTGGTGCAGTAGGCGACGAGCCGCAACGCACTTTCGAGCGGAGCGAATTCGGCTGCGACGGCCCGGGGGGCCGGTGACCTACGAGGGCGATCAGGGCCGTCGTCAGCCGCAATTCGCGTAGCAACGAACGTGATTAAGCCGACTTTTGATCTCCCCCCGGACGAGCTCCGCCGGCTCGGCGAGCTGACCGCCGACGCGGTCGCCTCGCATCGCAAGGACCTCTTCGCGCGGCCGGTCTTCGGCAAGGTGGGATCGCGCGCGCGGCTCTTCGACGAGAAGCTGCCCGAGGAAGGGCGGCCCTTCGAGGAGGTCCTCGCGTTCGCGCGCGAGCACATCCTGCCGTACTCCACCGGAAACGCCCACCCGCGCTTCTACGGGTTCATCCAGTCGAGCGCGGACCCCGTCGGGATCATGGCCGACTTCCTCGCCGCCGGGATGAACAACAACTGCTGGGGCGGCGACCAGGCGGCGGTCCACGTCGAGCAGCTGACGCTCCGCTGGCTGGCCGAGATGCTCGGCTTCCCGGTCGCGGCCGAAGGGATTCTCGTCTCGGGCGGGTCGATGGCAAACTTCACGGCGATCGCGGCGGCGCGCCGCGCGATGACGCCGGGAAACGTCCGGGAGGACGGCCTCGCCGGACCGAACGCCCCGCGCCTCACCGTCTACGCGTCCGACCAGGTCCACGCGTGCGTCGACAAGGCCGTGGATCTCCTCGGCATCGGCACGAAACAGCTGCGCAAGATCGCGACCGACGAGCGCTTCCGGATGCGCGTGCCGGAGCTCGAGGCGGCCGTCGCGGGCGATCGCCGGGCGGGTTTCCTCCCGGCGATCGTGGTCGGCAACGCCGGCACGGTCAACACGGGCGCGATCGATCCCCTCGACGAGCTCGCCGACTTCTGCCGGCGCGAGTCGCTCTGGTATCACGTCGACGGCGCGTACGGCGCGCTCGCCTCGATCGTCCCCGCGCTCAAGCCGCTGTTCGCGGGGATGGAGCGCGCCGACTCGATCGCGGCCGATCCGCACAAGTGGCTCTACGTGCCCTACGAGGCCGGCGCCACGCTCGTGCGCGACCCGGGCCGGCTCTCCGCCGCGTTCCGGAAGTTTCCGGAATACCTCGCGTCGGACCCCGAGAGCCCGTTCCCCGGCCCGGCGTGGTACGCGGAGCGCGGCGTGGAGCTGTCGCGGGGCTTCAAGGCCCTCAAGGTGTGGATGGGCCTGAAGACGCACGGGCGCCGGGGCTACGAGGCCCAGATCGAAAACGACGTCGCCCTGGCCGGCTTCCTCGCCGCCGAGGTGGACCGGAGGCGCGACTTCGAGCGCCTGGCCGAGGCGCCGCTCTCCATCGCGAACTTTCGCTACCGCCCCGCGGACCGCGCCCTCTCCGACGCGCAGCTCGACGGGATCAACCGGCGCATCATCAACGCGCTCGTGGGCGAGGGCTCCTTCTTCCTCTCCCCGACGGTCCTCAAGGGGCACACGGCCATGCGCGTGTCCATCACCAACTTCCGGACCCGCGAGGAGGACCTGATCGCGCTGCTCGACGAGTCGGAACGGGTCGGGCGTGCGCTGATCGAAGCGGAGGAACGCGCGTAGCGAGGGTCAGCGCCTAGTGGCTCGCGTTCCAGGCCTCCAGGTTCCGCTCGACCTGTCGGGAGTGCTTCTCGAGGTGCTCCGCGTAGACCTCGAGCCAGCGCTCGCCCGAGAACTTGCCGGAGTGGCTGTGCTGGCCCTCGTTGGACCAGGCGCTCTCGGGCAGCGTCCGGAGCAGGGCCGCGGTGTTCTCGCGGACGGCGTCCACCGCCGCGAGCGCGGGCTCGATCGGCAGCGCGTGGTAGTCGAGCTTGCGCGCCCAGTCCGCCTCGTCGTAGCCCTGGATCATCGGACCCTGCTCCGTCGCCAGGAACCGGATGCGTGCGGCCGCGTTCGTCTCCGAGTCGGCGCAGTGGATCGCGACCTCGTGCGCCGACCACTTGTTCTCGGCCGGGCGCCACTTCATGGCCTCGGCGGGCACCTTCCCCAGGGCGGCGCGCAGCTTGCGCGGTCCGTCCTCGTAGCGGCGGATGAAGGCCTCGCGTTCGGTTGCGCTGTAGCTCATGATTCCTCCCTCCTCACCACAAAGTGGCGTCGAGTGAAACTCACCAGAGCGTTCCGTCGAGCGAAACGACGGTCTTCTCTCCCATGACCGAGGCCGCGTGGCTCGTCCCGGCCGGAACGTAGAGACGGTCGCCGGGGCCCAGATCGAACGCGGCCTCGCCGACCGTGATGCGCAGCGTCCCGGACAGAACGCCGTCGCACTTGTCCTGCGCGTGCTGGTGCGGCGGGAACATGGTGCCCGGCCGGTACGTGTAGACCAGGACGTCGTAGCCCTCGAGCTCGAGCAGCCGCATCATCCGCTTCTCGGTGAGCGGACCGTCGCCCGCGCTCCACTGCTCGAGTCGGACGTCCGGCATGCGGGGAGAGTCTACTTCCGACTCGTTCCGACTCTTTCGACTCCGGGGCGCCTCGCCCGGCACAAAAAAAAGGGGGCCGCAGCCCCCTTTCGAGAATCTCGAGATGTGTGACTTAGTAGCGCCCGCGGCCTCCGCCGCCGCCGCCGCCGCTCTGGGTCTTCGGACGAGCCTCGTTCACCGTCAAGGCCCGGCCGCCGTACTCCTGGCCGGAAAGAGCCGAGATCGCGTTGCGCGCCTCGTCGTCGTTGCCGAACTCGACGAACCCGAATCCCTTGGAGCGCCCGGTATCGCGATCGGTGATGATCGCGACGGAGGTGACTCCTCCGTATTGGGCGAACAGGGTCCGCAGGTCGTCCTCGGTCGTGTTGTAGGGAAGGTTGCCAACGTAGAGCTTCATCGAAACAGAGTCCTATCCGGCGTTGCCTTACCGGTATCCGCCGCGCCGTTCGGAGGAACCGACTTCCCGTTGGGATCGTCGGAGTCCAGCGAGCGCGGATGCGTGCAGGAAGGCCAGCGATACGAGAAGGGCTGCAGTATAGCAAGGGGCCCGGCGGGCCGCAAACGGGCCTTAAGGAGGCCTTAAGCCGCCGACCTAGATCCCGTTCCGGCCGTCCTCGCCAGCTGACGAAGGGCCGCCGCGACCCACTTCCTCGTCATGTCCTTGCGCCAGAGAAACGAGAAATCCGTGTTGTCCATGGGGCGTGAGGGACCCGCCGCGGCCTCGGCCGCGGCCGCGATCGCGTCCTCGTCGAGAGCCCGCCCGATGAGGAGGCGCTCGGCCTCGGACGCCCGAACGGGCGCGGACGACACCGCTCCCAGGACGATCCGCGCCTCGAGGACCGTGTCGCCGTCTCGGCGCACCGCGGCGCCGACCGAGAGCACCGGGAAGTCGAACGCGCCGCGACGCCGCAGCTTCTTGTAGCTCGCCTCCCAGCCGTTTGGCGCCGGGATGCGGATCTCGGTCAAAAGCTCGCCCGGCCGCTTCGAGAGGTACTGGATTCCGTCGTTCCGGTAGAGCGCCTCGACGGGGACCTCGCGAGTCTCCTCCGGCGAGGCGAGCACGGCCGTCGCGCCGAGCGCGATCAGGACCGGCACCGAATCCGCGGACTGGACCGCGAGGCACTTGGACGAGGCCGGCGCGACCCAGCAGATGCGTCCGTCCTTCTTCATGCAGAAGTCGATCGCCTGGCGCCACTCGTAGTTCTGGTCGTAGTAGTTGCAGCGCGTGTCGAGGAGGAGGTTGCCGCCGAGGGTGCCCATGTTGCGCAGCGGCGGCGTCGAGATCTCCGCGATCGCGTGCGCCAGGCCGGGATAGGTCCGGCGGATGCGGCGGTGATGCTCGATCTCGGACAACGGCACGCAGGCGCCGATCACGGCGCCGTCGGTTCCCGCGCGCAGGCGCCGCAGCGCCGCGATGCGAGACAGGCCGATCACCACCGCCGGCGTCTGCTGCCGGCGCTTCATGTTGGGGTAGAGGTCGGTGCCGCCGGCGACGTACGCGCTGTCCGGTCCTTCGCCAGACTTCATCTTGAGCGCCTCCTTCACCGTCGTCGGCGCGAAGTAGCGGAACTTGGGGAGACGCATCATGGCGTGAGTCCCCCCTCACCCTGCCCTCTCCCCCCGACGGGGGGGAGAGGGTAAATGCTGCCTGCTCGCCGCATTCGTCTAAAGGACTCCCTCTCCCGGCGGGAGAGGGACGGGGTGAGGGGCGCCCTCACCGCACTCCCCCCGCCCCAGTCGCCGCCGCGTCGACCGCGCGTCCGTCTCCGCCCTCGGCGGGCGTGGGGACGTGGATCGGATCCGGATACGGAACGCTCGGGAAGCGCTCGGGCCCCACGCGCGCCGGCTTGCCCTGCGCCTTCGCCTTCAGCGCGCGGGCGATCTTCTCGGGCGTGACCGGGATCTCGTCGATGCGCACGCCCACGGCGTCGAAGACCGCGTTGGCGACCGCGGGCGGAATCGGCAGCAGCGGCCCCTGCCCCACCTCCTTCGCGCCGAAGGGACCGTTGGGATCGGGATCCTCGACGAGGAAGGTCTCGACCTCGGACATCTCCTTCGTCGTGGGGCTCTTGTACTCGAGCAGGGAGGGGAACTTGTGCACGACGTTCCCGTTGGCGTCCGTGCGGTACGCCATCTCCTCCATCATCGCCTCGCCCAGACCCATGTACACGGAGCCCTCGACCTGCCCCATCACGAGCACGGGGTTGATGCACTTGCCGACGTCGTGCGCGATCCAGATCTTCGGAACGGTGTAGATCCCCGTCTCCGGGTCCACCTCGACCTCGACCACCGCGGCCGAGTACGAGTACGCCGGCGACGGGCCGACGCCCGCGCCGCGGTAGCGGCCCGCGGACGGCGGCGGCGAATACGAGCCGACCGTCCCGAGCGTGCCGAACTTCGACTCCGCCAGAACGACCGCGTCGGCGAAGGACATCCCGCGCGCCGGGTCCTCGGCGTCGAACGCGCGACCCTCCGCCAGCGCCACGCGTTCCTTCGGGATCTCGAGCTTCGCGGCCACGGCGCCGACCAGCAGCTCGCGGGCGCGCTCGGCCGCCTGGATGGCGGCGTTTCCGGTCATGAGCGTCACGCGCGAGGAGTAGGAGCCCAGGTCCACCGGCGTCAGGTCCGTGTCGCCGGTGACGATGCGGATGTCGAACGGATCGACGCCCAGAACCTCCGACACGATCGACGCGAGGATCGAGTCCGAGCCCTGCCCGATTTCGGTCGAGCCGCAGAAGACGGTGACGCCGCCGCTGCGATCCAGCTTCAGCTGCACGCCCGACTGTGGCATCGAGTTCCAGTAGATCGGCAGGCCGGCGCCGCAGAGATACGACGAGCACGCGAGTCCCAGCCCGCGCCCGTGTGGGAGCTTCCCGCGCCGCTTCCTCCAGCCGGAGGCGGCCACGACCTTGTCGATGCACTCGCCCAGCCCGATCGAGCCGACGCGCAGGAAGTTCGCCGTGAGCGAGTTCGGCGGCTGGAGGTGGTTGCGCCGGATGTCGGCGGGATCGAGGCCCAGGTCGCAGGCGATCCGGTCGAGCTGAGCCTCGAGGGCGAAGCGCGGCTGCGGAGTGCCGTGGCCGCGCTTGGGGCCGCAGGGCGGCTTGTTCGTGAAGACCCGCGCGCCGTCGAAGCGGTACGCCGGGATCTCGTACGTCACCGTCTGCAGCGCGCCTGTGTAGTAGGTGGACGCGACGCCGTAGGAGCCGTATCCGCCGCCGTCGAGCACGCTCTGGAAGTGCATCGCGGTGATCGCGCCGTCCTTCTTCACGCCGGTCTTCACGTGCATCAGCACGGGGTGACGCCCGCGGTGGCAATAGAAGACCTCCTCGCGCGTCAGGCAGATCTTCACGGGCCGCCCCGTGACGCGGGAGAGGTGCGCGACCACGATCTCGTGGTTGAACGGATCTGACTTGCCGCCGAAGCCGCCGCCGTTGGGCGTCGCGATGACGCGGATCTTCGCCGCGGGCATTTCCAGCACCTTCGCGAGCGCGCGGTGCACGTAGTGCGGCGTCTGCGTCGAGGTCCAGAGCGTCAGCTTCCCGTCCGGGCCGTAGTCGGCCACGGCGGCGTGCTGCTCGAGCGCGAGGTGCGTGTTGCCCTCGTAGAAAAACAGGTCCTCGTACACCCGATCCGCCCGCGCGAAGCCCGCCTCCGTGTCGCCGAACTCCATCGAGACGAGCTTGTGGATGTTGCCCGAGTCGGCGTAGTCGTGGATCGGGACGCCCGCGGGCGGCGGCGCGAGGCCCTCGTCGATCGTCCCGATCGGCAGGAGCGGCTCGTAGCGCACCTCGATCGCGTCGAGCGCATCGAACGCGGCGTCCTCGTCGAGCGCGACGACGGCGGCCACGGGATCGCCGACGAAACGGACGCGGTCCGTGCAGAGCGCGTGCTCGTCCTGCGAGACGGGGAGGATGCCGAAGGCAATCGGCAGGTCGGCGCCGGTCGCGATCGCCACGACGCCCGGCATCGCGAGCGCCTTCGACACGTCGATCGAGACGATCTTCGCGTGCGCGATCTTCGAGCGCAGCAGCTTGCAGTGCAGCATCCGCGGCAGCATCACGTCGTCGGCGAACTTCGTCTGCCCGGTGACCTTGGCGGGGCCGTCGACTTTCGTGTACGGCCGGCCGACGACGCGGGTCTTGATCTGCTCCCTCTCCCGGCGGGAGAGGGTTGGGGTGAGGGGCGTCTTCAACGGTTGCCCCCC
>DASXPB010000049.1:0-30702 GCA_036493875.1 Thermoanaerobaculia bacterium
AACAAGATCGCCGAGTTCTACGAGGACGAGGTCGACATCGCGGTCGCCGGCCTCGTCAAGCTGCTCGAGCCGGTCATGATCTTCATCCTGGGCGTCGTCATCGGCGGCATCGTCATCGCCATGTACCTGCCGATGTTCACGTTGATCAACAAGATCGGATAAGGCGTAGTCTGTAGTCGGGGTCGGTGGTCCGTAGTACGGCATGACGACCGGCTACTGACCGCCGACGACTGACGAAATTGGACGAATCCCTCCGCCGCTCCCTCTTCTGGCTGACGACGGTTCGCATCGTCGTCTTCTTCCTCATCGTCCTGTCCGCGATCCTCGTCCAGCTCGGCTCGGGCGCCGAGGTCGAGATCTCCTACCTCTACGGGCTCACCGCGCTCGCCTTCGTTCTGTCGCTCTTCCACTGGACCGTGGGGCGGTTCATCAAGCCCCAGATCATCGAGGCCTACGTCCAGATCCTGGGCGACCTCTCGCTCGTCTGTCTCCTCGTCTACTCCTCGGGCGGACCCAGCTCCGTCTTCACCTTCCTCTACCTCGTCGTCATCGGCGCGGCGGCCTTCCTCCTGTACCGGCCGGGGGCGGTCGTGATCGCGTCCGTCGCCGCGCTGCTCCACGGCCTGATGGTCGAGCTGACCGCCTACGAGATCCTTCCCCGGCCGCCGATGGCGGTCACGCCCCGCTGGGGACCGGAGCGCACGGGTTACAACCTGGCGATCACGGTCGTCGGCTTCTACGGGGTCGCGTTCATGGTCGCCTACCTCTCCGAGAAGCTGCGAGCCGTCCGCGAGGAGCTCGAGCTGCGCCGGCTCGCGCTCTCCCGCATCCAGACCCTCTACGCCAACGTCATCGCCTCGATGTCCTCGGGACTCGCGACCGCCGACTCGCGACAGCGCGTGACCTTCCTCAACCAGGCGGGAGGCGACATCCTGGGAATCGTTCCGGCCCGCGCGGCCGGGCGGCTGCTCTCGGACATCGGCCTGGCCCTTCCCGACGACTGGGACGAGATCCGCCATCGCACGCGCGGCCGCGAGGGGTACCGCGCCGAGATCGAGGTCCTGCGCGGAGAGACGCGCCGCGTCCTCGGGTACTCGATGCGCGCGCTGAAGGACGCGGGCGGCGAGGAGGGGGCGCTGATCGTCTTCCAGGACCTGACCGAGGTCAAGAAGCTCGAGCGCCAGGCGCGCTTCAACGAGCAGCTCGCGGCAGTCGGCGAGCTCGCGGCCGGCATCGCGCACGAGATCCGCAATCCGCTCGCGTCGATCTCGGGATCCGTCCAGGTCCTCTCGAACGAGCTCACGGTGGGCTCCGCCGAGCGCCGGCTGATGGAGATCATCGTCTCGGAGTCGAACCGGCTCTCGAAGATCCTGGAGGAGTTCCTGCGTTTCGTCCGCCCGCAGGAGCGGCGGGTGGCGGCCTTCGACGTGGGGGAGAACATCCGCGAGGTCCTCGAGCTCTTCCGCCGCTCGGACGAGATCTCCGACGCGCACCACATCGAGGACGACGTCGCTCCCCCGTCCTCGCTGCTCGCGGGAGACCGCGACCAGATCCGCCAGATCATCTACAACGTCGCCAAGAACGCCGTGCGCGCGATGCCCGACGGCGGAACGCTGATCGTGGAGGGGCGCGAAGACGGCGCCTGGTATAGCATCAAGTTTCGCGATACCGGCCGCGGGATGAGCGAGGACGAGATCGCCCGGGTGTTCACGCCCTTCTCCACGGCCTTCGACGGCGGCACGGGGCTCGGCATGGCGATCGTGCGGCGGATCGTCGAGGACCACGGAGGAGCGATCGACGTCGAGTCGAAGCCGGGCGAGGGGACGACCGTGACGATTCTGCTACCCCGGAACGTCAGCACCGCCGTGAACTCCGGCATCTACCGTATGCCCTCGGAGGCCGTCCAGTGAGCGGTCCCCGGATCCTGATCGTCGACGACGAGAAGTCGCTCCGGGACATGCTCGGGCTGCTCTTCCACAAGCAGGGCTTCGAGGTCCTGACCGCCGCGAACTACACCGAGGGCACGGCCGCCGCGATCCGGTCCAACCCCGACGTGATCCTCTGCGACATCAAGATGCCCGACGGAAACGGCCTCGACCTCATCAGCCGAGTCCGCGAGGAGAAGCTGCCGACGCCGGTCATCATGATCACCGCGCACACCTCCACCGAGGACGCGATCCAGGCCATGAAGCGCGGCGCGGTGGACTACATCTCCAAGCCCTTCAACAACGACGAGCTCCTGCTCGTGGTCCGCCGCGCGCTCGGCGAGAAGCAGCTGCAGGACGAGAATCTCTACCTGCGCCAGGAGCTCGCCGGCAAGTACACCTTCGCGAACATCATCGGCAAGGGCAGCCGGATGCAGGAGATCTTCCGGTCGATCGAGCGCATCGGCAAGGTCTCCTCGACGGTCCTGCTGACCGGCGAGAGCGGCACGGGAAAGGAGCTGATCGCCCGCGCCATCCACTTCTCCTCGATTCGCCGGGAGAAGAAGTTCGTCTCGATCAACTGCGGCGCGCTGCCGGAGTCCCTCCTCGAGTCCGAGCTCTTCGGGCACGAGCGGGGCGCGTTCACCGGCGCGGTGCGCGAGAAGCGGGGCCTGTTCCAGGAGGCCGACGGCGGGACGCTCTTCCTCGACGAGATCTCCGAGACGACGCCAACGATGCAGGTCAAGCTGCTGCGCGCGATCCAGGAGAAGCTGATTCGCCGCGTCGGCGGCAACGACGAGATCTCGGTCGACGTGCGGATCATCGCGGCGACCAACAAGGACTTGAACGACCAGGTCGCGGAGGGAAGGTTCCGCGAGGACCTCTTCTACCGGATCAACGTCATCCCCATCCCGCTGCCTCCCATGCGCTCGCGCACCGAGGACATCGCGCCGCTGACCACGCACTTCATCGCGCAGATCTGCAAGGAGCAGAAGATTCCCGAGAAGAGGATCTCGATCGAGGCGATGCGGCTCCTCGAGGCGTATCCGTGGCCCGGGAACGTCCGCGAGCTCGAGAACACCCTCGAGCGCACCGTTGCCCTGGAGGCCGGCCCGGTGATCAACGCGTCGAGCCTGCCCGAGGCGATCGCGCTCGGCGTGCGCACGCGCGTCCCGGACTTCGAGAGCCTTCCGGAAGAGGGCATCAACCTCGAGGCCTACCTCGAGACGGTGGGCAAGCGGCTCATGCGCGAAGCGCTCGACCGCTGCGGCGGCGTCCAGACCAAGGCCGCCGAGCTGCTGCACATGTCCTTCCGCTCGTTCCGCTACTACGCCAAGAAGTACAACCTCGTGCACAAGGAAGAGATGTACGAGGGCGAGGAATCCGAGGGCGCCGCCGAGGCCAAGGGCTCGGCGTGACGCCGCGCCCGGCATTGAGGGGGACCGCCACGGCTCTGCTCGTCGCGACGGCCGGTCTGCTCGGCTGCGGCGCGGCCTCCAAGGCTCCGGAGCCAAATCCGTCCGCGACCCCGGCGTCGGCCTCGACCTCCCCCAAGGCGGCGACCGGACCGCGCGTCCGCATGCCGTCGGGCTCCGAGTACTCCGTCGAGCTCGCGCTGACCCCGGAGGATCAGGCGCAGGGCCTGATGTTCCGGGAGAGCCTGCCGGAGCGGCACGGGATGCTGTTCGTGTTCCCCGAGACCGCGCCCCACCACTTCTGGATGAAGAACACGATGATCCCCCTCGACATGATCTGGCTGGACGCGTCCGGCAAGGTTCTCTTCGTCTCCGCCGACACTCCCCCCTGCAAGGCGGATCCCTGTCCGACCTACGGCCCGGACGGCCCCGCCCAGAGCGTGCTCGAGATCGCGGGAGGAAAGGCGAAGGCGGAGGGGGTCGGGGCGGGGACGACGCTCGAGTTGATCGAGATCTCGCGGTAGCCGTCCCGGATCTCGTCCCGAACTCGCCGCGCCGCGGCGGCTACAAAGCACGGGATTCCTCGTCGCTCGCTGCGCTGCGCTCCTCGGGATGACGGGCGTTACGTTCCCCTATGCCGTCATCCCGAGCGTAGCGAGGGATCCCGTGAAGACTCGCCTCGGTCCCGGTGGCGCACGGGATCCCTCGTCGCTCGCTGCGCTCTGCTCCTCGGGATGACGGGCGCTTCACGCTCCCTGGGGACTACGGGCGCTTCACGCTCGTCAGGACGACAGGGCGCTCCGCTCCTCGGGATGACGGGCGCTTCACGCCCCCGCGATGACGGTGAGCGTCAGGGCTCGAACACGAACAGCCCGTCCCCCATGGTCCCCAGGTAGACCCGGCCGCTCGAGACCTGCGCCGCCGAGGCGAGGGTGAGGCCGTTGCGGGGACTGGTGAACGCGCGGCGGTTCTTTCCCTTCTGCCAGAAGAGCGTCCCGTCCACGTCCTGCAGGTTCGTCCAGCCGCCGACCGGCTTCTGCGGAGCGTTCAGGAAGATGCCGCCGCCGAGGACCGCCTTCTTCTTCGCGGACCAGCTCTGCCCGTCCCAGTAGGCGAAGCCGTCGGCGTTCTTGATCTCGAGCAGCGGATCGCCTCCGCGGTCGGCCAGCAGCTGTGCGGACTCGGCCGGCCTCAGGCCGCCCGGCACCGCCTCGAACCGCGCCCCATCGGCGGTCCGGAACGTTCCCTCCGTCGTCACGAGCACGGGTGCACCGAAGGCGTCGCCGAACAGCACGATCGGGGCGCCCCTGGGGGCCTCGGAGGCGCCCGGCGTCGCCCAGTGCACGCCGCCGTCCCGCGAGACCTTCACGCCCGAGGAGGAGGCGACGAGGAGCACGGTCTTGCCGCCGGGACCGCGGAACGCGGCGAGGGAGGCGGACGCCGGCAGCGGATCGACGGAGACCTTGCGGACCTCGCGGCCCCGGGCCTGCCAGACCCCGCTCTCCTCGCCCGCGAACGCGCGAAAGAAGAAGACGCGCTCCGGATCGTTGGGGTCGGCCGCGACCTCGGAGACCCGGCTCTCCGGCAGGCCGCGGGATCCCGACTCGAGCGTCTGCCCCGCGTCGTCGGAGTAGAAGACGCCCTCGCCCTCGGTGCCGACGTAGAGCCGGCCGCTCCGGTGGTCGATCTCGAGCGCCGTCACGACGAGCGACTCGCGCGAGATCCGCGACCACGTCGCACCGCCGTCCAGGGAGCGGTGGAGCCCGCCGACCGTCGCCGCGTACACGACGCCGGGGCGCTTCGGATCGCGCCGCACGGCGTGGGACCGGCGGTTCGTGAAGCCGGTCGTGAAGCGGGTCCAGCGGTCGCCGCCGTCGTGGGAACGGTAGACCCACCCGCACGTCGACACCCAGATGTCGCGCGAGTCGGCCGCGTCGAAGTCCCACGCGTAAACCGTCGCGTCGAGGACCATGCCCTCGGCGATGCGGTTCCAGCTCGTGCCGCCGTCGCGCGTCCGGAACGCCTGCCTCCACGTGCCGGCGTACAGCGTCTTCCGGTCAGAGGGATCGAAGGCGAGCGATTCGACCTGCTGGAGTCCCGGCACGCCCTCGCCCGTCCGCGACCAGGTCCTGCCGCCGTCCGCGGACAGCCGCACGCCGTCGTCGCCGGCGAGCGCGAGCAGGAGCGGATCCCCCGGCGCGAGCGCGAGAGCGCGCGTCGTGACGGCGCGCGAGGATCGGGCGAGGACGACCCACTCGGCGCCGCGGTCGTCGCTGCGCGCGAGCAGGCCGCCGCCGAGCTCTCCGACGAGCGAGGCCCAGAGCCGCCCGCGCACGGCGGGGTCCGCGATCAGCGTGGTCACGTAGAAGCCCGGGAACGCGGGACCCGAACGCAGCGCCTCCCAGGTCGCGCCGTCGTCCTTCGAGAGGTAGAAGTTGCCGCGCGAGGTGCCGCAGTAGACCGTCCCCGCCTCGAAGGGATCGACGGCGAAGGAGCGCACCTCCGCGCCCCAGACCGGGAGCCGCCACCAAGATGCGGCGGAGAGAGAACGCGTCGCTCCCGCGAGCAGCAGCAGCGAGAGGGCGAGCCGCCCGGCGGGTCGGGTGAGAAGCCTCATGACGGTGGAGCCCTATTGTACGGGTTGCCGGCGTCGTCGGCTAAACTGCTCGCAATGGCCAAGATCCGTGTCGCCGTCTTCCCCGCGGCCGGGCTGGGAACGCGCTTCCTCCCGGCCACCAAGGCCCAGCCCAAGGAGATGCTGCCCCTCGTCGACCGGCCTCTCGTCCAGTACGTCGTGGAGGAGGCGCGGGACGCCGGCATCGACCGGATCGTGATCGTCACGGGCCGGGGCAAAAACGCGATCGAGGACCACTTCGACACCTCCTTCGAGCTCGAGCGCATGCTCGAGGACCGCGGCAAGAGCGACCTGCTCGAGGAGGTGCGCGAGGTGTCGGAGCTCATCCCGGTCTCCTACGTGCGCCAGAAGCAGGCCCTCGGGCTGGGCCACGCGGTGCTCCAGGCGCGCGACCTCGTGGGCAGCCAGCCCTTCGCGGTCATGCTGGGAGACGACATCGTCGACTCCGAGGAGCCGTGCATCGGGCAGATGATGCGGATCTTCGAGCGCCGCGGGAACCCGGTGATCGCGCTGCAGGAGGTGCCCCGCTCGGAGACGCATCAGTACGGCATCGTCGCGGGCGAGAAGGTGGAGGACCGCGTCGTCCGGATCACCGACATGGTGGAGAAGCCGAAGCCCGAGGCGGCGCCGTCCAACCTCGCGATCATCGGGCGCTACCTGCTGCCGCCGGAGATCTTCGAGATCCTCGGGGCGACGGGCTCCGACGTGGGCGGCGAGATCCAGCTGACGAGCGCGCTGAAGACGCTGCTCTCGCGCCGTCCGATCGACGGCTACCTCTTCGAGGGCAAGCGCTACGACGCCGGCGACAAGCTCGGATTCCTCAAGGCGACCGTCGAGTTCGCGCTGAAGCGCGAGGACTTGGGGAAGCCGTTCAAGGAATACCTCAAGGGGCTGAAGCTGGATTGAGCGCCCCTCACCCCCACCCTCTCGCGCCGGGAGAGGGAGACCGTTAGGCGCGGTCTGGCAAAAAGGCTTCCCTCGCCCCCCGCAGGGGGGAGAGGGTCAGGGTGAGGGGGGGTTGGTTCCTCACTCGCTTGCCTTCTTCTCTTTCTTCTTCTTCTCGCTCTTTTCGACCTTCTCCGCCGAACCCGCCTTCTCCGCCTTCTCCGTCTTCTCGGGCTTCTCCGAGGACTCGCTCGTCTCCCCCTTCTCGGAGGGCTCCTTCGCCTTCCCGGCCGGGCTCGCGTAGTCGGTCTTGTACCAGCCGCTCCCCTTCAGGTGGAACGCCGGCGCCGACGCCATCTTCTTCAACTTGCCGCCGCAATGCGGACAGACGCGGGGCGGCGGATCGTTCATGCCCTGGATGACCTCGGTCTTCCGCGCACAGCGAGCGCACACGTATTCGTAGATCGGCATTCGCGGAGAATCCTAGCAGGGACTCCCTCGTCGGAGACGCCGGGCCCGCCTCGTCCACGCCCAGATGGCACAATGGCCGGATGATCACGGTCGACGAGGCGCTCGCCGCGATCCGGGGAGCCTGCACGCCGCTGCCGGAGGAGAGGATCCCCGTGCGCGAGGCGCTCGGACGGGTGCTCGCGCGGCCGCTCGCGTCCGACGTCGACTGGCCACCCTTCGACACCTCGGCCATGGACGGCTACGCCGTGCGCCTCGCCGACGCCTCGCGGCCCGGCGCCACGCTCGCCGAGCGGCGGGGCCTCGTGGCCGCGGGCGACCCGCCCGGTGCGCCGGTCGCGCCGGGAGAGGCCGTGCGCGTCATGACCGGCGCGCCGATCCCCCCCGGCACGGAGGCCGTCGTCCCGGTCGAGAAGATCCGCCGCCAGGACGGGACCGTGGTCCTCGAGATCGCGCCGGCGGCCGGCGACCACGTGCGCCGGCGGGGCGAGAGTGTCGCCGCGGGCGCTCCCCTGCTCGCCCCCGGACGGCGGCTGTCGGCGGCGGAGGTGGCGCTCGCCGCCCTGGCCGGCGCGGACCCGCTTGCGGTTCGCTCGCGGCCGCGGATCGCGGTCGCCGTCACCGGCAACGAGCTCGTGCCGACCTCGTCCACGCCCGGCCCGGGCCAGCTCCGGGACTCGAACGGCCCGATGCTCGCGGCGCTCTGCGCCTCGCGAGGCAACTCGGCCGCCCTCACGCTCGCCGTCGCCGACGAGGATGCCGCGGTCCGGCGCCTCTTCCGCGAGGCCGGTGCGGATCGCCGCGTGGATGTTCTTCTCACGACCGGCGGCGTGTCCGCGGGCGACCTGGATCTTCTTCCCGAGCGGGCGGAGCGCGCCGGCTTCGCGATCCTCTTCCACGGCGTTGCCATCCGGCCGGGCAAGCCGGTCGCCTTCGGGAAGCGGGATCAGACCTACTGGTTCGGCCTTCCGGGGAATCCCGTGTCGACGTCGGTCTGCTTCCACGTCTTCGTCCGCGCCGCGCTCGACGCCCTCGAAGGCGTCGGCGCCGATCAGGCGGGCCCCGAGGTCGTGACCGCGGTCCTGACGAAGGACATCGCCCAGCACGGCCGTCGCGAGACCTACCGCGACGCGCGCCTCGAGCTCGCCGGCGGCGAGGCCCGCGTCTGCGCGCTCGAGACGAAGGGCAGCCACGACCTCGCGGCGCACGCGCGCGCCAACGCGCTCATCCGGGTTCCGGCGGGCGCGGAAAGGCTGACCGCCGGGAGCCGCGTCGAATGCCTGCGACTGTGAGGACGGCGGCGTGAGCCCGTCCCGCAAGAAGTCGCCGGAGCCCGAGGTCCGCCACCTCCGCGCCCCCGCCTCCGACGGCGTCCCGATCGCCTACACGCTGTGGCGCCGCCCCGCGCACGAGCTCCTCGTCCTCGCGCCGGGTTTCTGGAGGGTCCGCCTCAACCGCGAGAACCTGTTTCTCGGCGAGCACTTCCTTCGCCGGGGCTACGACGTGGCGGCGCTCGACTTCCGCGGCCACGGCGACAGCGGCGGGGGCTACGCCTTCGGCGCCTCCGAGCACCGGGACTTCCACGCGGTGATCGACGAGCTCGTCGGACCCGGGAAGCTCTACGCGCGCTTCGCGGTGCTCGGCCTCTCCCTCGGCGGCTCGATCGCGGCGCAGGCGCTGGCGCTGCGCCCCGAGCTGCCCTGCCGCGCGCTCGCGATGGTCTCCTCGCCCGCCGACCTCTCGCGCCTCCGCCCCAAGCCGTGGAAGGCGGGCGCGCTCCGGCAGGTGCGCCTGCGCCACGCCGTGCGGGTCCCGCGCATCGCGGCGGCCAAGCTGGCCTCCCGCAAGCCTCGCGCCTCCGACGCCGTGGCCTCGCTCACCATGCCCAAGCTCATCGTGACCTCCGAGGACGACTGGCTGGTCGACCCAGAGCAGGGGCGCGAGCTCGCGGCCCAGGCGGCGCCCCCCGTGGAGCTCGTCCACCTCGAGCTGCCCGGGTCGCTCCACGCCGACGGGCTCGTCCAGTTCGTCCCGGTCCGGCTGCTGCGCGTGCTGGATCGCTGGTTCGAGCGGAACGCGCCGCCGTAGCAGCGCCAGTGGTCCTCAAGGATCGGAGCAGCGATTGCCTTCCGCGGTGATACGCCCGGCCGACTACTTCTCTTGCCGCCTACGAGAGATTGCAGTCCAGACAGCGTAGACGATCGCGACCCAAGTGGAGGTCGCCAAGAGAAAATAGATCAGACCCGCGACGAACTGATCCCCCACGAGATCCGCGCCGACGTCATGCAGGTAGCCGCCTATCGGATTGAAACCACAGACAACGGGAACTGTCATGATCTGGATCAAGGCGCCGATCAGGGCCGAACCCGCCAGTCGCCGGCGGACGCTCTGGCGATGATCGGTTTCTGACGTACCAGTGTCATTCATTTCTGCGACTCTCAAAAGTTTCGAGCTTCTCCTCTATCGGAGTAAGGGATATTGAAACCAGCACTTCGAACAAGTGTTCTGGATCACTTCGTTAAGCCGTTCGTCGTCTTCATGTTTCCAAATGCCCTGAGTCCTACATTTCTCCTTGCACCAATAGTGAGGATGGAAGCGGGTTACGTCGGCGCCACTGTCTTTTGCACACTGAATGCAACCTCTCACGCAGTTCGATGACGGAGAGTCGGGCATGTTCCGGCAAACGCAATCCAAGTCCCAACTCTGGAATCCGAGGCTGAATCTCAGGTCTCCGTATTGGCAGGCCCTCGGGTCAGTCGGAGAAAGGCCTGGAGCTTTCCGACACTTGTCATGCCATGCGCCGACCGTGACGATGCCGACGGACATGAGGTCCTGGATGATCCGTCCATCCGTGAAGCCCACGCACTGAGGAAGCGAGGGTCCACAGCCGCAGAAACCGTCCCCGTCCGGGTTGCACGTGCTGGGATCCTTTCCGAACCAGCCATGGACGTCCGGGCCCCCGTCGGCGAGCTGATAGGACCAGTCGCCGGGGTTTCCATGGGTGCCCGTGGTCGGCGGCAGGTATGCAAGCGCGGGAACGGCAACGAGGAGGATGGCGGCAGCCAGAAGTGCTCGACCGTCGTTGAGTTGCACAACGCCTCCGAGTTCTCTCGATTCGATGCGGATCGAAGTGAATAGACGCTATTCCTCGCGAACCCGTGGCGTCAAGCTCGCAGGAGGCCGGAAGCGCCGGAACGCAATCCCTTCCTCAGGAAAGGATTAGGACGGCCTCGCTCCCCGAGACATGGCATCGGACCCGCATAGAATTCCGGCGTGTCCGAGCGGCGCGTTGCGATCACCGGGATCGGGTGTCTCTCGCCCAACGGGAACGGCCGCGAGGCCTACGCGCGGGCGCTGGCCTCCGGAGTATCGGGCGTCGGCCGAATCTCTCTCTTCGATCCCGAGGGTCTCGTGGCCACCATCGCCGGCGAGGTCAAGGGCTTCGATCCCGCCGCGCACCTTCCGCCGAAGGACCTGAAGCACGTCTCGCGCGCGGTGCCGCTCGCGATCGCGGCCTCCGCCGAGGCGCTCGCGGACGCGGGCATCGAGCCGGAGGGGCTCACGCTCGACGAGCGCCGCGAGATGGGCGTCGTGCTCGGCACGGGCGGGGGCGCCATCGAGTTCTCCGAGCGGATGTATCACCTCTACTACACCAATCAGGTCAAGAAGGCCTCGGTCTACGCGATCGCGTCCGGCACGATCGGGACCCTGTCCTCCGAGATCTCGATGCGCTTCGGCCTGCGCGGCCTCTCGCACGTCGTCTCGACCGGCTGTGCCTCCTCGACCGACGCGCTGGGCTACGCGTTCCGCTCCATCAAGTTCGGCACCGCCGACGTCGTCCTGACCGGCGGCGCGGACGCGACCGTCGTCCGCGGGATCATGGAGGGGTTCATCATGATGCGCGTCGTCTCGACCGCGCACGAGCGCGAGCCGCGGCTCGCATCCCGGCCCTTCTCGCGCGAGCGCGACGGCTTCGTCATGGCTGAGGGCTCCTGGATGTTCGTCCTGGAGGAGCTCTCGCGCGCACGGGCCCGCGGCGCGCGCGTCTACGCCGAGATCCGCGGCTACGGCGCGACGTGCGACGCGCACCACCGCGTGCGGCTCGACGAGACGGGCGAGGAGTCCGCCCGGGCGATGTCCCTCGCGCTCGGCGAGGCGGACCTCGATCCCGCCGCGATCGAGTACGTCGCGTACCACGGGACCTCGACGGAGCTGAACGACCGCGTCGAGACGCGCGCGATGCGCCAGGCGTTCGGCGCCGCCGCGAGCCGCATCCCCGGCTCCTCCATCAAGTCGATGATCGGGCATCCGCAGGGCGCCTGCGGTGCGGCGGGCCTCGCCGCGACCGTGCTCGGCATGCGCGACGGATTCCTTCCGCCCACGATCAACCTGGACGACCCGGATCCCGAGTGCGACCTCGACTACGTCGCGAACCGCGCGCGGCCGGCGAGCTTCTCCCACGCGCTCTGCAACTGCATAGGGTTCGGCTCGAAGAACTCGGCGTTGGTGGTCACGCGCGCGTAGGGACGGCATGAGTCTCCTGGTCCAGTCCCGCCGTCCGACCCGGGAGCTGCTCGACGATCCCTCTCTGCCGCTCTCCGAGGTGCGCCACAACCTCGCGGACCTGCGCGCGGTCAACGGCCACTGGGGCGGGACGCGCACGCTCGAGCGCCACGTCGCGAAGCGCCTGGCCGGCCTGGGCTTGTCCGGCCGCGCGGCGCGGATTCTCGACGTCGGGGCGGGATCCGGCTACGTCGCGGGACGCCTCGCGTCGGCGCTGCGCGCCCAACGCCTCGGCTTCCCCGTGACGGTGGTTGCGCTCGACCTGCAGTGGCGGCACTTGCGGATGGGGAGGACGATGCACCCGCAGCTCGAGGCGCCTCCCGTGGCCGGCGACGCCTTCCGCCTTCCCTTCGCCGATGGCGTGTTCGACCTCGCGGTCTCGACACTCTTCTTCCACCACTTCTCGCCGGCGGAGAACGGGAGGCTCCTCTCCGAGATGCACCGCCTGGCGCGCCACGGCGTGGCCCTGCTCGACCTGCGCCGCCACCGCGCCCCGGCGCTCTTCGTCTCGCTCGCAGGGCCCGTGATCTGGCACTCGCCGGTCACGGTCCACGACGGTCTCGCCTCGGTCAACCAGGCCTACACGGTCGACGAGGCGCTCGCGATCGCGAAAGACGCGATCCCCGGCGCGCGAGCCCGGCGGGTCTTTCCCTTCCGCTGGCTTCTGACGAGCGGTCCATGACGCGGACACCGGAGCAGCCGCGAGCCACCGGCGAGCGGCGGGCACCGCAGCAGACGCGGGAACCGCAAGTCGACGCCATCGTCATCGGCGCCGGTCCCGCCGGATCGTCCGCCGCCGCCGTCCTCGCGGGACGAGGGCGGCGGGTGATGCTCCTCGAGAAGGACCGCTTCCCGCGTCCCAAGGTCTGCGGCGAGTTCCTCTCGTCGACCGCCCGGGAGAGCCTGGAGAGGCTGGGGGTTCTCGAGCGCGTCGAGAGCGAGGCCGAGACGATCCGCCGCGGCACGCTCCACCTTCCCGGCGCCGGAGCCATCGCGTTCGAGCTGCCGCGGCCGGGGCTGGGCGTCTCGCGCTACCTCCTGGACGACCTCCTCGCGGCTCGCGCGAGGGAGCTCGGCGCGGACCTCCACTTCGGTTCGCGGGTCCTGGCCCTCGACCGCGAAGACTCCGGCGGCTTCCGCGTGCGCTTCGCCGTGGACGGCGCCGAGCGCGAGGCCGCGGCGCGCGCGGTCGTCGGCGCGTGGGGGCGGTGGGATCCGCTCGACCGCGCCCTCGACCGCGAGTTCTCGGGGCGCGGGAAGCGCTACCTCGGCTGGAGCCGTGACTACGCGCCCGATTCCTCGCTCGCCGGCACCGTGCGCCTGTTCGCCTTTCCGGGCGGCTACTGCGGCCTCTCCCGTGTCGAGGGCGGCATCGTCAACCTCGCGGGCGTCGTCGCGGAGGACGTCCGCCGGCGGCTTCCGCCCGGCTGGGACGCGGTCGTGGCGCATGCGCGAGCCGCCAACGGGGACCTCGACGCCGACCTCGCGCCGCTGACGCCCGGGCCCGTCGGCTTCCTCGGCACCGGACCGGTCTACTTCACGGCGAAGCCGCCCGCGGAGAACGGCATCCTGATGGCCGGCGACGCGGCGGGCGTGATCGATCCGTTCTCCGGCGAGGGACAGGCGGCCGCGCTCGCCTCGGGGATTCTCGCGGCCGAGACGCTCGAGTCGGCCTTCGACGCCGAAGGAGCGGCCGCGCCCGAAGAAACGGCGCGTCTCTATGCGGCGGCCTGGAGACGGCGCTTCGAACGCCGGTTCTCCTGGAGCGCGGCGCTCCGGCGTCTGATGCTGCATCCGTCGCTCGGCGGGCTGGCCGCGCGCGTGGCCGGACCGCGCGCCGTGCGGTTCGCGATCGCACGCCTGTCGAGCCGAGCGTAGCGAGGGACGGCGCGGCGCTTCTCAGGCGAGCGAGCGCGCTCCGTCCGGGGTGAAGATCCCGTCGTCGAGCTGCGCGGGCTTGATGTCGAGGTACTCGATCTTCGTGGTCGACTTCGTCTGCGGTCCGACCAGGTCCTGGACCTCCATCTCCGACACGCACGTCTTGCCCTGGAACTTCTTGAACTGCGTGAAGGTCACCTGCCGCGCGGGCTTGCCGGAGGGCAGGAGGAACAGGAGCTTGCGCGGCAGAGCAGGACCCTCCGCGTCGATCCACAGCGTGACCTTCGGAAACGGCGCCTTGGGCGACACCGCGGTCAGGTCGAGCACGTGGCAGACGCGCCCGCCCACGAGCTCCGTCCCGGGACGGAGCTCGGCCTTGAAGTCCTCGGCGAAGCGCAGGCGCGCCACGTCCCCGAAGGAGGCGCCCCCGAGCAGCCGCTGGTTGGGCGTGATCGGCACCGCGTTCTGGGCGCCGGGGACGATGAGCCACATCTTCTCGCCCACCGTCAGCGCCTTGCGGCCGTCGTTCTTGCCGCCGCGGAAGACGATCAGCGCCTTGTCGCGGCCCTTGACGTAGATGTCGAAATCGGCGCCGCCGGTCTGCTTGCCCTGGTCGAACTGCGTCGCGCGCGCCTTGATGAAGGCCTCGCCGAACGCGTTGCGCGCGTCGTCCACCGCCTGGAGCCACGCCTGGACATCTGACTGCGTCGCGGCCGACTGCGTCGCGCGGGCCAGGGTCGGTTGATCCGGCGCCGTCGCGAGAGAGGATCCGGCCAAGGCGGCCGCGAGCAGAAAGCCGAACCTCCTAGACATGGGCGAGGGCCTCCACGATCGCGACGCGCGAGGCGCGCCGCGCCGGAAAGTACGAGGCGACCGTCATCGTCAGGATCATCGCGACGAGGCCGACGACGTAGGCCAGCGGGTAGAAGTTCACATGAATGGGCATCCCCGTCGTCGCGCCCGGCGGCGGCGGCAGGATGATTCCGGACGCGTTGAGGCCCGCCCGGACGATCAGCGCGAAGACCATTCCTGCCAGGCAGCCCGCGACCGCGATCACGACTCCCTCCGAGAGAAACATCCGCAGGATCCCGGCCGGCCGCGTCCCCAGCGCGCGCAGGGTGCCGATCTCGCGGGTGCGCTCCGTCACCGCCATGGTCATCACGATCGCCGCCGAGAGGATGACGATGACGACCAGCACGGCGCCGACGAATCCGAAGATGCCGATGTAGAGGAGGCGCACCTGCCCGTAGAACACCGCGAGCTCCCTCCAGTGGCGCACGGCGATCGGGAAGCCCGCCGCCGCGAACTCCTTCTCGAGCCTCGCGGCGACGGCATTCTCCCGGGCGTACGCCTGCGGCTGCAGGAAGACGACCAGCTTCGAGACCGTCTCCGGGCTCTGCAACAGGCGCGAGACGAGGCCGATTCCGCCGGCGAGGTACCGGTCGTTGAGCTCCTTGATCTTGACGTCGACCAGCCCCTCGACGACGCCGTCGACCGCGTTGAGCGAGCCGTCCTGCGTCGTCGCCATGAGCGTCACGCGGTCTCCCGGCTTGACCTCGAGGGAAGCCGCGAGGCCGGTGCCGAGAACGACGCCCTCGCCGCCGTCGCCCGAGAGGTACTTGCCGGTGACGATCAGCTCCGGCGCGAGCGTCGCCGCCGCCTCCGGACCGGGGTCCACGCCGAGGCCGAGGAAGGGCACCGACTTCGTCCCGTTCGTGGCGAGCCCCACGAAGTCGATCCGCGGAAGGACGGCCTGCACGTCCGGGTCCTTCGCCGCGACCGATCGGGCGCGCCGCGCGTCCGGAATGCCGTACTCGAGGGTCGCCTCCTCGGCCTTGCCGATCGCGCGCCGGTCGACGATCTGGAGGTGACCGACGCTGCGGATCGTGCCCTCCCGGAGGGCCTCGAAGGTCTGCGCGATGAAGCCTCCCGCCAGCGCGAACGCGGCGAAGCCGAAGCCGACGACGGCGATCATCAGGAAGCTCCGGCGCCTCTGGCGGACGAGGTTGCGGAAGGCCAGTGCGAGCGCGCTCACGCGGCGGTCCCATCGCGCCGCCTCATGCGGGGACGTCCGACTCGACCGCACCGTCGTGCAGCGTCACGACGCGGCGGGCGCGCGCGACCACGAGGGGATCGTGCGTGGCGAACAGAAACGCGACCTCCCGCGAGGCGTTGATCTCGCGCATGAGGTCGAGGATCTCCTCCGAGGTGTGGCTGTCGAGGTTCGCAGTCGGCTCGTCGGCGAACACGACCGACGGCTCGTTGGCGAGGGCCCGCGCGATCGCGACGCGCTGGCGCTGGCCGCCAGAGAGGAGGTCCGGCCGGACGCCCTCCTTGCCCGCAAGCCCGACCGACTGCAGCAGGGCGCGCGCCCGCCGGCGGCGCTCCTCCGCCGGGACCTGCGCCAGGACCATCGGATAGGCCACGTTCTCCTCCGACGTCAGCACCGGGATGAGGTTGAACGTCTGGAAGACGAAGCCGAAGCGGTCCCGCCGCAGATCGGAGCGCTGGTTCTCCGAGAGCTCACGCGCGTCGCGTCCCTCGACCGCGACGCGGCCCGAGTTTGGGTCCGGGCTGTCGAGCAGGCCCAGGAGATTCAGCAGCGTGGTCTTGCCCGATCCGCTGGGTCCGCGGAGCGCGACGAACTCGCCGGGTGCGATCGACAGCGACACGCCGCGAACGGCCGGCACGGCGGAGGCCCCGAGGCGATAGGTCCGGGAGACGTCGGTCGCGACGATCAGCGGCAGCGACGGAGAGCTCGAGGCGGCGGACGCCATGCGCGGGAGAGTTTAGCGCGGGCATCAGCCCCCCCGCGTTTCACTGATCAATGCCGTCATTCCGAGCGATCAGCGAGGAATCCCGTCACGGGCAGGCTTCGAGCCGCTGCCGTCTCGTCGAGCACGGGATCCCTCGTCGCTCGCTCGGATTCCTCGCTCCGCTCCTCGCGATGACGGGGCGAGGTCGGCCTTCTCGTCTGCGCGCGGCTCCTGATAATCTCCGCGCAAAAAGCGAGCTCCCATGAAGAGATTCGCGCATCGAAGCGCACATGTTGCGGCGGCTATCGGATTCTGGCTCGCCGCCTCCCCGGCACGGCCCCAGAACATCGTGCCTCCTCCGATCACGATCACGCTGCCGAACTACAACACGATCCCCATCGGCCAGGTCGGCGCGCTCGAGGGCGGCGAGCGCGGGCACGCCGACGAGTTCTTCAGCCACGTCAACCTGTGCGGCGTCACGCTCGGACTCTCGGGCCAGACCGAGCACATCGTGGCGTCGCTCGGGGTCAACTACGTCTTCGGGAACAGCAACGACTCCCGGCTGGCCGCGCTCCTCGACTCCGACCTCTCCGTGCGGATGATCGGCGTCATCTACTCGCTGGCCTACAAGTTCTAAGGGCCGATCAGCCTCCGAAGAGCCAGCGGCCGAGGACGACCCCGGCGACGCCCGCGAGCAGGCAGCCGGCCAGCGTCCCCGCGACGTTGGCCGCCGCGAGCCCGTACGAGCCATCCTGGGTGAATCGGAGAGTCTGCTCGTTGAAGGCCGAGTACGTGGTGAAGCCTCCGAGGACGCCCGTGGTCAGGGCGAGCTTCGCCGTGGGCGTGAGCAACGGGCTCGCATGGCCGACCGGAACGAGCAGACCCATCGCGAAGGACCCGATGAGGTTGACCGCGAGCGTGCCGTAGGGAAACGGCGACGGCAGCGCCGAGAGCGCCCAGCTCGACAACAGGTAGCGCGCGCCGGTCCCAAAGGCGCCCCCCGCGCAGATCCACAGAAATCGCGACATCCCGAGCTGCCTTCCTTTCTTTCCCGCTTCGCGGCTACCTTATCGGCTCAACAAAAAACTCCTACGACGTCGCGTGTCGTAGGAGTCATTGGCCGGCGAGTCGCCGGCGGTTTCGGCGGACTCCACCGCCTTCTGTCGAAATTCTAACCGACGCAATCATCCCGAGCGCGACGGACTGTCAGGGATGACGCGACGACCTACGCGTCCGCCAGAACCTGGCGGACGGCCCGGAGCATCTCCGCCGAGCCGTAGGGCTTTCGGATCGAGACGTTCACGCCCTGCTTCCGCATCGCCGCGCGTTGCTCGGGGTCGATGTTGCCGCTCGCCACGACGCAGCGCAGGTGGGGGTCCCGCTCGCGCATCCTCAGGAAGGCCTGCCAGCCGCCGAGACGCGGCAGCGAGAGGTCCAGGAGGACGGCCGCGATTCGCTCGGCATGCTCGGCGTGCATCCGAACCGCCTCCAGGCCGTCGGACGCCGTCAGCACGGCGTAGCCTTCCTCCTCGAGGATCGTCCGGACGGGACCGAGCAGCGCCTCCTCGTCCTCGACGAGGAGGAGCGTCGGCGCGACGCCGGGCTCCGTCCGGATCCTTCCGCTCGCGCGCTGCTCCTCCGGGGCGACCGGAGTCTTCGTCTCGGCCGAGTCGGGATCGGCGCTCCCGCCGACGGCGCCGTCCGACGCGGGGAGGTAGATGCGGAACGTCGTGCCCTTCCCCGGGTCGCTCTCGAGGTCGATCATGCCGTGGTGGCTGTTGACGATGCCGTACACCACCGCGAGCCCCATGCCCTGGCCTCCCGAGCCCTTGGTCGAGAAGAACGGCTCGAAGATGCGCCGGCGCGTGTCCTCGTCCATCCCGGTTCCCGTGTCCGCGACGCACAGCTCCACGTAGCGCTTCCCGCCGACCTCGGGGAACTTCCTGCGGACAACGTCGCCGTCGACGTCGTCCGTGCCGAGCGTCAGCGTGCCGCCGTCGGGCATCGCGTCGCGCGCGTTGACGGCCAGGTTCAGAACCGCCTGATGGATCTGGTTGGGATCGGCGTGGATTGCGGGCAGCTCCTCCTTGAGCTTGATCGCCACCCGCGTCTGTTTGGGGAAGGTCTCGCGTAGCATCGAGGCGACCTCGCGCACGACTGTGTTCGCGTCGGTCGATTCGAACGAGGCGTCTCCCTTGCGGGCGAACGTGAGGAGCTGCCGGACGACGGCCGTGCCCCGCTCGACGGCCTTCTGGATCGCCGCCGCGCTCTCGGCCCGTTTCGTCTCGTCGCTGGGCCGCCGCAGGAGCGAGAGATGCGCCGAGATGATGTTCAGGAGGTTGTTGAAGTCGTGCGCGATCCCGCCGGCGAGGCGTCCGATCGAGTCCAGCTTCTGCACCTGCCGGAGCTGATCCTGGAGGCGCACGCGCTCGGAGATGTCGCGGATGTTGCCCTGCATGACCGTCCGGCCGCCGACCTCGTAGGTGTTGGTGATGGTCTCGACGACGACGCGCCGTGCATCTCGCGTCCGCAGCGGCACCTCCGGCTCGAAGGAGAAGCCGTTGGCCTTCGTGGCCCGGAACCGCTGCCTGGCGAGGGAGGCGTTCTCGAAGACCCCGGACTCCCAGGGCTTCTTCCCGACCAGGTCGTCCCGCCGGTAGCCGAGCAGCTCGAGCAGGTACGGATTCGCGTCGATGATCTCTCCGGTCGAGCCGTCCAGGATCCAGATGCCCTCCCGCGCGGTCTCGAAGATGCGCCGGTAGCGCGACTCCGACGCGCGCAGCGCCGTCTCGGCCCTCTCGCGCTCGGTGACGTCGTCGATCGCAAGCAGGATGAGGGACTGGACCTCCGCGGCCTCGCCCGGGAGGCGGACCCGCCGGGCGTTCAGGAGGAGGGCCCTGTGCCCGACCGGCTGGATGTCCTGGTCGATCTCGTAGTCCTGGAGCGGCGTCTCGCGCGTGATCTTGGAGAGGCGCTCGCGCAGGTGCGGATCCTGCGCGTCCAGCCGCCAGAGCTCGAGGAAGTCCCTGCCCTCGACGGCGGTCGGGGCCGTCTGGAACGACCGGTAGAAGGAGTGGTTCGCCGCGCGAACGCGCAGAGCGCCGTCGAGCACGATGAGCGACTCGCGCACGGTCTCGACCAGAGCCTCGGCGTAGTCGCGGGCGCGGTTGACCTGCTCAAGGCTGCGCTTCAGCGGGTCGATGTCGTAGAACGAGATCACCGCGCCGTCGATCCGGTTGTCCAGGGTCCGGTAGGGCTTCGCCCGCATCAGGAACCAGTTTCCTTGCTCGTCCTGGACCTCGCGCTCCCGGGGGCCGGCGTTCTCCATCACGCCGCGGACGACCTCGTCCAGGTCCCCGATCTTGAGATTCGGCTTGATGTCGGAGATGCGGCGGCCGACGTCCGCGGGGATCAGGTTCATCAGCCTTCCGGCCTGGGGCGTGTAGCGCCGGAGGCGCCCCTCGCTTCCCAGCATCACGATCGCGATCTCCGTGCCGACGAGCAGGTTCTGCATGTCGCTGTTGACCTGCGACAGCTCGAGGTTGCGGTTCTGGAGCTCCTCGTTGACGGTCGTGAGCTCCTCGTTGGTCGACTGGAGCTCCTCCTTGGCCGTCTCGAGCTCCTCGTTGGTGGACTGGAGCTCCTCGTTGGCGGAGAGGATCTCCTCGTTCGCGCTCTTGAGCTCCTCGTTGGAGGCCTCCTGCTCCTCGATGATGGACTGGAGGTAGTCCTTGGTCGCGGTCAGTTCCTGTTCGAGTTTGACGATCGTCTCGTGCGCGGCGCGGCCGCTCGGCCGCGGCTTCCTCTCGGCCGCCGAGGCGCGCTCCGCGCGCGCCTTGTGCTCCGCGTCCTCGAACAGCACGAGGAAGTGGTGGATGCCATTCCCCTCCTGCCGGATCGGGACGACCTCGAGATTCACGTCGCGGAAGCTGCCGTCCTGGCGAACGTGGAGGCGCTCCCGGCGCACGGGCTTGCCGGTCTTCCGGGCCTTCAGGATCGAGCTGCGCAGCTCGACGAGCAGGCCCTCGCGCGCCATCTTCAGGATGTTCAAGCTCGCGGCGCCCGACGCCGCCTCGAGGTACGGGCTCGTGCGGCCCCGGAACTGGAGGATCTCGAAGGCGTCGTTGATCAGGACGCCCGCCGGTCCGTAGCGGCCGATCACCAGACGGTCTGCCTCCCTCTGGAGGTCGATGGGCATGACGCGATCGGCGGCGACGGGCGGCGGCGAGGCCCCATTTTCCTCCTGCGCCTGCGCGCGGCGCCCGAACTCCAGCCGCCCGCTCGCGGAGCCCGGCCGCTTCGCGAAGATGCGGTGGTTGCGGTCCAGGGGAACGAAGAGGTCGCCGAAGCCCGTGATCGACTCGGCGTTCCCGAGCAGGAGAAAGCCCATCGGCCGCAGCCCGTAGTGGAAGATCGGAAGGACCCGCTTCTGGAGGCTGGGCTCGAGGTAGATCAGCAGGTTGCGGCAGCTGATCAGGTCGAGGTTCGAGAACGGCGGGTCCGAGGTGATGTTCTGGTGCGCGAAGACACACACATCGCGGATGGTCTTCGAGATCTGCCAGCCGCCGTCCGTCTTGACGAAGAAGCGGCGCACGCGCTCCGGCGAGACGTCGACCACGGCGCTGTCGAGGTAGACGCCCGCCCGGGCCTTGTCGATGGCGGCCTCCGAGACGTCGGTCGCGAAGATCTGGACCGGAGGGCTGCGGTCCGACTCCTGAAGCACCTCGAAGAGGGCGATCGCGATCGAGTAGACCTCCTCGCCGGTCGAGCAGCCCGGGATCCAGATGCGAATGGGGGCGTGCGGCCCGCGATCCTTGCGGAACGACGGAAACACCGACTTTTTCAGGCTCTGGAAGACATCCGGATCCCGGAAGAACGCGGTGACCGTGATGAGGATGTCCTCGTGCAGCGCATGGACTTCGGCCGGCTCCTTGCGGAGGAGCTCGTAGTACTTCCGGAGGGACTCGACGCGGCGCAGCGCCATCCGGCGCGCGATCCGCCGCTTCACGGTCGTCTGGCGGTAGCCGGAGAAGTCGACGCCCGTCGCCGTGCGCAGGAGCGCGAGGATGCGCTGGTGGTCGGGCCCCTCGATCCGGGGCTCCGCTTCCGGAGCCTGTGGCGCCGGACGAATGTACGGATGCTTGCCCATCTGCACGAGCTCGGAGGCGATCTTTTCCGGGGGATAGATGAAGTCGACCGACCCGGCGGCGATCGCCGCGCGGGGCATCTCGGGGAACTTGGCCGACCGCTCGTCCTGCGCGAAGGTGACTCCGCCCTCCGCCTTGATGGCGCGAAGCCCGAGCGCGCCGTCCGACAGCGTGCCCGAAAGCACGATGCCGATCGCACGGCTCCTGTAGCGCTGGGCGAGCGAGCGGAAGAAGGAGTCGATCGGCATGAAGCGGTCCTGTTTTCCGTTGCGGCGGCTGACCCGGAAGCTGCCGTCGACGACGGCAATGTCCGCGTTCGCGGGGATGACGTAGGCCTCGTCGACCCGCACCGGCATCCGGTCGCGGACCTCGTGGATCGGCATCTGCGACGAGCGGGTCAGGATCTCCGTCAGCATGCTGTCCCTCTTGGGGTCGAGGTGCTGCACGAGCACGAAGGCCATGCCGGGGTTGCGCGGCAGGTGCGTGAGCAGGCTCGTGAACGCCTCGAGGCCTCCCGCGGAGGCGCCGATGCCGACGATCGGGAAGATGTCCGCGGAAGGGCTCGCGGGCTTCGGGCGTGGGACGGCCGGAGCGCCATTGCGGCGTCCGGTCTTGCCGGGTCTCTTCTTCGTTTTCTCCGTTCCCCGCGCCAAGTTGAATCCTAGGTCAGTCGTGTCGAGGCTGCCGCCCGATTACCTGGTGGATACGCTGACGTGCGAATCGGAAAAATCCTATCGCACGGGAGGGGGGGCGGGGGGCTAATCGGCGACTTTTTGGAGCAGCAGTTCTCGAAGCGACTCCACCGTTCCCTGCGTCTCCAGAGCCTGCTCCTCGAAATGGCGGACCAGGGAGTCGAGGCGCCGCTCCTTCGCCTGCCGGACCAGCCTCCGACGCAGCGCCAGGCGTTCCTCGATCGTCCGGAGAGCCTCCCAGAGCGCACGTTCGACGCCCTCGCGGCCGGCCTCGAGCATGGTCTCCGGGGAATAGGCGTGGCCGGTCCGGCAGCGGAAGCGAAGCAGGTCGCCCTCCTGGATCTCCCGGAGGACGCCGCCGCAGTCGGGACACGCGACCACGGACTGAATACCCGGCCTGTCCTCGTCGCGCTCGGTTTGCGTGGTCGGATCGAGGCTCGCGACGCGGGTCTCGAAGACCATCTCGCGACTCGGCGCCGGAGCCTCCCCGACGTCGACTCTCTCGCGGGCCAGTCGCCCGAGCAGCGCGCCCAGGGAGGACGCCGGGACGACGTGGTCGACGTCGAGGTAGCGCATGGCGCTGCGCGGCATGCCGTCGCAAAAGGCCTCGGCCGGGTCTTGGACCACGGCCAAGCCGCCCTGAATCTTGACCGCGATGAGCCCCGCGGTTCCGTCGTCGAGGGCCCCGGAGAGGACGACGCCGACGACGCGCGGGCCGTACGCGCGGGCCGCGCTCCGGAAGAGGACGTCCACGGAAGGACGATGGCGGTTCTCCGTGGGGCCGAGGACCGCACGCAACCGGCCCGGCTCGAGCAGCAGCTGCAGGTCCGGGGGGGCGACGTAAAGGCGTCCCGGTTCGATCGTCTGACCGTCCTGCGCGCTCGCCGCGGGAAGCGGGCCGTCCCGATCCAGCAGCTGAGGGAGCGCGCTCGGCTGGCCCGGCGTCGTATGGAGGACCACGAACACCGACGCGGGCAGATCATGCGGCAGGTCAGCCGCCATCCGTCGCAGGGGCGCGACGCCGCCGGCCGATGCGCCGACGACGATGACGTCACGCGTCGCCATGAAGTCCAATAAAGCAATTCCCCCGCCAGTCTCTCTGCGGGTCACGTACTCGGGGACCGCAGCTCCCCGGTGCCATCCAGAGGAGTCGTTCCAAAGGGGTTGACCGGACCCCTGCGGGGTCACTTCTTCTTCGAGCCGCCCTTGGACTTCTTCTTGGGGACCTTCCCGCCGGCCTTGCGTGCCTCGGAGAGTCCGATGGCGATCGCCTGCTTGCGGCTCGTCACCTTCTTGCCGCTGCGGCCGGACTTGAGCGTGCCGTGCTTGCGCTCGTGCATCGCCCGTTTGACCTTGCTCTGCGCCTTCTTGCCGTACTTTCGAGCCACGAATCCTCCTCAATGAATGTATGAGGCCGGCGGCGCGAGGTATTCGCCCGCCGGCCTCCCGTTAACAGGGCGGAGCTACTCCTCCTCGTCCTTCTCCGAACCCGTCGAGGCCTTACCGCCCTGGGAACCCTGCGAGCCCTGCGAGCCCTTCGATCCCTGCGAGCTCTTGGAGCCCTGGCCCTCGCCCTGCCGGCCGCCTGTGAACTGCCCCTTGCTGTCCCGCTCCTCGTTCTGGCCGCGGTTGCTGCCCTGAGCGCTCTTCGAGCCCTGACCGCTGCTCTCGTGCTTCTGACTGGATTTGTCGCGATCCCGATCCATGATTGACCTCCTCTGGAAGACTGCGCTTCCGCCATCTGGTGATTCAAAGACCGTGCCCGCGGCTTTCCTTGCACCGCACACGGCAAACGGAATGAGAATTGCTCCCGCCGTGTCCATGCCCGGAACGATTGCGCGACGATTCGACATCGCCGTGATCGGCGCGGGCGCGGCGGGTCTCGCCGCAGCCGCGCGGCTGACGCGAGCGGGTGCGACGGTGGCACTGATCGAGGCGCGCGCGCGTCTCGGGGGCCGCATCTGGACGCGTCGTCGCGAGGGCTGGCCGGTCCCGCTCGAGCTCGGGCCCGAGTTCGTGCACGGGCGCGACGCGAAGTTCTTCGGACTCCTCGAGGAGGCGAATCTGCCGGTCGTTCGCCTGCCAGACGCACACGTGCGTCGGGTCGGGTCGAGACTCGAGCCTCTCGCGGATACCTGGGGAAAGTTCGACGCGATCACGCGCCGCATCGGCCGCTCCGGGAAGGATCGCTCGGTCGCCGAGGAGCTGCGCCGCCGGCACGCGGCGTTCTCCACGCAGGAACGGCGGCTGCTGACGACGATGGTCGAGGGCTACGACGCCGCGCCGGTCGAGAAGGCCAGCGCACACGCGCTGTCGACGGCAGGAGAGCCGCGGGCCGGCGACGATGACGACGAATTCGAGCAGTTCCGTCCGATCGCGGGCTACGGGGCGCTCGTCGACTGGCTGCTCGCGCGCGTCGACCCGTCTCGCGGGGAGCTCTTCCGCTCGACGGTCGTCAGCCGCATCGCGTGGAGCCGCCGCGCCGGCGTGCGGCTCGTCACGAGCAAGGGAGACCTCCGGGCGCGGCGCGTCCTCGTCACGGCTCCGATCGGGGTCCTCCGCGCGCCGGCGGGAAACCCCGGCGCGATCGCGTTCGATCCCGATCCGCCCGCCCTCCGCCGGGCGCTCTCGGGCCTCGCGATGGGCGACGTGGTCCGGCTCGTGCTGCGGTTCCGCGAGCCGTTCTGGCGGGACGCCCCGCGCGTCCGGCGCTCGGGAGTGGAGGATCCGAACTTCTTCCACCTCTTCACGCCGGAGTTCCCGACGTGGTGGACGTCCGCACCGGTCGAGTCCCCGGTCCTCGTCGCGTGGTCGGGCGGGACCGCCGCATCCTCCCTCCGCCGCCTGCCGCGGACGCGCATCGTGCGCCGCGCGCTCGAGACGCTATCCGAGGGAATCGACGTGCCGCTCCCCCGCGTCGCACGCCAGCTTCTCGACTGGGACCTGCACGACTGGACCGGCGATCCCTTCACGCGCGGAGCGTACAGCTACGCGCTCGTGGGGGGCGCCACGGCCGGCCGACGGCTCATGCGGCCGATCGAGGACACGCTCTTCTTCGCGGGCGAGGCGATCGGCGAGGGCGACAGCGGCACCGTCCCGGCGGCGATCGCGAGCGGAGAGAGGGCCGCGAAGCAGATTCTCCGTTAGGGCGCGCTGGCACCGTTATCGCATCGTTCTCCCCGCGCGATGGCCTCGACCGGCGCGGATCGGCTCGTCGAAACGCTTCAGGACTGGGGCGTCGACGTCGTCTTCGGCCTCCCCGGCGACGGCATCAACGGCATCATGGAGGCGCTCCGGAAGCGACAGGAGAAGATCCGCTTCATCCAGGTGCGGCACGAGGAAGCCGCCGCCTTCATGGCCTGCGGGTATGCCAAGTACACGGGGCGCCTCGGCGTCTGCCTGGCCACCTCGGGGCCCGGCGGCATCCATCTCCTGAACGGGCTCTACGACGCGAAGCTCGACGGCGCGCCCGTCCTGGCGATCACCGGCCACGCCTTCCACGACCTGATCGACACGCACCAGCAGCAGGACGTGGACCTCGACCGCGTCTTCGCGGACGTCGCCGTCTACAGCGCGCGGATCATGGGCGCCTCGCACGTCGAGAACGCGACCGCGCTCGCGTGCCGGACCGCGCTCGCCTACCGCGGCGTCGCGCATCTCAACTTCCCGGTGGACCTCCAGGAGGCGGCGGCCGACGAGCGTTCGAAGCGCAACGTCCCCGGGCACGTCGGCGAGGAGCCCGGATACGGCGCGCGCGTGCCGACCGACGCCGAGATCGACCGCGCCGCCGAGGTCCTCCGGTCCGGCCGCAGGACCGTGATCCTCGCGGGCCGCGGCGCCCTGCACGCGACCGCGGAGCTCCTCGAGGCGGCGGAGCGGCTCGGAGCGCCGATCGTGAAGGCTCTGCTGGGCAAGGGCGCCGTGCCCGACGACTCGCCCTACACGACCGGCGGCATCGGGCTGCTCGGCACGCGGCCGTCGCAAGAGGCGATCGAGGACTGCGACACCCTGCTGCTGGTCGGGACCTCGTTCCCGTACATCGAGTTCTATCCGAAGCCCGGCGACGCCCGCGCGGTCCAGATCGACGCGGACCCCGCCCGGATCGCGCTGCGCTATCCGGTCGAGGTCGGGCTCGTGGGCGACAGCCGGCGGACGCTGCAGGGTCTCCTCGCGCGGCTCTCGCGCCGCGAGGACCGGAGCTTCCTCGAGAAGGCGCAGAAGGGCATGGAGCACTGGCGCAAGCTGCTGGCGGCGCAGGAGGAGCGGACGGACCGCCCGATGAAGCCGCAGCGCCTGGCGGGAGAGCTGGGGCGGCGCCTGCCCGCGAACGCGATCGTCTCGTGCGACTCGGGGACGATCACGAGCTGGTTCGCGCGGCACATCCCGGCGCAGGCCGGGCAGATGCATTCCGTGTCCGGCAACCTGGCGTCGATGGCGTGCGGCCTTCCCTACGCGATCGCCGCGCAGGTCGCCTACCCGGATCGTCCCTCCGTTGCGTTCGTCGGCGATGGCGGCTTCACGATGCTGATGGGCGAGTTCGCGACCGCGGTCAAGTATCGGCTGCCCATCAAGGTCGTCGTCGTCAAGAACGACTCGCTCGGACAGATCAAGTGGGAGCAGATGGTCTTCCTGGGCAACCCCGAGTACGGCTGCGACCTGCACCCGATCGACTTCGCCGCGTTCGCTCAGGCGTGCGGCGGCGAGGGGTTCCGCATCGAGGACCCCGCGGAATGCGGAGCGATCCTGGACCGCGCGCTCTCGCGGCCGGGCCCGGTCGTGGTCGAGGCGGTCGTGGACCCTTTCGAGCCGCCGATGCCTCCCAAGATCACTCTCGAGCAGGCGAGACACCTGGCCGAGGCCCTCGCGAAGGGCACTCCGGACCGAGGCCGGATCGTGCGGACGCTGCTCTCCGACAAGGTCCACGAGCTCGTCTAGGGCGGGCGACCTCGAGAGCGACTCGTTCCGTTCCTGCTTCCGCCCCCGCGTGCCCTCCCACCTCCATCTCGAGCGCCTGAGTGAGCAGGTCTCGATGGAGTCGTTCAGCCTCGACTCGCGAGCCCTCTTGGATTCCTCCGGAGGCCGACTTCTTGCAAGGGCGTACCGCCGCTCGGGGGCGGGCGGTACGCGGCAGGCGAGCGATGAGCGAGAAGCGAAGAGGAGAGTCGTGAGATCGAAATCGACCACGAAGCGAGCGAAACCGCGATCGAAGGCGAGGCGGATCCTCGCGTCGCTGGGACCGGGCGTCATCACGGGCGCGGCGGACGACGACCCGTCCGGAATCGCGACGTACTCGATCGCGGGCGCCTCCCTCGGTTTCTCTCTGCTCTGGAGCGCGGGGTTGAGCTGGCCGCTCATGGCCTTCGTGCAAATGACCTGCGCTCGCGTCGGGATGGTCACGGGCCAGGGGCTCGCCGTTGGATTGAAGCGGCGATTCTGGAAGGGCGGCATCGCCGTCGTCGCCTCCGCCCTTTTCCTCGCGAATACGATCAACATCGCCGCCGACCTGGCCGGGATGGCGGACGCCGCGGCGATGGTGCTCCACGTTCCCCCGCCCGTCGGCGTCCTCGTCTTCGCCGCCGTCATCGCCTGGCTCACCGTGACCCTGCGGTACGAGCAGATCAGCCGAGTCCTGAAGTGGCTCGCGCTCGCGCTCTTCCTCTACGTCCTGGTCGCGCTGCGGGTCGCCGAGGACTGGGGAGAGATCCTGAAGGCCGCGGTCCTCCCCCACTGGCCGCGAAAGCGGGAGGAGTGGGGCATGCTGGTCGCGATCCTCGGCACGACGATCAGCCCCTACCTGTTCTTCTGGCAGGCGTCGCAGGAGGTCGAGGAGGAGAAGGCCGCCGGGCTCAAGCGTGTCGAAGAGCGTCGCGGCACCACGTCCGAGGCGCTGAGTCGGCGCCGCTGGGATGTCGGCATCGGCACGTTCTTCTCCAATTTCGTCATGTTCTTCGTGATCGTGGCGACCGCCCTCACGCTTCACCGGCACGGCGTCACGCATCCGAAGACCTCCGCCGACATCGCGCGAGCGCTCGAGCCCGTCGCGGGGAAATTCACCGAGCTCCTCTATGCGCTCGGTTTGATCGGCGTGGGATTGCTCGCGATCCCGACGCTCTCCGGCTCGGCGGCCTACGCGTTCGCCGAGACGTTCGGCTGGAGGCAGGGGCTCGACCGTTCGTTCAAGGGTGCGCGGGCCTTCTACGTCGTCGTCATTCTCGCGACCGTCCTCGGTGCCGCCGTGGACTTCGCGCACATCAGTCCCGTGGCGGCCCTCTACTGGAGCGCCGTCATCAACGGCATCCTGGCGCCGTTCCTTCTGGTCGGGATTCTCGTGCTCGCGTCGAATCGGAAGCTGATGCTCGGAAAACCGATCCCGATCTTCAGCCGTGTCGTCGTCGGGATCACGTGTGCGGTGATGTTCGCGGCCGCGATCGCAATGGTCGTCTTCTAGACTTGGATGCGCGGCGCGAGGATGCGCGGCGCGAGGATGCGCGGCGCGAGGAAACCTGGGCGGCATGATGGCACGCAGGTTGCTGCTCTGGACCCCAGAGGCGCTCCTGCGTCTCGAGGAGGTTTTTCATGAACTCTCGGATGTATCCCGGGTTGGCTTTGGTGGGGGTCGCGGCGATGGCCACCGCGGCGAGCCTCGCGCTCGCCCAGAAGGCGCCCGCGGACGATATCTCGTTCGTACAGAAGGCGGCGATCGCGAACATGACCGAAGTCCAGGCGAGCAAGGTCGCGCTCGACAAGAGCACCGACGCGAACGTGCGCGGCTTCGCCCAGCACATGATCGACGACCACACCAAGGCGGGCGACGCGCTCAAGGCGGCCGCGACGCAGGAGGGGCTCTCGGTCCCCGCGGATCTCGACGCGCAGCACAAGCAGGCCATCGACAAGCTTCAGGGCCTGTCGGGCGCCGACTTCGACAGGGCGTACAAGACCCAGATGCTCGCCGACCACAAGGAGGCCGTGGCGCTCTTCACGCACGAATCCCACGACGCGGCCCAGACCGCGATCGACAAGTTCGCGGGCTCCACCCTGCCCACGCTCCAGTCGCACCTGAAGATGGCGCAGGACCTCCAGTCGAAGTAGGGCGGGGCTTGCCCCCGCCCGCGGCGGCCGCGCACCGAGCGGCCGCCGGCCGCGACAAGCGCCGGGGCCGCCGGCGCTAACCTAGGGCCGCACCTACGTTGAAAGGACTCGGGCCTAGGCCACCAGCACCTGACGCCGGGTGGCGGGCGAGACGCGCTCGTCCGGCGTCAGGATGCCGCGGAAGTTGAGCGGGTCCGCCGCCGACACCGACGCCGGCGCCGGCGCCGGCGCGGTCGAGTCTCTCTCGGCCCGCCGCTCCTCGCGCAGGATCGGGATCGCCTCGGCCAGCGCGTACTGCTCGCCGTCGAAGCCCGCGACGAAGCGGCCCCCGCGAACCTCGCCGCGCAGCTCCATCACCCGCAGCGTCCGCACGAGATCCCGCCACGGGATCGGCTGCCTCTCGCGGGCCAGCGTCTTGCGGAAGACGACGCCCGTGCGCGCGAGCAGCCTGCGCGCGACGAACTCGACGGAGTCGACGCGGGACGCGCCGACGGGCGGAATGTTGTCGGGGCTCGGAGAGACCGTTTCGAGCAGGCCCCAGCGGCCGACCGCCAGGCTGCGCGGCTGGCGCCTCCACGCCGGCACGAGGAGCGCGCGGAGGCCCGAGTAGGCGTCGCAGGTCACGCGCCCCAGGCCGATCAGCTCCTCCAGGTCCGCCTGAGCCTCCGACGCGGTGAGCCCGGTCGTCTTGAGAAGCTCCGGGAAGAACATCGCGCCGCGCGCGGCGAGCGCCTCACAGACCCGCGCCGAGGAGCCCGAGGGCTCCGGCCGCAGAACTCCGGAGGCCGCCGAACGCCACGCCTCCAGGTCCTCGCGCGGCACCAACGTGATGGGCGCGCGCCGCACCAGCCCGACGCCCGCACCCCAGAGTCGGCCCCAGACCACCTCGCCCGACAGCGCGAGCTGATCCAGCCACTCCCGCTTGGACCCGCGCACGCGCGCCGGGAGGATCGTGCCCTCCCAGGCCCACGCGGGCGCCTCGAACCCGGCGAGCTGCGCGATCGCCTCGGCGACACCGCGCGGCCCCGTCAGCCGGTGCGCGTCGGCGACGTGCTGCCAGCGTGCCAGGAACCGCAGGAACTGCGAGGCGGTCACCGGCGCGATCTCGCGCCGGAGGCGGTCCAGCGTGTAGCGGTGGATGCGGGCGAGCAGGCGCCGGTCGCACCAGGCCGACTTTCCGTCGATGCGGGTCCGCATCACGACGCCCTCCGCCTCGAGCGCGAGGAGGAGAGGGTCTTCGCCTTCGGAG
>DASXPB010000050.1:0-109991 GCA_036493875.1 Thermoanaerobaculia bacterium
TTCCGGCAGTTGGCGAACGACTTCGCCTGGATCTTCTCCGACTGGCTGCAGATCGCGCATCCCTCCCTCGCGCGAATCGGCGAGACGTAGCGGACGACCGTCAGGGTGGGGCAGAAGACGATGCCCTTGCGCGCCATCTCCGCCGCCATCTCGGGCCGGATCGAGTCGCCGTGCTCGATCGAGTCGACGCCGGCGGCGACGGCGAGCCGGACGCCGCTGTCGGAGCGCGCGTGCGCGGCGACCTTCCGCCCGCGCGCGTGCGCCTCCGAGACGACGGCCTCGATCTCCTCCTTGGTCCAGTTCGGCGGCGAGTCGACGTATCCGTCGGCGGTCAAGCGCAGTCCGCCGGTGTTCGCGTAGACCTTGACCCAGTCGGTGCCGTAGGAGATCTGCTCGCGGACCGCCTTGCGGCAGCCGTCCGCGCCGTCGCAGACCATGACGCCGGTGGGGAACTTCCAGTCGGGCCGGAAGTGCAGGATCGGATAGGTCCCGGTGGTGGAGAGGGCCGGTCCCACGACCCGCAGGCGGGGCCCGGGGATCACCCCCTCCTCGACGGCATCGCGCAGGGCCACGTCGTCGTAGCCCGCTCCCTCCGTCTCGAGGTCGCGCATCGTCGTGAAGCCGTGCTCGAGCGCGATCCTGAGGGCGCGCACGGCGCGGGCCACCCGGTGCGCCGGGTACTCCTGGAGGATCTGGGCCTCGTACTCGGCCTCGGTCGCGTCCCCCTGCAGGAGGACGTGGGTATGCAGATCCGCGAGACCCGGGAGGAGCACCCGGGGACCCAGGTCCACGACGGTGGCACCCGCCGGGATCGCCGCGGCGTCCGTCCCCACGCTCTCGATCCGGTCTCCGCGGATCACGACGACGGGCCGCTCGACGTAGCGGCCATTGGCCACGTCGAGAAGCCGGGCCGCGCGCAGGACGATGGGCTGCGGGGGAGCCGCGTTCCTGGCGGTCTCCTGGCCCGTGGCGGGAATTCCGGGGAGGACGAGCAGCAGGCCGGCGGCCGCGGCAAGGGCGAGGCGCTTGTGCTTGCTCAAAGGGGTCTCCTCTTTAAGGATGTCAGGCGGGGAAAGCCTATCGCGCCCGTCTGCCGCGAAAAAAATCCGCTTCCCCTAAACAATCTACAGGAAGCCGCGTATGCTCCTGTAGAGAGTCGAGAGGAGAGCCGATGCCCGACGCCTCGAACCGCAGCGAACGCAGCGACCTGCTCCAGGGGACCCTGGACGTGCTGATCCTGAAGACCCTGTCCACCCAGGCCATGCACGGCTGGGGGATCGCCCAGAGGATCCAGCAGCTCTCCGAGGACGTCCTGGCCGTCAACCAGGGCTCCCTCTACCCGGCGTTGCACCGGCTCGAGGAGAAGGGCTGGATCGGGGCCGAGTGGGGCAACTCCGAGAACAACCGCCGGGCCCGGTTCTACACGCTGACCCGCGCCGGCCGCCGCCAGCTGGCCGACCAGACCGAGAGCTGGGAGCGCTTCGCGGCCGCGGTCGGGCGCGTCCTGGCCGCCACGTAAAGGGAAACGGGGAGGGAGAACTCCATGTTCGGACGAGTGTTCGGCAGCATGCGGTCGGTCTTCTCGCGCGGGAAAATGGAATCGGACCTCGACGAGGAGCTGCGCTTCCACCTCGAGCGCGAGATCGAGAAGAACGTGCGGCGGGGGATGTCGCCCGACGAGGCGCGGACCGAGGCCCTCCGGCTCTTCGGCGGAGTCGAGAAGACCAAGGACGAGGTCCGTGAGGCGGACCGGGCCGTCCTCCTCGAGACCGTCCTCCAGGACATCCGCTACGGCGCGCGCTCGCTGCGGAAGAACCCGGGCTACGCGGCGGCCGCGATCCTGACGCTCGCTCTCGGGATCGGCGCGAACACCGCGATCTTCTCCGTCGTGCACGGCGTGCTCCTGCAATCGCTGCCGTACGGCGGCGGCGACCGGCTCGTGCGCCTGCGGGTCGACGCGCCCGGTGCCGGGATCCAGGACGGACGGTTCGCGGCCCCGGAGATCTACGACATGCGCGCGTTGAGCCGGACGGTCGAGGGCGTCGTCGAGTACCACTCGATGTTCTTCGTGCTCCTCGGCGGTCCCGAGCCGCAGCGCGTCCAGACCGGCGTCGTCTCGGCCAACTACTTCGACACGCTCGGCGTCAAGCCGGTCGTCGGCCGGACGTTCCTTCCGGGTGAGGACAAGAAGGGTGCCGAAGCGGTCCTCGTCCTCTCGCATCAGTACTGGATGCGCGCCTTCGGCGGCGACCCCTCGGTCGTCGGCCGCGTCTTCACGATGAACGACCGGCCGCACACCGTGATCGGCGTGCTGCCCCCGATCCCTGGCTATCCCGAGGACAACGACGTCTACATGCCGGTGTCGGCGTGCCCGTTCCGCTCGGACCCCGACATGGAGACCAACCGGCAGATGGGAATGATGCAGGCCTTCGGACGCCTTAAGCCGGGCGTCCGCTTCGACGCTGCGAAGAGCGACCTCGCCTCGGTCGCCGCGCGGGTTGTGCATGACCACCCGTCGGACTACCCGGCCTCGGTTCACCTGACGCTGTCGCCGGTCTCGCTGCGCGAGGAGCTCACGAAGCAGGCGCGGCCCACCTTCCTCATGCTCTTCGGAACGGTGGGCCTCGTGCTCCTGCTCGCCTGCGCCAACGTCGCGAACCTGTCGCTCGCGCGCCTCGTGCGCCGGGAGCGGGAGATGGCGCTCCGGTCGGCGCTCGGCGCCGGGCGCGGCCGTCTGACCCGGCAGCTTCTCACCGAGAGCCTGCTCGTCTCGCTGACCGGCGGGCTCGTCGGCGTCGGGCTGGCCGCCGCCGGGCGCGGCCTCCTCGTCCACTTCGCGAAGCGGTTCACGCCCCGCGCGCCCGAGATCGCGGTCGACGTGCCGGTGCTCGTCTTCTCGCTCGCGGTGTCGCTCGTCGTGGGCGTCGTCCTCGGCCTGCTGCCGGCGCTCTCGCGCAAGCGCAGTCTCTCCGCCTCGCTCACCGACGGCCGCGACACTTCGGGAGCGACGCCGACGCGCCTGCGCGTGCGCAACCTCCTGATCGCCGGCCAGGTCGCGATCTCCTTCGTCCTCCTCGTCGGCGCCGGCCTGATGCTGCGCACGCTGTGGAAGCTGTCGCACGTCGACACGGGGTTCCGCACCGAGCACGTGCTCACGGCGCGCCTCTCGCTGAACTTCACCCGTTACTCCAAGAAGGAGGAGCGGCTGGCCTTCCAGGACGAGCTGCTCGCGCGCATGGCCCACGAGCCTGGCGTGCAGTCGATTGCCCTCGCGGGGACGTTCCCGCTGAACGAGGGCGGTCCCGCGAACGGCCAGTACGACGTCGAGGGCCGGCGCGCGCCGAGCCGCGAGCAGAAGCCGCGCGCCGACTTCCAGCGCGTTAGCGCCGCCTACTTCGCGACGATCGGCGTCCCCGTCCTGCGCGGCCGCGTCCTCGCCGACACGGACCGGTTCGAGGCCCCGCTCGCCGCGGTCATCAACGATCAGATGGCCCGCCACGTCTGGCCGGGGGAGGACCCCGTCGGCAAGCGCATCGAGATCGAGACCGATCCCGGAAAGATGTCGCCGGTTGAGATCGTCGGCGTCGTCGGCAACGTCCGCCAGTATGCGATCGCCGACGCGCCCGTGGACCAGGTCTTCCTCTCGATCCGCCAGTTCCCCGGCCTCGGGACGTGCCTGATCCGGACCGACGGAGACCCGAAGCGGCTCGCGCGCGTCCTGCGGACGACGGTCCACGCGATCGGACCGGAGCAGCCGGTCGACCGCATCCGCACGCTCGACGAGGTGCGCGCCGGCGCGCTCGACACGCCGCGCCTGACCGCGACGCTGCTCCTGCTCTTCGCGAGCCTGGCGCTGACGATTACCGCGACCGGAATCGCCGGCGTGATTGCCTTCACGGTCGGGCAGCGGCGGCAGGAGTTCGGCATCCGGATGGCGCTCGGCGCGCGGCCCGGGAGCGTCCTCGCGATGGTCCTCGGGCAGGGAATGCGCCAGGTGTTCATCGGTCTCGCGATCGGCATCGCCGTCGCGCTCGCGATCTCGCGGCTCTGGGCGAGCCTCCTGTACGAGGTCTCTCCGACCGATCCGCCGACCTTTCTCGCCGTGGCTCTGATGCTCGGCGCCGTCGCGGCGATCGCATGCTTCATTCCGGCGCGCCGGGCGACTACGGTGGATCCCATGATCGCCCTCCGAAGCGCGTGAGGAGACGGATCATGAAACGCGCATTCGTCCTGACGGCCCTGCTGGCGGCGTCGCCGATGCTCGCCGTCGGACCGAAGAACGCCGGCGGGCGCAACGTCGCGATCCTGATCTTCCCGGGAGTCCAGATCATCGACTACACCGGCCCGTGGGAGGTGCTCGGCCACGCCTACGTCAACGGCCAGCCGGCCTTCCACATGTACACGGTCTCCGACTCGACCGATCCGATCACGACCTCGATGGGGATGAGCGTCAACCCGACGTTCCGATTCGGCCAGGAGCCGAAGCCCGACCTCATCGTCGTTCCCGGCGGCAACGTGGACCCGCAGCTCGAAAATCCGGCGGTCATCCGCTGGCTCCGGGAGCGCGCGCAGGACGCCGAGCTCGTCCTGTCGGTGTGCAACGGCGCGTTCTTCCTGGCGAAGGCGGGACTGCTGGACGGGCTGGAGGCGACGACGTTCGCCGGCCTGATCGACGAGCTCAGGCAGGCGGCGCCGAAGACGCGGGTCGTGTCGGACCGGCGGTTCGTGGACAACGGCAAGTTCATCACCGCGGCCGGGCTGTCCGCCGGGATCGACGGCGCGCTCCACGTGATCGAGCGGGTCTGCGGCAGGGGCGTCGCGCAGGTGGCCGCCGTCTCGCTCGAGTACGACTGGCGTCCGGACTCCGGCTACGCTCGGGCGAGCCTCGCGGATCAGCGGCTCTCGCCGGGCTTCGACGCGATCCGGGAGTACCCGGTTCGGACGATCGTGCGGCACGAGGGAACCCGCGACCGCTGGGAGACGAGCTGGAGGATCCAGACCGACGCGAGCGCCTCCGCGGTTCTGCAGACGCTGGACAAGGCCTTCGCGGGAAGCCGGGGCGCCGCGCGCCTGTCCGCCGGCTCGTGGAAGCTGTCCGGGGAGGACGGGACGAGCTGGACCGAGTCGACGCGGGTTGCGCCCGCGGAGGGCAAGCCGTCCGGGTACGTGGTCACCATGGTCGTAGCCCGCTCGCCCAGGTAGGAGCAGGGCCGTCTTCGTCCCCTCCCTCGATCTTTTCGTCCTCCCGTCGCAACCCTGAGGCCTCGCGTCCGTTTGAATCCGCCAGGGGGGCGGCATGTCGGGATACGCTCTGACGGTCAACGGACGGAGGCGGACGGTCGAATCGCCGGATCCCGATCTGCCGCTCCTATGGGTCCTTCGCGACCTCCTCGGTCTGACCGGCACCAAGTACGGCTGCGGCGTCGGCATCTGCGGCGCCTGCACCGTGCACGTCGACGGCAAGGCGATGCGCTCGTGCCAGGTGCCCGTGTCCTCGCTGGCGGGACACGCGGTCACGACGATCGAGGGCCTGTCGAAAGACGGCGCGCATCCCTGCCAGCGGGCGTGGCTCGAGGAGGACGTGGCGCAATGCGGGTACTGCCAGCCCGGCATGATCATGACGTGCGCCGCCTTCTTCGGCGGAGCCGGTGCGCCGGGCTCGCGGCCGACGCAGGAGGGGATCGAGGCCGCGCTCTCCGAGCACGTCTGCCGCTGCGGAACGTACGGCCGGATGCGCAAGGCCGTCGCCCGGTTGGTTGGCGCTCCTGGAATCGTCCGATGAGCACCAGCCGCCGGGAGTTCCTGCGCACGACGGCCGTCGGAGGAGTCGCGCTCACCGCGCTGCGAGTCCCCATCTTCGCTCTGAATGCACCGCCCGAAGCTGCGACGCGCTTCGCGCCGAACCAGTGGGTCCGGATCGACCCGTCGGGGAAGGTCACGCTGGTCGTGGCGAGGTCCGAGATGGGCCAGGGCGTGCGGACCTCGCTCGCCATGATCCTCGCCGACGAGCTCGGCGCGGACTGGAAGGCCGTCGCGATCGAGCAGGCGTCCCCGTCGGCCGAGTACGCGGACATGAACACGGGGGGCAGCGACAGCGTGGACTCCGGCTGGAAGCCTCTGCGCACCGCCGGCGCGGCCGCCCGGGAGATGCTCGTCGAGGCGGCCGCCCGGGGCTGGGGCGTGCCGGCGTCCGAGTGCCGGGCGGAGGGAGGCGCGGTCGTTCACCCGGCGTCCAAGAAGCGCGCCGCCTTCGGAGCCCTCGTCGCCGTCGCCGCGGGGCTGCCCGTGCCGAAGGAGCCCCGGATCAAGCCGCGGGAGGAGTTCACGCTGATCGGGACGCGGGTGCCCCGGATCGACGGCCCCGACATCGTGACGGGCCGCGCCGTCTACGGTCTCGACACGCGGATCCCCGGAATGCTCTTCGCGGCGGTGGCGCGGTGCTCCGTCGCCGGAGGCAAGCTCGTCCGCTTCGATCCGGCGGCCGCGACGGCGGTGCCGGGCGTCGTCCGGGTCGTCGCGATCGAGGACGGCGTCGCGGTCCTCGCGCGGAACACCCACGCGGCGCTGAAGGGAAGGGACGCGCTGCGCGTGGAGTGGAACGAGGGGGCCAATGCGCGCCTGACGACGGCGGAGCTCCACCGCCGCCTCGACGACGCCTCGTCCCGGCCGGGCCGCGTCTCGCGGCGCGTCGGCGACGCCGCGGCCGCGCTCGCGGGATCCGCCAGCCGCCTCACGGCCACCTACAGGGACGCGTTCCAGGCCCACGCCTCCGTCGAGCCCGGCAACTCGATCGCGCGCTTCGAGAACGGTCGCTGCGAGATCTGGTCCCCGACGCAGAACCCGCAGCGCGTGCAGCGCGAGGCGGCGAAGCTCCTGGCGCTGCCGCCCGAGAAGGTCACCGTGCACGTGACGCTTCTCGGCGGCGGATTCGGGCGGCGTCTCGCCGCCGACTACGCGGTCGAGGCCGCCGAGGTGGCGAAGGCGGCGGGCGCGGGCGTTCCCGTGCAGGTCGTGTGGTCGCGGGCCGACGACTTCCAGCGCGACTTCCTCCATCCGCCCTCGCGGGTCGATTGCGCGGCCGGGCTCGACGCGAAGGGCGGACTCCTGGCGTGGACGCACCGCGAGACCACCTTCCACCTCTCGATGTTCGGTCCCTTCTCCGACGAGGCGGACGACCCCGACGTCGATCCGTGGGGCGGCTACGACAACCCCTACGCGGCCCCGGCGCTGACCGTCGAGCACCTCACGATCGAGTCGCCCGTGCGCACCGGCGCCTGGCGCTCGGTCTTCTATCCGCCGAACACCTTCGCGCGGGAGTCGTTCCTGGACGAGCTCGCGCACGCGACGCAGCGGGATCCGCTCGAGCTGCGCCTCGCCCTTCTTCCCCCGGGCACCTCGTTCCCGTGGGTGACGCGCGCGGTCTCGCGCGACCGCCTCCGCGCGGTCGTCGAGCTCGCGGCGGGGAAGGCGGGCTGGGGCTCGCCCGTTCCGAAGCGCGGCGGCCGGCGCGTCGGCCGCGGGCTCGCGTGCAACGCGTACCACGGCCGGACCGTCATCGCGCAGGTGGCCGAGGTCTCCGTCGGCTCCGCGGGCGACGTCGCGGTCCACCGGGTCGTCACGGCCGGCGACTGCGGGCAGGTCGTGAACCGCGCGGGCCTCGAGGGTCAGATCGAGAGCGGCGTCCTCTGGGGCCTGACCTACGCCCTGAAGAGCGAGGTCACCTTCGCCGGGGGGCGCGTCGAGCAGACGACGTACACGGACTTCCCGGTGATGCGGCTCGCCGAGACGCCCGAGATCGAGATCCATGCGATCGACAGCGACCGTCCCCCGAGCGGCCTCGGCGAGCAGCCCGTGCCGTGCGTCGCGCCGGCCGTCGCGAACGCGATCTTCGCCGCGACGGGCAAGCGCGTTCGCCGCGTGCCGATCCGGCCGGCCGATCTGGTCTAGGATCGAGGTCTCGCCATGGACACCGCCGCGGCCGCCGCATTCTTCGACTACTGGGAGAAGGTCCGGTTCCGCACGCGGCGAGTCGTCGACTGCATCCCGCCCGACCGCCTCGAGTGGACGTGGCAGGAGGGCAAGTTCACCCTGGGCGATCTCGTGCGGCACCTCGCGGGGATCGAGCGCGACATGTACGCCGAGAACGCGCGGCTGCGTCCCTCGCGCTATCGCGGCCATGGGCGCGAGCTGGCTGACGGCCGTGACGCGGTCCTCGCGTACTTCGAGGGCAAGCACGCGGAGTCGATGGAGATCTTTCGAGGGCTTTCCGACGCGGATCTCGCGGCGCACTGCGTCACCCCCGGCGGCGCCCCGATCACGGTCTCGAAGTGGCTGCGCCTCATGGCGGAGCACGAGATCCACCACCGCGGACAGATCTACATGGGCCTCGGGATCCTCGGCGTCCCGACGCCGCCGCTCTACGGCCTGACCTCCGAGGAGGTCCGCGAGCGAAGCGCTGAATAGTCGCCCGGTCGCCGCCTCTACTCAGCTCGCCTTCTTCCAGGTCCACTCCTCCGACGCCGCCTTCCCGTGGCGCTCGTCGCGCTCGCGACACTCGCGCCTCTGGCGTCGAACCGGCGGTACGGCGAGCCCAGATGAAAGATCCACTCTGGGCAGCCGTCCGGAACGACGGACTCCGGCGCGCGGACCTCGAGCGCCGCATCGTCCTCTGCGGTCCAGAGGCACTCGACGAACGGCGCGAGCGGAGGCGGCGGCCGATGCTCCTCGTACCTCACGGGCCAACTCTCATGCGGCGGAAAGCGGCAGGCGCAGCCGCGCGATGCAGCCGCGGTGACCGCGCCGGTTCTCCAGCGCGAGCGAGCCTCCGTGGGCCTCCGCGATCTGCCGCGACAGGACGAGTCCGATGCCCGAGCCTCCGGGCTTCGTCGTGAAGAAAGGCACGAACAGGTTGCTCGTGTTGGGCAGGCCCGGGCCGTCGTCGGCGACCCAGATCTCGAGCAACGGTCCGCGCAAGCGCTTCCAGCCCACGGCGACCCCGCCGCGCGTCTCGAGCGCCGCGTCCGCGGCGTTGCGCACGAGGTTGATGAGGAGCTGCTCGAGCTGGTCCGCGTCGGCGGAGAGCGTCGCGGGCGGCCCCGGGATGACGCCGACGGGCAGCCGCGTCTCGAGGCTCGTCACGCGCCGCAGGAGCGGGTCCACCTGGACGGGCACCGGCCGCGGCGGCGGCAGGCGCGCCAGCTTGGCGTAGGCGGTGGTGAAGCGCGACAGGGCCTCGGCGCGCGACGCGATCACCGCGAGGCCGCGCCGAAGATCCTCCCGCCAGTCGGGCGGCGGCTCGGCCTGCTCGGCCAGGCGCTTCAGGCTGCCCGCGATCGACTGGATCGGCGCGAGCGAGTTGTTGAGCTCGTGGCCGAGCACGCGGATCAGGCGCTGCCAGGCCTGCCGCTCCTCTTCGCGCAGCGGACGGCTGACATCGGCGAGCACGAGCAGCTGGTGGGGGACGCCGCCCTGCCGGAAGGTGCTCTTGCGGACCTCCCACCGCCCGGCGGCGCCCGGGAAGCTCGCGTCCAGGATCTGCGCGGTGTCCGGCGCGAGAAAGGGCGCGAGCCCGAGCTCCTCGGCGCTGAGACCCAACAGGCGCGGCTCCGGCTGGCCGAGGAGCGTCTCGCCGAAGCGGTTGACCAGCCGCAGGACGCCCGCGTCGTCGAACGCGAACACGGCGACGGAGATCTCGGCCATGACCTTCGAGAGCAGCGCCGTCGCCTCGAGGGCGCCCAGCCGCTGCTCGCGCAGGGTCTCGGCGAGCGCGTTGACCTCGAGGAGCACCTCGCCGAGCGGATCATCCGCACGGGCGCCCCGCGCGCGGATCGAGAAGTCCTCCTCGCGCATCGCGGCGAGCAGGTTCGACACCGTCTGCAGCGGCCGCACGACGCGCTCCCGGAGGGCCTGGACGAAGAGGAGCCAGGCGACGACCACGATGACGAGCAGCGTCCAGCGGAGCTTGGAGCTGTAGTCGCCGGCCCAGAGGATCCCGACGGCGACGGCCACGGCCGGCAGCGCGGCTGCAGCCGCCAGCAGGAGAATCCGTGCGTCGTGCGAGAGCCTTCTCAAGCGCGTGCTCCGCCTCGACTAGGAGCCGTACTTCTCCAGCCGGCGGTAGAGGGCGCTGCGGGAGAGACCCAGGGCTCGCGCCGCCTGGCTGACGTTGCCGCCGAAGCGGTCCATGGCCTTGCGCACGAGGAGATTCTCCACCTCCTCGAGCGAGAGCTCCTCGAGACGCGGCACCTCGCCGCCTCGGCGCAGGCCGAGGTCGGCGGCCCGGATCCGGTCGCCGGAGGCCATGAGGACCGCGCGCTCGACGGCGTGGTCGAGCTCCCGCACGTTGCCGGGCCACGGGTGCGCGAGGAGGAGCTCGAGCGCCGAGGCCTCGAACCCGCCGACGCGCTTGCCGTAGCGGCGCGCGTGCACGTCCAGGAACTGCCGGGCGAGGAGCGGGATGTCCTCGCGCCGTCCGCGCAGGGGCGGTACTCGGATCTCGATCGTGTTCAGGCGGAAGAGGAGATCCTGCCGGAACCGGCCGCCCGCGACGGCGGCGTGGAGATCGGCGTTGGTCGCGGAGAGGATGCGGACGTCGGCGCGCACGGTCCGCGAGGAGCCCACGCGCTCGAACTCCCCGGTCTCGAGGACCCGCAGGAGCTTCGCCTGCTGCGCCGCGGGGACGTTGCCGATCTCGTCCAGGAACAGGGTCCCGCCGTCCGCCAGCTCGAAGCGCCCGACCCGATCCGCGCGCGCGTCCGTGAACGCGCCGCGGACGTGGCCGAAGAGCTCGCTCTCGAACAGGCCCTCGGAGATCCCGCCCGCGTTCAGCGTCACGAACGGCTTCCCCGACCGCTTCGAGACGGCGTGCAGGGCGCGCGCCACGACGCCCTTGCCACTCCCGTTCTCGCCCTCGATCAGGACGTTCGCGTCGGACGGCCCGACCCGCGCGATGACCTCGAGCACGGGCGCCATCGAGGGGGAGGACGCGATCATCGAGGACTCGGTCTCCTGCCGCAGGAGACGGTTCTCGGCCTCCAGCCGCCGACTCTGCTTGAGCGCGCGGCCGAGCGCGATCTGCGTCGTCAGCGTGGCGATCAGCCGCGCGTTCTCCCAGGGCTTCTGCACGAAGTCGCGGGCACCACGCCGCATCGCCTCCACCGCGAGGTCCACGGTTCCCCACGCCGTCATGACGACGACCGGCAGGTCTCCGTCGACCTCGCGGATCCGCGCCAGGAGGTCGAGCCCCTCGTGGCCCGACGTCGTGTCGCGCGTGTAGTTCAGGTCGATCAGCGCCGCGTCGTAGTCGCGCTCCTCCAGCGCGGCCAGCACGCCGGCGGGGGAGGTGGCGGTCTCGCAGTCGAGGCCCTCGCCCTTCAGGAGGAGCCGGAGCGCCTCGAGGACGTCTCGCTGGTCGTCCGCGATCAGGACTCGCGCCGCGCGCGTCATGCTGGAGGGCTCAGCGCGGCCGAAACGCGAGCGCGCCCGAGTTGATGCAGTAGCGCAGGCCGGTGGGTTCGGGGCCGTCCTCGAAGACGTGGCCGAGGTGCGATCCGCACCGCCGGCACAGGACCTCGGTCCTCGCGGCGAAGAGGCTGCGGTCCTCGTCGGTCTTCACGCTCGCCTCGGAGAGGGGCGTCGAGAAACTGGGCCAGCCGGTACCCGAGTCGAACTTGGTCCGAGAGTCGAAAAGGTCGTGGCTGCAGGCCGCGCACGCGTACGTACCCGTGTCGTGGTGGTTCCAGAACTTTCCCGTGAACGCGCGTTCCGTCCCCTTCTGGCGGAGGATGCGGTACTGCTCGGGAGTCAGAGCGGCCTTCCACTCCTCATCGCTCTTCTCGACCCGATCGGTCGGAGCCTGAACCACGGCGCGAATCTACCACCTCCACCTTCAGTCGGATCGCAGCGCCCTCATCGGGTCCACGCGGCTCGCCCGGCGCGCGGGAACGTCGGTGGCGGCGAGTGCCACCGCGGCGAGCACTCCCGAGACGAGCAGGAACGTGACGGGGTCCCGCGGACCCACGCCGTAGAGCAGCGAGGACATGAGGCCGGTCAGCAGAAACGCGCCTCCGAGCCCGAGGACGACCCCGAGTCCCGCCAGGCGAGCGCCCTCGCGAAGGAGCATGCGGCGGATCTCGGCGGGGCGCGCGCCGAGCGCCATGCGGATGCCGATCTCGCGGCGGCGCTGGGCGACGCCGTAGGCCATCACACCGGAGAGACCGATCGCCGAGAGCAGAAGGGCCACCACCGCGAAGAGGCCCAGGAGCCGCATCGCGAATCGGCGCTCGGCCACCGTCTTCGCCATCGCCTCCTCCATCGTGCGCACCGCGTAGATGGGGACCTCCGAGTCGATGGCACGGACCTCCCGCTCGATGGCGGCGGCGGTCTCCTGCGACGTCAGCGAGCCGCGCGCGACGAGGGTCAGGGTACGGAACGGGGCCTGCAGCAGCGGGCGGTAGAGCTCCGGACGGTCGTCGAGGTCGAGGGCCTGGGTCTTCACGTCCCCGACGATCCCGACGATCCGCATCCACGGCGCCGTCTGAAGATTGGGCCGGCTGCCCGGGCCGGTCCGGTTGGGGACCTGCAGGCGGTGCCCGATCGCGTCGCCCGCCGGAAAGTATTTCCTGGCCAGCGACTCGCTGACGACCGCCACGGGCTCGGCGTTCTCGTCGTCGTGATCCGTGAAGAGCCTTCCGCTCCGGAGAGCGATCCCGACCACGCGGAAGTACTCCGTGCTGGTGCTCGAGAGATCACCGCCGCCGGCGCCGCCATTCTCGGGATCGCGGCCCTCGATCAGGAACCGGCCGCCCGAGCGGACGCCGAAGGGGACCCGCGTCGCGGCCGCCGCCGCTCGGATTCCCGGCACGTCGCGGAGCCGGTCGAGGATCTTGCGGTAAAGCCCGATCTGGGCCGCATCCTCGTAGTAGCGCCCGTTCTCGGGGATGTTCGGCTGCGCGAGCCAGAGGCTCGCCATCGTCAGGTCCTTCGGATCGAACCCGGGATCCACGCCCTGGAGCCGCCAGAGCGTCCGGACGAGAAGCCCGGCGCCGACCAGCAGGACGAGCGACAAGGCGAACTCCGCGACGATCAGCGCCGCGCGAAGCCGCCGTCCTCCCGGCCCCCCCGAGCCCCGCGCGCTCTCCTTGAGCGGGTCGACGAGCCCGTCCTTCGCCGCGTGGAGGGCCGGGACGAGCCCGAACAGCAGGCCCGTCAGGAGCGAGGCCGACAGCGTGAAGAGCAGGACCCGCAGGTCGACTCCGACCTCGAGCAGCCGGGGCAGGCTTCGGGGCGAGAGCCGGACGAGGGCGTCGACGCCCCAGGCCGCGAGCGCGACGCCGAGGAGGCCCGCGACGAGCGACAGGGCGACGCTCTCGGTCAGCAGCTGGCGTACCAGCCGGGAACGCCCGGCGCCGAGCGCCGCGCGGATCGAGATCTCGCGACGCCGGCCCGAGGCGCGCGCGAGCAGGAGGTTGGCGACGTTGGCGCAGGCGATGAGGAGCACGAACCCGACCGCGGCCAGCAGCACGAGCAGAGCGGGCCGCACGTTCCCGACCAGATCCTCCTGGAGCGGATGAACGCGCGGCGTCCACCCGTCCCGCGCCGGGTAGTCGTTGGCGTACTCGCGCCGCAGCTGCGCGGCGAGGGCGTCGAGGCGCTCCTGCGCCCTCCGCGGCGTGATGCCCGGCTTCAGGCGGCCCAGCGCTCCCTGGAGGAAGTAGGACGTGCGGCTCGGCTTGGACGGGAACGGCGAGGCGCTCCAACCCGAGGGCGCCCAGACCTCGACGTCGGTCTCGATCGAACGGCCGGGGTGGCGGAAGGCCGGCGACGCGACGCCGATGATGGTGTAGAGATCGTCGTCGAGGCGGAGCTTCTTGCCGAGGACGGCGGGGTCTGCGCCGTAATGGCGCCGCCACCAGCCGTCGCTGATGACCGCGACCTCGGCGATGCCGGGCGCATAGTCGCTCTTCTCGAAGAACCGGCCGAGCTGGGGACGCGCCCCCAGCATCGTGAAGTAGTTGACGTCCGTCAGGAGCACCTCGGCCCGCTCCGGACGGTCGCCTCCGGTGATGTTCGCGTCGATCGGGAAGAGGCCCGAGATCTCCTCGAAGACGCCGGCGCGGTCCCGGTAGTCGAACAGCTCGAGTCCGGACAGGCCGATGTCGGCCACCCCCTGGTGGGAGTAGTCCGCCGTGACGCGCACGAGCTCGCCCGGATTCCGGAAGGGCAGCGGCTTCAGGATCACGGCATTGACGACCGAGAAGATCGCCGTGTTGGCTCCGATGCCGAGGGCGAGCGTCGCGAGGGCGACGGCGGTGAACCCGGGGCTCTTCGCGAAGGAACGGACCGCGTACCGAAGATCCTGCAGCAGGGACGTCATCTCCTCCTCCTCAGTCGTTCCGGAGAGCTTCCAGCGGATCGATGCGCGCGGCGCGGCGCGCGGGGAGGTATCCCGCGAGCAGGCCGACCGTCGCCATCAGCGCGATCCCGACCGCGAACACCGGCAGGTCCGCGGCGGGCACGCCGAACAGGATCGACTGCACCACCCGGGCGAGCGCATACGCCGCGGGCAGCCCGATCGCGGCGCCGACCAGCAGGAACCGCGCGACCTCGCGCAGGATGAGCCCGCGGACCGCGGCGGGCGCCGCGCCGAGGGCCATGCGGACGCCGATCTCCCGTCGCCGCTGCGCGACCGCGAAGGCCAGAACGCCATAGATGCCGATCGCGGCGAGCAGGGCCGCGAGGACCGCGAAGGAGACCGAGAGCAGCATCGTCAGCCGCCGCGTCAGGAGCGACTCGCGCACCTGCGCCGAGAGAGTCTTCAGGTCCTCGACCGGGAGCTGCGGATCGAGCCGCCGCACGGCGGCGCGGAGGGTCTCGGCGAGGCCGGAGGGGTCCTGCGCGCTGCGTACGTAGAACGTGAGCTCCGAGAGCTTCGGGTTCTGCAGGTACGGGAGGTAGGCGTACGGCGTGGGTTCCTCGTCGACGTCCGAGCCCTTGCTGTCGGCCGCGATGCCCACGATCTCGATGTCCGGCTTGACGTCGGTTCCTCCGGTGCCGAACCTCCGGCCGAGCGCGTTCTGACCCGGGAAGAAGCGGCGGGCGAAGGTCTCGTTCACCACCGCGACCTTGGGCGCAAGCGCGTCGTCGGTCCACGCGATCGAGCGGCCCGCGCGCAGGGGAATTCCGAGCGTCACGAAGTAGTCGGGGCCGATCCGGTTCCGTCGCGAGTAGGCGAGGTCGCGCGGCGGCGCGGGCCCGTCCGTCACGACGCCGCCCCCCGAGTCGTTGCCGGTCATCGTCCCGATCTGCGCCGCGGTCACCGTGCGCACGCCGGGCAGCGCCTGCAGGTCCTCGGTGAGCCGCCGCGCCAGGGTCATCGTCCGATCGGACGGGTAGCCGATCAGCGCCGGGGAGACCGTGAAGGAGAGGACGTTCGTCGTGTTCAGTCCGAGGTCCACGCGGCCCAGGTTGCGCAGGCTCTGCGCGAAGAGCCCGGCCGCGACCAGCAGGACGAGCGTCAGCGCGACCTGCGCGGTCACGAGCCCGCTGCGGAAGCGCAGCGCCTCGCGCCCGGGCGACGTGCTGCCCCGGCCCTGCCCGCGCAGCGTCCGCGCCGGATCCAGCCGGGCGGCGCGGTACGCGGGACCGACGCCGAAGAGGACGCCGGCGACGACGGAGACGAGCGCGCCGAATCCGAGCACGCGCGGGTCGATCTGGGCCGCGACCAGCCGCAGCTCGGCGCCGGTCGGGAGGGCGGACTGCAGCGCGTTCAAGACCCACGACGCGAGCAGGAGGCCGAGCGCTCCGCCGGCGATCGAGAAGACGAGGCACTCGACGACGGACTGCCGGAGCAGCTGCGCGCGCCCGGCGCCGATCGCCAGGCGGATGCCGTACTCGCGCTGGCGCGCCGCGCCACGCGCCGCGAGCAGGCCCGCGAGGTTCGAGCACGCGATCATGAGGACGAGGAAGACCAGCCCCATGAGGGAGACGAGCGGCTTGCGCACGCCCTCCTGGAGGACGAGGCGGCCGCGCGCGCCGGAGAGGAGCTCGAGCTTCCGGTTCAGGAATTCCTTGCGGCGGACGTCGTCCCAGCCGGTCATGCGGGGGAGCAGGTCCTCGAGCGTCGCCCGGTACGCCGGCGCGAGCGACCGCTCCGCCTCCGCGATCGAGACGCCGGGCTTCAGGCGGCCGACGATCTGGAGCCAGAAGTCCTTGGGATCGTCCAGACCGTTCCAGAACGGCGTCATCTGCGGCTTCATCATCATCGGCACGAAGACGTCGACCGGGCGGCCCGCCTGGATGCCGCCGAAGGAGGCCGTCGCGACGCCGACGACCGTGAGCGCCTGGCCGTTGACGATCAGCGGCCTGTCGAGCACCGAGCGATCGCCGCCGAAGCGCCGCTGCCAGTAGCCGTGCGAGAGGACCGCCACGGGGTGTGCGCCCTGCGTGCGGTCGTCGTCCGCGCCGAGCACCCGGCCGAGCGCGGGTGGGACGCCGAGGACGCCGAAGTAGTTGCCCGTCACGAGCTCGCCCGCCGCGCGCTCGGTCTCTCCGCGCGCCGCGACGCTGGCGTCGAAGGGAAGCTCGCCGATCAGCCCGCTGAAGGCGTGCCGGGAGGGCTCGAGGAGGTCGCGGTACAGGGGGTAGGACAGGGACGAGGCGTCGTCGCCGTCGCTCCACGCATGTCCCTGGCGCGGTCCCGGCGAGCGGAAGAGGACGAGCTGTTGCGGGTCGCGGATCGGGAGGGCGCGCAGGAGCACCCGGTCCACGAGGGCGAAGATGGCGGCGTTGGCGCCGATGCCGAGGGCCAGCGTCGCAATGGCGGCGGCCGCGAACCCGGGGCTCTTGCGGAGCCCGCGCAGCGCGTAGCGGAGGTCCTGCCAGAGAAACTTCATGGGCGGTTCCTTTCCGTCATTCCGCGCGCAGCGTCGTGATCGGGTCGACGCGAAGTGCGCGCCGCACCGGCGCGAGGGCCGAGAGAAGCGCCACGGCGACGATCAGGACCGACGCGGCGATGAGAACGATCGGGTCGTGAGGATCGACGCGAAAGAGCTGGCCGGCGATCCCTTTCGAGAGCAGGAGCGAGCCCGCGAGGCCTACGGCGACGCCCGCCAGCGTGAGACGCAGTGTCCGCGCGGAGACCAGCCCGACGATGCTCTGCCGGCTGGCGCCGAGCGCGACCCGGATGCCGATCTCGCGCGTGCGCTGGCCCACGAAGCCGGAGAGCACTCCGAAGATTCCGACCGAGGCGAGCAGCGACGCCAGCAGGGCGAAGGCGCCCAGCAGGCCGGCGGAGAAGCGGTGGGGCGCGGCGGAGCCGGACAGGACGCGCTCCATGGTCGCCACGCGAGTGATGGGCTGGTCGGCATCGATCCGTGTGATCGCCGCGCGGATGGGGCCCGCGAGCCGATCGGGGTTCGCGGCGCGGACGACGAGCACCATGAAGTTGTCGACGAACTGCGACCGCGGCAAGTAGATCTGCGGAGTCTCGGGCGCGTCGAGCGCGGTGTGGCGCACGCTGCCCACGACGCCGACGACCGTGCGCCACGGCCCGTCGTTGCCTCCGATCCGGACGCGCTTGCCAATCGGATCCTCGCCCGGCCAGACCCTGCGGCCGAGGGCGCCGTTGATCAAGACCACCGGCGGAGAGTCCGCGCGGTCCGCCGGCGAGAATCCGCGGCCCCGGAGGACTGGGATGCCCATCGTGCGGAGATAGTCGGCGCTCACCCCGTACCGGTCGGCGCTCGGGTCCGCGTCCGGATTGGTGGAGGGCTTGTCCTGCGCGTGGACCCCGTAGCCGTCGAAGTTGCCGCCCAGGGGAAGCTGGCTTACGAGGCCGGCGCTCTGGACGCCGGGGAGCGCGGCCACCCGCTCCAAGACCTGGTCCCAGAACGCCGTGACCGCGGGGTCTTCGGCATAGCGGGCGCCCGTCACGTCCACCTCCATGGTCAGCAGACCGGCACTTCGGAAACCAGGATCCACGCGCAGCAGTCGGGAGGTGCTCTTCAGGAGCAGAAGGGCGCCGCTCAGGAGGATGAGGGCGAGCGCGACGTCGAAGACGACCAGCGAGCCCCCGAAGCGCCGGGCGCTTCGCCCGGCCGAGGCGCCCGAGGACTCCCGCAGCACCGGCTCGACGTGCAGCCGGCTCATCCGCATCGCCGGCAGGATTCCGAAGAGGAGGCCCGTGAGCACCGAGACCCCCAAAGTGAACAGCAGAACGGCGCCCTCCAGCCGGACGGCGCCGAGTCGCGGGAGATTGGCCGGTGCCAGGCCGACCAGGGTCTGCAGGGTCCAGGCAGCGGTCAGGAGCCCGAGCGCGCCTCCCAAGAGCGCGAGAACCAGGGCCTCCACCAGGAAGAGGGCGGTGATTCGGGCCCGCGACGCTCCGAGTGCCGTGCGCAGGGCGACTTCCTTGCGGCGGCGGCCGGCGCGCGCGAGCAGTAGGCTCGCCACGTTGGCGCATCCGATGAGCAGAACCAATCCGACCGCTGCGAACAACGTCCACAGGAGCGGCCGCGCGCGCGCCGTCAAAGCGGCCGCGAACGGCTTCACGAAGACGCCGGTCGCCGAGTACTCGGTCGGGTATTCACGGAGGAGCGTCGAGGAGATTGCCGTCAACTCGGCCTCCGCCTGCTCCCGCGTCACGCCCGGGCCGAGCCGCGCGATCGTGCGGAGGTGCCGGCACGTGCGGCAGGCCTGCGGGAGGCCGGCGTCGTAGCCCAATGCGCCGAAGATCTCGGTGGGCTTGGTCGGATCCGCGGCGAAGACGGACTCGAAGTCGCGCGGGAGCACGCCGGCGACGAGATACGCGTTGTCGCCGAGGCGGACGGTCTTACCCGCGATCCTCGGGTCGGCTGCGAAGCGTCGTCTCCAAAGGCCGTCGGAGAGGAGCACGACGCGGTTGGCGCCGGGGACGTCCTCGGCGGGCAGGAAGTCGCGCCCCAGCGCGGGACGCACGCCGAGCAGCCGGAAGAAGGCCTGCGAGACGCGCAGTCCCTCGATACGCTCGGCGGCGGCGCCGGGGCTGGCGGAGAGCTTCGGCATCCAATAGGCCGCCACGGCGATTTCGTCGAAGGAGCGGCTCCGGCCGCGCCAGTCGCGGTACGTGGCGTAGCCAGTGTTCGTGGCCTCGCCGTCCTGGTCGCGCTCCTGGACCACCACGAGCCGGTCGGGCTGCGCGAAGGGAAGCGGACGCAGCAGCACGCCCCGCACGACCGAGAAGATGGCGGTGTTGGCGCCGATCGCGAGGGCGAGGGTAGCGACCGCGGTGGCCGTGAAGCCGGGACTTCGGCGGAGGCCTCGAAGCACGTAGCGCAGGTCCTGCGACAGGAACTTCATAGGGGGTCCTTTCGGTCTTCCTTCATTCGGTCCGGAGCGCCACCATGGGATCGACCCGCGCCGCGCGCCGCGCCGGGAGATAGCTCGCCAGCGCGGCGACGCCGACGAGGAGAACCACGGCCGAGACCAGCGAGACGGGATCGTTCGCCGGAAGGCCCACCAGGAGGGCTGCGACCAGTCGCGCAAAGGCGAATACGCCCGCGGCGCCCAGCGCCGCGCCGATCAGGGCGAGCCGCGCACCCTGCGCGACGACGGCGCGAGCCACCTGCCGGGCGTCCGCTCCGAGCGCCATGCGGATCGCGATCTCGCGCGTCCTCCGGCCGACGGAGTAGGCCAGGAGCCCGTAGAGGCCGATGGCCGTCAGGAGAAGGGCGATCGCGCCGAGCGCGACGAGGACGGTCCCCGCCACCCGCACGGGCTGGAAGGCGTAGTCGAGCCACTCCGTCAGAGGCCGGTCCTCGCTGATCGGAACGTTCGGGTCCACGGCCGCGATCTCCTGCCGAATCCGAGGCAGGAGCGCCCGCGGATCGCCGGACACGCGGACGTGCGTGCGCGAGTCTACGGGGCTCTCGTCGATCGTGGGCAGCTGCCAGAAGCTCCTGTAGACGAAGGGGACCGCGGGCTGGGCGGCGCTGCGGTACTGGGCGTCCTGCGCGACACCGACCACCCGGAGCGCGCTCCCATCGACGACCAGGGTTCGTCCGACTCCGCCGCCGTCGGGCCAGAGCGCGTGTGCGAGAGTCGCGCTGACGATGGCGACCTCGGGCGCTCCGCGGTGGTCGCGCTCGGCGAACTCCCGGCCCTCGAGGAGGCGGACGCCCAGGGTCTCGAAGTATCGCGGCCCGACCCAGTTGGTCGGGACCTGGAGGGCATTCTCGGGGCGATCCGGCTCGTGACCGGGCAGCCAGAGCGGGACACGGGAACCCCAGTACAGCTTCGCCGGCATCGAGCCCGGCACGGGCGGCGACTGTGCCGGGCTCGCGGAAACGACTCCGGGGATGTCCGTGAGTCGGCGAAGAACCTCGCGCTGGAACGCCTGCGCCTTCTGCGGGTCGTACGCCACGAGCGAGGGGCGGAGGCGCAGGAGGACGATCGGCGAGGGATCGAACCCGGGTCCCCGATACACCCGGTCGAGGCTGCGCAGCAGGAGGCCGGCGCCCGCGGCGAGCATCAGCGAGATCGCGACCTGGGAGACGACGAGGGCGTTGCGGAGGCGCGAGGAGTCCGCACCCTTCGGCGCAGACTCCTTGAGTGACGCGACGACGGGAAGCCGGACGGCCTGGAACGCCGGAGCCAGCCCGAAGAGGATGCCGGTGAGGACGGTCGTGATCGACGCGACCGCGAGGACCGCGGGATCGACGGCCAGAGCGAAGTACGCCCGTCTGCCCTCGGAGTCGGCGGAGTAGAGCGCCGCGATGAGGTCCTTGGCCCAGAAAGCGACCAGCACGCCGAGGAGGCCGCCGAAGACCGAGAGCAGGAGGCTCTCGCTCAGCAGCTGGCGGAGCAGCCGCCAGCGTCCGGCGCCGAGCGCCGTGCGAATCGCGATCTCCCGGCGCCGGGTCGTGGCTCGGGCCATGAGCAGGCCGGCCAGGTTCGCGCAGGCGACGGCGAGGATGAGCGCCGCGACGGTCAGGAGGAGCGGCGCGACGCCGGCGATCTCGCTGCGGTACTCGGGATCCACGCCGCGTGCCGGCGTCACGTGGAGCGCCCGGCCGCCGTTCGTCTTCGGGTAAGCGACCGCGAGGGCGGCGGCCTCGACGTCGAGCTCTCGCCTCGCCTGGGCGATCGAGCGCCCCGGGGCGAGCCGCCCGAGCATCGTGACGACATTGCAGCCGCGCTCGAAGGCGTCGCAGTAGCGGTATCCGACGTGAAACATCGCCGTCGGGATCCAGACGTCCGTGGCGAGACCGCCGAGCGGGACGCCGTGAAAGTCCCGAGGCGCGACGCCCACGATCGTGAAGAGTGTCCCGTTCAGTCGAACGACACGGCCGAGAATCTGCGGGTCCGCGTCGAACGCCTGCCGCCAGAGCCCGTAGCCGATCACCGCGACCGCGTCGCGGTCCGGCACTCGGTCCTCCTCGGGCGAGAAGAAGCGTCCGAGGTGGGGCCTCAGGCCGAGGACCTCGAAGTAGCTGGCGGTCGCGACGCTGCCGTTGATCTCGCGCGACTCCCCGCGCGTCGCGAGATTGATGGGCGCGTGGGAGTAGTGCGCGGCGAGGCCGGAGAAGCTGCGGGTGTGCGCACGGTATTGCAGGTAGTCGAGGTAGGAGAGGTTGAAATGTTCGCCGGGGTTGCGGGTCTGGTAGATCTCGACGAGCCGCGAGGGATCCTTCGCCGGCAGCGTCCGCAGGTAGAGCGCGTCGACGAGACTGGCGATCGTCGTGCTCGCACCGATGCCCAGCCCGAGGATGAGCACCGCGATACACGAGAATCCGGGGCTCTTGCGCATGCCCCGCAGAGCGAACCGGAGGTCTTGCCAGAGCCCCGTCCTCATTCGCTCCTCAGCGTCTCGATCGGATCGATGCGGGCGGCGCGGCGGGCGGGGAAGTATCCGGCGAGCATCGCGACTGCCGCCATCAGCACGATCCCGCCGGCGAACACGGAGGCGTCGGCGGCGCGCACGCCGAAGAGGATCGACTCGATTCCGCGCGCGACGACCCACGCCGCCGGCAGGCCGAGCAGGCCGCCGACGAGCAGCATCCGCCCGACCTCTCCGAGCACCATGCGCCGGACGCGGCGCGAGTCCGCGCCGAGCGCGATCCGCACGCCGATCTCCCGGCGACGCTGAGCGACGGAGAATGCGAGCACGCCGTAGATGCCGACGGCCGCCAGCAGGGCCGCCAGCCCGCCGAACGCCCACGAAAGCAGGAACGTCACGCGGTCCGTGAGGAGCGTCTCGTGGACGCGCGACTCGAGGGTGGTCGCGTCGTAAACGGGGATCCGCGGATCGAGGCGGGCCACCGTCTGCTGCGCGGCCGCGATCAGCGAGGCAGGGGGTGCGGTGGATCGGACGTAGAAGGTCAGCGAGCCGAGCTTGTCCTGCCCGAACGACTGGGCGTACGGGTGATAGGCGAACGGATGCGCGGGCTCCGCGACCGTGGCGCCCTTGCTGTCCGCGACGACGCCCACGATTTCGATCGTGGCGGCGGTGCCGCGGAGCCCGATCCGCTCTCCGATAGGAGTCCGGCCGGGGAAGAAGCGCCGCGCGAAGGTCTCGTTGACGATCGCGACGGGAGACGCTTTCGCGTCGTCTTCGTCACGGAAGTCCCGGCCGGCGAGCAGCGGGATCCCGAGCGTCTTGAAGTACCCGGGGCCGACGAAGTTGCGCCACGTCTCGACGGTGTCGGCCGGCGCGTGCGACGCAAAGAAGTTGTTGGTCCAGTTGCTGTTTGCCATGTTGGGGACCGCGGCCGCGGAAGCCGACTCGCTTCCCGGAAGGCGCGAGAGCTCGTCGATGACTCTGTGGCCGAGCCGAACCGTCTCCTCCGGCGAGTAGCCGGCGAGGTCCGGCGAGATCGAGAATGCGGCGACGCCGGACGGCCGGAACCCCAGGTTGACCTGCAGGAGGTTCCCGAGGCTCTTCGCGAAGAGGCCCGCCGCGACCAGGAGGACCAACGTCAACGCGACCTGCGCGGTCACCATCCACGTCCGCAGATGGATGGCCTCCCGGCCGGCCGAGGACCGACCCTCGCCGCGCAGCACGCGGAACGGGTCGAGCCGCGAGACGCGAAACGCCGGCCCCGCGCCGAACAGCGCGCCGGCCAACAGCGCGAGCGCCGCCGCGAACGCCACGACGCGCAGGTCGATGCCGGCGGATAGCAGCCGCAGGTCGGCGTCGGGCGGGAAGAGCGAGAGCAGGCCGTGGAGCGTCCACGTGGAGACGGCGAGGCCCAGCGCGCCTCCCAGGACCGAGAACGCCAGGCACTCGACGAGCGACTGGCGGACCAGCCGGCCGGGGCTCGCGCCCATGGCCACGCGGATCCCGTACTCCCGCTGCCGCGAGACGCCGCGCGCCGCGAGGAGACCGGCGAGGTTGGTGCACGCGATGAGGAGCACGACGCCGACCATGCCCATCAGAGCGAGCAGCGGGGTACCGAGCCGGTCGCGCAGCACGGCCCGACCGCCCCCGCCCCGGCGGAGCTCGATCCGGCGTGCCAGGAAATCGCGCTTCTGTTGATCGTTCCAGTTGTTGATGGTCGGCAGGACCTCGGTGAGCAGCGGCCGATACACGGCGGTCAACGAGGCCGCGGCCTGGCTCGGGGCGACGCCGGGCCTCAGGCGGCCGATGAGCTGGACCCAATAGTTCTTGGGATCGTCGAGACCATCCCAGGTCGGCGTCATCGCGGCCTTCATCGTCATCGGCACGAAGACGTCGGGCCGGCGGCCGGGCTGGACGCCCTCGAAGCGCGGCGCCGCGACGCCGACGACCGTGAGCGGGGTGCCGTTGACCGAGATCGCCTCGCCGAGGATCGCCTTCGCGGCGCCGAAGCGCCGCGTCCAGTAGCCGTATGAGAGCACGGCCACGGGATGCGCGCCGCGAGCGGTGTCGTCCGAGGCCGAGAGGACCCGTCCCGCCGCCGCGCCGACTCCGAGGACCGAGAAGAAGTTGCCCGACACGAGCTCTCCGACGGCCCGCTCCGTGCGGCCCCCGGCCGCGACGCTCGCGTCGAAGGGGTAGGTCGCGAGCAGCCCCGCGAGCACCGTGTTCTGGTCGCGTAGCTCGCGGTAGGCCGGGTAGGAGAACGACGCCGCCGAGTCGCCGTCGCTCCAGGCCTGCCCCTGGCGCGGCCCGGGCGAGCGCAGGAGCACCAGCTGGCCGGGATCGCGCACGGGCAGCGCGCGGATCAGCACGCGGTCCACGAGCGCGAAGATCGCGGCGTTTGCGCCGATGCCGAGCGCGAGCGTCGCGACCGCGGCCGCCGCGAACGCCGGGTTGCGCCGGAGCCCCCGGAGCGCGTAACGCAGGTCCTGGAGAAGGAATGTCATGCGGCCTCCCTTCGGCGTACGCGGTCCGTCGCCGCGATCCATCGGCCCCTCGCCTCGCCGGAGCTCATCGCGACCTCACTCCGCCCTCAGCGCCTCGCTCGGGTCGATCCGCGTCGCGCGACGGGCGGGAACCCAGACGGCGAGGATCGCCGTTGCGGCCAGGACCGCGATGACCGCGGCGAACGTCAAGGGGTCGCGCGGCGAGACGCCATGCAGCGCCGCCGACATCAGACGCGTCGCCGCCAGCGCGGCCGCGGCTCCGGCGGCGAGGCCGACGCCGATGGGAAGGAGACCGTGCCGGGCGGACACGAGGAGGACGTCCCGCGGCGTTGCGCCGAGCGCAATGCGGACGCCGAACTCCGCCGTGCGCTGCGCGACGAAGTAGGCGATCACGCCGTAGATCCCGATCGCCGCGAGAAGGAGCCCGACCGCTCCGAGCGTGGTCAGCAGAATCGTCAGGAACCGCTCCTCGGCGAGCGCGGAGCGAAGCCTCTCGCGCATCGTGCGGACGTCGTAGAGCGGCGTCTCGGGCGACGTGCGGCGCAGCGCCTCTCGCAGAGACGGCGCGAGCGTGTCGGCGTGCCCGTTGGCCGCGCGCGCGACGATCGTCACGGTGCGCTGGACCCAGTCCCAGGCGACGTCCGGAGCCTGCGCCGCCGGCAGGTAGAACTCCGGATAGATGTCCTCCTCGGGTCCCCGCGAGCGCACGTCGCCGGCGACGCCGATCACGGTCTTGGGACGCGGGTCCTCGGGCGAGCCTTCGCAGCAGAGCAGCCGCCTGCCGACCGGATCCTGGCCGGGCCAGATCCTCTCAGCCAGAGCGCGGCTGAGGATCACGGAGAGCGGGGCGCCAGCCCGGTCCGCGTCGGAGAACGCTCGGCCGGCGACGATCGGAACGCGAAGCGCCGAGAAGTAGCCGTCCGTGACGATCCGCAGACGGGCGTCGACGACCCGGTTCATGTCGAGCCCCCATTCCTCGGCGAGGATGCCGTTCGAGTTGCCGCCCGGCCCGAGCGGGACCTGGGTCGAGATCGCGGCGCGCGAGACGTTCGGCACCACCGCAAGCTCCTCGTCGAGCCGCCGGATCGCGAGTCGCATCGAGTCGGCGTCGGCCGAAGGCGGGAGCGTGAGCGAGGCCGTCAGGACGCCGTCCATGTCGAAGCCCGGGGCGACCCGCTGGAGGTGGAGGGCCGTGCGGATCAGGAGGCCGGCGCCGACCAGCAGGGTCACCGCGAGCGCGACCTGGGCGGCGACGAGGACCGTCCGGACGCGGTCGCGGCGCCCGCCGCGTCTCACCCCGCGGCCGCCCTCGCGCAGCGCCCCCTGCATGTCGCGTCGCGCGAGGCTCGCCGCGGGCAACAGGCCGAAGAGGAGGCTCGCGCCGAGCGACAGCGCCGCCGCGAACGCGAGCACGCCGGCGTCGACTCCCGCCTGCTCGATCCGCGGCACGCCGGCCGGGCTCGCCGCCACGAGCGCCTGGACGGCGAAAGCGGCGAGCACGACGCCGAGCGATCCGCCCGCGAGCCCGAGCACGACACACTCCGTCAGGAGCAGCCGGGCGATCCGCCCCCTCGAGGCGCCGAGCGCCGCGCGGACGGTGAGCTCGCGCGCGCGGGTGGCGCCGCGGGCGAGCAGCATGTTCGACACGTTGGTGCACGCGATGAGCAGGACCAGGCCCACGGCGCCCATGAGGATGAGAAGTCGGGTCCGGTAGTCCTCGACCAGGAGGTCGCGGACCCGCTCGAGACGGAAGCCGCGCCCGCTCATGTCCTTGGGGTAGCGCGTGCGCAGCTCCGCGGCGATCGCGTCCGCCTCGAGGTTCGCCTGCGCCAGGGTCACGCCCGGCCCGAGCCGCCCGAGCACGGTCCGGTTGTGGCGGTCGTGGTCGGCGAAGTCCTCCGGCGTCAGTCCGGCGGGGACCCAGAGCTGCTCGTTGTCCGCGGTGTAGTCGAACGCCTCGGGCGTGACGCCGACGACCGTGTGCGGTTGGCCGTCGATCCGGATGGTCCGTCCCACGACGTCGGGAGCCCCGCCGAACCGCGCCCGCCAGAGACGGTGGCTGAGGACGACGACCGGGGCCCCGCCCGGACGGTCCTCGTCGGCGGCGAAGACGCGGCCCCGGATCGGCGAGACGCCGAACACGCGGAAGAAGTCGGACGTGACCCGCGCGCCCTGGACGCGCTCCGGTTCGCCGGACTCGGCGAGATTGAAGCTGCCGTAGCGGGCGGCGGCCAGGGCCTCGAACGAGCGCGCCGAACGCTTCAGGTCGGTGAAGTTGCCCGCCGCGACGCCGCCGCGCCGCCCGTTCCAGGTCTCGACGACGAAGACGACGCGGTCGGGCTGATCGAACGGAAGCGGGCGGAGGATCACGGCCTCGACGAGACCGAAGATCGCGGCGTTCGCGCCGATGCCGAGCGCGAGCGTCGCGACCGCGGCCGCGGCGAACGCGGGGTTGCGACGAAGTCCGCGGAGGGCGTAGCGAAGGTCCTGCATCAGCGCGCCCATGGCGTCAGTCGTTCACGATCCATCCATCGCGTAGACGGACGATCCGGTTGCCGTAGGTCGCGTTCTCCTCGGAGTGGGTGACCTGGACGATGGTCATTCCCTCGCCATTGAGCCTCTTGAAGAGGCGCATGATCTCCCGGCCCTGGTCCGAGTGGAGGTTTCCGGTCGGCTCGTCCGCGAGCAGGAGCTTCGGCTTCGCGATGAGCGCGCGCGCGACGCCGACCAGCTGCTGCTGGCCTCCCGAGAGCTGGTTGGGGAAGAGGTCCTTCTTGCCCACGATCTGGAAGCGGTCGAGCGTGTCCGCCACGATCGCGGCCCGCTCCGAGCCCTTCACGTTGCGATACGAGAGCGGGATGTCGAGGTTCTCGGCGACCGTCAGGTTGTCGAGCAGGTGGTACTGCTGGAAGACGAAGCCGACGTACTTCTTGTTGAGCTCGCTGCGCTCGCGAGGCTTCATCCGATGGACCTCGTTCTCGAGGAGCCGGTACTCGCCGGCCCAGTCGTGGTCGAGCATTCCGAGGATGGAGAGAAGCGTCGACTTGCCGGCGCCGGACGGGCCCATGATGGTCACGAACTCGCCGGGCTCGATCTTCATCGAGACGCGGCGCAGGACGAAGGTCTGGCCGGCCTTGGTCGCGAAGCTCTTCTCGACGTTGGACAGTTGGATCATTTTCCACCTCAATCGCGAAGGGCGGTGTTGGGATCGACGCGCAGGGCGCTGCGCGCCGGGAAGACGCAGGCGGCCAGGACGACCGTCCCGAGGAGCGCCGCGACGGCGCCGAAGGTCGCCGGATCCGAGGGACCGATGCCGAAGAGGAGGCTCGAGAGGAAGCGCGAGAGGCCCAGGGCGGCGACCGCGCCCACCGCCATTCCGACGGCCGCGAGGCGAAGGGCGCCTTTGACGACCAGCGCGAGCACGTCGGCCGGCTGCGCACCGAGCGCGGTGCGGATCCCGATCTCCCGCCGCCGCTCGGCGACCCCATAAGCCACCACGCCGTAGATGCCGACGGAGGCCAGGACGAGCGCGAGCGCGGCAAAGAAGCCCAGGAGGAGCGTCGTGAAGCGCCGGTCGGCGACGGAATCGCTCAGGTATCCGGTCAGCGGCATCACGTTCGAGACCGACTGGTCGGGGTCGACCGAGCGCACGGCCGCGATCGCGGCTCGTTCGACGGAACGCGGCGAGCCGGCGACGCGCACGAGCAGCGTCATCGAATTCATCGGGTTCTGCGTCCAGGGGATGAAGACCTCGGGAAGCGCGGGAGTGTCGAGGCCGTCCTGGCGGACGTCGCCGACCACGCCGACGATCTCTCGATACGGCGTCTGGTCCTTGGGCCAACCCTGCTTGACGCTCTTTCCGAGCGCGCCACCGTTCGGCCACCATTTCTTCGCGAAGCTCTCGTTGACGATCACGACCTTCGCCGAGTCCGCGCGATCGGCCTCGGTGAACAGGCGGCCCTCGCGCAGCGGAATCGTGAGAGTCGAGAAATAGCCTGGCTCGATCACGTTCCAGTGGGCGCTGGGGAGCTCGGCCTGAGCCGGCGCGGGCCGGTCGGAGAGGAGATAGATCGAGCCCCAGCATTTGCCGATCAGCGGCGTGCAGTAGACCGCGCTCGCGGACTGGACGCCGGGCAGGGGGCGCAGCGCGTCCACCGCGCGGCGGTAGAACAGCGCGCGCGCCTCGTCGGTCGGATACCGGGCATCCGGCACCGAGACGTCGAGGGCCAGGACGTGCTCGGCGTTGAAGCCCGGGGAGACGGCCCGCAGCTGGGCGAGGCTTCGGATCAGCAGCCCCGATCCGATGACCAGGACGAAGGCGAGCGCAACCTCGGACACGAACAGCAGCGTGCGGAAGCGCTGCCGGGAGCGCCCCGCGGTCGAGCCCCGGCTGCCGTCTCCCAGGGCGGCCTGGGGATCGGGACGCGACGCGGAGATCGCCGGCGTGAGGCCGAAGAGAATTCCGGTCGCGAGGGAGACGGCGAGGGTGAAGAGGAGGACGCCGGGATCGATGCGCGTCTCGGCAAGCCGGGGGATCGCGGTCGGCGCGAGGCGCACGAGCGGGCCGATCGACCACGAGGCGACCAGCAGTCCGAGCGCGCCGCCGATCCCGGAGATCAGGATGCTCTCCGTCACGAGCTGCCGCACGATGCGTCCCCGTCCCGCTCCGAGCGCGGCCCGGATCGCCAGCTCCTTCTGGCGGCCCGCCGAGCGCGCGAGCTGGAGGTGGGCGACGTTGACGCAGGCGATGAGGAGCACGACGGCGACGGCCGCGAGGAGCGTCCAGAGCGCCGGCTGATAGTCCTGGAAGAGCTCCTCGGCGAGGGGGGCGACCGTCGCGAACTGGCCGGCGTTGGTGTCGGGATACTGCCGTTCGAGCTGCCGCATGATGCCGGCGATCTCGCTGCGGGCGCCCCCCAGCGTGGCGCCGGGCGCGAGGCGCGCCAGGACGCGCATGCCCGAGTGGTTGCCGCGGTTGAGCCAGGATCGCTCCGCCCCGTAGAGTCCGATCGGGCGATAGAGCTCGGCGCGGCGGGGGAAGAAGCCGAAGCCGCGCGGGAGCACTCCCACGACCGTATGGGGGACTGCGTCCAGCCGGATGGCCTTTCCGACGATCTCCCGGTCGGAGCCGAAGCGGCTCCGCCAGAGCTCGTCGCTCAGGACGACGGTCGGGGGCGCCTCGGGACGATCGTCGGATTCCACGAAGACGCGCCCGAGGGCAGCCCTGGCGCCGAGAAGCGGGAAGAGGGAGGCCGACACCTCGCCGATGCGAAGCACCTGGGGCTCGCGCGTGTCGCTGATCGTCATCTCGTTGGCGCGATACCCGGCGGGCGAGGAGAACGTGCGGCTCTGCGCCCGCAGGTCCAGGAAGGTGGGCCAGGCGACGCCCATCTTCCCGATTCGTTTCTGTTCCTCGTGCAGCACGACGAGGCGGCCGGGCTCGGGGTAGGGAAGCCGGCGCAGCAGCACCGCGTGCACGACGCTGAAGATCGCGGTGTTGGCCCCGATGCCGAGCGCGAGCGTCGCGACGGCTATGGCCGTGAAGCCCGGCGCCTTGAGGAGCGTCCGGAGCCCGTAGCGAAGGTCCTGAATCAGCGTGGTCATACCCTACTCCGATCGAAGCACGGTTGCGGGATCCACCGACATGGCCCGGAGCGCCGGCCGCGCGCAAGCGACGGCGACCACTCCGGCGACGATGACGCAGACACTGCCGAAGGTCATGGGATCCGTCGGCGTGACGCCGAAGAGAAGACTCGAGAGGAACCGGGTGAGGAGGAGCGACGCGCCGCCTCCGATCACGAGTCCGACGGCCGCGAGCCGCAGCGCCTGCCGGAAGACGAGCCGAAGGACGTCCCCTCGCGCGGCGCCGAGTGCGGCGCGGATGCCGATCTCGCGCCGGCGCTGAGCGACCCCATAGGAGACGACGCCGTAGACGCCGACCGACGCGAGAAGCAGGGCGAGGCCGCCGAAGAGCCCGAGGAGCAGCGTCTGGAAGCGCCGGTGCGCCAGCGAGTCGGCGATGTACTGACTCATCGGTTGAACCGCCGTCACGGCCTGGTCCTTGTCGATCGCATGAATGGCCGCGATCGTCGACTTCGCGAGGCTCATCGGTGGCCGGCTCGTGCGGACGAGAAGAGTCAGGTCGGCCTCGGGGTGCTGGGACAGGGGCAGGAAGACCTCCGTGCGGATTGGCTCGTCGAGGCCGTCCTGGGGCACGTCGCCCACGACGCCGACGATCTCGCGGTAGGGCGCCTGGTCCTGCGGAAAGCCCTGCTTGATCCGCTTGCCGATCGGGCTCTCGTTCGGCCACCACTTTCTCGCCATCATCTCGTTGATGACGACCACCGGCGGCGAGTCGGGGGTGTCGGTCGCGTCGAAGAACCGTCCCCTCTTGAGCGGCACGTGCATCGTCCGAAAATACGAGGCCTCGACCACGTTGAACGGACCGTCCGGCAGATCGGCCCGGCTCGGGATGGGCCGATCCGAGACGAGATAGGCGGATCCCCAGCATTGGCCGACGACCGGAGTGCAGAGGCTGGCGCTGGCGCGTTCGACGCTCGGCACGCGACGCAGCTCCTCGAGCGTGCGCTCGTAGAAGAGGCGCCGCTCCACGGGCGTCGTGTATTTCGCTTCCGGCAGGTAAACGTCGAGCGCGAGCACGCCGTCCGTCTCCAGCCCGGGGGAGACGCCCTCGACGCGCACGAGGCTGCGGAGGAGCAGCCCCGCGGCGACCGCGAGCACGAAGGCGAGAGCCACTTCGGAGACGAAGAGCGCGCTGCGCAGCCGCTGCCGCTCGAGGCCGCCCGTCGTCGAGTTGACCGATTCGCGCAGAGTCCCCTGAGGATCGCTGCGCGAGGCGTGAAGTGCCGGGACGAGGCCGAACAGGATCCCGGTGACGGTCGCCGCGGCGAGCGTGAAGAGGAGGACGGCCGGGTCGATCCGGGTGTCGGCGAGCCGCGGAATCTCGCTCGGTGTGATGCGCAGCAGCGGCCCGAGCGCCCATCCCGCGAGGACCACGCCGAGCGCGCCGCCGATCGCCGACAGCAGCACGCTCTCCGTCAAGAGCTGGCGCACGAGTCGGCCGCCGCTCGCGCCGATCGCGGTCCTGATCGCGAACTCGCGGCGGCGCGCCGTCGCGCGCGCGAGCAGCAGGTGCGCAACGTTGGCGCACGCGATCAGCAGGACGACGCCGACGGCGGCGAGCAGGATCCACAGGACAGCCGTGTAGTCGCCGAGGAGCACCTCGTTGAGGAGGTTGGCCGACGCGCGCCGGCCGCTGTTCGATACCGGGTACTCCTTCTCGAGGCGGAGCGAGATCGTCTCCATCTCGCTGCGGGCGGAGCCGAGAGACGCTCCCGGCGTGAGCCGGGCCAGCACCTGCATGCCGTCGTGGTTCCGGCGGTCCTGCCAGCTCGGCTGGTTGCCCATGAGGCCGATCGGCGTGTACGCCTCGATCGGCTCTGGAAAGAAGGCGAACCCCGGCGGCAGCACCCCGACGATCGTGTAGGGAACGGTGTCGATGTCGATGGTTCGCCCAACGGCCGACGGGTCGCCGCCGTAGCGGCGCTTCCACTGGCCGTAGGAGAGGATCAGCGTGGGCGGCGCGCCCGGCGCGTCGTCGGAGGCGCCGAACAGTCGACCGAGCGCCGGCCGTACGCCGAGGAGCGGAAGGAACTCGGCCGAGACCTGCGCGGAGAGGAGCATCTCGGGCTCTCCGGCGCCGCTCAGCATGACCTGCCTGGTGTGGAAGCCGGCCAGACCACGGAACGAGTGGGTCTGTGCCCGCCAGTCGAGAAACGTCAGCCACGGAACGCCCCCTCCGCTGCGCAGCCGCGAGCGCGTGGATCCGGATCCGCGCCACTCACCGTCGCGGATGTGCCGCTCGGTCATCACGAGGAGGCGTTCGGGCTCGGGGTACGGCAGCCGGCGCAGGAGCACGGCGTGGGTGACGCTGAAGATCGCCGTGTTGGCGCCGATGCCGAGCGCCAGAGTCGCGACGGCGATGGCCGTGAAGCCCGGCGCCCTGAGGAGGCTCCGGATTCCGTAGCGAAGGTCCTGGAGGAGCGTGTTCATGAGGACTCCCTATTCGGCCCGCAGCGCGCGCCACGGGTCGAGCCGCGCGGCGCGCCGCGCGGGAATCCAGCAGGCGGCGAGGACGACGCCCAGGAGAATCAGCGCGACGCCCGCGTGGGTCACGAGGTCCGTCGGCGGAACCTCGTAAAGCAGCCCGCGGAGCAACCGGGTCAGGGCGAATGCGGCGATCAGGCCCAGCCCGAGGCCCGCCCCCGCCAGGCGCAGGCCATCGCGCAGCACGAGCCCCCGGACGCTGCGCCCGTCGGCGCCGAGCGCCATGCGGATGCCGAGCTCGCGCGTGCGCTGGGAGACGGCATACGCGGTGACGCCGTAGATCCCGACCGCCGAGAGCAGGAGTGCGGTCGCCGCGAAGACGAGCAGGAGCGACATCGTGAAGCGGGGCCCCGCGATCGAGCGCGAGACCACCTCCGCCATCGGCTCGAGCTGGGTCACCGGCAGCTCGGGGTCGATCGTCTGGATCGCGCCGCGCACCGCGGCGGCGAGCGTGCCCGGCTCCTGCGTCGTGCGGAGAACGACGGTGAAGAAGCCGACCGGCGACTGATCGAGGCTGGCATAGAACTCGGGCGTGTTCCCGTTCGCCAGCCCCTCGTCGTGCACGTCGCCGACGATGCCGATGATCTCGCCCTGGATGCGCTTGTTGCCGGGCCGCGCGCCGAACCGCAGGCGCTGCCCGATCGCGTCGCCGGCCGGGAAGAACTTCGCGGCCGCGGCCTGGCTTGCGAGGATCACGACCGGCGCTCCCCGCACGTCCTGCGGCATGAAGGAACGGCCGGCCAGGAGTGGCAGGCGGACCGTCTGGAAGTAGTCGCGGCTGGCGATCCGCAGCTGAGCGGAGGCCTCGTGTGCCGGGTCTTCCGGCCGGCCCTCCACGCGGAAACTGCTGCTGAAGCGGAAATCGGTCAGCGGCAGGCCGAACGTCGCCCCCGCCGACTGGACGCCCGGGAGGGCCCGCACGGCGCCGAGCACCCTGTCCGTGAGGTCGCCGATCCGCTCGTCGTCCGGATAGCGCGCGCTCGGCAGTGAGAGGTCGAAGCGTAGGACGCGATCGGCCGAGAAGCCCGGGTCGACGGCCGCGAGGCGCGCGAGGCTGCGCACGAGGAGGCCCGCTCCGACCAGGAGGAGCAGCGCGAGGCCGAGCTCGCCGACGACGAGCAGCCGGCGAAGGCGTGCTGGCCCGGGCTGCGCGCCGGAGTCGGCGCCGGCGACCTTGAGCGCGGCCATGGGCGCGCGCGCGAAGACGCCCGCGACGGGCGCGAGGCCACAGAGGATCACGGCGGCGACGGTCCAGATCGCGGTGAACGCGAGGACGCCGCCGTCGACGCCGACCTCCGCGAGCCGCGGGATGTCGCCAGGGCTCCAGCGCACGATGGCCTCCACGGCGATCTCCGCCAGGAAGATTCCCAGCCCGGCGCCGCAGGCGGCGAGCACGAACGTCTCGGTCAGGAGTTGGCGCGCGATGCGCCACCGTCCCGCCCCGAGCGCGGTCCGGATCGCGAGCTCCGCGCCGCGGTGCGACGCGCGGATCAGCATGAGGTTGGCGACGTTCGCGCAGGCGATCAGCGTCACGAACGCAACCGCACCGAGGAGAGTCAGGAGCGCGGGGCGGACCGACCGCACCAGCATCTCCCGCAGCGGCGTGACGACGGCGGAGTGGCCCTCGTTGGTGTCGTGGTACTGGCGTTCGAGGGTCCCCGCGATCGCGTGCATCTCGGCCGACGCCTGCTCGCGCGTCGTGCCCGGCGCGAGCCGCGCGACGACATCGAGGTAGTGCGCGCCGCGCTGGGTCGCGACGTTCTCCGGGAACGTGAGCGGCACCCAGGCGTCGGGCCCGGCCTCCGGGAAGCGGAAGTTCGCGGGCATCACGCCGACGACGAGGTACGGCTCGCCCTCGAGCCGGATGGTCTTTCCGACGAGCGCGGGATCGCTCCCGAACCGCCGCCGCCACACGCCATGGCTCAGGACGGCGACGTGGTCGTTGCTCGTCGAGAACTCGCCCGGCGCGAAGACGCGGCCGGAGGCGGGCGCGACGCCGAGCGCCTCGAAGAACCCGGCGGTGACGGTCGTGCCGCGGAGGCGCTCGGGCTCGCGGCCCTCCGAGAGGGCGAGGTCGGCGGTGTTGTACGCACCCATCACGGCGAAGCTCTTGCTCTGCGCCTTCCAGTCCAGGTAGTTCGGCGGCGAGGCCACCATGAGCGGATAGCCCTTGGCGGGGTAGCTCTCGCTGACCGCGACGAGCCGCTCGGGCGCGGGGAACGGAAGCGCGCGGAAGAGGACGCCGCGCACGAGGCTGTAGACGGCGGTGTTCGCGCCGATGCCGAGGGCGAGCGTCGCGACGACCGCGATGGAGAAGCCGGGGCTCCGCGACAGCGACCGGACGGCGTAGCGGAAGTCCTGGAGGAGGGTTCTCATCGTCTGACTCCTTACTCGGAACGCAGCACGACCATGGGGTCGACTCGCGAGGCGCGCCGCGCCGGGATCCAGCACGCGAGCAGCGCGGCCGCCCCGAGGAGGAGCGCCACGCCGAGGAAGGTCGCGGGATCCGTGGGTGTCACGCCGAAGAGGAGGCTCGACATCAGCCGCGTCAGCCCGAAGGCCGCGACCAGTCCGATCACGATGCCGAGCCCGATCAGCCGCAGGCCGTCGGCCACGATCTCGCGGACGACGCGGGACGGGCCCGCGCCGAGCGCCATGCGCACGCCGATCTCGGCGCGGCGCCGGCGCACGGTGCTCCACATGACGCCGAAGATCCCGACGCACGCGAGCCCCAGCGCGGACGCCGCGAAGATCGTGAGCAGCTCGGCGTTGAACCGCTGGCGGGTCAGGGAATCGCCGACGACCTGGTCCATCCAGCGGATCCTCGCGATCGGGAGGAGCGGGTCGATGCCGCGGACCGAGCGGCGCACGAGCTCACCGAGGCCCTTCGAGCCGCCAGGGCCGCCGACGACCAGCTCCGACCAGCGTTTCCAGTCCTGAGCCGACTGCACGTACGGCGAGTAGACGGCGGGCTGCTCGCCGTCGGCGAGGCCGAAGTGGCGCACGTCGCCGACGACCCCGACGATGGTGATCCACTGGGGCTTCTCCTGCCGCGCCCACCGCAGCCTGCGGCCGACGGGATTCGAGTGCGGGAAGTAGCGCCGGACCATACTCTCGTTGACGACGCCTACGAACTCGGTGTTCTCGCGGTCGCCCTCGTTCAGCAGCCGGCCCGCGCGCAGCGGGATCCGCATCACGCCGAAGTAGTCGCCCATCACGCTGCGGGAGTAGATCGAGGGCTCGTCGCCGGGGGCCAGGGCCGGCTCCCCCTGGATCACGAAGTCGTGGTCGAGAGCGTCTCCGGACAGGGGGATCTCGCTGATGAAGGCAGCCCTGACGCCGGGCTGCTCGTTCAGCGTCTGGAGCAGGCGCCGCCGGAAGACGGACTGCGTCGCCTTGTCGTCGTAGCGGGATTGCGGCAGGTCGATGTGCGCGGCCAGAACGCCCCGCGTCTCGAAGCCGGGCGGGACGCTCTGGAGACGCCAGAGGACGCGCAGCAGGAGCCCGGCGCCGACCAGGAGCACCATCGCGAGCGCGATCTCCGAGACGACGAGCGCGCCTCGCGCCCGTCCGTCCCGCAGCCCTCCCGAGCGGGCGCGGCCGAGAAGGCCCGCGAACCGTCCGCTCGCCGCCCGCCAGGCGGGAACGATCCCGAACAGGATGCTCGTGACGAGGGACGCGAGGAAGGTGAATCCCGCGACGCGCAAGTTCGCGCCGACGTTGCCCAGGCGCGGCAGCGCCGCCGGGAACCGCGAGAGCAGCCCACCCACGCCCCACGCGCTCAACAAGAATCCGAGCCCGCCTCCGAGCACGGAGAGCAGGGCACTCTCCACCAGGATCTGGGACACGATTCTCGGCCGCGACGCGCCGAGGGCCGCGCGGATCGAGAGCTCGGAATTGCGCGCGGACACGTTGGTCAACTGGAGATTGGCGAGGTTGGCGCAGGCGATCAGCAGCACGAGCCCGACGGCGCCGATCAGGATGGCGAGCGAGCGGCGGCTGTCGCCGACGACTTCGTCGAGCAGCGGGACGAGGTTCGGATCCAGCCCCTTGTCGCTCTCGGGATGGAGCCGCCCGAGCTCCGCGAACACGCCGGCCAGATCGGCGCGCGCCGCGGCCATCGTGACGCCGGGCTTGAGCCGGAACACCGACCGGAGGAAGTGCACGCCCCGCTCGGGGGCGGCGACGGGGTAGGCCACCCACAGCGGGACGTAGAGGTCGACCTTCTGCTCGGGAAGCGCGAACTCGGGGCCCATCACGCCGACCACGGTCCATGGGGCGCCGCCGAGAAGGATCGTCTTGCCGACGATGGACGAATCGCCGCCGAAGTCGCGTTTCCAGATCGCGTGGCCCAGGACGACCACGCGCTCGCCGCCCTTCACGTCGTCGCTCTTCGTGAGCGTCCGGCCCAGCATGGCCCGGACGCGGAGCGTCTCGAAGAGCGCGCCGCTCGCCATCGCGGACATTCCCTGGACGGGCTCATCGCCCACCTTGAGGTCGAAGGGCTGCAGGGCCGCGCCGCCCACGCTCTCGAACGACCGATTCATGGCCGCGACGTCCGCCTGCTCCGGCGGGGAGAGGTTGTGCTCCCTCGTGACCAGCCGGCCCGGGTCGGCGTACGGCAGAGGCCGCAGCAGCACCCCGTCGACGACGCTGAAAATCGCGGTGTTGGCGCCGATGCCGAGGGCCAGCGTGGCGACGGCCACCGCGGTGAACCCCGGGTTGCGGAAGAGCCCCCGGAGCGCGTAGCGCAGGTCCCGCAGGAGAGCCATGGCGTCCGTCCTTTCCCTCTGAAGGTCACTCGGTTCGGATCGCGGTGATCGGATCGATTCGCGAGGCGCGCCAGGCCGGCACGGACGCCGCGGCCAGACCGCTCACCGCGAGCACGAGCGTGGCGGCGCCGAAGCTGATCGGATCGACCGGCGCCACGCCGTAAAGGAACCCGGCCAGCAGTCGCGCGGCGGCCGCGGCCAGCGCGATCCCGACGGCGAGCCCCACCAGGATCGGGGCCGCGCTCTGACGCACGACCAGGCCGCGGACCTCCGACGGCCGGGCCCCCAGCGCGATACGAATCCCAACCTCGCGCGTGCGCTGCGCGACGGCACACGACACCACGGCGTAGATGCCGAACGCGGCGAGCAGCAGCGAGAGCGTGCCGAACAGGGCCACGAGCGCGGCCCCGGCGCGTTGCGGCAGGAGGCGCGCGGCGATGAGATCGTCGTAGGACGAGAGCTCCGTCACGGGAAGGGCCGGATCGAGGGCCCGGATCTCGGAGCGGATCAAGGCGGCGGCGGCGGTCGGATCCGGTTCGGCGCGCACCAGGAGGGTCTGCTGGTCGAGAGCCGCTGTCTGCATCTGGAGGACCGGCGCGTAGGCGAGGGGAGTGGCGGGATCCGACAGCCCGGCGAAGCGCGAGTCCCGCGCGATCCCCACGATGCGGCGCGGAACGTCGATCGTGAGTTGGCGGCCGATCGGGCTGCCGCCGGGCCAGTAGCGCTTCGCCATCGCCTCGTTCACGACAGCGACCGGCTGCGCCCCGGCACGGTCACCGCTTTCGAACTCCCGCCCCGCAACCATCGGAATGCCGAGCGTGCGGAAGTAGCCGGCGCCGACGCCCGCCACCTCGGCCTCGGGCCGCTCGCCCTTGGCGGGCGAGTAGCCCTCTGCCTCGAACGTCTCGATCGACCTTTCCCCCGACAGCGGGACGAGACCCGTCCAGCTCACGGAAGCGATGCCGGGCCGGCTCTCCAGGCGCCGCGGAAGCTCCTCGACGAACGCCGCGGCGTGGGGGAGGTCGTAGCGCTGAAGTCCGAGTCGGACTTGCGCCAGGGTTACTCCGGCGGGGTGGAAGCCGACGTCGGTGGCGAGAGCGTTCACGAGACTCCGGCCGAGCAGTCCCGCGCAGGCAAGGAGCGCGAGGCAGAGGGCGACCTGGGCGCCGAGGAAGACTGCGCGGGCGGCCGAGCGCGGCGCGATCGAGGAGGCGGTCGACCGCAGGACGGCGTCGATCGAGACGCGGGAGGCCTGGAGGGCCGGGAGGATGCCGAAGGCGACGCCCGTCAGCGCCGACACGAAGAGCGCGAAAGCGAGCGCGCGTGTTCCGAGCTCGGGCCGGAAGAGGGCAAGGGTGAATCCCCCGGGCAGGTCCAGGTGTGTCATCGCCGAGATGGTCCAGCTCGCGGCGAGCAGCCCGATGCCGCCGCCGCACAGCGCGAGAAGCACGCTCTCGGTCAGCATCTGGCCGACCAGCCGTCCCTTCGACGCGCCGAGCGCGCGGCGGATCGCGATCTCCCGCGCGCGGCCCGCGGCGCGCGCGAGCAGGAGGTTCGCCAGGTTCGCGCAGGCGATCAGGAGCGCCGCCGCAACGGCGGCGGCGAGGATACCGAAGAGCTGGCCCGGCGAGGGCTCGTTTCCGAGGCCGGCCGCCACGCGCAGGGTCGGCACCAACGACCAGGGGGCGGCGTCGAACTCCTCGCCGTGCGCCGCCGCGTCCCGCGCGAGGATCGTCACGACCGCCGCGCGGGCTCCCGAGAGGGTCACACCCGGCTCGAGCCGCCCGAAGGGCCTCAGCCAGCCCCAGTGGCGCGATTCGATGTTGAGCCGGGCGAGGCCGCCCGTGGCGAGGCTCGGCATCGCGCCGATGGTGACCCAGAGATCGGGGTAGTCGCCGAACCGCACTCCGCGGAAGCCCTCGGGGGCGATCCCGATGACCGTGAACGGGACGCCGTTCAGCCGGACCGACCGGCCGAGAACGGAGGCGTCCGCGCCGAACTGGCTGCGCCACAGAGAGTGGGACAGGACGACGACGGGATGTCCTGGCCCCTCCTCGGAGGGCCCGAAGAACCGGCCCAGGGCTGGCCGAGCCTGGAGCACGTCGAAGTAGTTGCCGGACGCGAGCGCGCCGCCGACGATGCTCGGCTCGCCCGAGCCCGTCAGGCTCATCGCGCGAGTCTGCGACGCCGCCAGCCGCAGCGTCCCTCGCGCGTCGGCGGCGAGGGTGCGGTACTGGGGATAGGAAACGGTCTCGCCCTTCAGGTTCACGAGCGCGGCGGGCGCCCCCACCGCCGGGAGCGGGCGGAGGACGACGGCGTCCATCAGGCTGAAGATCGCGGTGTTGGCGCCGATGCCGAGCCCCAGCATCAGGATCGCCGCTGCGGAAAACCCGGGCGCACGGCGGAGCGTCCGGAACGCGTGGCGAACGGTCGGTCCCATGGTCAGACCTCCACCCTCAGGGCCTCCTGGGGATCGAGGTTCGCCGCGCGCCGCGCCGGGATCGCGCACGCGAGCAGCGCGACGAGCAGGAGCAGCACGCCGACGACGGCGAGTGTCACCGGATCGTGCGTGCGCGTCTCGAAGAGGACGCTCGACAGGACCCGGGAGAGCGCGAGCGCGGCGACGAGCCCGAGGGCGAGACCCGAGAGCGCCAGGGCCATGCCCTCGCGGAGCACGAGCCGACGCACCGCCGCGCGGTCCGCGCCGAGCGCGATCCGCACGCCGATCTCCCGCGTGCGCCGCGCGACCGAAAAGGAGATCACGCCGTAGACGCCGATGGCCGCGAGCAGCAGGGCCGCGGCGCCGAACACGCCGACGAGGAGGGTCAGGAAGCGCGGACCCGCGACCGTCTCGGCGACCACCTCCGTGAGGGGCTGCATGTCCGAGATGGCCTGGTTCGGGTCCAGGCGGTGGATCGCGGCGCGCGCGGACGCGGCGAGGGCGGTCGGGTCGCCCTGCGTGCGCAGGTAGAACTTGAGCGAGCCGCGCGGGAAGATCGACATGGGGACGTACATCGTGGCGAACGGCGTCTGGCCGAGCCCCTCCTGCCGGACGTCGCCGACGACGCCGATGACCTCGAGGCGCTGCTTCCCCCCGAAGACCAGGCCCTTGCCGATGGGATCGGCATCGCCCCAGAGCGTGCGCGCGAGCTTCCGATTGACGAGCAGGACGGTCTTCTCCGTCTCGATGTCCGAGTCGGTGAAGTCGCGTCCCCGGAGGATGGGGATGCCCAGGGCGGAGAAGTACCCCGGGCTCACGATGATCGCACCGCCCGGCGCCTTGTACTTCTCGAGGTCGGGCCGGCCCTCGACGAGCACGGGGTAGGGCTCGCCCCCGCCGTGCAGCGGGAGGGTCTTGCTGAGGCCCGCCGCGGCGACGCCGGGGAGGGCGCGGAGCGCCGCGAGCATCCGCGCGCGGTACGGCCCGTCCTTCTCCGCGTTGTACACGTCCGACGGCACGACGACCGAGAGCGTCAGCACGGATTCCGCGCGGAGGCCCGGGTCCGCGTGAGTCAGGCGCCAGAAGCTGCGCACGAGGAGTCCGGCGCCGACGAGGAGCGCGACGGCGAGCGTGATCTCGCCGACGACCAGCCCTCGCCGCAGCGAGCGCGCGGCGCGGGAGTCGGTGCCTCCGCGGGCACCGGAGCCCTCGAGAGCACCGCGCACGCTGCCGCGAGCGGCGGCGAGCGCGGGGAGCAGGCCGAACGCGATGCCGGTCGCGACGGAGAGGAGGACGGCGAAGAGAACGACGCCGGAGTCCATGCGGATCCCCGAGGCGCGGGGGACGTGACCGCCGGCGAAACTCATCAGCCCGTCGATCCCCCAGCGGGCGAGGAGCAGGCCGAGCAGGCCGCCGGTGAAGGACAGCAGCAGGCTCTCGGTGAGCAGCTGCCGGACCAGGCGGCCGCGCCCGGCGCCGAGCGCCGCGCGGATGGCGATCTCGCGCCGGCGCACGCTCGCGCGGGCGAGCAGCAGGTTGGCGACGTTGACGCAGCCGATCAGCAGGACGAGGGAGACCGCGCCGAGGAGGAGGGCGATCGGCTTGCGGACGTCGCCGGTCACGGCGGTCGCGAGCGGAACGACGAGCGCGTGCTCGAAGCCCTTGTTGCTGTCCGGGTATTGCTGCGCGAGCCGCGCATAGAGCGCCTCGATGCCCGCGCGCGCCTGCGGGAGCGTCGCCCCGGGCGCCAGCCGCCCGACGACGTCGAGCCAGCGGATCTCGCGCCGGTGCGGCGTCGAGTCCTCGCCCAGGTTGGAGAGCGGCATCCAGAGGTCGACCTCGGCCGACGGGAACTCGAAGCCCGGCGGCATCACGCCGACGACCTCGAACGGCGTCCCATCGAGGACGAGCGGCCGGCCGATCATCGAGCGGTCCCCGCCGAAGCGGCGCTTCCAGAGCGACGTCGAGATGACCGCGACGTGATTCTTGCCCTCCCGGTCGTCGTCCGCGGTCAGGAACCGCCCCGCGGCGGCCGGCATCCCGAGCGTCTCGAAGAATGCTCCGTCGACATTGGCGGCCGGCAGCCGCTCGGGCTCCCCGGCGCCGGTCAACGAGGCCGTGGAGAGCCCGGGGAAGTACGTCCACGCCGACGCCGAGGCGAGTCCCGGGTGCGCGGCCTTCAGGTCCTCGATGTCCTGAGGCGAGAACGTCGGGCGCGCGACGACCGTGTCGGGACGGACGTGTCCGATGCGGACGAGACGGTCGGGGTCGCGGAAGGGGAGCGGTCGGAGCAGGACGCCGTTCGCGATGCTGAAGATCGCCACCACCGATCCGATGCCGAGCGCGAGCGTCGCGAGAACCAGGGCGGTGAACCCGGGATTCTTGGCAAAGGCGCGCCGTGCGTAACGGAGGTCGTCCATCAGCGTGGTCATCGGTCCTCCTTCGAAACCTCGTCGGGAAGCACGCCGATCCTCATTCGGTGCGTAGGGCGACGATCGGATCGACCCGCGCCGCGCGGCGGGCGGGGAGAAACGCGGCCAGCGCGGCGATCGCCAGAAGGAGAGCCGACACCGAGAGCAGCGTGACGGGATCGTCGGCGCGGATGCCATAGACCATGCTCGCGACGGTCCGGCCGAGCGCGAGGGACGCGCCCAGACCCAGGATCAGGCCGAGCGCCGCCGGTCGCATCCCCTGCGCGACGATCATGCGGACCACGTCGTCCCCGCGGGCGCCGAGCGCCATTCGGATTCCGATCTCGTTGGTGCGCTGCGCGACCGAGTACGCCAGGATGCCGAACAGGCCGATCGCGGCGAGGGCGAGCGCCAGCGCACCGAAGAACGTCAGAATCTCCGCGTACACGCGCTCGCGGGCCAGGGTCGACCGCGACCGCGCCGTCTGGGTCCCGATCTCGGTGACGGGGAGATTGGGGTCCAGATCCCTCACGGCGGCCTGCACGCCGGCAGCCAGGCTCGCCGGGTCCTGAGCGGAACGGAGCGCGAAGTACATCTCGTCGACCATGTCGGACTCCGACTCCTGACGCCAGGGCGTGTAGAGCAGCGGCGCAATCTCGCTCCGCTGGTTCTCGTACTTCGTGTCGGCGACGACTCCGACGATCTCGACTTCGCGTTTCTCGTCGGCGTCCTGGATCCGCTGGCCGACCGGGTCGGCGTTCGGAAAGTAGCGGCGCACGAACTCCTGATTGACGACGGCGACGCCCGGCGCCTTCTCGCCGTCGCGGGCGTCGAAGGCGCGTCCCCGGAGCTTCGGGATCTCGAGGGCCTGAAAGTAGTTCTCGCGGATCGCCTGCCGGTTGACGTTGTGGAACGGGGCGGTCTGGGCGTTCTCTCCCGGCAGCAGGACGTTGACGTTCCAGCTGTACTCGGCGATTGGAGGAATGCGGCTGAACGTCGCCTCGCGCACGCCCGGCAAAGCGTCCAGCCGCGCCAGGAGGCGGTCGTCGAACTGCAGGAGGCGCGCGCCGGTGTATCCGACCTGCCCCGGCCGGAGCGTGAAGACGAGCAGCTGTTCCTGGTTGAAGCCGAGGGGGACACGGCTCAGGTTGTGGAGGGTTCGGAGCAGCAGTCCCGCGCCCGCGAGGAGGAGCACGGACAGGGCGACCTGAACGACCACCAGCCCGCCTCCGAGGCGGGTGCGTGTCACGGTGCGGCGGTTCTGTTTGAGCGCGGTGACCAGGTCAATGTCGCTCGCGCGCCAGGCGGGAGCCGATCCGAAGAGCAGAGCGGTCAGTCCGGTCAGCCCCACGGTGAAGCCGAGGACGGACCAGGTCAGCCCGCCCGAGATGCCGCTCGGAAGAATCCCGACTTCGCCTTCGGAGAGCGCGGCCATAGCGCTCGTGCCCCAGAGCGAAAAGATCACTCCCGCAACGCCGGCGAGGGCCGCGATGAGGAAACTCTCCGTGAGAAGCTGACGGACCAGGCGTCCCCGGCTCGCGCCCAGGGCGAGGCGGGTGCGGATCTCGGCGGAGCGCAGCGCCGAGCGGGCGAGCATCAGGTTCGCGAGGTTGGCGCAGGCGATCAGCAGCACGACGCCGACGACCGCGAAGAGCGCCGCGATGCCGGTCGAATAGCGCTGACGGCGCTCCATCAGTCCCTGTCCGCCGGCGCGTACGATCAGCCGCGGGTAGTCCTTCGGCGCGAGGCGCGCGGGCTCGTTGTCTCGGGTAGGCGGCGGCATGACGTCCAGCGCGGCAACCTGGAAGACGCCGGCGAGGCTCTCGAGCGCCTGCTCCTCCGTCGCGCCGGGCGCGAGGCGTCCCATGACGTTGAGAAACCACCGACTCCGTCCGTCCTTCGGGGTCAGGGCGCTCGCATCGCCCAGCAGGGCCGATTCGAACGCGAGCGGCACCGTGACCTCGGCGCGATAGTCCACCTGCAGGGTGCCGACGAACGCGGAGGGATTCACGCCGACGACCGTGAACGCCAGACGGTTGAGCGTCAAGGGACGTCCGACGACCGCCGGGTCGCCGCCGAATTGTTCCTGCCAGAACCGGTGACTGATCACGACGACCGGAGCGGCGCCGGGCCGGTCGTCGGACTCGACGATCTCGCGGCCCAGAATCGGCCGGACGCCGACGCCCTCGAAATAGGTGCCCGTGACCGCCTGACCCCGGACGACCTGCGCGCGATCGTGCGCGACGGCCGTGATCTCGTAGAGCGGCGCGAACGCGAAGAAGTCGGCGAGCGGACCGTTCGGCGCCGCGGCGCGCGCCTGGCGCATGCGGTCGAAGACGTCGTACCGGAAGATCGACGCGCCCGTCGTGCCGGGCGGCGTCTTCGTGGAGGGGCCGCGCCGTCCGGACGTCCGGAAGGGCTCGCCGGCCCTCCACTCGAACAGGACCAGCCGCGCGGGCTCCCGAACCGGCAGCGAACGGAGAAGGACCGTCTCGCAGACGCCGAAGAGCGCGGTGTTGGCGCCGATGCCGAGGCCGAGCGTGAGGACCGCGAGCGCCGTGAACCCGGGATTGCGAACGAGCCAGCGCGCCGCGTAGCGCAGATCCTGGACTACGCCGCTCATCAGCTCACCCGGTACCCGCTCTCCTTGAGCTGCTCCTCCGAGTGGGCGCGCTCCTCGCCCTTCTCCTCCTCGACGACGCGCCCGTCGAAGAGGTGGATCGAGCGTCCGGCGTGTTTGGCGAATCGCTGATCGTGCGTGACCATGCAGATCGTGGCGCCCGCGCGGTGCAGGTCCTGGAGCAGGCTCATCACGGCCTCGCCGTTGACCGAGTCCAGGTTTCCGGTCGGCTCGTCGGCGAGAAGGATGAGCGGCGAGCCCGCGATGGCGCGGGCAACCGCGACGCGCTGCTGCTGACCTCCCGAGAGCTGCGACGGGAAGTGCTTCATGCGGTGCGCCATGCCGACCTTCTCGAGGGACTCCTGCACGCGCTTCTTGCGCTCGTGCGCCGGCATCCCGCGGTAGGTCAGCGGCAGCTCCACGTTCTCGTACACCGAGAGGTCGCCGATCAGGTTGAAGCTCTGGAAGATGAAGCCGATCTCGCGGTTGCGGATGCGCGCCCGCTCCGACAGCGAGAGCGACTCCGCGGGCTTGCCGTTCAACCAGTACTTGCCCTCCGTCGGCGAGTCGAGAAGCCCCAGCAGGGACAGCAGCGTGGACTTGCCGCAGCCCGAGGGACCTGCGATCGAGACGTACTCCCCGTGGGCGATCTCCAGGTGAACGCCCGAGAGCGCGTGCGTCTCGACCTCGTCGGTGAAAAACACCTTCGTCACACCGTCCAGCTTGATGACCGGATGTCCGTTAGAGCTCATGCCTTCCCTCACTTCTCCTCACTTCAGGCGGACCCTGTCGTATGCGTCCCACGCGCTCATGTCCGAGAGAATCACCTTGTCGCCGGGCTTCAGCCCCTCGACGATCTCCACCGTGTTCACCGAACTCTTCCCGAGCTTGACCTTCACCCGCGTCGCCTCGTCGCCGTCCTCGTTCACCCGGAACAGGCCGACCTGGCTCTTCTCCTGCCCGAACGCCGGCCGCCCCACGTAGAGCACGTCCTTCAGCCGGTCCAGCTCGATGGTCCCGTCCACCGAGAGGTCGGGGCGGGCGCCCATCGGGAGCTCGCCCTCGAGAGTGACGTCGACGGTGACCGTTCCGTTCTGCACAGCCGGGTCGATGCGCGCGACTTTTCCGGCCACGAGGCCGTTGCGGGTGTCGATCGAGGCCGGCTGGCCGATCTGGACGTCCTTCGCCTGGGTCTCGGCGATCTTGAGCTGCGCCTTCAGGTGGGTCGGCTCGGCGACCTTGGCGATGGTCGTGCCGGGGGCGACCTGCTGGCCGACCTGCACGGGCAGCTCCTGGAGGACGCCCGGGATCCCCGCCCGCACGTGAAGCGCCTCCTTCTGCTCCCGCTTGAGGTTCGCGAGGGCCCGAAGCTGATCGACCGTCGCCTCCTGGACCGCGACCTGCGCCTTGGCGGACTCGTCGACGGTCGCGACGCGCTTCTCCTCGATGGCGTTGCGCGTGGCGAGCTCCTCGGCGCGGACCTTCGAGAGCTTCAGGATGAGCGCGGCGACGAGGCCCTCTTTGTAGAGTCCCTCGTTCGTCTCGGCCTGCAGCTCGGCCTGGTGGTAGTCGGAGCGTACGGTGGCCGCCGCCGCCTGCTGGTCCATGACGTCGCGCTGGGCCTTCGCCTTCACGTTGGCGAGCTCGGCCTGGGCGGCGCGGAACTGCGACTCGGACTCGAGCGCCAGGCGCTCGACCTCCGGGTTCGACATCTCGACGAGGATCGAGTCGGGCTTGACCGGCGCGCCCGGCAGGATGACGAGCCGCTCCACGCGCCCGTTGGTCTCGGCGGAGATGTACCGGATCTCCTGGGGCACGAGGGTGCCGGGTCCGCGAACCTGGCGCAGCATCGGTCCCCGCTTGACCGTATCCATCCAGACCGTGCTCTTCTCGACCGTCGGCGCGGCGGGCTTCAAGCGGGAGAGACCCAGGGTGATGAGGAGAACCGCGACCGCTCCGGCGGCCGCGAGCACGAGCCGCTTCTTGCGGCGCTTCTCGGAAACGTCTTCGCGGATGATGTCCACGGGGATCCCTAAGGGCGAGAAGCGTGCCAGCCGTCGTTCATCGTAAGTCATTGGGGCCAAAGGGGTCCGAGCCTCGGAGTCCTCCCCGCCCTGGCCGCTCCCGGGACGCGGGTGTCCGATTCCGAACGCCTGGGCGCTTCCTTCAGCTCCGCCCGTGGATCTTCATGTCCACGAGGTCGTCGACCGACACGTTCTTGTAGGCGGCCTTCATCTTCTTCACGTAGTCGATCGAGACGCCGTGAATCTTCATGCTCACCAGATCGTCCGCGGGGACGTCGCGGTATCCCAGGCCCTGGAGCTCGCGGACGTAGTCCGGCGTCACGCCGTGGATCCGCATGCTGACGAGGTCGTCGACGGAGAGGCTCTTGTAGCCGAGGGACTGGAGCTCCCGGACGAACTCGGGGGTGGCCTCGTGGATCCGCATGCTGACGAGATCGTCGGCCGGGAGATTCGCGTAGCCGAGCGCCTTCAGAGCGCGCACGAACTCGGGGGTCGCCTCGTGGATTCGCATGCTGACGAGGTCGTCCGCCGTGAGGTTCGTGTATCCCAGGGACTTCAGCTCTCGGATGAAGTCGGGGGTCGCCTCGTGGATGCGCATGCTCACGAGGTCGTCGACGGGGAGAGAGGAATAGCCCAGCGCCGTGAGCTCCCGGATGAACGCCGCGTCCGCGCCGTGGATCCGCATCGAGAGCAGGTCGTCGAGCGGGACCTTCTTGTAGCCGAGCGCGTCCAGCTCCTGGATGAACGCGCGAGAGACGTCGTGGACCGCGAGCGAGAAGAGCTCGTCCGCGTCGGGCTTCCGGTAGCCCATCTTCGTCAGCGCGGCGAGGTACTCGGGATTCTCCGAGAAGGAGAAGCTGCCCGAGCCCCCCGAGGCGCCGAGCGCGCCGTCGAAGGTGATCGTCCCGGCGTCGCGCACGAGCTGGAAGTGCGCCGGAGCCTCGGCGGTTCCGGCGGGCCGCGTCAGGCCCTGGAAATCGGAGAGCTTGTAGTCGTCGGAGCTCGACCAGTTCCCATGCCCGTCGGCGCGCCGCTTCATCGTGAGCTCGATCCAGCCGTCCTTGTCGAAATCCAGGATCCAGCGGCCGCTCGTGCTCGTGCTCGAGGGAGGCGCTGGCGAGCCGGTGGGGAGTCCCGCGACCGTCAGGGGCGCGGCGAGCAGGAGCAGGGCGAGTCCGAGGCGGAGGGGCGTCTTCATGGGGCGTTCTCCTCTTCTTTGTCTCCGGTCGACCAGCGGCGCGCGTGGATGCGCCGCTCGACCAGGTCGTCGGGCGAGAGCCGCTCGCCCGCGCGTTGGTTCGTGGAACGGATCCATTCCGGCGTGACGCCGTGGATGCGGAATGCCACCAGATCGTCGGGCTCGAGCGAGGCGTAGCCGAGTGCGCGGATCGCCGCGACGAACTCGGGCGTCACGCCGTGGATGCGGAAGGCGACGAGGTCGTCCGCCGAGAGATCGCCGAGGCCCTGGCTGCGCAGGGCGCGCGCGAACTCCGGGGTCGCGCCGTGGATGCGCAGAGCGACCGCGTCGTCCGCCGACAGGCGTTCGTAGCCGGCCTCGCGGAAGCCCTGGACGAATTCCGGGTCGGCGCCATGAATGCGCAGCGCGACCGCGTCGTCGGGCGAGAGCGTCCCGAAGTAGGCCTGGAGACTCCGCGCCGACTCCGGCGTCACACCGTGAATGCGGAGGGCGACGAGGTCGTCGAGCGGGACCTGGCCGTAGCCGAAGATCGCCGACATCTCCTTCGCGTACTCGGGGGTCACGCCGTGGATGCGCAGGGCGACGAGCTGGTCCGGCGAGGAGCGCGCATAGCCGAGCGCGGCGATCTCGGCGATGAACTCGGGCGTCACGCCGTGGATGCGGAACGCGACGAGATCGTCCGGCGACAGGAGTCCTCGCACGGCCGGAGCAGGGCTGGCCTCGCCGCCCCGGGGCGCAGGCGCCGGCCTCCCGGTCCGCGAAGTCGCGGGAGCCGCCGGAGTCGGAGCCGTCGAAGAGGCCGCCGGCGTGGGAGAAGACGGGGGAGCCGGTGCGGCCGCGGGCGCCGTCTCCGGCGTCGGAACCCGGGCGGCCGCTCCCAGGGCCAGGACCGCGCCCGCGATGAGGAGGCCGGCCGACGCCACGAGGCGGGGCGTGGCGGCCCCGGCGAGCTCGCGTCCCCGGGTCCCGCCGGGCGCGACGAGACGCGCGATGCGGTTCCAGAGGCGTCCGCCGTCCGCGGCGGCGGTGAGGACGGGGGCGATCACGGCGCGTCTTTGGGCCAGCTCCAGGAGCGCCCTCGCGTGGGCCGCGGCGTCGCCCGTGGCCTCGACCGCGAGGTCGTCGCAGGCGTTCTCGCGCTCGACCCGGATGCAGGAGGAGACCCACCAGATCGCGGGGTGGTAGAAGAGCAGCGTCTCGGCGGCCGCCTGAAGCAGGCTGACCAGGGCGTCCCTTCGCCGGATGTGCGCGAGCTCGTGCGCGAGGAGCGACTCGAGCTGGCAGGCCGGCATCCCCGTCGCGATCCCGGCCGGGATCAGCACGATCGGCCGGACCACGCCGACGACCGTGGGGACGCGGACCGCGGCCGACTCGAGCAGCCGGATCCCGCGGCGAATGCCGAGAGTCCGCGCCAGCCGGGCGAGCCGCTCCTCCCAGGCCGAGTCCGCGCGGGCGGTCTGCCGGCGGGTCAGACTTCGCGCGGCCACGCAGCCCCCGAAGAGGCGCAGCGAGAAGGCGCAGACGCCGGCGAGCCAACCGGCCACGATCCACGGGGCGGCCTCGGCCAGGGCATCCGTCGACGGCGCCGGCGCCGTCGAGGAGTCGGGCGCAGGGGAGGCCTCGGGTGCGCCGCCCACGGCTCCCCGCGTCGCGCGAGATCCCGGGACCGCAAGGGCGACTCCAGCGGCGGCGGCCTCCCTCGACCGGAGTCGGGCGAACGTAGCGACGGGAAGCGTGCACAGGATCGCGAGCGCCGCGCACGCGGCGGAGTACCGCGCCCGGGCCGACGCGCGGCGGAGAAGTCGGTTCGCGATCGCGAGCAGGACGGCGACCCCGGCTCCCTGCCAGAGGAAGTGGATCAACGCGAGCGCGGCCGAACGGGATGCCGGGTGGGTGGCGAAGGCGGCGAGCAGTCTCATTTCTTTTCCCCCTCGAGCGAGTCCAGGTAGGCCCGGATCCGCGAGATCTCTTCGGCGGAGGTCTTCCGGGAGCTCAACGCCTGCTGCACGAGCAGCGCCGCCGACCCGCCGAAGGCGCGCTCGAGGAGATCCCCGAGCAGCTGACGCTGAGTCTGCTCGGCGGGGATCCGCGCCGCGTAGACGTGGGCCCGCTGGCTCTCGTCGCGGCGAACGAGGCCCTTCTCGGCCATGATCTGCAGGAGCTTCAGAACGGTGGTGTAGCCGAGCTCCCGGCCGCGGGCCAGGCGGTCGTGGACCTCGCGGACCGTGCTGGGGCCGCGCTCCCAGAGAACCCCCAGGATCTCGAGCTCCGCACCGGTCGGTCGCACCGTGGTCTTGCGCGTCACGCGTTCCTCCGAATCCTTATACGAACGAGTTAGTACGAGGTTTTTCGTAGACTGGGAGAAAATCCGCGACGCCGGGCGGTGAGGGCGCGCGGCGGGGCCCGGGCCCCTATAATCGACGCACCCGAATGAAGGAGCTCGCCGAGCACTGGCGGTTCCGGCCCCGCTGGGTCGAGACCGTGTTCCTGCTGCTGGTCTGCTCCGCACTGGCGGCGGCTGCCGCGGGCGCCTTTCCGACCCTCGACGACGCGTACCTGAACCTGCTTCTCCGGGAGCACGGCTCGCAGGGCGTCTTCCTGGGGCACCAGGACCGACCGGTGCTGGCCATTCTCCTGCGCGACGCCGCGACCACCTTCGGGAGCCACTTCTGGACGTTCGCGTTCCTCGCGAACGTGGTCCTCTGGACGACGGTCGGGATCCAGACCTGCATCCTGTGGCGGATGATGATGCCGGCCTGGTCGCAGTACGCGATCGTCGCCGGGCTCCTCTCGGTCGCGCCCATCGTGGTGAGGATCCAGCTGGTGACGGCCACCGTCACGCTCTTCGGGGTGCTGAGCGTCGTCCAGGTCTACGGCGGGCTGCTGACGCTGGTGGGTGCGCTCGGACGCAACAGCCGAGGCGGCATCGCGCTCGGGCTCCTGCTGTGCGCGCTCGGCGTGCTCCTGACCGAGTACGCCGTGGCCGCGAGCTGTGCGGTCGCCGTCCTCCTCATTTTCGCCTTCCCCGAGGTCTACCGGGGCGAGCGGCGGTTCTTCCTCCGCTGCGCGGTGGCGATCCTGGCGATCGCCGCGCTGGCCTACGTCTTCTTTCTGGTGATCTCGGATCTCGGGCAGCGGCCCGAGGTGGACCCGCGCCAGCGCCTGGATCGCGCCTCGATCGAGGGGTTCCCGTTCTCGCTCCTGACGTCTCTGTGGCAGGTTCTGGTCGGCGCGTACGGCACCAGCCTCGGAAGGATCGTCCTGGAGCGGGATTCGGCCAGCTCGATCGCGGCGGTCGTCGTCGGGCTCGTCGTCGCGGCGGCCGTCGGATGGATCCTCCGGCGCAAGGAGGCGGGGGGCCTCCCGGATCCGAGACGCATCCGGATGCTTCCCCTCTTCGCGGCGGTGGTCGCGGGCGTCGTGCCCGTCGCGCTCATGCGGCCCTACTCGCCGATCGCGTTCGCGACGCGGTTCTACCTCCCGATCCTCCCGACGGCGGTCGTCCTGACTCTCGGCGCGCTGCTCTGGTGCGTGAAGCCGCGCTTCCGCCGCGTTTCGGTGCTGTCGCTCGCCTTCCTCGGCGGTACGGCCCTCTTCACCGACTCCTTCGATGCGTGGCGGCACCAGCGGCGAATGGACGCGGCCGGCCGCGTGATCCGGGGATCGCTGGCGCCCGAGGGGCTGACCGCGGTCGTCGTGTCGTCGGAGAAGATCTGCGAGGCGCCGGACTGGTGCACCGGGCAGGCCACGCGCGCGTGGCCCGTGGAGCTCGAGGAGCGCGTATGGATCTTCGACCCGGTGGAGGGCCGTCGGATCTTCGGGAGCCGCCACGGCGCCCCGTTTCCGCCGCCCCTCGACATCGACGTGCGGTCGGTGCGCCGAGTCGGCGTGCCAAGCCGCGTGCTGTGGCTCGAGCCGGATGGCCGGGACTTTCGCCTCGAGCCGTATTACGGGAACGGGATCGAGCCGGGCTCTCCCCAGCCGTAGCCCCGGGCGTAGCGCTCGCGAATCGGATCAGCGCGCGTCCATCCTCCACCAGGCGGGATCCACGTCCTTCGGCGCGCGAGCCAGGGCGTAGCCCGCCATCATCTTGAGGCGCTCGGGCAGCGAGTACGGACCGACCCAGCAGTGGGGCTGCCGCGGCCCGAACACGATCGTGCTCCCCGAGGCGGGACTCGCGGTCGAGAGAAATCCGTCGAGGAGATGGACGGCGTCGTTCAGGTAGTACGTGTCCATGTCGCCGGTCCAGATGTGAATCTTGCCGGCGAGCTTGGGGGCGAGCTGCGCCCAGTTCTTCTGGAGGTAGGCGTTCAGGTCCGTGTGCTCCTTCCAGTACGCCGCGGTCCCGTGGTCGATCGCGCCCGTCGCGGGATCGAAGACCGGCTGGAAGTAGCCGTCCTTCCCCATCGGCCCGTAGACGGCCTGCCAGCAATCCCAGTCCTCGCCCGACCGGCCGTGGTTGCCCATCGTGCGCTCGTACTTGAGCTGCTGCTTCATCGTCGAGAGGACCATCCCGTCGGGGGCGCGCTCGCCCGGGATCGGGACGGCGAGCCAGCCACCCTTGTCCGTCTTCGCCCACGCGTTATCCCACTCGTAGACGTTGACCATCTCGAAGTAGTGGAAGTCGACGGGATCGGGGCAGTAGGTGAACGTGCCGCCGAAGACGTCCGGATAGAAGACCTGGAGGGCGAGGGACTCCCAGCCTCCGGTCGAGCCTCCCGAGAGGATCCGCGCCCAGGGCTGCGGGATCGCGCGAAAGTGGCTCTCGATGTACGGAATCAGCTCCTCGGTGATCGCGCGCCCGTAGGGGCCCATGTTGGGGGAGTCGATCGCGTAGGAGTCGTCGTAGTACGGCGTCGGATGCTGGAAGGTGACGAACAGCATGCGCGGGAAGTGGTCCGACTTCCAGGTCGAGACGAACTCGTCGCGCTGCCGCGCGCGTTCCTTCTGGCGCTCGGTCGTGTCTCCCTCGGGCTCCGTCGGCTCGCCGAAGCCGCCGGGGGCGGACAGGGTGAAGTGGCCCTGTTCGTAGTTCACGGGATAGGAGGTCGTCGTCTTGTCGTAGTCCCGGGGAAGCAGGATCGTCGCGCCGATCAGAATCGGGCGGCCCCAGAACTTCGACAGGAGCGGGCTCTCGAAGCGGATGCGCTTGACGTATTCGGTGTCGGGCGGCATCGCGATCGGGGCGATGACGCGGTCGAGCGTGAGCCGCACCGTTCCGCCGGCGCGGGGATCGAGCGAGATCTTCTTCGGCTCGCTGTACAGGTTCCCGGGCGAGCGGGGGAAGTCCTGGCCCTCCCACTGGTCCATGTGGAGCTTCACGTCGTGCCCGTCCGCGCGATGAAAGGTCGTGTAGACGTTCAGCACCGCCTGGACGAAGTAGTCGCCCGGCGGGAGGTCCGAGAGATGGTCGAGGGGATAGCCCTCGCTGTTCGCGTCGATGGCGGCGGTCTGGCCCGGAGCGAATCCGGTGACGTCCTCGCCGAAGAAGGGGACCGAGCGGTACTGGCCGCCGGTCTTGCCGAACTGGAGTCGCGGCTCGCGCTTTCCGTCGCGGGTGATCACGACGAAGACGCGCCCGTCGACGGGCTCCTTCCGGACCGATGCGGGGTACGAGAGCTCGAAGCGCAACGGGGCGGCGGCGAGCAGAGCCGAATAGAATAAGGAAAAAAGTAAGATAAAGCTAATTTTATTAGACATACGCACGTTTCCTCCTCCTTATTGCCTTTTCCGAAGCCCCGCGGCGAGGACCGTATTCTCCAACAGCTTCGCCACCGTCAATGGTCCGACTCCACCGGGGACGGGAGAGAGCCAGCGGGCGACCGGCACCGCGTCGTCGAAGTCGACGTCGCCGACGATCGCGCGGCCCTTCTCCCGCAGGATCCCGCGGATTCGCTCCGAGGCCCGGAGATTCGCGGGCGCGGACTCGAGCGAATCCAGGCGGTTGATGCCCACGTCGACGACGGCGGCGCCCTCGCGGAGGAACTCGCGCGTGACGAAACCCGGGCGTCCGATGGCCGCGACGAGGATGTCCGCCTCGCGGCACGTCGCAGCGAGGTTCCGGGTTTTCGAGTGGCAGATCGTGACCGTGGCGTCGCGCGCCGTCAGGAGCGAAGCGACCGGTTTGCCGACGATGTCGCTCCGTCCGAGCACGACCGCCCGGGCCCCGGCGATCGGCACGCCGTAAGCCTCGAGAAGAGCCATGATTCCCGCGGGCGTGCACGGAACGAAGCGCGGCCGTCCCTGTTGAAGGAGCCCGACGTTCTCGGGGTGGAAGCCGTCGACGTCCTTCAACGGGTCGATCGCGTCGAGCACGCGCGCCGCGTCGTGTGCGGACGGAAGGGGAAGCTGGACCAGGATCCCGTCGACCCCCGGATCGGCGTTGGCCCGAGCGACCTCGGCGAGGAGTCCCTCCGGGGAGATGTCGCCCGGCAGCCGGAGCGTCTCGGCGTCGATGCCCGCCTCGAGCGCGGCCTTCGCCTTCGAGCCCACGTAGGCCATGGACGCCGGGTTCTCGCCGACGAGGAGCACTCGAAGGAAGGGAGTTGCGCCCCGGGCGGCGATCTCCGCGGCCGCCACGCGCGCTCGCTCGCGGAGCGTCTTGGCCAGTGAAGCGCCGTCGAGAGACATGGCGCGCGACGAGGTCTCCGGCATCGGCGCGAGGATACCGAATCCGCGTGAGCGGCTGCGCGTGCGAGCCTAGCGCGGCGCCGCGACCGCGCCGTCCATCGCCGTGACGACGCAGTAGGGCTCCAGGCGCACCTCGCCCTCCACGGTGCGGTAGGCCCAGAGCATCTGGTTGATGGGGCCCTCGCGCCCGATGGTCCGCAGCGTGGCGGGGATCTCGAGGCGGTCGGTGCCGCGGCAAGCGCCGCGCGGTCCGAAGATCCGCGCCGCATTGCCATCCGAGAGCGCCCAGGTGCGCTTCTCGTCGTCGAGGCCGTAATGGGCCTGCAGCTTGGCCCAGGGCACCGAGTAGCCCGGATCCGCCAGGACCACGACGGTCAGGCCCTGCGAGGCGCGCGCGATCGGCCGGACGCGCTGCGCGATTTCGTCGTACAGAGCCTGGACGCGTCGCACCTGGAACGCGGTCGTCACTGCGGTGAAGCCGGCCAGGAAGGCGAGGAGCGTCCCCGGGACGAAGCGCCAGCGCGGCCGCGCGACCCGGTCCGCGGCATAGGCGGTCGCCAGGACCGCAAAGGGGAGGATGGGCAGGCGGAAACGCGATTGGAAGTTGCCGGCGTCGGGGATCCGGCTGGCGAGGACCGTCGTCGCGATCCCGACGGCCACGGCCGCGCAGAGCCCGCAGAACTCGCGCTTGCGCGCAGAATGCCCGCCCGGGGGCTCGCGTCGATAGGCCCACGCGACCGCGACGGCGCAGCCGAGCCCGACCGCGGCCCCGAGGATCGAAGAGAGGGTGGCGAGGTCGAGCTTCATCGCGCCGGCCGCCGACCCGTAGGCACCGACCAGGGTGTACCAGAACCCCGACAGCCAGCGCGCCGGCAGCTGCGCGAGACGGCCGGCGAGGCGCGCGGCTTGAACGGCGGGCATGGTGTCCGGGCGCGCCTGGAGATCGGCGATCGCCCGAAACCCTAGCAGCCCGATGCCGGCGCCCACCGAGAGCGCCGCGGCGGCGCGGAAGCGCGCAAGCACCGCCAGGAAGACCGCGGCGGGGACGATCACGGCGACCGAGTACTCGGAGACGAGCGCTCCGGCGGCCACGAGCGACGCGGCGAACGCCAGCCTCCAGAGCCTGAGGTCGCGATCCCTCCCGGGTCGCAGCGTCAGGAGGAGCGCCTCGAACGCGAGCACGACGGGCAGGATCGCGGCGAACACGAACGTCAGCGTGGTGTGCTGCATCTCGACGACGAGCGGAGCAAGCACGAGGAGCGCGCAGAGACCCGGGAGGCCGGAGTCTTCCGGGAACACGCGGCGCGCGAGGCGAGCGGTCTGGCAGGCGAAGATCGCCCAGAAGACCGCCGCCGTCGCCACCCAGAGACGCGGCCGCTCGCCGAGGAGGCCGTACGACGTGTGGATGAGCCAGGCGTTGATCGGACGGTCGCGGTTGGTCGAAATGAGCGCGGCCGGACCCGCCTCGCGGGCGGTCGTCAACAGCTCGCCGTCGTCCATCACCGGGAATCCGGAGATCGCGCCGTAGGCGTTGACGGCCAGGAGAACGACGGCGGCCAGCGCCAGCAGCACGTCCGAACGCTTCATTTCAGCGAGTTCTCTCTCCGGCCGAAGCCTACCATCTCGATCTCGCCATTCCGTGGAATCGGCGTCTGGAACCCGCGACGGCTCAAGAGTATCCGAGCGGGGCCCGGCGGCGTCGAAGGTGAGGGAGCGGTCCATCGGAAGCATCGTTCCGTGGTAAATTTGTAGGTTCTCGAGGCAACCGGGCGGAGGTAGCCGCCCACGGAGGAAAACCCCTATGGATCGGCCGGTTCGTGGAGTCGAGTTTCGCGGATGAGGACGACCCGCTGGGCGCTCAGAGTCGCCGTCGCGTCAGGCCTCTTCGTCGGGTTCTTCTCGAGCGCGCAGGCCCTCGGACCCGGCTCGGACGATTTCAACTATCAACGACTGCAGGAAGGCCGTATGGCATTCCAGCAGAAGAGGTTTGGAGAGGCGATCAACCAGTTTCGAGTGGCCGCGTTCGGATCTCTGGACGAGCCCACGGTGCTCACCGAGTGCCTCGTGCGTCTGGCCCTGGCGCAGTCCGCGGCGGGCAAGACCTCCGACACCGATGAGACGCTGGCTCGCTTCGTCGACGTCGAGAAGCGATTCGGCGGCTTCGCCAGGGCGAGCCTCGACGCCGAGACTCGGGTCGAGTTCCAGGCGCTCCTGAAGAAGCGCATCGCGCCAGCGACGCTCGCGAGCGTGCCCTCTCTCTCCGGCGAGTCCTTGGCAGCCGCCGCGGGCAGGGCCTCGCCGTCGACCCCGGCTGCCCCGAAGGCTCCGGCTCCCTCGGCCGCTCCGGCTACGGCGACCGCCTCCTCGAAGGCTGCGAAGCCGGGCTCCCCGGTGCCGCCGCCGTCTTCGGGTTCGGCGTCGGGTTCGGCCTCGGCTTCGTCCTCCATGAAGGCTCCTCCGCCGCCGGCGTCGTCGGGCCCGACTCTCGCCGAGCGCAGCCGCCAGGCGATGGCGGAAGGGCGCCGCCTGATCAACGCGAGCCGGGCCGGCGAGGCCGAGCGCCTCCTGTCGCAGGCGCTCGCCGCGGATCCGGGAAACCGCGAGCTGCGCCTCTCGTTGCTCGAGGCGTCGTGCCTCAACCGCTCGTATACGACCTCGATTGCGCAGGTCTCCGCCGTGTCGCCCTTCGGAGAGGGGGAGAGCGTTTCGATGTTCTACGCCGCGGTCGCCCTCTACGAAGTCGGCCGGCTGCCCGAGGCGCGCGACCTGATGCGGCGCGCCGACTCGCGCGTCTCGGGTCCGCTGGTGGACGAGTACGCGAAGAAGATCATGGGGCAGCCGTGAGGCGCGCCGCCCTCCTGTTCTTCTCGGGAGCGCTCGTCGCTGCAGCGGCGCGAGCGCAACTGACCTCGGACGACGTGCCGCAGGGGCGGACGATCCCCGCCAAGGAGGAGGTCGACGCGGACATGCAGGCCGCGCGCTTCCGCCTGGGACCGATCCGCATGATTCCCACGATCTCGGTGAGGGACGCCGGATACGACAACAACGTGTTCGGCACCACGGAGAATCCGGTCAGCGATTGGTCCTTCACGATCCGCGGCGGCTTTCGTTTCATCGTGCCCTTCGGGGCGAAGGTGTACCTGCGCGCCTCCGCGCTTCCCGAGTACACCTGGTACGACAAGCTCGAGGAGCGGCGAGGCTGGGGCGGGCTGTACGAGGCCACTCTCCTCGGCTTCTTCAACCGCATGACGGCGCAGCTGCGGGCGTACGACCAGGAGACGTTCGCGACCTACAGCTCCGAGATCCCGACGCGCGTCCTGACGCGCACGCAGGACGCATCGGGCGGGTTCGAGGTGGAGCTGCTGAAGCGGCTCACGTTCTTCGCGAAGGCCGAGGGAATGCGCGTCCGCTACGACACCAATGGGCAGCTCCCCGGGGATCCGGTCAACCTGAACGACCGCACCGACACGTCGATACGGGGAGGGCCACGCTACTACCTCACGCCGGAATGGAGCGTCTCGGCCGCGGTCGAGCAGACGTGGAGCGACTTCGTCAACGACCCGGAGACCCGGGACAACCAGAGCCGGGCGTATCTGCTGGGCGTCCAGTACACGCGCCCGAGGCTCTACCTCAACCTCTCCGGCGGATACCGCACGGGCGACCCGCGCGACAGCTCGACGTTCCCCGCCTACTCCACCGGCACGGGCTCGTTCTTTGCATCGTTCTTCGCGATCCGCTGGCTGGAGCTCCAGGCCTACGGACACAGACGCGTGCAGTACAGCTTGACCTCGGACAACCCGTACTACTTCGAGAACCGCATCGGCGGCGCGATCAACCTCGAGGTCCTCGGCCGCGTCCTCCTGCGCGGGTACGGGGAGGCCGGGCCCAACCAGTACCCGGTCGGACAGGCGGAAAACGGCGTGGTGACGCACCGCCGCGACCAGATCACGCTCTTCGGGGGAGGCGCCTCGATGATCGTGGTGCGCCCGGTGGTTCTGACGGCGCTCGTCACCCGGACGGAGTACAACTCGAACATCGCCGGTCAGGACCGGACGATCACGCGTTTCACGATCAACCTCGCGTTTACGGGGGAGTTGGTTCGATGAAGAGAATGGCGATCCTCGCGGTTCTTCTCCTCCTCCTCGCCGCCGGCTCGGCGCGGGCGCAGGAGCCGGCCGGCGACTACCGTGTCGGCCCCAAGGATCTGCTGGAGATCAAGGTGATCGAGCTCCCGGAGTTGAACGTCGAGCGCCGCATCTCCGACAGCGGCTCGATCGAGCTGCCGCTCGTCGGCCCGATGCCGGTCGGGGGCCTGACGGCCGCCGAGGTCCGGGATCGGCTGGAAACCACGCTCACCGCGAAATACGTCAACCGCGCCAACGTTTCGGTCGTCGTGAAGGAGTTCGCCAACAAGCCCGTGTCGGTGCTGGGGGCCGTGCTGAAGCCCGGAACTCTCAGCATCTCCGGGAGATGGACGCTGATGAACGCGATCACGGCGGCGGGTGGCCTGACGGAGCGGGCGGGGCGCAAGATCTACGTTCTTCGACGGGCGGACAACGGCCTCTCCGATACGCTGGAGATCGACACGGCCGATCTGTTCCAGTCCGCGACGCCGTACTGGAACATTCCGATCCAGCCCGCGGACGTCATCAACGTGCGCGCCCGTTCGTCGATCACCGTCTATTGCCTGGGCGAGGTGAAGACGCCGGGGGCCATCCAGTTCGACAGCGAGGATCGCGTGTCGCTGCTCTCCGTGATCTCCAAGGCCGGAGGCCTGACGGATCGCGCGTCCAAGACCATCCGCGTCAAGCGCAAGGGCAAGGACGGCAAGGATTCGGAGACGGTCTACGAATTCGGGCGCATCATGTCGGGTAAGGATCCGGACCCTGTCATCGACCCGGATGACGTGGTCGTGGTGAAGGAGTCGTTCTTCTGATGACCCAGACACCGCCCCGTTCGTTCGAGGAGTTCACCGAGGAGACTCGCGAGCCCGAGGTCCATCTCTCGGATTACTGGGCGATCGTCCTCAAGCACCGGCGGATGATCCTGGCCTGCCTCGTGGTGGCGCTGCTCGCCGGGATCCTGGTCACCGTGCTGTCCAAGCCGATGTATCGCGCGACGGTCGTCCTCGACATCGTGCATTCGACCAACAATCCCCTGGGCCTCTCCGTGTCGATGCCGAACGCGGCCGGAGACGGCGAGGCCGAGTTCCTGCCCAGCCAGATCGAGCTGCTCGAGAGCCGCGACGTCGCCGAGCGCGTCGTCAAGAAGCTCAACCTGCTGGCCGATCCGGCCTTCAACCCTCCGGACCCGGCGATGTTCGCCGGGCGCAAGGCGCCGGTCAAGCGCACCCCGACCGACGAAGAGATCGCGGCGGCGGCGCTCGCGGTCAAGGGAAACGCCTCGGCCACGATCGTCCGCGGCACGAGCCTCGTCGAGGTCTCCTACAAGGCCTCCTCGCCGAGGCTCGCGGCGCGCGTCGCCAACGGCATCGCGGACGCGTACATCGAGTGGAACATCGAGTCGCGGTTCCGCCAGATCGGGCAGTCGGCGGAGTTCCTGGCGACCCAGATCGAGCAGGCCAAGCGCGAGATCGAACAGAAGGAAAGGGCCCTCCTGTCCTTCGCGCGGCGCAACGACATCATCGCGGACCCCAAGGCGAGCAACATGCACAGCCTGGAGTCGATCGGCCAGGACTACAACACGGCGGTCGCGGAGCGCGTCGGCAAGGAGGCGCGCTACCAGGAGCTGCAGAACACCCCCTCGGAGACGATCGCCGAATCGGCGGTGGCGGGCATTCTGAGCACGCTGCGGACGGAGCAGTCCCGGATCGAGCGGGAGTACGCCGAGAAGCTCGGCACCTACAAGCCCGAGTTCCCGGCGATGCAGCAGCTCAAGAAGCAGATCGACGACGGGCGCGCACGCATCGCGTCGGCGATCCAGGAGACGGCGACGAAGTCGCGGGAGGCGGCGCGCAGCGACTACCTGACGGCCCTCCGGCGGGAGAGCAGCCTGAAGGAGATGATGCGCGCGCAGCAGACCGAGGCGCTCAACCAGGGGACCTCCGAGTACAGCAACCTCCGCGTCGAGATCGACACCAAGCGCGCGCTGCTCGACAGCCTGCTCAAGCAGCAGGGCGAGACCGAGGTGCTCTCGCGGCTGCGGGAAACGCAGCTCATCAACATCCGCGTCGTGGACCAGGCGCTCCCGCCGGGGAGGCCGTTCCGTCCGTCCGCGACGAAGAACCTGGCCATCGCGCTCGTCCTCGGCCTCGGCGGGGGACTCGCTTTCGCGTTCCTCCTGTCCTACCTGGACCGGAGCCTGCGGACGACGGACCAGGTCGAGACCTACCTCCAGCTCCCCAATCTCGGCGCCATCCCGCTGGTCGGCGGCACGAAGACGTATGCCTTCCGGCGCGACAAGGCGCCCACGGGGCCGTCGGGCGCCGCGACGGGACCCACCGTGGACCTCATGCCGCACGTCGCTCCTCGGTCGGCGATCGCCGAGGCGTACCGCGCGTTCCGCACCGCGCTCCTGTTCTCGCGAGCGGGAGGCGTCCGGATCGTCGCCATCACCTCGGTCGTCCCCGAGGAGGGCAAATCCTCGACGGCCGTCAACCTCGCCGTCGTGCTCGCACAGCTGGGCCGCCGCGTGCTGCTCGTGGACGCGGATCTGCATCGCGGACGCCTCCACAAGGTCCTCGACGTGTCGAACCGGCTCGGCCTGGTGTCGATCCTGGCCGAGGGCATGGAGCCCTCGCGGGTGATCTCGAAGACTTCCGTGCCGGGCGTCTTTCTCGTCCCGGCGGGGCCCGAGACGCCGAATCCGTCCGGTCTTCTGTCCTCGGACGACATGCGCCGCTTCCTGGAGTTGGCGGCTTCGAACTTCGATCACGTGGTGGTCGATACGCCGCCGGTCCTCGCGACGTCGGACGTCCTCGTGTTCGGCCAGCATACGGACGGCGTCGTGATCTGCGTACGCGCCGGCCGGACGCCGCGCGAGCAGGTGCGGAGCGTCCGCGACAAGCTCCTCCGGGGCGGCGTCTCGATCCTGGGCGTTCTCCTCTCCGGGCTCGAGCTCGACTCGGACTACTACGGAGGCTACGAATACCGCCACCTGAACTACGGGGAGCGCGTCCTGGCGGCGGATCCGGCACAGAAAGTGGAGGCGAGCGGAACCAGCTGAGCAGGGACTCCAGAAACCTGTCCTCAGGGACAGTTTCGGGACCTGTCCCAAGGGACCGGTCGCCCGAAAACGGACGGCGGTCCCTGTGGTATCATTGCCGCTCACACAATCAAGGGTTTGCCTCTCCCGGTGAGGGTGTCGGGCAAACGAAGGAGACCCGGGGCAATGCCGCTCCTCAAGCGCGGAACGGAGATCTTTCCCAGGGAGATCTTCGAATTGTCTCAGGGAGTCGCTCCCTGGTGGGTGGCCCACACCCGCAGCCGGCAGGAGAAGGAGCTGGTCCGGTATCTCCTGCCGCGGGGCGTCCCTTTCTACCTGCCCAACGAGGAGCGGGCGACCCGCCGCGCGGGGCGCACCTTCCGGTCCTATCCGCCCCTCTTTCCGGGCTACGTGTTCTTCCGCGGAGGGGCGGATGTCCGGCACACCGTCCTCCGCAGTCATCAGCTCGTGCGAATCCTCGACGTTCCGGACCAAGAGCTTCTGAATCAAGAGCTTCTGCAGCTCCGGCAGCTGCAGCTCTCGGGCGCGCCGCTGGTGCCCCTCGACGAAGTCGAGCCCGGGGATCCCGTGCGAATCGTCCGCGGGCCGTTCCAGGGCTACACCGGGATCGTCCTTCGGGGACGCGCCCGGCTCGTCGTTTCGATCACGATGTTGCGCAAGGCCGTGGCCGTCGAGCTCGAGAGGGACATGGTCGTCCCCCTCGTCTCCTCGGCAGAGGCCCGAAGAGACTCGAGAAGCGCCGTCGCCTAGTTCGGGAGGAGGCGCTTCTCTCCAAATGATGCGATCCGAGTCGGTGAGCGGCCCTTTTCCGGCGTACACCGAAAGGGGCGAAGCCTGAGCGATGAACGGAACGAAGTCAAAGGCGACGAAGGGAAGTCAAACGCCGTGAAGCAAGTGAATGAACCCGTGACGGCCGAACGAGCGGCGCAGGCGTTGGCCGAGCATCTCCGGCGGCGCATCGCGGACCGCACCGCCACGGTCGGGGTCATCGGTCTCGGGTATGTCGGGTTGCCTCTCATTCTGACCTTCTCGGAGGCGGGGTTCCCCACGGTCGGATTCGACGTCGACGGCAGGAAGGTCGAATCCCTGCGCGGGGGGCGGATGTACATCCAGCACTTGGATGGCACCCGCCTGACCCGCGCGCTCTCGGGCGGACGCTTCCAGGCAACCGAGGACTTCGGACGGCTCGCCGGGGCGGACGTCGTGATCATCTGCGTTCCCACCCCCCTGACACCACAGCGCGAGCCCGACATGAGCTACGTCACGAGCACCGTGCGCCAGGTCGCGGCGCACCTGCGCGAGGGACAGCTCGTCATCCTCGAGTCGACCACTTACCCGGGAACCACCGACGAGCTCGTCCGCGGACTCCTCGAGGAGACGGGGCTCAAGTGCGGCGAACAGTTCTTCCTGGCGTTCTCGCCCGAGCGCGAGGACCCGGGCAACCCGTCTTTCTCGACCGGCACCATCCCGAAGGTGGTCGGCGGCGTCGACCAGCTCGCCGGCGACCTCGCCCAGGCCGTCTACGACACGGTGGTCAAGCGGACGGTCCGCGTGCGCAACGCCCGGACCGCCGAGGCGACGAAGCTCGTCGAAAATATCTTCCGGGCCGTGAACATTGCCCTCGCGAACGAGCTCAAGATGGTCTTCGACCGCATGGGCATCGACGTGTGGGAGGTCCTCGACGCCGCCTCGACGAAGCCCTTCGGCTTCATGCGCTTCGATCCGGGCCCCGGCTGGGGCGGCCACTGCATTCCGCTCGACCCCTTCTACCTGTCGTGGAAGGCGCGAGAGTACGGCGTCGCCCCGCGCTTCATCGAGCTCGCCGGCGAGATCAACGTGCAGATGCCGCACTACGTCATCGAAAAGTTGCAGCTCGCGCTGAACGACCGCGGCCGTCCCCTTCGCGACAGCCGCGTGCTCCTCATGGGCCTCGCCTACAAGCGGGACATCGACGATCCGCGGGAGAGCCCGGCCTTCGAGATCCTGGAGCGGTTGCTGGGTCTGGGAGTGCGCGTCTCGTACCACGACCCGCACATCCCGCTCGCGCCGAAGATGAGGACCTGGCCGAAGCTGCCCGCGCTCGCGTCGCAGCCCCTCGAGCCCGAGATGTTGGCGGAGCAGGACGCCGTCCTCATCGTGACCGACCACACCGCGGTCGACTATCCCAGGATCCTCGAGCACGCGCGCCTCATCGTCGACACGCGCGGCGTCTACCGAGAGCCGCACCGGAAAGTCGTCAAGGCGTAGAGGCCCGCATGGACTTGAGCTCGGAATCACAACCGGCGACCGCGCCGCGGACCCTTCGGCCCGAAGACTTTCGCGGCCGCTCGGTGCTCGTCACCGGCGCCGCGGGGTTCATCGGCTCGCATCTCGTCGACGCGCTGGTGGAGCGAGGCGCGCGCGTGCGTGCGCTCGACAACCTCGCGACCGGAAAGCGGGAGAACCTGAGCGCCTCGGCCGGATCGATCGAATTTCTCGAGGGAGACCTGCGCGACGCCGAGACGTGTCGCCGCGCGTGCGCGGGGGTGTCCTGGGTGTTCCACCAGGCGGCCCTGGGCTCGGTGCCGCGCTCGATGAAGGATCCGGCGACGACCTTCGCGGTGAACGTCTCGGGAACCGCGAACGTCCTCGCGGCCGCGCGGGACGCCGGCGCGACCCGGGTCGTGTATGCCTCCTCGTCCAGCGTGTACGGCGACAGCGCGCGGCTTCCCAAGCGGGAGGGCGAGGAGGGGAGGCCCGTTTCGCCCTACGCGCTCTCGAAGAAGATGAACGAGCAACTGGCGGAGATCTTCGCCTCGTGCTTCGGCATGGAGACGGTCGGGCTCCGCTACTTCAACGTCTACGGCCCGCGCCAGGATCCGGACGGTCCGTACGCCGCGGTCATTCCGCTGTTCTTCCGCGCGGCGCTGCGCGACGAGCCGGCGCTGATCCATGGAGACGGAACCCAGACGCGCGACTTCACGTTCGTCGGCGACGCGGTGGCGGCCAATCTCCTCGCCGCGACGGCGCCTCCGGCGGCGTGCGGACGCGCCTACAACGTGGCCGCCGGACGCCGGACGAGTCTCCTCGACCTCTCCCGCGCCATCCGCGAGATCGTGGGCGGCGCGCCCGCTCCGCGGCACGGTGCGCCGCGGCCGGGCGACGTCCCGCACTCGCTCGCCGACCTCTCGGATGCCGGCCGTCTGCTCGGCTACGGCCCGAGCGTCCAACTCGAGGACGGCCTGCGCCGGAGCCTGTCTCACTATCGGAGTCTCGTCGCCGACGTCGAGCGGCCGACGCCGGCCGCCGGATCCAGGAAGGACGCCTGATGAGCGCCACGCATCCCGCCGAACCCGTTTCCCCGATGGTGGTGATCCGGCCGACCAAGGGCTGGGCCGCCTTGCGTCTCAACGAGGTGTGGGAGTACCGGGAGCTCCTGTTCTTCCTGGCCTGGCGCGACGTCAAGATCCGCTACAAACAGACCGCCCTGGGCGCAGCCTGGGCCGTCCTCCAGCCGCTCCTGACGATGGTCGTGTTCACGATCTTCTTCGGCAACCTCGCGAAGGTCGGCTCGGACGGGCTGCCGTATCCGATCTTCTCGTACACCGGACTGCTTCCGTGGACGCTGTTCGCGCAGGCGCTGACGCTGTCCTCGGCGAGCCTGGTGACGTCGTCCAACCTGATCAAGAAGGTTTACTTCCCGCGCATCGTGATCCCGATGGCCGCCGTGCTGTCGGGGGTCATCGACTTCGGCGTGTCGATGGTCGCGCTCCTCGGTCTCATGGCCTACTACAAGATCTGGCCGTCCTTCCTGGTGATCTGGATTCCCGCGATCTTCCTCCTCGCGTTGGCGGCGTCGCTCGGCGCCGGCCTGTGGCTCGCGACTCTGAACGTCGAGTACCGGGACGTGCGCTACGTGGTCCCGTTTCTGGTTCAGATCTGGCTCTTCGTGACGCCCGTCATCTATCCCGCGAGCCGCGTCACCGCGAAGCTCGCCGAGCACGGGCTGCCGGGCTGGATCTACGGGCTGAACCCGATGGCGGGCGTGGTCGAGGGATTCCGCTGGGCTCTCCTCGGCCGCACGCCGTTTCCGGCGCAGCTGCTCGCCACGAGCGTGGTGGTCACCCTCGTCCTGCTCGTTACGGGTTCGTTCTACCTCCGTCGCATGGAAGCGACCTTCGCGGACATCGTCTGATGAGCCGACTCGCCATCCGGGTCAAGGACCTGGGCAAGCAATACACCCTGGGGCGCTCGCGCGCGAGCTACCGGACGCTGCGCGAGACGCTCATGGAGGCCGTCGCGCGTCCGTTCGAGCGCGTCAAGATCGGCCGTAGCGGCGGGCGGCCTCCAGCCGAGACGATCTGGGCGCTCCGGGACGTCAGCTTCGAGGTGGGCGACGGCGAGGCAGTGGGCGTCATCGGGCGAAACGGCGCCGGCAAGAGCACGCTCCTGAAGATCCTCTCGCGCATCACGATGCCGACGCAGGGGCGAGCGGAGATCCACGGCCGCGTGGGATCGCTGCTCGAGGTGGGCACCGGGTTCCATCCCGAGTTGACCGGCCGCGAGAACACGTACCTGAACGGCGCGATCCTCGGCATGCGCAACCGCGAGATCGACAAGCGCTTCGACGACATCGTGCAGTTCGCGGAGCTCGAAAAGTTCGTCGACACTCCCGTCAAGCACTACTCGAGCGGCATGTACATGCGGCTGGCGTTCGCGGTCGCGGCGCACCTCGAGACCGAGATCCTGCTGATCGACGAGGTCCTCGCGGTGGGCGACCTCGCGTTCCAGAAACGCTGCCTCGGCAAGATGGAGGAAGTCGCCGCCGCGGGCCGGACCGTCCTCTTCGTGAGCCACAACATGACCGCTGTGTCCGCGCTCTGCGGGCGCGCGATCTGGATCGAGTCCGGAAGCCTCGGAGCGGACGGGCCCGCCGACGAGGTCACGGGGCTTTACCTCCAGGCGCTCGCGTCGGGGGAATTTCAGTTCGTCAACGCGGAGCACGGGCTCAAGATCGAGAGCGTCACGCTGCGCAACGGAGCCGGCGAGCGCACGCAGTTCTTCAATCCCGGCGACGACCTGTGCGTCCAGATCGCCTTCGAGGCGGAGAAGCCACTGCCGGGCGTCTACGTCCGCCTCCTGATCGAGAGCCTCCAGGGCTCCTGCTTCTCGGCGAACATGCTGCTCGACGGCCAGCGGCCGGATGCGCTCGAGGGCAAGGGCGTCCTCGCGTGCAAGTTCAAGTCGCTGCCGCTGCTGCCGCAGTCCTACACGGTAAAGATGGCGGTCGTCGGACCCGACGCGCGCGAGCCGATCGTCCGCGTCCAGGAGGTCGCCTCCTTCACCGTGAACGGCCAGGCGGAGGACTACGGCTTCTCCGGCGAGTTCTTCCACCGGTTCGTGGCGCATGCCACATCGGTCGTCGTCCCCTATGAATGGATCATGCCCGACGGAACCGTGAAGCCCGTCTTCGTCAGAGACGGCGTGTCGGTTCCACCGGACGAGCGGGGCTCGGCGCTCGGCGTCGGCGCGCCCGGAGAGGTGAAACGATGACGGCGAGTCCCGAACCGCGATTCGACTGGTCCGACAAGTCCGTGCTGGTGACCGGCGGCACCGGCTCCTTCGGCAGGAAATTCATCGAGATCATGCTGAAGGAGTTCCGGCCTGCGCGGCTCATCGTGTTCTCGCGCGACGAGCTCAAGCAGCACGACATGCGCCAGGTGTTCTCCGACCGCGAGGGCAAGCCGATGCGCTACTTCATCGGCGACGTCCGGGACACGGAGCGGCTCCGCCGCGCGTTCCAGGGCGTCCAGATCGTGGTCCATGCCGCCGCGATGAAACAGGTGCCCGCCTGCGAGTACAACCCGATCGAGGCCGTCATGACGAACGTCAACGGCGCGCGCAACGTCATCTCGGCGGCTCTCGACGCGGGTGTGCAGAAGGTGCTTGCGCTCTCGACCGACAAGGCCGTCAACCCGGTCAATCTCTACGGGGCGACGAAGCTCGTCGCGGAGAAGCTCTTCACGCAGGGCAACGCGTACAGCGGCAGCAGCCCCACGCGCTTCTCCTGCGTTCGGTACGGCAACGTGATCGGCAGCCGGGGAAGCGTCATCCCGCTGTTCCAGCAGCAGCGGAAGAACGGGTTCGTCACCGTGACCGACCTGCGGATGACGCGGTTCTGGATCAGCCTCGAGCAGGGCGTGCGCTTCGTCATCCGCAGCATCGAGCGGATGCACGGGGGAGAGGTCTTCGTGCCGAAGCTGCCGAGCGCCGCGCTGCGGAGCCTGGCCGAGGCGGCGGCGCCGGGGTGCCGCATCGAGACCATCGGAATCCGACCCGGCGAGAAGCTGCACGAGGTCCTGGTCTCGCAGGACGAGGCGCGGAACACGCTCGAGTTCGACGACATGTTCGTCGTGAAGCCGGCGCCGCGCTGGCTCTTCGGGGCGGACCCGTGGACGCTCGGCCGGCCCCTGCCGGAGGGCTTCACCTACGCGAGCGACAACAATCCGGAGATGCTGACGACCGAGGAGATCCGCGAGATGGTCGAGGAGACGACCGCGCGGCCGACGCCCATTCATCCGACGCCCGTGACGACGACCTGAGCACATCCATGGCGCGTACTCCGACCCCCGCCGCCCCGCCCAAGGCAGAGACCATGATCCCCTATGGCCGCCAGTGGATCGACGACGACGACGTCGCCGCGGTCGACGCGGTGCTGCGGTCCGACTGGCTGACGACGGGACCGAACGTCGAGCGCTTCGAGCGCGCCTTCGCGGCCGCCGTCGGATCGCGCGAGGCCGTGGCCGTCAGCAACGGCACGGCCGCCCTGCACACGGCCATGCACGCGCTCGGCATCGGCCCGGGCGACGAGGTCGTGGTGCCTCCGATGACCTTCGCGGCGACCGCCAATGCCGTGGTGTACCAGGGCGGCACGCCCGTCTTCGCGGACGTAGACCCCGAGACCCTGCTCCTCGACCCGCAGGCGGCCGCGGCCCGCATCACGCCGCGGACGAAGGCGATCGCCGCCGTCGACTACGCCGGGCAGCCCTGCGACTACCGCCCGCTCCGGAACCTCGCGGAGCGCCAGGGCCTGCGCCTCGTCGACGACGCCTGCCACGCGCTGGGCGGCCGCGACGGAGACCGGGCGGTCGGGACTCTCGCCGACCTCAACACGTTCAGCCTTCACCCCGTCAAGCCCATCACGTCCGGAGAGGGCGGCATGATCACGACGGAGGATCCGGAGCTCGCGCGCCGCATGCGCGTGTTCCGCAACCACGGCATCACGACGGACCACCGCCAGCGTGAGGCCGAGGGTTCCTGGTTCTACGAGATGGTCGACCTGGGATTCAACTACCGGCTGACCGACTTCCAGTGCGCGCTCGGCGAGAGCCAGCTGCGCAAGCTCACCGCGTGGGTGGAGCGCCGGCGAGCGATCGCGCTGCGGTACGACGAGGCGTTCTCCGGAAACGGTCTGTTCACCCCGCTCGCCGTGCGGCCCGGCGTCACGCACGCGTACCACCTCTACGTCGTCCAGCTGCGCCTCGACCGGCTGCGGGCGGGGCGCCGCGAGGTGTTCGCCGCGCTGCGGGCCGCCGGCCTCGGCGTCAACGTCCACTATGTCCCGGTCCACCTGCACCCCTACTACCGGAAGCGCTTCGGCACCGGTCCGGGCCTGTGCCCGAGGGCCGAGGCCGCCTACGAGCGGATCCTGACGCTGCCCCTCTTCGCCCGCATGACGGACGAGCAGGTGCGGACGGTGATCGAGGCGACCCTCGAGGTAACCGCCTCCTTCGCCGCCTGAGGAATCTCCGATGAAGAAGTTCAAGGACGTCGAGACGACGCGGATCCAGGCGCACAGGGACCCTGCGCGCGACTCGGTCCACCGCGCCTCGCTACTCGTCCCGGAGCTGCCGGGGGCGGTCGCCGAGATCAGCTTCGTCAACCACTTCCTGCTGAAACGGGGATATCCGCACGTCGCCTGCCGAATCACCGCCATCGACGCGCAGGGGCAGCGCATCGAGGCGCGCCTCCATCGAATCGAGGAGCCGAGGGTTTATCGATTCCGGCTCACCGGCAGCGTGGACGCCCCGGTCGAGACGTATATGGTCGAGTTCTTCGCGGCCGACAATCTCTTCATCCCGTTCCCGGCGGTGATGGTCAACCACCACGGGCCCGGCTTCTACAACACCGTCCACGCCTTCAACCGGGTGCTCAACGACGTCTTCGAGAACGACGCCATCAACGCCCAGCAGGGCGCGGAGGCGTCGATCGACGTCGACCTCTCGGGGGGCCGCGACACCTTCGCCGTGTTCACCTCCGGGCCCACGGCGTGCCGCGGGGAGCTGGCGCTCGACCTCGCGACTCCGGGCCGCGCGTACGAGGCCGCCGTGGCACTGGACCGGCCGCGGTTGACCCAGCAGTTCCTGTCCGTGCGCGAGATCTTCCCGGACCTCGACGGCGCGACCTCGGGCGTGCTCCGGATCCGCCAGCCCGAGCAATTCCTCTTCTACGGAAGGATGCTGGCGGGCATCCGAGCGCCTGACGGCTCGTTCAGCGCGAACCACAGCTACTACGACTGCTCGGGATTGCCCGAGTACTGGGAGGACGGCCGCGGCTCGTACCGGAGCTATCCGCACTTCGCGTCGTTCCGGAGCGCGATTCGCATGTATCCGGTTCAGTCGCCGGGCGGACTCCAGCTGAGCGTGGGCCTCCACGACGCGGACGGGAAGGAGCTCGCGCGGGCCACGGCCGGCTGCGTGGAGAGCCCCGGCCCGCGGGTGCTCGAGGCCGACGTGGAGACGCTCGCGCGCGGCGCCGGCGTCGCGCCGGAAGACGTGCGCACGTTCGTCGTGTACGCCGATTCCCCGGGCGGCGCCGTGCCGTGCCGCGCGAATCATCAGCTGGCCTACTCGAGCGGCGGCCTCTCCTCGTCGATCAACGTCTCCCTCTTCAACCCGAACGTGTACACGCCGAAGCGGCCCGGACTCACCTGGGCGCAGTCGATCGTCGGCGACGGGATCGATTCGCGCTTCGCCATCGTCGGCAACTCGCCGTCCGCGGACGCCTGCGACGTCGAGATGGCGTTCTACGACGAGTCCGGCCACGTGGCGGACCTGACCCGCCGTCTCACCGCGGGCGGCGCGGTGGAGATCGACCCCGCGCGCGACCTCGCCCTCGGCGGAGGCGAGCCGCGGCCGGTCTGGGTGATCGCGCGATGTGCTCGGCCCGACGTCTCGATCTTCGGGGTGACCCGGGACCGCTCGACCGGAAACTGCAGCGGGGAGCATGGGTTCTAGGAGCTCCGAGATCGGGCCTCCCCCGACGCGGCCCGAGCTGCAGGCGGCGATGGTCGACCCCGCGAACTACGGGTCGGCGTACTTCGCGCACCGGCAGAAGAACGACCCGGTCCGCCTGGCCGCGTTCGCCATCGAGAGGCGGCTGCTCGAGGAGCGTCTGGACCCGAGTGTCTTTCTCAAGGGGCGCGTCCTCGACGTCGGATGCTCCACGGGCGAGTTCCTCGAGACGATCGGATGGGACCTCTCGCAGGCCTTCGGGATGGAGGTCTCGGATTTCGCGCGGCAGCGCGCGCAAAGCGCCGGGATCTCGTTCGCGAAGACGATCTTCGACGAGGAGAATTTCTTCGACCTGGTGGTCTTTCGCGGAACGATCCAGTACCTGCCGAATCCGTTCGAGTACCTCTACGCGGCGTACCGGGCCCTGAAGCCCGGCGGCACGCTCTTCCTCCTGGCTCCCAACACGAACTCACCGTACTACCGCGCGTTCGGGACGCTGCCGTACCTCGAGGAGCACCTCCACTTCTGGATCCCGAGCGACGCGTCGCTCCGGATGGTGCTGCGCAACTGCGGGTTCCGGAGGATCGACGTCACCTTCCCGTACCTCGGCTCGCCTTACGCGCGGCCGGTCCGGGACCACCTCAAGTTCTTGGTGAAGCGTCTCTTCCGGACCGGGCACAAGTTCGCGTTCTGGCGAAACAGCATGTACGTCTTCGCCGAGAAGCCGGCGGATCAGTGATGGGAAGTCTCGGCGGAAACACGGTCGCCATCATCCAGGCGCGCGTGGGCTCGCGGCGGCTGCCGGGCAAGGTCCTGGCGCCCATCGTGGGCCGCTCCATGCTCGAGCGCGTCGTCGAGCGCGTCCAAGCCGCCACCCGGGTGGACCGGGTCGTCGTCGCGACCTCCGACGATCCGCGCGACGACGCGGTCGAGGCGATCTGCCTTCGGAGGCGATTCGACTGCTTCCGGGGCAGCGAGTCAGACGTGCTCGGCCGCTACGTCGGCGCGGCCGCGCGATACTCGGCCGACCCGATCCTGCGGATCACGGCGGACTGCCCGCTGATCGACCCGGAGGTGATCGACCGCGTCGTGGACGCCTTCGCGGGAAAGGGACTCGACTACGCCTCGAACATCAACCCGTCGACCTTCCCCCACGGGCTCGACACCGAGATCCTCTCGGCGGAGGCGCTCGGGCACGCGGATCGCGACGCCCGGTGGCAGTCGGAGCGCGAGCACGTCACGCTTCACATCCGCCAGCACCCGGAGCGCTTCCGCAGCGTCAACGTGACTCACACGCCGGACCTGTCGGGCCGGCGCTGGGTCGTGGACGAGGCGACCGACCTCGAGTTCGTCCGGGCCGTCTACGAACGGCTGGGGGATCGGCCCTTCGGCATGGCGGACGTGCTCGCCCTGCTCTCGTCGGAGCCCGAGCTCGCGCGCATCAACGCGGGCATCCCGCGAGACGAAGGCCTCAAGAAGTCGCTCGCCGAGGACCAGCTGGTGCGCCCATGAGGTCCCCGTCGGCAGCGTCTTCGATGCTCGGCACGCCGACGCAGGGTTCGCTGCTCGTCCGCGTCGAGGCGGACGCGAAGGGCGGCACGGGGCACGCCATGCGCTGCATCGCGCTCGCCCAGGCCTGGCAGGACGCCGGCGGCGGTCCCGTCCGCTTCCTGATGACCCACTGCGGCGAGGGGCTCGCCGCGCGGATGCGGCGCGAGGAGATCGCGCTGGAGCGCGTCGAGGGGGCACCGGCGCCGGGGAGTCAGGCGGATGCGGCGCAGACGCTCGCACTCGCGCGGGCGGGGCTCACCTCCTGGATCGTGGTCGACGGCTATTGGGCGGACGCGGCCTACACGACGAGCCTGTGCGGCCAGGGCCCCGGACTCCTCTGCATCGACGACCTCGGCGAGGCGGGTCCTTATGCGGCGGACCTCGTGCTGAACCAGAACCTGTATGCGGAGCCGAAGATGTACGCCGACCGAGCGTCCCACACCGAGCTCTTGCTCGGCGCGGACTTCGCGCTGCTTCGGCGCGAGTTCTCGGCGTACCGGGGGTTCCCGCGGACGATCCCCGCACAGGCGCGGCACATCCTCGTCACGCTCGGCGGCAGCGATCCTGCGAACCTCACGCGGCTCGCGCTGCGGGCTCTCGCGGGGTTCGCCGGCGCCGCCGAGGTCCGCGTCCTGGTCGGGCCCGAGAATCCCCGCGGGGAGGCGCTCCGTGCCGAGGCGGCGAAGGCCGGGCTCGCGGGGAGTCTCCTCACCGGCGTCGAGGACGTTCCGGGACTGCTCGCGTGGAGCGACCTCGCGGTGACCGCGGCCGGCAGCACGTGCTGGGAGCTCGCGTTCCTCGGCGTGCCCGCGCTCACGATCGCGGTGGCGCCGAACCAGGGTCCCATCGCCGAGAGCCTGTCCCGCGCCGGAATCGCGCGGAACCTGGGCTGGTACGGCGGCGTGAACGAGGAGGGCCTGACGCGCGCGGTCGCGGAGCTGTCGCGCGACCACGCGGCCCGCGCTCGTCTTTCGGAGGCGGGACGGCGGCTCGTCGACGGCGCCGGTGCCGAGAGGGTGGCTCGCCGGCTGGCCACGGCGCAGGCGGCCTGAGGAGAAGAGGAAGAGGAAGCCGTGCGCGTCGTCCTGTTCGCCAACAACCGCCTGGGCGCGAGCGTCGCGGAGTTCCTGCGCGCTCGCGGCGAGAACATCGTCGGGCTCGTGGTGCACCCGCCGGCGCGCCGCAGGCTCGGGGACGAGATCCTCGCGGCGAGCGGCGTGCGGCCCGGCGACGAGCTTGACGGGTCGGCGCTCGCCCGCGAAGACGTCCGGGCCGCGATCGCGGCGCGCGGCGCCGAGGTCGGCGTCTCGGTGATGTTCGGCTACATGCTGCGCCCGCCGATCCGGAGCCTGTTTCCCCGCGAGTGCATCAATCTCCACCCGGCGTACCTGCCCTGGAACCGGGGCGCCTACCCGAACGTGTGGAGCATCGTCGAGGGCACGCCCGCCGGGACGACGCTGCACTACGTCGACGACGGCGTCGACACGGGCGACATCATCGCGCAGCGCCGCGTCGAGGTGGCGCCGCACGACACGGGAAAAACGCTCTACGGGAAGCTCGAGTCGGCGAGCCTCGAGCTCTTCCGGGACACGTGGCCGCTCTTCGTCGCCGGCCGCGCGGGACGCACGCCGCAGTCCGGGGAGGGGAGCTATCACCGAGTTCGCGACGTCGAGACGATCGACGCGATCGATCCCTCCCGCGCCTACGCGGCGGGCGAGCTGGTCGACATCCTGCGGGCGCGGACGTTCCCGCCCCACGCCGGGGCATACCTCACCGCGGGGAGCCGGCGCATCCACGTCCGCGTCGATCTCGAGGAGGCCGAGGCGCCATGAGCCGCGTGAGCCGACTCCCCGCGGGCGCCGGCGGCGCCGACTACGGCCGCGACAACCTGCTTGCCGGCCTGCGGGCGGTCGGGATCGGCGCCGGCGACCTCGTGTTCGTGCACGCCTGCGCCGAGGCCCTGGGCCAGGCGGACGGCGTCACGGACGAGGCGGGCCTCGCCGCGCTCCTGTACGAGGCCGTACGCGAGGCGGTGGGTCCGAAGGGCACCGTCCTCGTGCCGACCTTCACGTTCTCCTTCTGCCGGCAGGAGGTCTTCGATCCGGTGCGCTCGCCGGCGATCCGCGGACTCTGGAACACGTTCCCGGCGTTTCCCGAGCACGTGCGCACGCTGCCGGGAGCGATCCGCTCGCGGGACCCGATCTTCTCCGTCGCGGGCGTGGGGCCGCGCGCCCAGGAGCTTCTGACCGCGCTGCCGCCGGTGTGTCTCGGCGACGACAGCGTTTTCGCCCGGCTCCGGAAGGCGGGCGGGAAGATCGTCCTCTTCGGCGTCGGACTGTACGAGGCCACGTTTCGCCACTACGTCGAGTCGGTCTGCCGGGTGCCCTGGCGGTTCGACAAGCTCTTCACCGGCCGCATCCGTGAGGACGGCCGGGAGCGCAAGGAGGGCTGGCTGTACAACGTCCGGATCGCTTCGCCCGAGGCGGACCCGAAGGGCGACGCGCTCGAAGCGCTGGCGCGAGACCGCGGCGTCCGCCGCGCGGCGCCCGTCGGCAAGGACGAGGTCGTGGCGGCCGATGCCCAGGCGTTCTACGAGCTGACGGTCGACGCGCTGTCCCGCGACCCCTGGTTCTCGGCCCGGGGTCCGGCCTCGGATCCCCTCGCCCTCGAAGACGCCCGGACCGGCGGCAGCGCGCAGGCGGCGCCGCTGCCCGAGTCGGCGACGATGGGGCAGATCATCGACGGTCTGTGGCGATTGCCGCGGGACCTCGTGTCGCGCGGATTCGACGAGGCGATGCTCGCGCTCGCGGAGCAGGTGCCGATGACCGTGCACGAGTATCCGAGCGGCGCCGAATGCTGGACCTGGATCCTGCCCGAGAAATGGTCCTGTCAGGAGGCGTACCTCGAGAGCCTCGACGGGCGGCGTCTGTTCTCCTACGCCGATCACCCGCTACACGTCGTGTCGTATTCGCTGCCCTTCGAGGGGATCGTGTCGCGCGAGGAGCTGTTGCGGCACCTGCACGTCCATCCGCGGATTCCGGAGGCGATTCCCTTCATCTTCAAGTACTACGACCGCGACTGGGGCCTCTGCTGCTCGCAGGCGCAGCGTGAGACGCTCACCGACGAGAAGTACCGCGTCGTGATCCGGAGCGCGTTCAGCTACGGCACGCTCAAGGTGGGGGAGATCGTGATTCCGGGCCGGACCGAGGAGACGATCGTCCTGGCCGCGCACCTCTGCCATCCCACGATGGTGAACGACGATCTGACGGGCGTGGCGGTGGCGATCGACGTGGCCCGCGCGCTCCGCGAGCGACGGAACCTTCGCTACACGTACCGGATCCTCATCGTCCCGGAGACCGTCGGAACCGTCGCGTACCTCGCCAGCCACGAGCACGTCATCCCGAAGATGCGCGGGGGCCTGTTCCTCGAGATGCTCGGCAAGGATCATCCGCACTCGCTCCAGAGCTCGCTCTTCGGCGGAACGGTCGTCGACTCCTGCTTCGAGGAGGCCCTCCGCGAACGGGACCCCGAGGCGTGGGTCGGCGCTTACCGGAAGGTCATCGGCAACGACGAGAAGCAGTTCAATGCCCCGGGCGTCCGCGTTCCGTTCCTGTCGCTCTCGCGGGTCCTGCCGATGGACCATCCCGACCATCCGTACCGCGAATACCACTCGAGCCACGACAACCCCTCGATCCTGTCGCTCCCGAAGCTCGAGGCCTCCCGCGACCTGGTGCTGCGGATGGTCGAGATCCTCGAGCAGAACCGCACGCCGCGGAACCGCTTCCGCGGGGAAGTCTTCTGCTCCCGCTACGGGATCCACCGCGACTGGTACACGGACCGCGAGGGCCATCGCGCGCTCTTCGCCACCATGGAGCGCATCGACGGCACGCGCTCCATCGTCGAGATCGCCCGAGACGCGGGGGTGCCGTTCCGGGAGGCGTACCGCACCGTCGTCGAGATGGAGAGCCACGGCCTGGTCGACTGGGGCGAGGGCGCATGAGCGCGGCGACCTTCCCGCAGGCGCCGCGCCGGACGTGGCTCGTCTACACCGCGGCCACTCTGCTGAGCTTCCCGGTCTTCGAGATGCTGATCTCCGGCACCGGCGCGCGGGTCTTCGCGCGCGACGTCTTCGACGACGGAGCGGTCTCTCGTCTCGGCGCGCTGCGGCTCGACTGGTCGGCGTTCGGGCCCGTGCTCTGGAACCGCCACCTGATGTCCGGCAACGCGTACTTCGGCCAGTTCAACGCGAGCCCTCTGGCGCTCGACAACCTCCTCTCGCTCGCGGCGACGCCCTTCCTCGCGTTCGCCGCCTGCAGCGCCCTGCTCGCGTTTCTGGCGGGCCTTTCGATGCACCTCTTCCTCGAACAGTCGGTGCGCCTGCCCCGGCAGGCCGCGCTCGCCGGCGGTCTGATCTACGGCCTCGCGTTCTGGCACTACACGTTCGGGTTCTCGGCGGCCCTGCTGCCCCTGGCGCTCTGGATCGCCGATCGTGTCGAGGCGTGGCCCGGCGGCCGACTCCGGCGTCTCGTCCCCGTCGCCGTATGCGCCGCCTTCCTGCTCTACAACTTCAGCCCCCAGCCGGCGGTGTTGACCGCGGTCCTCGGAGCCGGCTACGCGGTCGTCGCCGCGGACACACCGTCGGAGCGCCGCTCCCGCTTGCTCACCTGGGCCGGCGGCTGGGTGCTCGCGTTCGCGCTCTACGCTCCGGTGCTCTTCACCCTCCTGCGCCTGCTGCCGGATTCGCAGCGCTCGATCCGGAACAATCTCGCGTGGATTCCGGACGCCGGAACCGCGCTTCGCCTCTGGCCGCAGTACTACTTCGAGGCGATCGCCGGGCGGCCCGTCGTGGCGGCCCTCGGCGCGCGTCTCCGGGAGGCGTCGGTCGGGACCTGGTACGTCGGGTTCCTGGGAATCGGACTGCTCGCGCTGTCCATCGGGCTGCCTCGGGTCAACCGGCGGGAGAGAGCCATCCTCTGGCTGCTTGCTGCGGTGCCGCTGATCGATCTCACGGCGATGCTCCTCGTCCCCTACCAGAGTCACTTCGGCGTGCTGCGGAGCTTCGAGCTTGACCGCATTCGCCTGTTCGTGCCCTTTGTGATGGCCGCCAACGTGGCGATCGCCCTGGCAGCCCTCGGCCGCGAGAAGACGACGGAGACGCAGAGCTCTCGGGCGAGGACGCTGAGATCCGCGGCGTGCACGGCCGTGCTCGTTCTCTTCCTGGCCGGCCTCGTGGCCTGCGCCCGGGTCGCGGGCTACCTCCTGCGCCGCAGCGGCTGGCCGTCGACCGCGGCGGGGCGAGAGCGGCTGGCGGGCTGGGTCCTCGCGACCCTCTACTACGGCATCGCCATGCTCGTCGGTGTCGCGTTTCTCTGGCGGCGCCGGCGAGCCGAGGGTGCCGCGGAGGTCGTCTCCCGAGGGGCCGTCGCCGCGCTCCTCGCCGTCCTGGCCTTCGAGCGTCTGGCCTCGTCGCGTATCGAACGCTGGATCGAGAACGAAACGCTGGCCTCTTTCGACGAGGCGCTCGGAGAGACGCCGGCGATCCGCTTCCTGCAGACGCAGCCGAATGCCGGATCGCAGCGCGTGCTGCTGCTCGGCGATACGACCCGGGCCAATCCGGGCAGCCATCCGAATCGCCTGATGTCCCAGGGTCTCTTCTCCGCGGACGGCTATCAGCTGGTCTACCCGCTGAGGTACCACGACCTCTTCGGTCTGCTCACCAAGCCCCACCTCGACAAGGATCCGGACCGGCGCCGGTACTTCGAGAACTGGGGGCAGCGGGCGTACGCGTTCGGGCCCGAGCTCAACCGGGACCTCGCGAGCCTCATGGGAATCCGGTGGCTTCTGGTGCGCGGGCTTCCCTTCGCCGACGAGCACTGGCGGCTCGTTTTCGAGAAGGGCGACGAGCGCGTGTTCGAGAACCCGGACGTCCTTCCGCGTGGATTCGTCGCGACTCGGGAGCGGCGCTATCCGAGCCACGCGGAGCTCTTCGCCGCGCTCGGCTCCGCACCCCTCGAAGAGCTGCGGCGTACGGCGTTCGTGGAAGGCGATGGACCCGCGGCGGGCCCCACCGCCGCGTCGGCCGGCAGCGCAACGGCGACCGTCGACACGCCGGATCGTCTGGCTTTCACGGTCGAAGCGGCGGGGCCGGCGGTGCTCGTGCTGACCGACGCCTTCACGCCGGGATGGAAGGCGTGGGTCAACGGCGTGCCTCGTCCGATCTTTCCCGTCGACGGCGCGTTCCGCGGAATCGCGGTCTCTGGCGGGAAGAGCGACGTGTCCTTCCGCTTCGTCCCCGAATCCACGCGGGCGGGCTTCGTCGTCGCGGCCGCCGCCTTCGTGGCTCTCGTCCTGCTCTCTTTCTCGTCACGAGGCCTGCCGCGGCGCGGCGCGCGGCCCCCCGTGCACGCGCCGGCCGGAGGACGCTGAATGTCGGCCGATGCGCGCGGGCCTTTCCTCACGATCAACGGGCGCCGGATCGGTCCCGGCGAGCCGATGTACGTCATCGCGGAGATGTCTGCGAACCACCACCAGAGCCTGGACGAGGCGATGGCGATTCTCCGGGAGGCGAAGGCGGCGGGCGCCGACGCCGTCAAGCTCCAGACCTACACCCCCGACACACTGACCATCGACTCCGATGCCGAATCGTTTCGCATCGGCAAGGGCACCCTGTGGGAAGGCCAGCGTCTCTATCAGCTCTACGGCGAGGCGTGCATGCCCTGGGAGTGGCATGAGCCCCTGCAGAAACGCGCGGCCGAGCTGGGACTGGACCTCTTCTCGACGGCGTACGACGAAACGGCCGTCGATTATCTCGAGAAGCTGAACATGCCCGCGTACAAAGTGGCCTCGTTCGAGGTGGTCGACCTGCGGCTCATCCGCCGGATCGCGCGGACGGGCAGGCCCGTGATCCTGTCGACGGGCATGGCGAGCCTGGAGGAGATCGGGGAGGCCGTCGGGGCCGCGCGGGCGGCCGACGTGAGCGCGCTCGCTCTCCTGAAGTGCACGAGCGCATACCCGTCTCCTCCCGAGGAGATGAACCTGCGCTCGATCCCGCACCTCGCCGAGACCTTCGACGTCCCGGTCGGGCTCTCGGACCACACCCTCGGGGGAACGGTTCCGGTCGCGGCCGTGGCCCTCGGCTGCTGCATCCTCGAGAAGCACTTCACCCGCTCGCGAAGCGTGGCCGGCCCCGACAGCGCCTTCTCGATGGAGCCGGCCGAGTTTCGGGCGATGGTCGACTCGATTCGCGTCGCCGAGAAGGCACAGGGCTCCGTCCAATTCGGCATGGGGGAGCGCGAGGAGGCGAGCCGCGTGTTCCGGCGCTCGCTCTTCGTGGTGGCGGACATGCAGGCCGGCGAGCGCTTCACGGAAGAGAACCTGCGGTCGATTCGACCGGGCTACGGGCTGGCGCCGAAGCACCTCGACGAGGTCCTGGGCCGCCGCGCGGCGACCGACATCCGGCGGGGGACGCCGCTCGCCTGGGCCCACGTCGGCGGCGACGAGGTCGTTCGATGACGAGAACAAGATCCTGACAGAGCCGAGCGTGGGAGTCGTCGTGGGATACGGGTCCGTGGGACGCAAGCATGCCGCCGAGATGGCGCAGCGGTTCCCGGCGCTTCAGATCGTCGACACGAAGGAATCGGCCCGACGGGCGGCCGCCGCGGACCATCCCGGGGCGCGCGTCGGCGTCAACCTCGAGGCGCTCGACGCCGTCGATCTCCCGTGGGGTTCGGCGATGGCCGTGATCGCGACGTGGGGGCCCTCGCATGCGGCGCTGTTCCACGCGCTCGTGGACAGGGGGGTGCGCCGCATCCTGAGCGAGAAGCCGCTGGCCGCGTCCGTCTTCGATGCCTTCGCCATGGCCGAGCGGGCCGAGCGGGAGGGCATCCGCCTCGAGGTCCATCACTACTTCCGCTACGGAGGCCTGGGCGAGTCCCTCCGGCGGCTGCTGGCCGAGCATGGCCTGGGCGATGCCGTCTCACTCGTCGTGTCCGGCGGCGCAGCGTGCTGCGTCACCAACGGGATCCACTGGCTGGACCTCGCGACCGAGCTGTTCGGCGAGCCGCCGCGGGCGGTCCTCGGCGACCTGCGCGCACGACCGATCAACCCGAGGTCGCCCGAGCTCGGCTTCTACGGCGGCACCGCGGTGTGGGACTTCGGAGGCGAACGGAGTTTCACGCTGTCGCTCTCCAACGACTCGAGCGTGGCGATGGAGGGGCGGCTCTACACGCGCGACGCCGTCGCCGACCTCGACGAGAACCTGCATGTGCGGCTGCGCCGCCGCGACGCGAGCGAGGGCGCCGGAACCGCCGGGGCCGCGCGCCCCGTGACGCGCACGGGACCGGCTCACCGCGTCCTCTTCGAGGGCGTCCTGCCGGGAACGCGCTCCTATCGCGAGGGCATTCGCCGGGCCGTGGAGACCGTGAGCTCCGACGCGGATCCGATCTGTCCCGCATCCGTCGGCGCCGCGGCGGTGTCGGGCTGCGTCGGGGCGCTCGTGGCCTCGCGGGAGGAGCGCAGGATTCCGCTTCCGATCGATCCGAACAGTGCGTGGGGCCGCGAGACGTGGCCGATTTCCTGAGCGACACGACGCCGTGAGAATCCTGATGTGCGTGCCCGACCGCCTCCGCGACCTGGAGGGGCACGCGTTGGTCGCCTTCCATCTGAAGGAGCGCCACGGCCACGACGTCCGCCTGGTCGGGCCCGCGAACCTCGAGTCCGGTTTCTTCGAGTACGCGCCGGACGCCCTGATCCTCGACTACCTCGGCTGGCAGGACCGCGTGTCGCTGGCGGCGATCGCACGGAAGTTCGGCGTTCCCGTTCTCGTCCTCCCGACCGCGGGTCTCTACCAATACGAGGAACTCGAGCTGCGGCGCGCCGGAAAGCTGCTGCAGGCGAACCTCTTCATCGACTGCTACCTCGCCTGGGGCGAGGAGTCCCGCCGCAATCTCGTCAAGGCGAAGATGTTGTCGGACGCTCAGATCACCGTCGTCGGCTGTCCGCGGTTCGACTTCTACGCGCCGCCGTACCTGTCGCTCATGGAGGGCCGCGCGACGCTGCTCTCGCAGTACGGCGCCGCCGTCACGGACGCGCCGATCGTCCTCTGGACGACCAACACCTGCTTTGCCCACGGCCCCCAGAGGGAGCAGGTACGCAGCCAGGTCCGGCACGGCCGCCGACCGCGCCGCGACTTCGAGGAGGAGGTCGAGGACAACCGGACCCAGTTCGCGGCGCAGTCCGAGTCGATCCTCAAGGTCGCGCGCCAGCATCCGGAGTGGACTTTCCTCGTGAAGGTCCATCCCTTCGAGCCCGTCGAGCCCTACCGCGACCTCGCCCAGTCCGTCACGAACCTTTACGTGGCGAAGGACGTGCCGGTGCGCCACGTCCTCTACCACGCCGACGTCGTGATCCAGCGCGGCTGCACGACGGCCACCGAGGCGTGGATGCTCGGGAAGCCCGTCGTCGAGATCGAGATCGGGACGTTTAACCACGCGCTGCGCGCCGACTACGCCGCCGGCAACGAACCGGTGACCGACGTCGCGGGTCTCGAGAGCGCCATTCGTCGCTACCTCGCCGGCGCACCGGTCCCTCCCGAGCTGCGGGCGGCGCGCGACCGGTTCATCGCCGAGGTCTATCGCGACGTGTCCGGAAAGGCGAGCGAGCGTTGCGCCGATACGATCGACGCGGTGGTCGCCGTTCAGGGTCTGACCGAAAGCCAGCGCGCGGAACGCGAGGGACGGATCCGCGACGAGCAGCGGGCACGCGCGCGCCGGTCCGACGAGCGGATGATCAATCGCGTGAAGGACGTTCTGGGCGTCGACCGGGACCGCTCGCTGCGGCTCTGGTGGCGCAACGTCCGAGACTCCTGGCGCAGGCCCCACAAGCCGCACCGGGAGATCGACGCGCGCGACCTGTACCGCCAGTTCCAGGAGGCGACGGCCCGGGTTCGGGCCGAGCGATGAGGCCGTCTCGATGATCGTCGCGCTCGTCCCCGCCCGGGGAGGATCCAAACGGCTGCCGCGCAAGAACATCCGCCCGCTGGCCGGCCGGCCTCTGCTCGCTCACAGCATCGCCGCGGCCCGGTCCGCGCCCGAGGTCACGCGCTGCGTCGTCTCCACGGACGACGCCGAGATCGCCGCGGTGGCCCGCGAGTACGGCGCCGAGGTCCTGATGCGGCCGGCGGAGCTCGCGGGCGACACCGCGACGACGGCGAGCGTCGCGCAGCACGCGGTCGAGCGGCTCGGGGCGGGCGCGCGCGGCGACGTGCTGGTCACGCTCCAGCCCACGTGCCCCCTGCGGCCGCCCACGCTCGTATCGGAGGCGCTCGCGCTCTTCCGCGGCGGCGACTACGACGCCGTGGTCTCGGTCACGAAGAGCCAGGAGAAGGTCGGCGGGATCGACGGCGGGCTCTTCGCGCCGGCCTACGCCGTCGGCGTGCGCTCCCAGGACCTGCCGCCCGTCTACTTCGAGAACGGCCTCGTCTATGTCTCGCGGGCCGACATGGTCCTCGGCGGCGGCGACCTCTTCGGGAAGCGCACGGCCGCGCTCGTCGTGGATCCCCTGTACGCGCGCGCGGACATCGACACCGAGCTGGACTTCGAGATCGCCGAGTTCCTGCTCCAGAGATACCGGTCGCGCTTCGCGCTGCCGAGCCCCGTCTGAGCCCGAAGGGTCCGAATCGAATCGGTCGAATCCAAATCCGAATCGCACACGAAGGTCGAGGAGAGCCATGGCACCGGAGATGAAGCTGGGACATCGAAGAGTCGGAGCGGAGGATCCCCCCCTGGTCATCGCGGAGATCGGGATCAACCACGAGGGCAACATCGAGAAGGCCATCCGGATGGTGGACGACGCCGCCCGGGTCGGGTGCGAGTGCGTGAAGTTCCAGTCCCACGTGATCGAAGACGAGATGATCCGAAACGACGTCATCCCCGGAAACGCCAAGGAGTCGATCTGGGCGATCATGGAGCGCTGCGCGCTCACCGAGGCGGAGGAGCGACGCCTCAAGGAGTACGTCGAGGGGAAGGGGCTCCTGTACCTCTGCACGCCGTTCTCGCGGGCCGCGGCCGACCGGCTCCAGAGCATGAACGTGCCGGCTTACAAGATCGGGTCGGGCGAGTGCAACAACTACCCGCTCGTGAAGCACATCGCCTCGTTCGGAAAGCCGGTCATCCTGAGCACGGGCATGAACGACGTCTCGACGATCGAGCCCTCCGTGCAGATCCTGCGGGAGGCGGGCGTTCCCTACGCGCTCCTTCACTGCACGTCGATGTACCCGACGCCGTACGAGGCGGTGAACCTCGGAGCGATCGGGGTCCTCGCGGAGGCGTTCCCCGACGCCGTGGTCGGACTGAGCGACCACTCGATGGGCATCTATACGAGCCTGGGCGCCGTGACCCTCGGCGCGCGCATTCTCGAGAAGCACTTCACGTCGGACAAGAGCTGGCCGGGGCCGGATGTCCCGATCTCTCTCGACCCGGCGGAGCTCGGTGAGCTGGTTCGCGGCTCCCGCGCCGTCTTCGAGGCGCGCGGGCGGAGCAAGACGATCCTCCCGGGAGAGAAGCCCACGATCGACTTCGCCTACGCGTGCGTCGTCTCGATCCAGGCCATCCCGAAGGGCGGGGCGTTCGGGATGGACAACGTATGGGTCAAGCGGCCCGGCACGGGCGAGATCCTGGCGAAGGACTTCGGCCAGGTCCTCGGCCGGCGGGCGGGGCGCGACATCCCCGCGAACGCCCAGCTGAAGTGGTCGGACCTCGCGTGAGCGGAGTCCCGCCGCCCGACGCTGGAGAAGCGCACGGCCCGGACGGCCGGCGCGAGATCCTCTTCCTCACCGCGACGCGCGCCGACTTCGGGAAGCTGAAGCCGCTGATCGAGCACGTGCGCGACTCCCGGGCGTTCCGCTACCGCATCTTCGTGACCGGGATGCACATGCTGTCGCGCTACGGATCGACCGCCCGCGAGATCGAGAAGGCCGGATTCACCGGCCTCTTCCATCACATCAACCAGGACGGCGCCGTCACGTCGCAGATGGACCTCGTCCTCGCCAACACGATCCAGGGCCTGGGGCACTACGTGCGCGAGTTTCCGCCGGACCTGATCGTCGTCCACGGCGACCGCCTGGAGGCGCTGGCCGGCGCCGCGGTCGGCGCGCTCAACAACACGCTGGTCGCCCACGTCGAAGGGGGAGAGCTGTCGGGGACGATCGACGAGCTGCTTCGCCACGCGGTGTCCAAGCTCTCGCACGTCCACTTCGTGGCCAACGAGGAGGCCCGCACGCGGCTGGTCCAGATGGGGGAGCTTCCGGAGAGCGTGTTCGTCGTGGGCTCGCCCGACATCGACGTCATGCTCGGGAACACGCTCCCGGACCTCGAGGAGGTCCGCCGGAAGTACGAGATCCCGTTCGGGGACTACATCATCCTCATGTACCACCCCGTCACGACCGAGCTCGACCGGTTGAACGGCCACATCGAGGAGGTCGCCGCCGCGATCGAGGCGTCGGGACGATCGTGCGTCGCGATCTATCCGAACAACGACGCCGGATCCGAGCTCATCCTCGAGCGGCTCAAGGCGCTCGCGGCGGAGCATCCCGAGCGCGTCCGCCTGATTCCGTCGATGCGTTTCGAATACTTCCTGAGCCTCTTGAAGGGCGCGTTCGCGATCGTGGGCAACTCGAGCGCGGGGGTCCGCGAGGCCCCGGTCTACGGCGTGCCGACCGTCAACGTCGGAACGCGCCAGCTCAATCGCTTCCGCGGAAGCTCCTCGGTGCTCGACGTTCCGGAGGACCGCGCCGCGCTCGGCAAGGCCCTCGAAAATCTTCCGCGGGACTGCACGCCGTCGCGCAACTTCGGCCACGGAAACAGCGCGGAGCTCTTCCTGAAGGTGCTCGGCTCCTCCGGGTTCTGGAGCACGCCACGTCAGAAGCAGTTTCGCGACGTGGGGATGGCGCATGGCTGAGCGTTCCGACGCCCGTGCGCGCGCGGCCGCCTCCCGCACGGCCGCTCCGGTCGACGTCGCGATCCTGCTGCCGACGCTCTACGGCGTCCGCAACGTCCTCCACTCCGGGCTCCTGCGCGCGCTGACGGACGCGGGCGTACGCGCCGCGATCCTGCCGAGGGAGTGCCCGCGCGAATCCACCGAGGCGGTTCCCGCGGCCGTGCCCTGCGAGCCCCTGCAGGAGCCGCCCCGGCGCCACTCGGACCGCGGCCGCTCCTTCCTGAACGGGCTCATCGGCGAGGCCTTCAGCCGCCGCCATCCGGAGATGAGCCACGCGCTCTACCGCGCGTGGTTCCGGCGGAACGGGTCGGTCGCGGATCCGCTGCGCACGGGGCTGCTCGAGATGCTCGGGCGCATGACGGCCTCCGACGGAATGCTGGCACTCGTGCTGCGGGCGGCCGAGGCGCACTACCGCCGCGCGTGGGACCTCGAGCCGATCCGGCGGAGGCTGCGAGAGCTCGCGCCGCGCCTTCTGTGGTCGACGACCTCCACGTCGCGCTTCGAGATGCCCTACGTCCTCGCCGCGCGCGACCTGGGGATCCCGACGCTCTGCTCCATCCTGAGCTTCGACAACCTGACGACGCGCTCGGCGCTGCCGGTCTTCGACCGCTACCTCGTGTGGTCCGACGCCATGAAGCGCGAGCTCCGCTCCCTGTACCCGGCCGTCGCGGACACGGACGTCGAGGTCACGGGCACGCCGCAGTTCGACTTCCACAGGCGGCCGGGGTGCCGCTGGTCCCGCGAGGCGACTCTCCGCAACCTCGGGCTGCCCGCCGGCGCGCGCTACTTCCTCTATGCCGGAGGGCACGAGTCGCTGATGCCGTCCGAGCCCGAGCTCGTCGCGGAGCTCGCGGGCCGCATGTCCGCCGCCGCCGCGCTCGAAGACTCCTGGCTCGTGGTGCGGCTCCATCCACAGGACGACGGGCGCCGCTGGGAGGCCCTCTCGGCCTCCGGCTCGAAGATGGTGCTGTCGCCGGCCGTCGAGACCCAGCCCGACGCCGAGGCCTGGAAGCGGACCCGGGCGGAAGAGCAGGACCGCCTGATCAGCTCACTGCTGCACGCCGAGGCGTGCGTCAATATTGCCTCCACGATGAGCCTCGACGCCGCGATCCTCGATCGGCCGGTGATCGGAATCGAGTTCTCCGGCGAACGGTCGGGCCCGCGGGAGATCATGTACTCGGCTTACGGCGCCACGCATTATCGTCCGATCGTCGAGAGCGGTGGCCTCGAACTGGCGCGGAGCTGGCAAGAGCTTCTCGAGAGCCTGCACCTCGCGACGACCCGTCCCGAGCGCCTCCGCGAGGCGCGGGCGCGCATGGTCCGCGAGGTCTGCGGGCCGGTCGACGGGCAGTCGGGGAGGCGCGTGGTCGACTCGGTCGTCCGGATCCTGGAGGAGGTCGGCGGCTCGCCCGCGTCGGCCCAGTCGGCGTGAGCATGGACGCGAAGAGGAGCGCCCCTTCCGCGGACCGCTTCGCGCGGCGTCTGGGCCTGCGTGCGCTGTGGCCGCTGCTCGCCCTCGCCGCGATCCTGCTGGGGACGATTGCCGTGGGCACGTGGAAGGGATACCCGGTCGCCGACGACGGATACATGACGATCCTGCTGCGCACCGGTCCGCACAAGGTCGCCGCGGCCAATCCCGACCGGCCGATCAACGCCTGGCTCCTCGACATCTGGGCGGGCGACGGCTCGAACATCGTCCCCTCCATCCTGCTCGACCTCTTCCTGTGGTCCGCGCTCGCCTGGCAGACGGGACTCCTCTGGCGGCGCCTCTTCCCGGAGTCCGCGCGGTACTGGCCCCTGGCCGCGATCCTCTGCGTCGCACCCCTCGCGGTCGAGACGCAGTTCACGACGCTGACCACGCTGATGCCCGCGAATTTGCCGGTCTGCGTGGCCCTGGGAGCTCTGCTCCTGCTGCTGCGCGAGGAGCCTCCCTCCACGGGCGTCTCGGTCGCGGCCGGCGTCGCGGCCGCGCTGGCCGTCGCGATCAGCGAGTACGGGCTCGTGATGGCCGCGGGGACGATCACTCTGCTCGTCTTCCTGGGCCGGCTCCGCCGAATCCTTCCCCTGGCCGCCGGCGCGGCGGTCGGCTACGGTGTCTTCCGCGCGATCGCGGACGTCACCGCGCGCGACGAGGGGAAGCTCGCGGTCCAGGGCACCAAGCTGTTCGCGACGCCCTGGGCGATCCCCCCGCGGCTCGGAACCGGGCTCTGGTACTCGATCGTTGGCGCCTACGGGCGCGCCGCGGACCAACTGCGCCCCGAGTGGTCGTCGCGATCCACGATCGTCGCACTCGGCGTCGCGCTCGTCGTCGCGGCGCTCGCGGTCTGGAGCTGCCGTGGACCGCGCGACGGCGCGGAGACGGAGGCTCGCCTCGGGCTTCGCCGGCCGCTCGCCCTTCTGGCCGCGACGACGGTCGCGCTCGCCGGCGTGATGTCCCAGAACACGTTTCTGGTCCTCACCGGCTACGAGTCCCGGCTCCGCCTTCCCGCGCTGCCGTTTGCGGCTCTGCTCATCCTCTGTGGGATCCGCGGCCTGCTTCCTCGCTATCGGATGATCGCGGTCGGCCTGCTCGGGTTGCTGGCCGGCTATACCACCGTCGTCGTCTCGATCGGAACGATCCGCGAGCAGCGCGTTCTCGCGCAGGTCGGTGAGATCGTGAGGAATCGCCTGGGCCCGGAGGGGACCACCACGATCGCGGTCGTGCCGCCGTTCGGCGGCCGCCTCGACGACGTCGAGCTCACCGCGAAGGCGACTCGGGGCTGGTCGACCGCCGAGGCAAACCGCGCCTGGTTCATACATTCCGCCGGCGCGCTCGTCGACTATGGCGACCGTATGCGCTGCAAGCCTGTCGGGAGCTTTTCCGTCCAGAACGAGCGATTCGCGCGGCCGACGACGCGCCTCTGCCGCATCTTCTACGTCCCCGTCTCGCCGGACGGCAAGATCGGCGAGCTCGAGCCGTACTGCATCGAAGCGACGCGGACCTGGGGTGTGACCTCGGGCTGCGACCGGAGCTTCTGATGCCGTCGCCGCGCTCGCGTCCCGAGAGGAAAGGGTAGGGGACCCTCCATCCGCATCGTCGCCGTCCAGACCGGCCTCTCCCCCCTCTCCGTCCTGGGAGGGACCGTGACCGATCGGGAGTTTTTGACCCGCGTCGCCGACCGGGGCGCGGAGGTCCACCTCTTCGTCGAGGCGGGGGAGCCGACCGTCGAGCACCCGAACATGACTCCGCATCGCTATTCCCGGCGGCTCAGGAAGAAGATCCCGTACTTCGGCAACGTCGACGTCGCGATCGAGCTCCGGAGGCTTCTGAAGCGGCTCCCGCCGGTGGACTGGATCCGCTTCAACAGTCCCGCCGCGGTCGGGGTCGGCGCCCTGGCCAGCTCGGGCGGCCGGCGCCTGTGGGCCTCGTATCTCCACTGTGAGGATGCGCCGTTCCGGCGGTTCGTGGACCGGTGGCTGCCGGGCCGCTGCGAGCTCATCACCTGCCTGTCCGAGGACACGCGACAGGACGTGATCGCACGGTGCCCGTCCGCCGATCATCCCGGCAACATCGTGGTCTCGATGGGCATCGACACCGCGCGCATCGACTCGGCCGGACGGCCGCGCGAGACGGTTCGGCGGGAGCTGGCCGTTGGACCGAACGAGATCCTGATTCTCTTCGTCGGCGTCCTGACGCCGCGCAAGGGCATTGCGGAGCTGGTGGACGCGTGGCGACGCCTCGGCTCACGCCCGGAGCTCCGACTGCTTCTGCTCTCGAAGCCCCTCGCGGAGGAGGAGACGCGTCTGGTGGAGGAGCTGGTGCGCGAGGACTCGCGGGTCCGGCACCTGCCGCGCGTCCCCTACGAGCAGGTGCCCGAGTACTTCCGCGCCGCGGACGTCTTCTTCTTCCCGACCCACCTCGAGGGGTTCGGTATTGTGGTCGCCGAGGCGATGGCGGCGGGGTTGCCGGTCGTCACGACGCGCGCCAAGGGCGTCCGCGGCGTCGTCGCCGAGGGCGAGACGGCGCTCTGCTGCGAGGTCGGCGACGCGGAGTGCATGGCGCAGGCGCTCGACTCCCTCACGCGCGACCCGGAGCTGCGGCGCCGTCTCGGAGCCGCGGGGCGGCGGCGCGTGCTCGAAGAGTTTTCCTGGAAGGAGAAGATCGACACACTCATGAGCGCCCTCGCACGGCCGCCCGCCGCGCGAACGGAGAGGGCCGCGAGATGACCCGGGTGGCGACCGCGCTCGATTCCCCGCACCCGCAGCCGGACGCGGCGGCTCCGGCGATGGAGGGTCTCGAGGGAATCGTCCAGGCCTGGATCCGCAGGAGTCAGCCGAGCCGCGTCGAGCCGCAGCGGATCGCCTCGCTCGAACCGCGGCCGCTCGCCGACGGCCTGGCCGTCGCCGTCTGTACGCTCGCCCGGCCCGAGCCGCTGCGGCAATCCCTCACATCGATTGCCGCTCAGACCCGGCGGCCGGACCAGGTCGTGATCGTCGATGCGAGCGAGGGAGACGCCTCCGAGCGTGTCGTTCGCGAGGCCGCGGACGGAGGTCTGTCGGGGGTCCCGATCGCTTACGTCCGCGTCGCGAGGCCCCGCGCCGGCCTGACGCGCCAGCGCAACCTCGCGCTCGCCCTCGCCGAGCGTCGCCTGATCGCGTTCTTCGACGACGACGTCACGCTCGCGCCGGCGTGCCTGGCCGAGCTCGAGGCGGCTCGCCGCGAGAGCTCGCCGGCGCCCGTGGGCGTCGGGGCGCTGGTGGAGGGCCGCGCGGCGAACGGGCCGACCGCGATCTGGCTCGTGCGGCGATTCCTCCGCATGGTTCCCAACCTCGAGCCGGGGCGGTATTGCCGCACCGGCATGTCGACTCCCTGGAGCTTCGTGCGGCAGGGCTCCGGCGTGATCCGGGGAGACTGGCTGCCGGGGTACGCGATGATGTGGGACACGGCGCTCGCGCGCGAGCTTCGGTTCGACGAGAGCTTCGCGGGGTACGCCCAGTCCGAGGACCTCGAGTTCTCACTCCGCGCGGGCCGACGGGGCGCCATCCTGCTGGCCTGCGCCGCCCGCGTCGCCGACACGCACGCCCCGGCGGGTCGTCCCAACGACTACAAGATGGGCTACATGGCGATCTACAACCGCTTCCTGGTCCACCGCCGCGGCGTGCCCGGGCGCTCGCCGAAGGACGTCGCGCTGTTCGCCTACGCCTGGAGCCTCGACACGCTGCTCCTCCTGAGGCATCTCGTCCACCCCGGGCGCTGGGGCATGGCGCTGCGCCAGTTCGCGGGCCGCGCTCGGGCGGCGGCGGATTTGATCCGCGGGGCGGGGCGCTCGGGGACGGGGATGGCATGACGCGCGTGGTCCTGCGGTTCGACGACCTCTGTCCCACGATGAAGTGGACGGTGTGGAACGCGATCGAGGAGGTCCTGGACCGCCACGGCGTGCATCCGATCGTCGCGATCGTGCCCGACAACCGCGACCCGAAGCTCGTCGTGGAGCCCGAGAACCGCGACTTCTGGAATCGCGCGCGCCGGTGGCAGGAGAAGGGCTGGCTCCTCGGGCAGCACGGCTACACGCACGTCTACGACTCGACGGAGGCCGGGCTCGTTCCGTGGTGGCGGCAGAGCGAGTTCGCCGGGCACCCGCCGGAGCTGCAGCGGCGGCGCCTCCGCGAGGGGCAGCAGGCGCTCGAGGCCGAGGGCCTGCATCCCACCGTCTGGGTCGCGCCGAGCCACTCCTTCGACGAGGCCACGCTCGACGCGGTTCGCGACCTCGGCATCCGCATCGTGAGCGACGGCGTCGGCCGGCGTCCCACGGTCGACGAGCGGGGTCTGATCTGGATTCCGGCGCCGCCGTGGCGGCCGGCCCTGCCCGGAGGAACCTGGACGCGCTGCGTGCACCCCAACCAGCTGCGCTCGGCGGAGGAGCTCGACCGCTTCTGCCGGACGAACCGCGCGCGGCTGCTCGGGTCGGGCTTCACGCTCGACGAGCTCCTGGAGGACGCGACGCCGCGGAGCTCCTCGGACGCGCTGTATGAGGGCCTCTACTGGAAAGTCTTCGGGCTGCGCCGGCGCCTGCGCGAGGCAGTCCGTCCGCGCCGCCCCCTGCCCGCATGAGCGCCACGACGAAGACCGCGGCCTCCGCCACGCCGGCCACGTCTTTGCGCGCTCCCGGCGCGTCGCTCGTCGTCTTCTGGGACTACGACACGGCGTGGGGGGCCGACCGCTCCCGCGAGCCCGGCGGGCCGAAGGCCTGGGGCCCGCTCGAGTTCGAACACACGGAGCGGCTCCTCGAGCTCCACGGCGAGTACGGCGTGCCCGCGTGCTTCGCGGTCGTGGGCGCGGCGGCCCTTCCCGGCGCGCGTCCGTACCACGACCCGGACCAGATCCGGCGCATCGCGTCGGCCGGACACGAGATCGGTAGCCACTCCTTCCACCACGAATGGCTGCCCGGGCTCGAGCCCGCCGCGCTGCGCGAGACGCTGCGCCGGAGCAAGGACGCTCTCGAGCAGTGCGTCGGGAAGCCGGTGCGTACATTCGTCCCGCCCTACAACCAGCCCTTCGACTATCCCCGCGGCTTCTCGGTGAGTCTCTCCGAGCGACGTGAGGCGCGTCCCCATCGCAACGGGCTCGCGCAGGTGTGCCGCGCGCTTCGGGAGACCGGCTACACGCTCTGCCGCGTGGCGTATCGGCCGCTCCCTCAGCAGGCGGCCGAGCGGCTTCTGCGCCGTCGCTTCGAGCGACCCGCGCGGCCGCGGACGATCGCGGGTCTGACGTGCCTGCGGCTCAACACGCCGGGCGGGTTCGGGCCCGAGTCCGTCGCACTGCTCCGGCGCTGCGTGCAGGAGGGCGGCATCGCGACGGCCTACGGTCACCCGCACTCGCTCCACGGCGACGACTTCCAGCACGAGCGGTACCTCGTCGAGTTCCTGCGCGAGGCGCGCCGTCTGGCCGACGAGGGATCCCTGCGCCTCGCGCTGCCCGGTCAGTTCGTCAACGGATTGGGAGCCTCCGCGTCATGACGCGTCTGTGCGTGGTGTCGGGCAAGGAATGCTGGGAGCAGTCTCCGGGGGTCTGGGTCTCGACCGGCGGCTTTCCCGCGCAGGTCGGCGCGATCGGGTCGCTCTTCGACGAGACGACGCTCGTCGTCGTGCGGGGGCGCCCGCGCGAGGGAGCGATCCCGCTGCCCGCCTCGGCCCGGGTCGTGCCGCTGGGGAAGCCTCCGGGCCGCGGCGTGCTGCGGAAGCTCGCGGTCGGGCTCGGCCTGCCGTATTACGCCTCGCGGATCGGCGCCGCCGTCGCGGGGAGCGACGTCGTCTATGCGCCGCTGCCCGGCGACGTCTCGTTTCTCGGATTCGCCGCGGCCCTGCTCCTGCGCCGGCGCCTGCTCGCGCGCTACGGCAGCTCGTGGGCGGCGACGGCCCAGACGACGCGGATGAACCGGGTCACCCGCCTCTGCATGCGCCTCTTCGCCGGGGACTCGGCGGTGATGATCGCGACGGGGGAGGGAGAGTCCCCGCCGGCCCGCGGGGTCGAGTGGCTCTACGCCACGGCACTCACCCGCCGCGAGCTCGAGGGCATCGACGCGCAGTGCGACCGCGGCCTCTCCGCTCCGCCGCGTCTCGCCTACCTCGGCCGCCTCTCGCCGGAGAAGGGCGTGGCCGTCCTGATCCGCGCGCTCGCGCGGCTCAAGGACGAGAAGTTCGCGCCCCTCCCTCAGGCCGTCCTGATCGGCGACGGTCCGCAGCGTGCCGAGCTCGAGACCCTCGCGCGGAGCCTCGGGTGCGAGGACCTTCTCACTTTCGCCGGTCAGCTCGACCGGGCCGGACTCAGCCGGCGGCTGTCGCAGGCCGACGTCTGCGTGCAGCCCTCGCTGACCGAGGGCCACTCCAAGGCCTGGCTCGACGCCATGGCGCATGGCCTGCCGGTCCTCGCGTCCGCGGTCGGCGCGGCGCCCCGTGTGATCGGCGAGGACGGCGAGCGCGGCTGGCTGGTGCCGCCCGGGGAGCCGGCGGTGCTCGCCGCGCAGCTCGCGCGCATCCTGGCTTCGCCCCGAGACTGGCCGGCGCTGCGGCGCCGCTGCCGTGCCTACGCCGACGGGCGAACGCTCGAGGCGTGGACGCGACGGATCGGCGAGCTGTGCGCGGTGCGCTGGCAGGTCCGCTACGCCGACGGGAGGCTCTGGATTTGAGCGCCGTCGCCCTTCCCGTCCGGGCGCGCCTCGTCCCCTCGAAGCCGGTGACGGCGGGTCGATTGGGCCGCGCCATGGTCGTTGCCGTCGTGCTGCTGTTCGCTGCCGGCCTGCGCAACTTCTACGCCGCCGTGACGGCGGTGACCCTGATCGGGCTGGTCGCCCTGTTCGCGGGGTACTTCCGACCCAACCTCGGGCTGATCGGCGTCGGCATCCTCTGCACGATCGACCCTCTGACCCGGAACTTCCTGCTCACGGGAGACCTCCTGCGCTGGAACTCCTTCAACTATCTCCTGCTCCTCGTCAGCGCGCTCTCGTTGAAGCGGCTGCTGCGCTGGCGCGACACGCCGATCCGCCTGCTCGAGGCGCTGCTCCTGCTGCTCGCGATCGGAATGCTGTACACCGAGGACCGCATGGAGGGAGCGCAGCACGTCTTGAACGCGACGGCGTTCTTCGGGATCCTGGTGATCGTCGAGCGCGCCGGGCGCTCGGACCAGGCCTGGGTATCGATGGGCGTGGTCTGCGCGACGGTCGGCGCGTTCGGCGGCCTCATCTTCTACGTCAACGACGAGGTCCAACGCTCGATCAATCCGAACTCGTTCGCCTACTTTCCGCTGACCGCGCTCCTCATGGCGATTTTCGCGATCGGACGCCGCAACATCAGCCGCACCACCCGGGTGACGCTCCTGCTGCTCGCCGCGGTCAACGCGGGCTGGATCTTCCTGAGCGGCAGCCGCGGAACGTCCCTCGTGGCTATCGTCGGTCTGCTCTATGGGCTCTCTCGCGCGCGGCGCCCGCTGACGGCCCTCCTGCTCGCGGGGGGGATGCTGGCCGCCGGCCTGCTCGTCGTCGATCTCTTCGGTGAGCGTGCCGAGCGCTCGACGCAGCGGATCAGCAAGCTCCTGGACACGCGGTACTCGCTGGCGGGCCGGACGAGCGGTCGCTGGGACATCGCGCGCGCGGGCTGGTACATCTTCCTCGATCATCCCGTGAGCGGCGTCGGAACGGGAGGCTTCGCCGTGAACTGGAAGCGCCTGACCGGGGTCTCGGGGCTGTCGATGTACGGCTGGGGCCGTGAGGTCCAGGCCCACTCGGGATGGATCAAGGTCCTCGCCGAGAACGGCGCGGCGGGGTTCCTGCTGCTCGGGGCGTTCGTGCTGTCGTTCGCCTGGTGCGGCTTCCGCGGAGGCGGGCGCGACGTCTGGCCGCTCGGCCTCCTGACGACGGTGACGTTCATCGTGGCGCTGCTGGCGACGGAGTTCCAGCCCAAGGGGCTCTGGTTCCTGGCGGCCGGCACGGTCCTGTTCCTGCGACGCGCGCCCGTGCGCGAGCCGCGTCCGATCCGGCTGAGCCCGTCCGCTCCGGCCATCCGGCTTCAAGTCGCCGAGGCGCCTCGTGATTGACCGCGTGCCGGATCTCCGCGTGGCGATCGTGGCCGGGTCCCTGCGCCGGGGCGGAGCGGAGAAGCAGCTCTGGCACCTCGCGAGCGGGCTGCGGGACGCGGGCGCCCAGGTCGGCGTCTACGCGCTCACGCGGGGAGAGTTCTACGAGTCCCGCCTCGCGGCGGACGGCATCCCGACGACCTGGATCGGACGCAGCGCCTCGCCCCCGGCGCGCCTCTTCGCGCTGACGCGGGCGCTTCGCGGCTTCCGTCCGCAGATCGTCCAGGCGTCCCATGCCTTCGCCAACCTCTACGCGGCCGGCGCCGCGCGGGTTCTCGATGCGGTCAGCGTGGGCGCCCTGCGGGGAAGCCTGCGCCGGTGCCTGGAGTCGAACGGGATCTGGGGGCGCCAGATCATCCGGCGTCCGACCGCGATCGTCGCGAACTCGAGGCGCGCCGCCGCCGAGATCGCGGAGAGCGGGCTGAGGGATCCGTCGCTCGTGTTCGTGCTGGAGAACGCGATCGAGATCCCGGCATCCGTCGCCTCGGTGCGGCCGGCGGGCACGCCGCTGCGCGCGCTGCTGGTCGGCAGCCTGACGCGCGTCAAACGCGCCGACCTCTTCCTCGAGGCCCTGGCGCAGGCGCGTCGCGCCGGAGCGCCGCTCTCGGGCCAGGTCGTGGGCGACGGGCCGGAGCGCGGGCCCCTCGAGACCCTCGCGCGCGAGCGGGGACTGCTGCCCGACGGCGTTCGGTTCCTCGGGGAGCGGTCCGACGTGGCCGAGCTCCTCGCGCAGGCGGACGCGCTGGTCCTCACCTCCGACGACGAGGGCCTCCCCAATGCGGTGCTCGAGGGGATGGCGGCGGGCCTGCCGGTCCTCGCGACTCCCGCCGGCGACACGCCCGAGCTGGTGCAGGACGGCCGGACCGGCTGGCTCGTGCCGTTCGGCGACGCCGCGGCGCTCTCCGCGCGGATGCTCGAGCTCTGCGGCTCGCCGGAGGTTCGGGCCTGTCTCGGCCGCGCGGGCCGGGAGCTCGTGGCCGCGCGTTACGGGAAGGCGCGGATGACTCGGCGCGCCCTGGAGATCTACCGGGAGATCGCCGAACGCAAGGGCCGGCATCTCCTGCGCTCTGCTTTGGTGGCCTGAGGATCCGCATGCGCTTAGCCGTCTTCACCAACCAATACCCCGGAAAGGTCAACACGTTCTTCCTCCGCGACCTCGCGGGGCTCGCGGCGTGCGGCGTCGAGATCGACGTGTTCCCGCTCTATCCGGAGGATCCCGCGCTCTGGAAGTACGCGGAGGCCGCGGGCGACTCCGGCGCGAACCCTGTTTCGAGGGATCACGTCTTCTATGGATCCGGGCGCCGAGGGTCTTCGCACGGGACGACGCCGACGCCGCGCGGGACACGGTTCGCGACCGGGGCGTTCCGGGCCGTGGCCGAGTCCGTGCCGCATGGCCCCGCCGCGACCGCCAAGACCGCGTACGCGGCCGCGAAGGCCCGGAGGTGGGCGCGCGAGGGGCATCCCCGCTACGACCAGGTGCTCGGCTACTGGGGCAACTACGCGGCCACCGCGGCCTCGCTCTTCGCGCGGCGGAGGGGGCTCTCCGAACCGGTGTCGATCTTCCTGCACGCGGGGACGGACCTGTACCGCGGCCGTCCCTACCTGCGAACCAAGCTCGAGGAGGCGCGCACGATCCTGGTCTGCTCGGAGTTCAACCGCGAGTTCCTCCGCGACCGCTACCCCGACATCGCCGAGTCGCTCGCGCGCAGGATCTACGTCCACCAGCACGGGCTCGACTTCGGCGAGCTGCCGTACGGCCGCGACGGCCGCGCCGACGCGGGCATCGTGGCGGTCGGAGGCTTCGAGAAGGCGAAGGGCTTCGACGATCTCCTGCGCGCCTGCGGAATCCTGCGGGATCGCGGCGTCGCCCTCGAGCTCGAGGTCGTGGGCGACGGTCCGCAGCGGGACGCGCTCCGAAGGCTGGCGTCGGAGCTCTCGCTGGACGAGTGCGTGCGCTTTCCCGGATGGCTGCCGTTTGCCGACGCGCGCGCCGCGATTCGACGCGCCGCGGTCCTCGCGCACCCGTCGATCGGGCTCGGCGACGGCGCTCCGAACGTGATCAAGGAGGCGATGGCCCTGGGGACGCCGGTCGTCGCGTCCCGGGTAGCCGGCATCCCCGGGCTGCTCGAGGAGGGCGGCTGCGGGGTGCTCGTCGAGCCGCGCGACCCGGCGGGCCTCGCCGAGGCCCTCCAAGCGCTCCTCGAGCGGCCGGGGGAGCGCGAGGCGCTCGCACAGCGCGCGCGGCGGTCGGCCGAGGCGCGCTTCGACATCTGGCGCAACGGACGGCTGCTGGCCGAGGCCCTCGGCTTCGCGGCGTCCGGAGCGACCCGGGAGGCTTCGGCCGGGGAGAGGCCGCGGCCTTGAGCTCCTCCTGGATGTCCGTCTACCACCGGCTTCCGGCCCCGCTCCGCGAGGCGGGCGCGAGCCTTCACGGCTACCGGCTGCGCAGCTGGAGGTACGGGCCGGAGACGGATCCCCTGATCGCCGAGACGCTCGAGCGGGACGGCTGGGACGCGGCGCGGTGGGAACGCTGGCGCGCGGAGCGGGTGCCGCCGATGTTGCGCCGGGCGGCGGAGCATGTTCCGTACTACCGGAGGCTCTGGGAAAGGCGCCGCGCCGCCGGCGACCACGCCTCGCCGGAGCGCCTCGAGAACTGGCCCGTGCTCTCGAAGGAGGCCGTGCGCGCGGAGCCGCGCGCGTTCGTCGACGACGGCTGCGATCCGCGGAGCCTGCGCCACGAGCACACGAGCGGCACGACCGGCACGCCGCTCTCCCTCTTCCAGTCCCGCGAGACCGTGCGCACCTGGTACGGAATCTCGGAGGCGCGGATCCGGCACTGGAACGGCCTCGACCGGCGGGACCGCTGGGCGATCTTCGGAGGCCAGCTCGTCGTGCCAGTCGAGCGCGCCAGGCCGCCCTTCTGGGTCTGGAACGCGGGCCTGCGACAGCTCTACTGCTCCTCGTATCACCTGGCGCCGGCCAATGTCCGGGCGTACGTCGACGCGCTCTGCCGGTACCGCGTGCGCTACGTCTTCGGCTACGCCTCCTCCCTGCACTCCCTCTCGCGGCTCGCCGCGGAGCAGGGGATCGCGCTACCGACGATGCTCGTCGCGATCGCCAACGCGGAGCCGATCTACGCCTACCAGCGCGAGGAGATCGCGGCGGCGTTCGGGTGCCCGGTCCGCGAGACCTACGGGATGGCCGAGATGGTCTTCGCCGCCAGCGAATGCGCGGAGGGGAGCCTGCACGCGTGGCCCGACGTCGGGGTCGCCGAGATCCTGCACGACGAGGCCGACTCGCTCGTCGCTCCGGGCGAGTCGGGGCGACTGGTGGCCACGGGGCTCGTGAACCGGGAGATGCCGCTCATCCGCTACGACGTCGGCGACCGGGTACGCTTCGCGCCGCAGAGCACCCTGCGGGGCGGGTCCTTGCGGGACGGGCGCCGGTGCGCGTGCGGGCGGGGTCTGCCGATCCTCGAGCAGATCGAGGGACGCTCGGACGACGTCGTCGTCACGCCCGACGGCCGGCGGGTCGGCCGGTTCGATCCAGTCTTCAAGGCGGATTTTCCGATCCGCGAGGCGCAGATCGTCCAGGAGGCTCCGGATCGGCTCGTGGTGAGCGTGGTCCCGGCGCCCGGCTACCTTCCGGAGCACGCCGAGGAGCTCCGCCACCGCGTGCGGATGCGGGTGGGCGACTCCGTTTCGGTGGCGGTGGAGTCGGTGGAGCGAATCCCGCGGACGAAGGCCGGAAAGTTCCGGGCCGTCGTGCGGCGGTTCCGCGAGAAGGAGGCCGCGGGTGGCTGATCCCGTCGCGCGTCCCCCCGCGGCGCCCGAGCTTCCTTTCGTCAGCGTCGTGATGCCCGTGCGCAACGAGGCGGCCTACATCGAGCGGGCGCTGGCGGCCGTGTTCGCGCAGGACTATCCCCAGGATCGGCTCGAGGTGCTGGTGGCGGACGGATTGTCGACCGACGGCACACGGGAACTCATCGCCGCGGCGGCGAAGGCCCGGCCGGGCCTGCGGCTCCTCGACAGCCCGGGCCGCACGGCGCCCTGCGGGCTCAACGTCGGCGTGCGCGCGGCGCGCGGAGAAATCGTCGTGCGCGTCGACGGACACTGCGAGATCGAGCGCGACTACGTGTCGCGGTGCGTGGCGCACCTCGAGGCGGGCGACGGCGACGCCGTCGGGGGCTCGGTCGAGACGATCGGGGAGGACAAGCTCGCCGACACGATCGCCGCGGCGATGAGCTCTCCCTTCGGCGTCGGCGGCTCCGCGTTCCGCACGGTGCGGGGCCGGACGCTGCTCGTGGACACGGTCCCGTTCCCGGCGTACACGCGCGCGATCCTCGAGCGAGTCGGCCCGTTCGACGAGGAACTCGTCCGCAACCAGGACGACGAGTACAACGCGAGGCTGCGGAAGCTGGGCGGTCGGGTGCTGCTCGCGGCGGACGTCCGGTCCCGCTACTACAGCCGCGGAAGCTGGCGCGGCCTGTGGCGGCAGTACTTCCAGTACGGCTACTGGAAGGTGCGCGTGCTGCAGAAGCATCCCCGGCAGATGAAGCTCCGCCACTTCGTGCCGGCGGCGTTCGTCGGGACGCTCGTCGCGGCCGGTGCGCTGGCTTTCTTCTGGAGGCCGGCGGCGCTCGCGGGTCTCGGTCTCCTCGGCGCCTACGCCGTGGCGGTCCTGGCGGCGTCTGCGCGGGCCGCGAGCTCGTCCGGGCGTGGCGCGCGCGTGTTCGCGGGCCTGCCGCTCGCGTTCGCGATTCTCCACGTCGCCTACGGCGCGGGGTCCTGGGCGGGCCTCGTGAGGTTCCGCCGCCGCTGGGGGACGGAATCGCGCCCGGCGCCGCCGGAGTCCGCGCTGGTGCCGGGTCCGCGCGTGGATGCCGACGCGGGAGGCCCGCGGTGAGCTTCGGCCCGATCACGGCCAAGCGCGCGATCAAGCGGGCCGCGGGCTGGGCGGCGGTCCTGACCTCGCCCTGGGTCGCCCGCCCGGAGCGACCGCGGGCGTGCATCCTCATGTACCACCGCGTCGCGGCTCTCGACTTCGTGGATTCGCGGCTCGACGACTGGAACGTTCCCCCGTCGGTCTTCGCGGAACACGTCGCCGCCCTCGCCGACTTCGCCGAGTGCGTGCCGCTGTCCCGGCTGCCCGCGCGCCTCCGGGAGCCCGCGCCCTCGGAGAGGCCCCTCGTCTGCATCACGTTCGACGACGGCTACGCGAACTTCGTCGACGCCGCGCTCCCCGTGCTGCGCCGCCACGCGGTCCCGGCCGCCTGCTTCGTGGTCACGAGCTGCGTGGCCAGCGAGGAGCCGATGCCCTTCGACCGCTGGGCGCAGCGGCACGGCCGGGACGTCCCCGCCGACGCGTGGCGCCCGGCCGACTGGTCCGCCCTCGAGCGCGCGCTCGCGACCGGCCTCGTGACCGTCGGCTCCCACTCTCATCGCCACCGCGACGGAAGCCGCTGTGATGCGGCCGCTCTCGCCGACGAGGCGGGGAGCTCCCGCGAGATCCTGCTCCGGCGGCTGGGACCGGAGGCGGCGTCGGTGTACGCGTACCCCTACGGAAGCAGCCGCCTGGGGCACGTGACGGACGCCTACGTCGACGCCGTTCGCGCCGCGGGCTACGCCATGGCGGTCTCGACCGACCTCGGGCTGGCCGACGCGGCGAGCGATCCGTTCCGGCTGCCGCGCATCGAGGCGAACCCGCTCGACTCCGCCGCCGTGCTGCGCGCGAAGGTGCGCGGGGCGCTGCTGCCGTACCGCGTGACCGACCGCCTGCGGAAGGCCCGCCGCGCCGCATGAGCCAGGCTCCATGAAGAGCGAACGCATCCTCGTGCTCGACGGCCAGACGAACCAGGCGCTCGCCTGCGTCCGTTCGCTCGGCCGCGCCGGCCACGCGGTTTACGTCGCGAGCGCGTCGGCCCGTCCGCTCGCGGCGTGGTCGCGCTTCTCCGCGGGGCGGATCCGGGTCCGCGACGGCGCCCCGCCGCGCGAGGCCTATGCGGAGCTCTGCTCGTGGGCGCAGCGCGAGGCTATCGGGATCGTGCTGCCGCTGACGGAGCGGTCGTGCATCCTGTGCGACATGGACCGCGCCGTCTGGGAGGCGGCGGGCATCCGGATCGGATGCGGTCCCGGGGACATGCTGGTGCGCGCCTTCGACAAGGAGCAGACGATCCGTCTGGCCCAGGCGTCGGAGGTGCGGGTTCCTCCCACCGTCTTCCCGCGCTCCGACGGCGAGGCCGCCGAGGCGGGCCGCGCACTCGGGTTTCCCTGCGTCGTCAAGGCCCGCTTCAGCAACGCCTGGAACGCGGAGGCCGGAACGTTCTGGGCGGACCACGGCTGCGGCTACGCGCAGAACCCGGAGGACCTCCAGCGCGCGGTCGCGGATCGCCGACAGGGTCCCTGGTGGCCCACGGTCCAGGGCTTCGTGCCCGGCGTCGGAAGAGCCGTCTCGGTCCTCTGCGACCGTGGGCGCATCGTGGCCGCCTTCGCGCACGAGCGCCTGCGCGACGTGCGCCCGACCGGTTCCGGAAGCAGCCTGCGCCGCTCCATCGCGCTCGACGCACGCCTCTTCGAGCCCACGCGCCGGCTGCTCGCCGCCCTCGACTGGCACGGACCGGCGATGGCGGAGTACCGCGACGACGGCGGCGACCCTTGCCTGATGGAGGTGAACGGGCGTTTCTGGGGCTCCCTCCAGCTCGGCGTCGACGCCGGCGTCGACTTCCCGGCGCTCTGGGTCGCGATCCTCTGGGGCGAGCATCCCGAGCCCGTCCTCCGGTATCGCGAGGGCGTCACGGTGCGCTGGGTGTGGGGCGACGTCAAGCGGATCGTGCACATCGCGAGCGGGCGGCCGCGCGGCTACGCCGGGCCGTTCCCGACGCTGCGCGAGGGCGTCGCGGAGGTCCTCGGCCGGCAGCCGGACGCGACGCGGCTCGAGACCTGGCGCGCCGGGGACCGCTGGCCCGCGTTCGGCGAGGTGGCCCAGGGGCTCCGCGACCTCATCGCCTCCTGGCAGGCCCGATGAGAGTCCTCGCTCACGCGCACTCCCACTACTCGCACGACAGCATGCTGTCGCCGGCGGATTGGATCGTCCTCGCGCGGGAGCTCGGCGTGGGCACCGTTCTCCTGACCGATCACGAGGAGACCGGCTGGGACGACGAGCGCTTCGCCGAGTACGTCCGCGACTGCCGCGCTCGGTCGACCCCGGACGTCACTCTCGTTCCCGGCATCGAGTTCAGCCAGGAGGGCCGGCACCTGCTGTGCTACGGCCTCGAGAAGTTTCCTCCGCGGCCGAGCTCCGCGGCGGCGCTGGCGAAGGCCGTGCGCACCCAGGGCCGCTGGCTGTGCCTCGCGCATCCCGCGAAGTACCGGTGGCGCTACTCCGACGCGGTCCTCGCCGCGGTCGACGCGATCGAGGTCTGGAACTCGAAGTGGATCTACGACGGGATGCTAGGGCCGCACCCCCGCACGCTGCGGCTGGCTCCCGACGCGATCTGGATGGCGGGACAGGACGTCCACAAGACGAAGCACCTGTCGCGTCTCTTCCTGGAGACGCCGTCGGAGGACGTGCTCGGAGACCTCGCGGCGAGGCGCCACGCGTTCGTCGCCGGCGAGCGGCGCATCGATCCGGCGTCGCTGTCGGCTCCGGGCGCGGCGGGAGTCGCCCAGACCGCACGCACGGTCATGCTGCGGCATGCCTTGAAGGGCTATCGTTGGATGCGCCGCGTGCGCACGGGGTCGACGTGAAGAATCGAGGCGACAAGTCATACGTGGGCGCGGGGCGCGCGAGGCGCAGCGCGCGATGCTTCGCACAGGGGAGGATGTGATGTCTCAAGGGGTCCCGTACTTTCGACCCGACATCGGGAGCGAGGAGATCCAGGAGGTCGTGTCCGCGCTGGAATCGGGCTGGCTGACCACAGGCCCGAAGGTCAAGACGTTCGAGGAAGAGTTCGCGAAGGCCGTGGGCGCCGAGCACGCGATCGCCGTCAACTCCTGCACGGCGGCGCTCCACCTGGCCGTCGAGGCGCTGGGACTCCGCGCGGGCGAGGCCGTCGTCGTCCCGACGATGACGTTCGCGGCCACGGCGGAGGTCGTCCGCTACCTGGGCGCCTATCCGCTCCTGGTCGACTGCTTGCCCGGAACGCTCAACCTCGACCTCGACGACGCGCGCCGGAAGGTCCGCGCGTTCCGCGCCGGCGAGATCCCCGGGACTTCGGCCGGCGGGCGCGTCGTGGGCGTGATGCCGGTGCACGTCGGCGGCTTGATGGCCGACGTCGACGCGCTCCGCGACTTCGCCACCGAGCACGGCCTGTGGATCGCGGAGGACGCCGCGCACGCCTTTCCGGCGTCCTGGCGACGGGACCGCTCGGCGCCCTGGCAGCGCTGCGGCGAGGGCACCGCGGCGATCAGCTGCTTCTCCTTCTATGCCAACAAGACCATCACGACCGGGGAGGGCGGGATGGCCACGACGTCGGACGCGGAGCTCGCGGCGCGGATCCGGCTGATGTCGCTCCACGGTCTCTCGCAGGACGCCTGGCGGCGCTACTCGGGCGGAGGCACCTGGGACTACCGCATTCTCGCGCCGGGCTTCAAATACAACCTGACGGACGTGGCCGCGGCCATCGGCATCCACCAGCTCCGCAAGGCCGAGTCGATGCGCGAGAAGCGCGAGGCCGTGGCGGAGCGCTACGGCCGCGCGTTCGCCGACCTCGACGAGGTCGAGACGCCGCCGAGCGACGAGAATCGCAAGCACTCCTGGCACCTCTACCCGATCCGGCTGCACCTCGACCGCCTCGGGATCGACCGCAACGCCTTCATCGAGGAGTTGAAGCGCGCGGGTGTCGGATGCTCCGTCCACTGGCGCCCGCTGCACATGCACCCGTACTACCAGGAGACCTTCGGGTGGCGGCCCGAGCAGTTCCCGGCGGCGAGCGCCGAGTGGGAGCGGCTCGTGAGCCTGCCGATCTTCCCCGGGATGCGGGAGGACGAGGTCGACGCCGTCGTGGAGCGGGTGCGCTCGCTGTGCGAGGCGCATCGCTCCGCCGCTCCCGCCGGACGACGGAGCGTCTCGCGTTGACGCCTCCGGCATCTCCCTCGGGCGATCCCCGGCCGGGCCTGCCGCGCTCCGCGGAGATCGCCCTGTCGGCCGCGGGGCTGATTCTGACCTCGCCGATCCTCCTGCTTTCGGCGGCGGCGATCGCGTTGACCTCGCGGGGGCCCGTCCTTTTCCGCCAGCAGCGCGTGGGACTCGGCGGCGAGCCGTTCACCCTGGTGAAGTTCCGCACGATGCGCCCGGCCAGGGGCCTCGCCGTGACGGCGCGCGACGACCCCCGGATCACCGCGATCGGGGGGGTCCTGCGGCGGACCAAGATCGACGAGCTCCCCGAGCTGTGGAACGTGCTGAAAGGGGAGCTCTCGCTGGTGGGACCGAGGCCCGAAGTTCCGGACTTCGTGGATCGCGGGTCGGCGGACTGGAAGGAGATCCTCCGAGTCCGGCCCGGCCTGACGGACCCGGTCACTCTCCGGCTTCGCGACGAGGAGTCGCTGATGGCGGCAGTCACCGGAGACCGGGATCGGTACTACCGGGAGGTCCTTCAGCCCCGCAAGCTGAGCGGCTACCGGGACTATCTGGGCCGCCGGAGCTGGAAAACCGACGCCCGCGTGCTCTTCGAGACGGGCCTCGCCGTGCTGTGCCCGCCCCTGGCGCGAAAGCTGCACACGCCTTGGGGGGCGCCCGAGAGGCCGGCCGATTCTTGAATTCCAGAGGAGGTTGCGCTACGGTGTTCACCGCATAGGACAATGAATAGTGAAGCCCTCGCGCAACGGGGGGGAAGCCGTGTCTCCGGCTGGCGGCAGGTCCTCGCTCCCGTTCCCGCACTGAGCCTTCTCCCAGGCGCCGTTTCTTCGCGCTAGGCAAAGCTATGAACAAACGCTCACTCACGCCGATGCTGACGCGAGGATTCCAGTTCGCACTGGATCTGACGATCCTCGTCTCGGCATTCTCGCTCGCGTATCTCCTTCGATTCGAGTTCGCGGTGCCGTCGACGGAGCTTCGCCACGCGGTCCAGCAGCTGCCCTACGTCGTCCTGGTGCAGGCCTCCGCGCTCGCACTGGCCGGCGTCTACAGCTTCATCTGGCGGTACGTCGGGATGGGCGAGGTCAAGGCGTTCGTCTACGCCGCTTTGTGGTCGGGCCTGACGCTCGCGGTCCTGCGCTTCTCGATCCCCGACCGGCTCACCGGCTGGAGGGTTCCCCTCTCGGTGATCCTGATGGGCACCGTTCTGGCCTTCGGCGGCGTGCTCGGGCTGCGGGTCCTGCGGCGTTACCTGTACGAGCTCGCGCAGCGGCGCGAGCGGGGAACCCTGTCCGTCGGCGTGCGCGTGCCCACGCTCCTGATCGGCGCGGGGCGAGCGGGCGTGCTCGCGGTCCGGGAGATCGCGGGGCGCGGCGACATGAACCTCGACGTCAAGGGATTCGTCGACGACGATCCCGAGAAGCATGGCGCGGTGATCCACGGCATCCGCATCCTCGGCAGCACCGAGGAGCTCCCGCGCCTGGTCCGGGATCACGGCATCCAGCAGGTCGTCATCACGATCGCCCAGATCTCGCGCCCGCAGATCCTGCATCTCATCGGGCTGTGCCGGAAGATCCAGGTCGACGTCCGCATCATCCCGGGCCTGTATGAAGTGCTGCAGGGCAAGGTCCAGGTGACCCGCATCCGCAGCGTGCAGATCGAGGACCTGCTGGGACGGGAGCCGGTCTACCTGGACGAGGCCGAGCTCGGTCAGTTCCTGGCCTCCAAGCGCGTGATGGTGACCGGCGCCGGAGGGTCGATCGGCTCCGAGCTCGCGCGCCAGATCGCGCGCTTCCAGCCGTCCAAGATCCTCCTGGTCGAGCGCGCCGAGTTCGCCCTGTTCGACATCGACGGCGAGCTGCGCCGGTCGCGTCCCGAGGTGCAGGTGGTGCCGCTCGTCGCGGACGTATGCGACGAGTCGCGCATGCGCTCGATCTTCGCGGAGCACGCGCCCCAGGTCATCGTGCATGCCGCCGCCCACAAGCACGTGCCGATGATGGAGTCGAACCCTGGCGAGGCGATCAAGAACAACATCCTCGCGACGCGGCTTCTCGGCGAGCTCGCCGGTGAGCACGGCGTGGAAGCCTTCGTGCTCATCTCGACCGACAAGGCCGTGCGGCCGACGTCGATCATGGGCGCGAGCAAGCGCATCGCGGAGCTCGCGGTGCAGGACCTCGGCGGCCGCTACGCGACGCGCTACGTCGCGGTGCGGTTCGGCAACGTGATCGGGTCCGCCGGCTCGGTGGTGCCGATCTTCCGCGAGCAGATCCGCCGCGGCGGTCCGGTCACCGTGACCCATCCGGAGATGCGTCGGTACTTCATGACGATCCCGGAGGCCGCCCAGCTCGTGCTCCAGGCGGGAGCGATGGGACAGGGCGGCGAGATCTTCATCCTCGACATGGGCCCGCCCGTGCGCATCCTGGACCTCGCGGAGGAGATGATCACGCTGACGGGGCTGCGGCCCTACGTCGACATGGAGATCTCGTTCACGGGGCTGCGGCCCGGAGAGAAGCTGTTCGAGGAGCTCGAGCTCACCGGCGAGCACATCTCGAAGACGCGCCATCCCAAGATCCTGATCGGCCGTCTGAACGCCTATCCTCCGGAGGAGGTCGACCGCGCGCTGCGCTACCTCGAGGAGCTCGCCCGCGACGGCGACGGCACCGCCGTGCGGAAGTTCCTCAACTCGCTCCTTCCGGAAGCCAACCTGGGCGTCCGCCGCTTTACGCGCGACCCCGCGCGTCCCGCCGAAGTGGCCGGCCACACCGCCGGGCCCCAGACCACGCCGGACGCCTGATCCCGGCGGCGGTCAGGAACCGCCCGAAGCCGAGGGGCGCGTCGGGCTGGAGGGGCGGGGTCCGGGAGGCGAATTCACGAGCGTCGGCGTCGCGCGCGAGCTCTGCGTCGTCTGCACGACGAACACGTTGAACTCGGGCCCTGTCGGCGCCGGCGCGGCCCAACCGATCGGTGCCCCGGGGGCGAGGCCGGTCATCGGGATGGCAATCGGGCCGCCGGCGTACGTGCCCGAGGCGACCACGGGGCCGAAAAAGTTCTGGGCGTTTCGGATCTCGTAGGTCGATCCCACCGCGAGGATGCCGGAGAGATCCACCGCGACGCTGTCCTGGTGCGGCCAATTGAAGATCGTCACGTGCGCCCGCCCGGGTTCGTACGCGTTGGGCTGAACGATCACGTCCGAAGCGCTCGGCTGCGAGGAGAGATACGTGCTGTCGGGGAACTGGCTCTTGGTGATCCCCTGGATCGGCGTGCCGTAGAAGGTGTTCCCGGCGATCGTCATGTCGGTGCAATTGATGTCGACGCTCGTCGCAACGTAATTGCCGACGATCGTGGGATCCTGGCAGGCCGAGTTGTACCCGAGCTTGAAGTCGGTCTCGACTCCGCCGCCGCCATAGAGCCGGTAGAACGCGTTGTTCAGGATCTTCGGATCATGAGCAACGCTGCTGCCGCCGATCAGGAGGTTGCGGGAGCCGCCGGTCGGCTCCAGATCTCCGCCGTTGAAGAGCGTGTTGCCCTGGACCAGGAAGTTGTCGAGATGCGAGGTGTCCGAGCCGTAGGCCTGGATCCCCAGCCCGAAGCCGGAGAAGATGATGTTTCCCTCGATCGTCTTGGTCCCGGTCTCGTTCTGCGTGTAGATGCCGTGGCCGTGTCCTCGATCCGGCGCGGTCCAGCCGTTGTAATAGACGATGCAGCCGCTGATCTCGCCGTCGACCGCCTCCTGCCAGAAGCTGAATCCCTGGCGCAGGTCGTGGACCACGAGGTTGATGAATTTCAGCCCGGGATGAAGGTCCCCCTGCGAGTCCTGATAGATCTGGAAGCCGTCGCCGCGCGTGATGTCGGAGGGGTTGGAACCGGACTGCGTGGTCTGGCGGCGCAGGTCCGAGCTCATGACCTCGAACCCCCAGAACCAGGTGTAGGAGCCGCGAACCGAGATCGCTGGGTTCGCGAGAGAGGCGCAGTCGATCCTTGCGTACTCGCCGGGGTACTGCCGCACGACGATCGGCCGGTCGGCGGTGCCGCTGAGGGTCGAGATGTAGGTGCTGGAGTAGGTGCCGCCCCGCAGCCAGATGGTGTCGCCGGGGTGGACGGAGGCGGGCTGCCCCAGCGCGGTCTGGAGATCCCACGGCGCGTCGATGCTGCCGTCGCCCGAGGGGGTTCCCGTGGGAGCGGCATAAAACGCGCTGCCCGCGGCGGGCGCCTGCGCTACCCGGGGGCTCACGCGAGTCGACTGCTTCGCGGCCGCGTTCGGAGGGTGACCCCCGCAGAAGGCGAGCACCAGAACGCCGAAAGAGCCCAGCCACGCGGAGTGGAACGTTTTCGAATGCATCGGGGGACGAGGGGATTCTAACGCCTTCCGGGGTCCCCTTGAGGAAAGCCTAAGGTCTATTGGAGACCGAACGTGTGGACGAGGAGGGCGGCCATCTGCTCCCGGGTCACGATGTTGTCCGGGCAGAACTTGCGGGGGCCGCAGCCGCCGGTGATCCCCTCGGCGGACAGCTCCTCGATCCAGGCCGCCGCAAACGCGCCGACCGGCACGTCGTCGAAGACGTCTCCGGTTGCGGCGGGCGGCGCGTAGGAGCTGCCGTGCCTGGTCTTGAGCAGGAACACCGCCATCTCGGAGCGGCGGACGGGGGAGTCCGGGCAGTACTTGGAGGGCGAGCATCCGCCGGTGATGCCCTCGCCGGCCAGCTGCTCGATCCAGGCCGCGGCAAAGGCGCCGGACGGAACGTCGTCGAACACCTCGCCGCTCGCCGCCGGCGGCGCGTAGCTCGACCCGTGCTCGCTCTTGAGCAGGAACACGGCCATCTCGGAACGAAGCGTCGAGGCCTGCGGGCAGTAGTACCCGATCCGGCAGCCCCCGGTGATTCCGTTGGCCGAGACGATGCGGATCGAGTCGTAGAACAGATCGCCCGGCGGAACGTCGAAGTACTGGTCGGGCCCCGGCAGGCTCACGAGGACGAACACGTTGAACTCGGGTCCCGTGGGCGAGGGCGCCGGCCAGCCCACGGGGGACTCGGCGGTCAGCCCGGTCAGCGGTACGGTCACGAGGCTGCCGTCGTAGATCCCGGACGCGACGGGGGTGCCGAAGAAGTCCTGGGCGTTGCGGATCTCGTACGCGCCGCCCATGTAGGCGGCCCCGCTCAGGTCGACGTCGACGCTCGCCTGGTGCGGCCAGTTGAAGACGGTGATGTTGGCGCGGCCCGCCTCGTAGGCGTTGGGCCGCACGAACACCTTGATGCCCGAAGGCTGCGTCGCATCGTAGGTGTTGTCCGGATACTGCGACTCGGTGAAGCCGCCGGTCGAGCCGTAGAAGGTGTTCCCGCTCATCGTCACGGGCAGGCAGCCGCCGTCGAAGAACGTGTTGTTCGACACGTAGTTGTCGGTCACGGCCGCGTTCGAGCAGCCGGCGCCGTAGCCGAGCTGGAACGCCGAGTCGGGGCTGACGGTGCTCTTGTAGTAGAGCAGGTTGTTCGCGATCACCAGGTTCTGCGCCGTGCTGTCGCCCCCGATCAGGAGGTTCCGTCCCCCGTCGGGAGTGGCGATGATGCCGTCGCTCGAGAAGGTGTTGCCCTCGATGTCGTAGTTGTCGAGGTACGCCGAGGAGGAGCCGTAGGCCTGGATGCCGTGGTCGAAGTTCTCGAAGATGATGTTGTCGACGATGTGCTTGGTGCCGGTCTGGTTCTGCGTGTAGATGCCGTGGCCGTGGCCGCGGTCGGTCCCGTTCCAGCCGTTGTAGTAGATCAGGCAGCCGTTGA
>DASXPB010000051.1:0-78751 GCA_036493875.1 Thermoanaerobaculia bacterium
GAGCCTAACGACGTGGCCCACGACTTCGCCCGCAGTCTTCAGCTTTACGACTTCAGGCGGTCTGATGCCTAGCTCAGGCAACGTCCTTCGCTTCCGCACGCGGGCCGAGACTACGAATGTTTCTCCGAGTCTGGCATCCGCATATGCGAAGGCCTATCTTGATGCCGCGCCGGCGAACGAGACCGCAGAGGTTCTCGGGCCTCTTGGTGATGCCGACGTACTGCTCTCTGTCTGCAATCTTCTTCGCGACCAGGTAAACACATCGCCCGCGGAGATCTCGGAGAAGGCTTCGCGGCTTCACGGCTGGCTAGTCGGAACGCATCCGGCGGTCGGATTTTTCGACGAGCGTGAATACTTCCTTGGGGAAACAGCGCTAACTGCCGGAGCCGCCTTCCGCCTCCTTGGAAAGCGTGATGAAACCGAACGGTGGCTGGATCGGGCAGACGCAAGCTTTCGTCATACCCTCAACCCTGCCGCCAGTCTAGCGAGAGTTGCCTATGTCCGGCTAACTCTCCGTTTCGACATGCGCCGCTACGACGACGTCTTGGAACTCCTTCCTTCGGTCAGCCTGACGTTTCAAAAGGTCGGAATGCCCGCAGAGTTGGCGAAGTGCCATTTCTTGGAGGCTATGGCCCTCAAAGATCTTGGCCGCGACGAGGAAGCCAAGGAGAAGCTCGAATATCTTGCGTGCGCCGCGGAATTTGATTGCGAGAACGCAATTCGTGGGATGGCGCTTCTAAACTTGGGTGATCTGCAGGGGCGTGCCGGCGCCTTCGAGGCGGCGCTGGCGAGTTACGCCCTGGCAAATCCTCTCTTGCAGAGTACCAAGCGATACATCGCGCTGGCGGATCTCAAGGGCATGGTAGGGGATACGCTGCAGCGCATGGGTCGCGTTGATCAATCCCTTGCTGCGTACCGAGAGTCAATTCAAGACTACCTTTCTGTCGGAGCGCAAACTCGGGCCGCCTACCTCCGCGTGGTTTTGGCTCAAGCTTTGTTGGAGGCCGGAAGGCCTAACGAGGCTGAGTGGGAAATCCGTCACGCTATCCCGGTCATTTCGACCGAACGAATGGTGCCCGAGGGTTTCGCGGCTCTTAGCGTGCTAGGAGAAGCTGTCCGGCAGCGGAAGGCAGACCCGAAAGCGCTAAGCGAACTTCGGGAGTACCTGCAAGCAAAGAACTAGGTCTTCATCTCCTCCTCACTTCGACCCCCAGCCGGGGGTCGTTCTTTTTTTCGGCCAGGCTCGTGACAATATGTAGGTAGATAGCCCTCCTTCTCCCTAGGAGGTGTTCATGGCGTCACGGGCCAGGCGGGAACAAACCTTGGAAGGCGTCGGCGCCCGTCCGCGCATTCCGATGTCCGAGCCAGAGATCGAGGCGTTCTATCGGAGCGTGTTCCTACCGTTGGTTCGCCGCGCGACTTGGAAGCATTGTCTATCACCCGAAGATGCTAGCGACATCGTTCAAGATGCCTTCCTTCTCGCCTTAGGCAAAATCGACAGATCCGGCCACCCGAAATCCTGGCTCGTCCAAGTGGTGGACCATCTCGCGATGAACCATCGTCGAAAGGTCGCTCGTCGCGCGCAGCTGGCCTCTCGATGGATCGAGCCAGAAATGGAAAGCCACAGCGGTCGGACCGAGCCAAGCATGCCTGACTACTAGTAAGGAGTTTTGAATTCACTCTCTAAACACCCCCGCGATTGAGGCCTGGCTTCGGGCTACGGGCTCGTCCCGGCGAATCGTCACGCAACCATCGCCGGCTGAATTATTGCGTCGAGCGGACGGCCTTCTCTCGACACTCGCGGAGCTATCGCTAGAAGAAGTCCAAGACGCCTGTCGAGGTGAATCAGAGTTGCCAGGGGTGCTGCACGCCCTCGTAAGCATTCTTGGACGTACTCAGGATCAGCAGACCACTTCCTTCTTCTTGCTGGACAAGGCCTACGCACTTGTGCGGAGCCTCAACTGGGAGGACGAATTCGACGAAAAGGAGGGACTGCTTGCGGCGATTGCCTTCCTTTCGTGGAACTGCTGCCGACGATACCGGTCTTACCCAGAGACTGAACAGTGGGAACGGAGAGTTGTCGAGCACGTGCGGGCGCAAACGCCTGCGAGGGACCTTCTCACATTGGAGCCGTCGGAACTGTCTGTAGAGGTTTTGGGTCGATTTCTGACAGACCCAGCAGTGCTGTTGGCAGTCTGGCAAGGGCTTGATGAACGAGCCAATCATAGCCCCGAGGCTGTCTTAAGATCCGCGAGTGCGATCTTCGCTTGGCTAACCTCTCGGCGACCCGCCATCGCTAGCGACGCCGAAACGATCACCTATTTCGAGGGCAGGGTAGCCCTTACAGCGGCGATAGCCTCCTCACAGCTCGGGCGAGAGCGACACTGGGAAGCCTGGTCGGCAAAGGCGAGACTCTCGTTGAGCTCGGTCATGGGTGCCGATCCCTATCTGGCGATGATCGACCTCAATCATCTTGCGCGCCTCTATTTGAGGCGCCATTTCTCTTATGTCGCTGACCGGATCGACTCTGTAATCGAGCGATGTCGCTTGCTCTCGATGCGCACACAGGAACTGAAAGCAAAGTTCCTGCGGGCGACAAATCTGAAGGAGTTCGGGGAAAACCCATCTCAGACTTTGAGTGTGCTAAGAGACGTCTATCGGGAGGCCGTGCGAGAGGGAAACGCTATCCTAGCAGGCTCCCTCGCGAGCAGTTTGGCGCAAATGTATGCCAAGGTTGGACACAAAGGGCTGGCGGACTGCTATGCAACGATTGGCGTTCGCCTCGCGAGGCGAGTTGCTTGTCCATGGGTGGAGGCGTACGCAGTCTCGACGTGGGGAGAGTTATTGCGGGATCGCGGAGAATACCTCGACGCCGTGAATGCTTATCGGGCTGGCGCACAGGTGTATGCCAAGTCCAGCATGCACCCGTTCGTTGCCTATACGCGGGTCATAATCGCCGAAACTCTCCTCATCGCTGGGCGCGAGGACGAAGCCATCGGTGAGCTGCTGATGGCTCTTCCAATAATTGAACGCGAATCCCTGACCGACGAGGCCGAAGCCTCGGTCTGGTTGATGCGCCAGGCGATCAAGCAGAGGGGAATGAGTCCGACGATGGTACGAGAGTTCCGAGAGCAGATCGTTCTGAGCCGCTGGGAGAAGTCGCAATGAAACTGATCTTGCGGCTCTGCCGCTGGCTGAGAAACCACCGAACGTCGAAGCAAGGGAATCCAGGTAAGCGCGTCGCTGACTCAGTGCTACCCTTCGTCATCTGACCCTCCTCTACCTCCACGGCTTCGCCTCATCGCCCGCGGGGCGGAAGATCGCGCTGCTCCGCGAGGTCTTCGCGCCTGAGGGAATCGAGGTCCTCGCGCCGGATCTGAACCGTCCCTCCTTCGAAGGTCTCGACTTCGAAGCCATGGCCGACGAGGCCGTCAGTGCCGCGAACGCCGAGTCTCCCTCCGTGGTCATCGGCAGCTCCCTCGGCGCGTTGGTCGCGCTCGAGGCCGCGCGCCGGGGCGTCCTCGCGCCCCTGGTTCTGATCGCACCGGCGCTCGGCTTCGGAGCCCGTTGGACCGAGAAGCTCGCGCCCGGCGACCCGGTCCGGTTCTTCCACCACGGTGCGAACCGCGAGCTCTCCATCCACCGGCGCTTCGTCGAGCAAATGGCGGCGGTCGACGTCGATCGCGATCCGCCGGCCGTCCCCGTCACGGTCCTGATGGGCGAGAAGGACGAGAGTGTGCCCTATGATGGCGTCCGCGAAACCTGGCGCCGATGGGAAGCCTCCGGGCGGCTCGCCGCTGCCTCGCGGTTCATCGCGATCCCGGGCGGCGATCACGGCCTGGTCGACCAGGTAGCCACGATCGCCGACGCCATCCGCCGAGTTGTGCCGGCGCGGCCGCGCTAAGATCCTCCCTTCGGCACAACTCGAGGGAGGCCTGGATGAGAACGCCCCGGATCGCCGCGGCCGCGTCTGTCGCTTTGCTCTTCCTGCCGGCTCTGGTCGTCAGCGCGGTATCCCAGCGGGTACCGGTGGTGACCCAGGTGCAGGGAGTCGTGTTCTACAGGACGTTCCTCATGATCGGCGTGGCGAGCGGCGCCCCGACGGTCACGCCGAGGCTCACGCTGACATACCGGTCCCCGGCGGACGGATCCATCCAGGCCCCGACGCTGACGCTGCCCGAACCGATCGCGGGTGGGCAGGCCCAGACGTTCGAGGACGTGGTCCAGTCCTTCAAGGACGCGGGTGCGATCCGGGCGCAGGATCTCCCGGTCGGCCTCTTCGGCACCCTCGAGGTCGCCGCCGACGGCCTGACCGACCCCACGCAGCTGAGCCTGGTAGCCCGGACCTTCAGCCCTGCCACGGGCGGCGGGACCAACGGGATCGCCTACGTCGGTCGCGACACCGAGAGCGCCGGGACGAGCTGGCAGCTCGTGACGTTCGTCCGCAACGGCACCTTCGGCGCCGATGGAACGACCCGCGCCAACATCGGGTTCGTCAACGAGGGAGAGACGGCGGTCGACTTCCGGGTCACGTACGTCGACGCCGCGACCGGGTCGAAGATCAAGGACTTCACGATCTCGAGCGCCCTCGGCCACGCGATCGACCCGGGCGAGGTCGTGCAGCTCAACAACGTCTTCGCCAGCTCGGGGGTGCCGGCGTCCACGCGGCTCATGAGCGTGATGGCCGCGCCGATCACGGCCGGCCGGATCTCCGGGTACGCCGTCCAGCTCGACTCCGTCACCAACGACGGCTCGTTCTTCCTCATGAACGAGGTGCCGGGGCCATAACAGGGGCAGCCGGGCCGCGGGGGACCGCCAGTCAGCGATCGCCCGGCGAGCGGCGGAAGTAGAATCGGCGCCTCATGGCGCTATCGGGACTGGGACTGTTCCTGCTGGAGGCCTGCGCGGGGATCGCGCTGCTCCTCCTGTTGTTTCCCCCGGAGACACTGGGGAAGGGTTTCTTTTCATTGCACGGCGGGTTGGCGGCCGCGTTCGCGGCCCTGGCGGTGGTCGTGAGACCTCCGGGGATGCCGGTGGCGCTCGGAGTAGCCGCGGCCGGGCTGCTCGCCCTCTACACGCTGACGGCCCAGGCCGGGAGGGCGGCCGCGGGCCGCGTGCTTCTCGCCGCCGGCGCGGCGTGCGCGGCCTGGAGCGTCGTCCGGGTCGCGCTGGTCGCTCCGCGACAGACGGGCGGGGACGCCTGGACCGCCGTCGGAGCCATGGCGGGCGGGCTCTTCTTCGGCGCGGTCGTCCTGATCATGAACCTGGGGCACTGGTATCTCGTCTCGCGATCTCTCCCGTTCCGGCTCCTCGCGCGGGGCGCGGCCCTGTTCGCCGGCCTCGCCGCGTTCCGCACCGGGTACCTGGCGCTGGCGGTGGCGTCGCACACCGGTACGGAGGGGCTGGGCGCCCTCCTGTCGGTCGAGCGGGACGCGCTCTTCTTCCTCTTCCGCGTGCTCTGGGGGATCGTCGGGCCGCTGGCGCTGTCGTACTTCATCTGGCGGACGGCCGAGATGAGGTCCAACCAGGCCGCGACGGGGCTGCTCTACGTCGCGCTCGTCTTCGTGCTGATCGGAGAGCTCCTCTCCTCCTACCTCACGGTCGCGACCGGTTTCCCCGCGTAGGCGCGCCGGTCGGTACGGTGTAAACCGCATGCGCGTCCGGTACTACTGCGGCGAGTGCCTCGCCTCCCGCGACTTCGCGCCGCCCTTCCCGGAGCGCGGCGAGCACGCGTGCGCACGGTGCGGAAGGCCGTATCGCGCGGACTTCGTGATCGTGTCCGAGCCCGCGACCGACGCCGGCTTCCCGTGCGCGTTCTGCGCCAACCGCGCGTTCTTCCTCCAGAAGGACTTCGACCAGCGGCTGGGCTGCCTCATCATGGCCGTCTCGCTCGGGGCAGCCCTGCTGGCCGGCTGGCGGCTGGGATGGATCTGGTTCACGTCCGTGCTCCTCGCGACGGTCCTCATCGACTGGATCGTGGCCGCGCGGATTCGCCCGGTCGCGATCTGCTACCGGTGCGACGCCGAGTATCGCGACCTGCGCGATCCGTCGCGCTACAAGGCCTACGATCCCCACGTCGCGGAGCGCTACGCCGAAACGAAGACCGTGCGGCGCATGAGGTGAGCTCCTGAAGATCTACGACATCTCGCGCCGGATCTCGGAGGCGACGTTCGTCTGGCCGGGGGACGTCCCCTTCACGTGGCGCGAGACCGAGAGCGGGGGAAGCGGCGCTCCCTTCGGTTCGACCTGCTTCACGATGAGCGCGCACTGCGGCACCCACGCCGACGCTCCGAGCCACGTCTTTGCGGACGGGCAGGCGATCGGCGCCGCGCCGCTCGCGGCCTACGTCGGGAAGGCGCGCGTCGTCGAGCTGCGGGGCCTCGGCGAGACCGGGCCGGACCTGCTTCCTCCCCGCGCGCTGGGGCCGCTGCGGGTGCTGTTTCGAAGCGGCGGCAAGGCGTCGCTCTCTCCGCTCGCCGCCATCCGGCTGGCGGAGCGCGGTGCGATGCTCGTGGGCACGGACGCCGCCTCGATCGACCCCGAGGACGCCGAGGATCTGCCCGCGCATCGCGCCCTGCTCGAGCGCGGCGTTGCACTGCTCGAGGACCTGGACCTGACCGGCGTACCCGAGGGTGACTACGAGCTCGTCGCCCTCCCGCTGCGCTTCGAGAGCCTCGACGCCTCGCCCGTGCGGGCGATCCTCATCGAACCGTAGGGGCGGGCCTCGCGCCCGCCCGCGCCAGCCCTACGGGAACAGCCCCCGGATCCGGCTCGCCTCCTCGACGCGGCCGACCGCCAGGATCAGCGCTCCGGTGCGCAGGTCCGTGTCGTGGCGGCGCGCGGTTTCGGCGACGTCCTCGTACGCCCGGCGGATGGTCCGTTCGAGGTGGTTGCGCACGACGTCCGGGTCCCAGAAGAACGAGTAGAGGTCCTGGACCCACTCGAAGTACGAGACGGTGACGCCGCCCGCGTTGGCCAGGATGTCGGGGATCACGACGCATCCCTTGGCGCGCAGGATGTCGTCCGCGTCCGGCGTCGTCGGCCCGTTGGCGGCCTCGGCGACGATCCGGGCCTTCACGCGCGGCGCGTTCTCGCGGGTGATGACGCCCTCGAGAGCGGCCGGGACGAGGATGTCGACCGGCAGCTCGAGCAGGTCCGCGTTGCTGATCTTCTCGCCCTTGGCCGCCGTGACGCTGCCCTTCTTCTCCTTGGCGGCGTTGACGAGATCGAGCCGCAGCCCCTTCTTGTCGTAGATCCCGCCCCGGGAATCCGACAGCGCGACGACCCTCGCGCCCGCCTCGTCGAGGAAGCGCGCGACGTGCGCCCCGGCGTTCCCGTATCCCTGGACCGCGGCGGTCCGGCCCTTGAGCGGCATCCGCATGCGCTTGGCCGCTTCCTCGATCGCGACGAAGCAGCCCTCCGCCGTCGCCTCGTTGCGCCCCTGGGAACCGCCCAGCGGGATGGGCTTGCCGGTCACGACCCCGAGCGTCGAGTAGCCCTGGGTCATCGAGAACGTGTCCATGATCCACGCCATGTGTTGGGGCGTCGTGTAGACGTCGGGCGCCGGAATGTCCCTGTCGTGTCCCAGGAGGATCGAGATCTCCGAGGTGTAACGGCGGGTGAGCCGTTCGTTCTCGTCCATGGAGAGCTTCTTCGGATCGACCGTGACGCCTCCCTTGGCGCCGCCGAAGGGGATGTTGACGACCGCGCACTTCCAGGTCATCCACATCGCGAGCGCCTTGACCTCGTCGATCGTGACGCCGGGATGGAAGCGGATGCCGCCCTTGGACGGCCCGCGCGCGATCGAGTGCTGGACGCGGTGTCCGACGAACACCTTGACCTGCTTGTTGTCCATCCGGACCGGGATGGAGACGGTCAGCTGGCGCTTGGGCTGCCGCAGCACCGCGCGCATGCCGGCGTCGAGGCCGAGGTGGTCGGCCGCGCGGTCGAACTGCCGTTGCGCATACTCGAACGGGTTCAGGTTCTCGGCGGCCGCCAGCGGAGCCGGCGCCGGAGCGGCCGGCTTCCGGGCGGGGCGCCTCGCGGTGCCGCGGGCGGTTGCGGCGGAGGAGCGTTCTGTGGCCATTCGTCTCTGTCTCCTTATGCTCGACGGTTCGCCAGAACGGGTTGGACTCAGGGTCCGGGCAGGGGAAGCGTGGCGGCCGCCGAGCGGGCTAGCCTCCACAGCGCCGCGGGGAAGATGCCGAAGGCGAAGATGCCGGCGGCGCAGATCGACAGCGCGAGCCCGTCCGCGAACGCGAGCGGCGGAGGACCCTCGGGCTCGATCGGGTCGCGCATGTAGAGGATGTAGACGACCTTCAGGTAGTAACCGATCGAGACGAGGCTGTTGAGCACGCCGATGATCGCGAGGGCGTACAGCCCCCGCTCGAGCGCCGCCTTGAAAATGAAGAACTTTCCGATGAACCCGGCGGTCGCGGGGATGCCGGCCAGCGAGAAGAGGCACAGGGCGAAGACGGCCGCGGCGAACCGCGCACGGCGTCCCTCACCGGCGAGCATCGCCACGGGGTGAGGCTTGCTCTCGTCGCGATAGAGCGCCGAGACCGCGGCGAACGCGCCGGCGTTCGACACGAGATACGCGAAGAAGTACACGATCGCGGCCGCGAGGGCCTCGCGTCCGAAGACCGCCAGCGCGATCGTGACGTAGCCCATGTGCGCGATGCCCGAGTACGCCAGCAGCCTCTTGGCGTCCCGTTGCGCGAGCGCCACCACGTTGCCGAGCGTCATCGAGAGGACGGCGAGGGCGGCCACGGCCGCATGGAGACGGTCCGGGAGTCCCGGCTGGAACACCGCGGCGAGGACGCGGAAGAGCACCAGCACGCTCGCGCCCTTGGGAGCGATCGAGAGGTAGAGGACGGCGGGCGTCGGCATGCCCTGGTACACGTCGGGCGCCCACGCGTGGAACGGGGCGAGCGACATCTTGAAGCCGAACCCGACGAGCAGGAGCAGGACGCCCAGAATGACCGCGGGGCGGCCGGCGAGCCCCTCCTGCGCCAGTCCCGCGATGCGCGTCCCGCCGCTCGCCCCGAACAGCAGGACGATGCCGTACAGCGTGAACGCCGATGCGAAGGCGCCCGTCAGGAAGTACTTCAGGCCAGCCTCCGAGGAGGCCTCGATGCCGCGGAAGTAGGCCGCGAGCACATAGAACGAGAGCGACAGGATCTCGAGGCCGATGAAGATGATCAGCAGGTCGAGACCCCGGATCATGAGCGAGACGCCGAGGTGTCCCCAGAGCAGGAGCGCGTAGAACTCGCCCTTCTCGTCCCGGATGCGCTCGAGGTACGGCTTCGCGACCAGGATGGCCACGGCGGCCGAGCCGCCCAGGAAGAGGCCCATGAGCCACGTGAGCGGAGAGGTCTCGAAGCGCCCGTCGAACGTAGTGCCCGCCGGTGCGGCCATCAGCAAGTAGAGCGACGCCGCGACTCCCGCGAGGGCCAGGGTGGCGAACCACCGCCGGAGGGACGGGGCGAAGGCCTCGAGGAGAAGGATCAGACACCCCGCCGACGCGAGCGCGACCTCCGGCAGGATCGAGAGCCAGTCCGCGTGGCTCAGCTGAACGAAGGTCCCGGTCACCGCGCGCCTCCGGGCAGCCCGGCGCCGTTCTGCGCCTCCACGAGCTGCTTGGCCGTCACGGACTCCTGCAGGGCGTCGACCGAGACCCGGAGGCGGTCGAGCACGTCATTGGGTCGCACGCCGATCCAGACCATGAGGACGACGAGGACCGAGACCGCGACGAGCTCGCTCCAGCGGATCTCGGGGAGGTTCCGGTTCTCCTCGTGCGTGACCGGGTTCCAGAACACCCGCTGGACGAGGGTGAGCATGTAGATCGCGGAGAGGATCACGCCGGTGGCCGCGGCGACGGCCCACCAACGGTGCGGCGAGGTCCAGGTGCCCAGCAGGACGAGAAACTCCCCGACGAACCCGTTCAGGCCCGGCAGGCCGATCGAGGAGAGCGTCGCGATCAGGAAGAGCGCGGCCGTGACCGGGACGATGCCGGCGACGCCGCCGTACGCGGAGATCTCGCGCGTGTGCCGGCGCTCGTAGAGGACGCCGACCAGGAGGAACAACGCTCCCGTCGAGAGCCCGTGATTGACCATCTGGAGGATCGACCCCTGCAGCGAGATCGTCGTGAACGCCCCGACCCCGATCACGACGAGGCCCAGGTGCGACACCGAGGAGTAGGCGACGAGACGCTTCATGTCGTGCTGCGCGAACGCCAGGAGGGCGCCGTAGATCACGCCGATGACGCCGAGCACGCCGAGCCACGGCGCGTAGCGGAGCGCGGTGCCCGGGAAGAGGGGCAGGGCGAATCGCAGGTACCCGTACACGCCGAGCTTCAGCAGGATGCCGGCCAGGATGATCGAGCCGGCCGTGGGCGCCTCGGTGTGAGCGTCGGGGAGCCAGGTGTGGAGCGGGAAGACCGGCACCTTGATCGCGAAGGCCAGCGCGAACGCGGCGAACAGGACGACCGCGGTCGTGCCCGTGAACGTCAGCCGGTAGAGGTCCTCCAGGGCGAACGACCAGACCCCCGTCGCGGCGTGGTGGCGAATCGCGACGTAGAGGATCGCGAGGAACATCAGGAGGCTGCCCGCCATGGTGAACAGGAAGAACTTCATGGCCGCGTAGATGCGCCGCGCGCCGCCCCAGATGCCGATGATGAAGTACATCGGAACCAGCATGACTTCCCAGAAGACGTAGAAGAGCGCGAGGTCGAGTGCCACGAGGGTTCCGATCACGCCAGTCTCGAGGATGAGGAAGGCGATCGAGAACCCCCGCACCTCCTTCTCGACGTGGCTCAGCGAGAACAGCAGCGACACGGGCGTCAGGATCGTCGTCAGGAGGATCAGGAGGAGCGAGATCCCGTCGATTCCGATGAGGTACGAGATCCCCAGAGGCGGGATCCAGGCCGCCGATTCGCGGAACTGGAAGCCGCGCAGGGCGACGTCGAAGTGCCACCACAGGGGCAGCGAGAGCACGCACTCGAGGGTCGCCACGGCGAGCGCCGCGACCCTGGCCACTCCGGTCGCCGAGCGGGGCAGGAGGAGAAGGAGGATCGCGCCCGCGGTCGGCAGGAACACCAGGACGGAGAGCAGGTGCTCGGCCAGGAGGCGTTCGATGCCCATCTAGATCCACCCCGCGACGACGAGCAGGAGGGCGACCAGTCCGAGCAGGAAAGTCAGCGCGTAGTTGCGCACGTTGCCGGTCTGGAGGAAGCGCAGGAGGTCGCCCGTCAGCTCGACGAGGAACGCGCCGGCGTTCAGGATGCCGTCGATCAGGAGCACGTCGACGACCTTCCAGAGCGTGCGCGCGAGCCAGTAGAACGGCTTCACGAACAGGGAGTCGTACAGCTCGTCGATGCGGAACTTGTCGGCGATCAGCGCATACACCCCCGGCGAGGAGGCGGCGATGCGCGCGGGGACGCGCCCCTCGCCCTTGACGTACCACCTCCAGGCCAGCAGCAGGCCGAAGGCGGCGACGATCACCGAGACGCCCATCAGGAGCCACTCGGTGGCATGCGGAAGCGCGGCGTGCTCCTCCACCCCCTTGAGGCTGGGGAGCACCGGCGCGAGGAAGCGCGCGAAGACGTTGGCGTTCTCGCCGAGCACGGCGGGCAGGCCGACCCAGCCGCCGATCACCGAGAGGACGGCGAGGACTATCAGGGGAAGCGTCATGGACGGGGGAGACTCGTGCAGGTGATGCTCCTGCTCCGGAGTGCCTCGGAAGCTCCCGTAGAAGGTCAGGGACACGAGTCGGAACATGTAGAACGCCGTCAGGCCCGCGGTGAAGAGTCCCACGGCCCAGAGGAGATGGAGGCCGCCGGCCTCGAACGCGCCGGCGAGGATCGCGTCCTTCGAGAAGAACCCGGCGAGCGGCGGGATCCCGGAGATCGCGAGCGCCGCGAGGAGAAACGTCCAGAACGTCACGGGGAGCTTCGACCGGAGGCCGCCCATCTTCCGCATGTCCTGCTCGCCGCCCATGGCGTGGATGACCGAGCCGGAGCCGAGGAAGAGGCAGGCCTTGAAGAACGCGTGCGTCATGACGTGGAACATCCCGGCGACGTACGCTCCGACGCCGCAGGCCAGGAACATGTAGCCGAGCTGCGAGACGGTCGAATAGGCCAGGACCTTCTTGATGTCGTTCTGCGCGACCGCGATCGTTCCGGCGAAGATCGCCGTGAAGGCGCCGATCCCCGCGACCACAGCCATCGCCTCGGGAGCGAGGCGGAAGAGCACGTTGCAGCGCGTCACCATGTAGACGCCCGCCGTCACCATCGTGGCGGCGTGGATCAGCGCGGAGACCGGCGTCGGGCCGGCCATCGCGTCGGGGAGCCAGACGTACAGCGGCACCTGCGCGCTCTTGCCGACCGCGCCGACGAAGAGGCACAGGCAGATCAGGGTCAGCGCGGGCTGGTAGGCCGCGGGGTTGGCGGCGGCCTTGCCGAACACCTCTCCGTAGCTCAGGCTTCCGAAGGTCGTGAAGAGGCCGAACATCCCGAGCAGAAAGCCGAAGTCGCCGATGCGGTTGACGACGAAGGCCTTCTTGCCTGCCGCGGCCGCGTATTCGCGGTCGTAGTAGTAGCCGACCAGGAGATAGGAGCAGAGCCCGACGCCCTCCCAGCCAACGAACATCAGGAGGAAGCTCTCGGCCAGCACGAGGGTCAGCATCGCGAACAGGAAGAGGTTCAGGTACGCGAAGTACCGAGCGTAGCCCGCGTCGGTCTCGTCGTGGTGCATGTAGCCGACGGAATAGACGTGGATCAGGAAGGCGACGAAGGTCACGAAGGAGAGCATCAGGGCGGACAGCGGGTCGAGCCGGAAGGACAGGTCGACCGAGAGCGAGCCCGCCACGATCCAGGAGCCGTACGGCTCGATCACGACGGCTCCGCCGGAGGAGAGGTACGGGATCAGGCGGCTGTAGGCGGCGAGCGTCGCCAGGCCGGCGGAGCCGACGCCGACCGCCGAGACGAACGACTTGCCGAGCCGCGTTCCCAGGAGCCCGTTCAGGACGAAGCCCGCGAGCGGGATGACGGGGATGACCCACAGGGCAATCATCGGCGCTTCACCACTTCAGCAGGTTGACGCGGTTGACGTCGATCGTTTCGGTGTGCCGGAAGAGGGAGACGAAGATCGCGAGACCGACCGCCGCCTCGGCCGCGGCGATCGCGATGACGAAGAAGACGACGATCTGGCCCTCGCGCGTGCCGAGGCTCGCGCCGTAGCCGAGGATCGCCAGGTTGGCCGAGTTCATCATGAGCTCGATCGACAGGAAGATCTGGATCGCGTTGCGCCGCAGGAGCGCCCCGCAGAGCCCGATGCAGAAGAGCGCTCCGGACACGATGAGCACCTCGGAAAGGGGAATCGTGCCGATCATGCCCGCGACCCCCTGTCGCGGCGCGCCAGGACAAATGCGCCTACGAGGGCCGCCAGCAGGAGGACCGAGACGGCCTCGAAGTGGAGGAGGTACCCGCCGAAGAGCTCCCGGGCGAGGGCGTCGGGCTTGCCGAGGACGTTCGGCTCGGCGGCCAGCGCGCGCGGCACGGCGGAGCCGCTGTGGCGAAGGGTCGAGAGCAGGAACCCGGCGAAGAGCACGATCGCGATGCCGGACAGGAGCGTCTGGATCGGCCGCCCCGTCTTCTCGGGCCGCTCGGGCCCGACGTTCAGGAGCATGAGCACGAAGAGGAACAGGACGAGGATCGCGCCCGCGTAGACGATGACCTGGATCACGGCGATGAAGGGCGAGAAAAGCAGGACGTAGCAGCCCGCGAGGGCGAAGAACGACACGACCAGCGAGAGCACGCTGCGCACGGGGTTGCGCGAGAGCACCATCAGCGCGGCGAAGACGATCGCGATGGCCGCGGCGACCTCGAAGACAAGGCGATCCACCTTAACGTCCCGTACCCATACCCATCCGCCAGAGCTCGAGGGCGGCGGCCCAGAAGAGGTTCACGAGCGAGAGCGGAAGGAGCGCCTTCCAGCCGAGCGTCATGAGCTGGTCGTAGCGGAAGCGGGGAAGCGTCCACCGAACCCAGATGAAGATGAAGACGAAGAAGGAGGTCTTCGCCGCGAAGATCGCGATCGAGGCGGCCGCGCCGAGGATCCCCATCGGGTGGAAGCCCGGGAGCGACCATCCCCCGAAATACAGCGTCGTCGTCAACGCCGAGGCGACGATGACGTTGATGTACTCCGCCAGAAAGTAGGAGCCGAAGTGCATGGCCGAGTACTCCGTATGGTAGCCGGCGACGAGCTCGGCCTCGGCCTCGGGGAGATCGAAGGGCAGCCGGTTGGTCTCGGCGAAGGCGGAGACGAAGAAGATCAGGAAACCGAGGGGCTGCACGAGCGCGTTCCAGCGGGGGACGAACCCGAGCCACACCCCCTGCTGGTGGCCCACGACGTCGTTCAGCCGGAACGACGAGGTCGCGAGGATGACGCCCGCGGCGGCCGAAGTCATGGCCAGCTCGTAGGAGATCATCTGCGCGCTCGAGCGAATCCCGCCCATCAGCGAGAACTTGTCGTTGGACGACCAGCCGGCCAGCACGATCGCGTAGACCGAGATCGAGGCGATCGCGAAGATGTAGAGCACGCCGATCGAGACGTCGGCGCCGAGGAGCGGGATCTCGCGGCCTTCGACGTGTATGGTCGACCCGTAGGGGATGACCGCGAACGTCGAGAGCGCCGCGAAGACGGCCAACCCGGGAGCCAGGAAGAAGAGAAGCCGGTCCACGCTCGAGGGGACGACCTCCTCCTTCATGAAGAGCTTGAGGATGTCGGCCGGGCTCTGGAGCAGGCCGAACGGGCCGACGCGGTTGGGGCCCGGGCGGTCCTGGATGAAGGCCGCGACGCGGCGCTCGACCCAGACGAGGGGAGTCACGATCGCGGGCAGGATGAGCGCGGGAAGCGCGACGCGGAGAACCAGAATCGTCCAGTCGAGAAGTGTCACGGATGGCCGGCCCAGGCGAAGTCGCCCTTCTTCAGGAGCGTGCCGCCCTCGAGCTCGCTCTCGTCCGCCCGGATCCCGCCGTATCCCTCGACCTCGGCGGCGATCTGCTCGAGCAGGTCCGCCGGCGTCCAGTTGCGATCGCCCCAGCCGAGCGCGACCGCGAGCATCAGCAGCATCTCCCAGTGCGCGCGGATGGGCGGCTTCGGGAGGAACGCTCGCTCGAACTTCTGGACGCGGTCCTGCACGTTGGTGAACGTGCCCTCCTTCTCCGCCAGGGAGGCGGCGGGAAGCACGAGGTCGGCGGCGCGCGTCAGCGCGTTTGCGGTCCGCGCGGCCGTCGCCAGGAAGCGGGCGCGGCGCAGGAGCGCGACCTTCTCCGAGTCGTCGGCCGCGAGCGCGAAGCCGGCGTCGGCGATCAGGATGCACTCGGGCGCGGCCTTGCCCGAGAGGATCGCGTCGAGGCCGTAGCCGCCGCGCTCCGGCGAGAGGCCCATCTCCTTCGCGCCGCGGTGATTCGGGGCGGCCTCGTCGCCGGACACCCACTCCTTCTGCGACTTGATCTTGCGCGTCCGGGACTTGTCCACGACGACGTCGCGGTTGGGGCAGCCGAGGTGATCCGCGATCTTGCGCAGCAGGAAGTTCTCCTCGTTCGATAGGTGCGCGGAGCCCAGGAAGAAGAGGGCGGAGGGTCCCTTCTCCTCGATCGTCCGGCGGATCTCCTGAGCGATCCGGTCGACCGCGGCGGGAACGTGCGCGTCCTCCAGCGAGGATCCGGTCCGGATCGTCGCCTTGTGAACGTCGCGGGCGTTCAGGCTCTCGGACAGGAACCGGCCGTGGTCGCAGAGCCAGTAGTCGTTGACGGCCGGGTTGAGCCGCGGGAGGAAGCGGTAGACCAGGTCCTCCTTCGACTCGATCGAGGTGTTGCAGCCCACGTTGCAGCCGGGGCACACGGACTTGGTCTTGTTGAGGTACCAGACCCGCTTGCGGAAGCGGAACTCGCGCGTCGTGAGCGCGCCGACGGGGCAGACATCCGCGGCGCAGCCGGACCAGTCGTTCGCGAGGGGCTTGCCGTCGTGCGTCCAGACCAGGGTCCGGCCGCCGCGGTCCAGGAAGGTCAGCTCGCTCGTGCCCGCGATCTCCTGGCAGAAGCGGATGCAGCGGGTGCACTGGATGCAGCGCGTCATGTCCGCGATGACGTGCGGCCCGAGGAGGGTGCGGTCGAAGCCCGGATACTGCCGCTTGGTCTCGTCGAACTCCGAGAGCTGGTTCCCGTAGCCGAAGGAGTTGTCCTGCAGCGTGCACTCGCCGGCCTGGTCGCAGATCGGGCAGTCGAGCGGATGGTTGATGAGCAGGAACTCCATGGTCGCGGCGCGCCCGGCCTTGACCTTGTCGGTCGTCGTCCTGACCGCCAGGCCGTCCTTCAAGGGCGTCGTGCACGCGGCCTGGATCTTGGGGACGCCGTCGATCTCGACCAGGCACATCCGGCACTGGCCCACGACCGAGAGGCGGGGATGGAAGCAGAAGTGCGGGATGTCGATGCCGGCGAGCTTCGCCGCGTCGATGAGATTCAGGTGCTTCGGCACCTCGATCGGCTTCCCGTCGAAGACGACCGTGAAGGTGTCCTTGGGCGGGCCCGCGGGCGGCGCTGGAGAGGACGCAGGGGGAGCCGGGGGAGCCGGCGGCTTGGGCGGAGGCGTCGCGCTCACGCGGTCACCAGAGCCTTCTTCCCGACGAGGCACCGCTTGTGCTCCACGTGGTGCAGGTACTCGTCGCGGAACTTCGTGACCGAGGAGAGCGGCGGCGCGATCGCCGCGTCGGAGAAGACGCAGATTGTCATGCCGTTGGCCATCTGGTTGCAGATGCGGGCGAGCAGGTCCAGGTCCTCGACGCGACCCTCGCCCTCCTCGATGCGGTTCAGGACCTTGAAGAGCCAGGGCGTGCCCTCGCGGCAAGGGGTGCACTGCCCGCACGACTCGTGCGAGAAGAACTTCGCGAGGTTGCGCGCCGCGTCGACGATGCACGGGTCCTCGTTCATCACGATGATCGCGGCCGAGCCGAGCATCGAGCCCTTCGCGGCAACGCCGTCGAAGTCGAGGGGGCAGTCCTCGATCTCGGCGGCCGTCAGCATGTTCGCAGAGGCGCCGCCGGGGATGACGGCCTTGACCTTCCGGCCGCCCTTCATCCCTCGGGCATACGCGTCGCCGAAGATGAGATCCTTGAGCTGCAGCCCCATGGCCGCCTCGTACACCCCGGGCCGGTTGACGTGCCCGGAGATGCAGTAGAGCTTGGGCCCCGTGTTCTTCTCGTTGCGGCCGATCTTGGTGAACCACTCGGCGCCGCGGTTGACGATGTGCGGGACACAGGCGAGCGTCTCGACGTTGTTGACGATCGTCGGCGCGTTGAACGCGCCGGAGACCGCCGGGAACGGCGGCTTGATGCGCGGCTGGCCGCGCTTGCCCTCGAGGCTCTCGATCAAGCCGGTCTCCTCGCCGCAGATGTAGGCGCCGGCGCCGCGGTGGACCGTGAGGTCGAGCCCGTAGCCCGAGCCCAGGATGTTCTCCCCGAGGAACCCCTTCGCGTACGCCTCCTCGATCGCCTTCTCGAGGACGCGCGCGCCCAGGTAGAACTCGCCGCGGATGTAGATGTAGGCGGTCTTGCACTTGATGGCGTAGGCCGACAGGATCACGCCCTCGATGACCTGGTGCGGGTCCTGCTCCATGAGCAGCCGGTCCTTGAACGTACCGGGCTCGGACTCGTCCGCGTTGCACAGGAGATAGATCGGCTTGCCCTTGGTGTCCTTGGGGATGAAGCCCCACTTGACTCCCGTCGGGAAGCCCGCGCCGCCGCGGCCGCGCAATCCCGACTTCTTGACCTCGTCGGTCAGGCGTTCCGGGGTCCAGCCTTCCGACAGCACCTTCTTCCACGCCGCGTAGCCCCCGTCGGCGAGGTAGCCGTCGATCGCCCGGGAGTCTTCCTTGGCGACGCGCCGAGTCAGGACGGGCTCCATGCTCACGCGTTTCGCCCCAGCCGGTCGAGCAGCTCCGAGAGCTTCTTCTCGTCCATCGGCTCGTAATAGGTGTCGTTGACCATGATCGACGGCGCGCGGTCGCAGCCGGCGATGCACTCGACCTCGACAAGTGAGAACCGCCCGTCCTTCGAGGTCTCCTCGGGTCCGATGCCGAGGCGCGCGCGGCACTCCTCGATCAGCCCTTCCGCTCCGGCCAGGTGGCAGGAGATCGACGTGCAGATCTGCAGCAGGTGCCGTCCGACGGGACGAAGGTTGTACATCGTGTAGAAGGTCAGGACGCCGTCGACGTGGGAGGCCGGAAGCTCCAGGATCCGCGCCACCTCCTCGGCGGCCTCCCGCGAGATCCAGCCCCAGGTCTCCTGGGCCACCCAGAGGACGGGAAGCAGCGCCGCCTGCTTCGTCGGATAGCGAGTCAGGATCCTCTGGATGCGCGCCATCGCCTCCGGCGGAAAGACGCGCGGCTCACCCGCGTCCTCGACCCGATAGCGGGTGTGGCTCACCAGTCGAAGGCTCCCTTCTTCCAGATGTACGCGTAGCCGACGCCGAGGACCAGCAGGAAGGCCAGCATCTCGGCGAAGAGGGGCCAGCCGGCCGTCTTGAAGACGAGCGCCCAGGGGAAGACGAACGCGATCTCGACGTCGAACAGGATGAAGACCATGGCGATGACGAAGAACTGGATCGACATCCGCTTGTGCGAGGCGTCGACCAGGGGGACGCCGCTCTCGTAGATCTCGAGCTTCTTGCGGGTCCGCAGGCGCGGCCCGAGCAGCGAGTTGAGCAGGAGGATGGTCGCGGCCATCCCCGCGGCGAGGACGAGAGCGATCAGAATCGGCAGGAAAGTGACTGGCATCGGAGCGGACGAACTTTTTCACAAGGCCTGCCGCGAGTCAACGCATCCCGAAGAGCACAAAGGAGCTAGCGCCGCGCGGCGGCGCCGACCGCCGGGTTAGGATCCGGGCGTGTCGGAGCTCTTCGCCCCCAGCGCGCTGGTGCCGGCCTACCGGGCGGAGGCGACGGTCGGCGCCGTCGTGCGCGGTGCGCTTCGCCACGTCCCGCGGGTGCTGGTCGTGGACGACGGATCGGACGACCGCACGGCCGAGGCGGCCCGCGAGGCGGGGGCCGAGGTGCTCCGTCTCCCCGTGAACGGCGGCAAGGGAACGGCGATCCGGGAGGGCCTGGCGCGGCTCCTGACGCATGCTTCCGCCTCCGATTCCGCCCCCACGCACGTCGCCTTCCTGGACGCGGACGGGCAGCACGACCCGGACGACCTGCCGCGGCTCCTCGTGGCGGCGCGCGCGGGCGATCCCTTCGTCATCGGTTCGCGCATGGACGAGGCGGAGCAGATCCCCGCCTATCGCCATCGGACGAACGAGATCGGCAGCCGCGTCCTCTCGCGCATGACTGGCCTCGAGATCGAGGATGCACAGTCGGGTTATCGCGTGGTCGCCGCGGAGCTGCTCCGGAGGCTCGAGCTCAACGCCCGCGGCTACATCATCGAGACCGAGATGCTGCTCAAGGCGGCGCCGCATCTGAGCCGCTTCCGCCACGTTCCGGTGCGCGCGATCTACGGCGGCCCCTCGCACTATCGGCCGTTCCGCGATACGTGGCTGATCTCGTGGGGGGCGGTCTATTACAAGGTGTTCGAAATCGACTGAGCGCGCCGCGTTCAGTCGGATTTCGAACATCCTGAGGAGCGTAGCGACGAAGGATCCCGTAATGCATGCCGGGCACGGCGACCGAGCGCGGGTCCCTCGCGAAGCCAGCGGCTACAATCCCCCCGTGTCCGAACTCGTCATCACCCCGCTCCGCCTCCCCGGCCGCGGGCCGCGCGTCCTGACCATCGACGCGGAGGACTGGTTCCACGTGTGCGGCGACGGGTACTACGACGATCCTCGACGCTGGGACTCGTTCGTGCCGCGCATCGAGTCGACGCTCGGCGGGCTCTTCGAGCGGCTCGAACGGGGCGGGCATCGCGCGACCGTGTTCTTCCTGGGCTGGGTCGCGCGGCGGTATCCGCACCTCGTCCGCGAGGCGTCCCGCCGCGGCCACGAGCTCGGCGTGCATGGCGACGTGCACCGGAGGGCCGACGAGATGACGCCGGAGGAGTTCGGCCTCGACCTCGCTCGTGCCCGGGACTCCATCGAGCGGGCCGCCGACATGCCGGCGGCGGTGTACCGCGCGGCCGAGTGGTCGATCCGCGACGCCAGTTCGCCGGCGCTGCGAAGGCTGGCCCAGTCGGGAATCCGTTGCGACGCTTCGACGATGCCCGTGCCACCGCTGGGCCGTGCCGGCGGGCCGACGGGTCCCCACCGGATTGAGGGCGACGGGGCCGGCTCCGCCGGCGGGGGCCGGTGGTCGCTGACGGAGATTCCGCCGCTGACCGGCCGGGCGTACGGGCGGCTCCTGCCGCTCGGAGGAGCCTGGCCCTTCCGGATGCTCCCGGAGGCGCGGCTCGCCCGCGTGGAGGAGGCCGTCCGCCAGCGCGGAGAGCCCGCGGTCTTCACCGTCCACCCGTGGGAGTTCGACTCCGCGCATCCTCCGATGGACGGGCTGCCGCCCGTGACGCGCCTGGTCCACTTCGCGGGCCTGCGCGGGCTCTCGGAGCGCTTCGGCCGCTGGCTCTCGCGCGACCGCTGCGTGGCGATCGCGGACGTCCTGCCGCTTCTCGCGCCCGCCTGACGCGTGAGCGAATGAGCGTGAGCGGATGACGGCGGGCCCCGCGTTCCTGTTCCCCGGCCAGCTCTCGGAGTGGGTCGGCATGGGCCGCGACTTCTACGACGCGGACCCGAACGGGGAAGTCCGCGCGCTGTTCGACGCGACCTCGGAGCGTTGCGGCCTCGACCTCGCGCGGATCCTTTTCGACGGGCCCGAGTCGGACTTGCGCGAGAACCTGCCCGCGCAGGCCGGCGTCTTACTCGTCTCGACGCTGGCGGCCCGGGAGCTCGCGCGGCGCGGCGTGCGGGCGCCCGCGACCGCGGGGTACAGCCTGGGCAACTACGCGGCGATGGTCGCGGCTGGAGGGATCTCGTACGAGGAGGCGCTCGACGTGCTGATCGGGGTCTGGCGCGAGACCGAGCGGCTCGGGATCCGCGGCGCGATGGGCGCCGTCGTGGGCGCGCGCGCGGATGCCGTGGAGGCTGCGTGCGCGGCGCTGCGGGCGCGGAACCGGCCGGTCTGGATCGGCAACGTGAACGCCTCGACGCAGTTCGTGCTGACCGGCTCGAAGGAAGGTGTCGCCGAGGCGCTGGCGGAGCTGACGCCGCGCGCGCTGTCGGTGCTCCCCCTGACCATGAGCTGGCCCATCCACAGCGAGCTCATGCGGCCGGTGGCCGACGCCATCGCGCCGAGGATCGCGGCCCTCGGGAGCGTGCGCGATCCGGACGTCCCGTACTACGGGCCGGAGGGACGCGCGATCCGGTCGGGGGAGGAGATCCGGCGGCTCCTCGGGACGGCCTTCTGCTTCCCGACGCTCTGGAAGCAGACCTTCGAGGCGATGGTCGCCGACGGCCACCGCGTCTTCCTGGAAGTCGGCCCGGGGGAGATGCTCTCGAAGATGGCGCGCTGGATCGACCGCGGCGCCCGCTGCCACGCGGCCGGGACGCTGGCCGCGATCGACGCCGGCGGCGGTAGAGTCGGCGCCGCATGAGCGCGCCGAAGACCGCCGTCGTCACCGGAGGCTCCCGTGGCATCGGCCGCGCGATCTCGCACGAGCTCGCCTCGGCGGGGGCGCGGATCGTTCTCACCTGCCGCAACGACCTCGCGCGCGCGGAGGAGACGGTGGGGGAGATCCGCGGCCGCGGCGGCGAGGCCGTCGCGCTGGCGGTCGACGTGCGCCGCCCCGAGGAGATCAAGGCGCTCGCGGACCGCGTCTCCGCCGACTTCGGCGGCGTCGACATCCTGGTCAACAACGCCGGCGTCATCAAGGACGCGCTCTTCCCCTTCATGAAGGAGGAGGACTGGGACTACGTGATGGACGTCGACCTGAAGGGGGCGTTCCGGGTCACTAAGGCGCTCATCCGCGGCATGCTCCACAAGAGCTGGGGGCGGATCGTGAACGTGGTCTCGGTTAGCGGCATCGCGGGGCATCCGGGGCAGGCGAACTACTCGGCCGCGAAGGGCGGGCTGATCGCGTTCACGAAGGCGCTCGCTCTCGAGTTCGCGACGCGCGGCATCACGGTCAACGCCGTGGCGCCGGGTCTCGTCGACACCGAGATCATCGGCCACCTGAAGGACGACGTCCGCAAGGAGTTCCTCCGCCGCATCCCGATGGCGCGCTTCGGCTCGCCGGAGGAGATCGCGGCGGTCGTCGGCTTCCTCGCGTCGGAGAAGGCCTCGTACGTGACCGGCCAGGTGCTGCGGGCGGACGGGGGAATGGCCTGACCGCTTCGCCGACCGGCGGGAACGGCCCGCGACGAGTCGCCCGGCTATAATCTCGAAGGAAGGAGACCCGATGTCCCGGCAAGAACTGGCGCCGCGCGTGAAGGACCTGATCGTCCGGCGCCTCAAGCTCGAGATCGATCCCGGCACCATCGACGACGCCGCGCCCCTGTTCGGCGAGGGGCTCGGCCTCGACTCGATCGACGCGCTCGAGCTGGTCCTGGGTCTCGAGCAGGAATTCCACATCAAGGTCGAGGACGAGGAAGTCGGCGTGAAGGCCTTCGCCTCCGTCAACGCGCTCTGCGACTTCATCGAGCAGAAGAAGACAGCCTGATGGCCAGAGCGGGACTCCCGCACGACTACCCCTTCCGCTTCGTGGACACCGTCTCCCGGACGGCCGGGCCCGACTTCTCGGACGGCCGCGTCCGCGTCCGTATCTCGGCGAACGCCTGGGGCGCGGCGGGCGAGGCGTGGCGAAGCCCGCTCCTGCTCGCGGAGGCGGTCGCGCAGTCGGCGCTGCTCCTCGAGGGCGGCGACGCGGAGTCCGCCCGGCGCGGATTCCTGGCCGGACTCGAGGGCTTCGCGTTCACGCGCTCTCCGCGGGCGGGCGAGACGCTCGAGATTCGCGTGCGCCTGGCGGCCCGCTTCGGCGCCGTCGCGCGCTTCGACGGGGAAGTCCGGTCTCTCGACGAGGGCGAGGGCGAACCCGAGGCGATCGCGACGGGCGCCGTGCTGGTGCGAAAGGGTGGGGCGGGGGAGGCGGCGCCGTGAAGCTCCAGAAGGAGACCAAGGGCGTCCACGCGATCCTGCGCATCACCGGCGCCCTGTCGCTCGGCGACAGCACGCGGATGCTCTCGGAGCAGTTCGAGGAGATCGCGAAGGACCTGACCGGCGCGGTGATCCTGGACCTGTCGGGTCTCGAGCACCTCGACTCGACCGCCGTCGGAGTCCTGGTCGGCGGGCTCAAGCGCTTCGAGTCGCAGGGGAGGCGCTTCTTCCTGGTGAACCCGCGCGAGCGCGTGATGTCGGTGTTTCGCATCACGCATCTGGACTCGGTGTTCCGCGTGTTCCCGTCGATCGACGGGGCCCTCGCGGCGGCGGACATTGCCAAGGACGAGGAGACCGGTGGCCGCTGAGGTATCGGTTTCCTCCTACGCCTGCACGAACGAGCCGCCTCACCGCTTCGAGATTCGGAGTCGGTCGCGCGTGCCGGGCGGCATCCTGCTCTCGCTCCAGCGCATCGACGCGCCCTACCCGCCGAGGGAGCTCTTCATCACGAGCCGCGAGATGAAGATGGGCTACGACAACGTGTACAAGGCCTGCTTCGTCTGTGTCGACCGGGGCACCAAGGAGACCGCGATCATCCTGCCCAAGAGCGAGATCGAGCTGGGCCTCCCGCCCGAATAGTCCAAAAAAAGAAGCCGGGCGCGTGGGGCACCCGGCGGCGAAAAGTGTCGGCGGAGTGGTGGGTCCGCGAGGCCATCACTGAGCAACTCCCATGCCAGCAACGACGGCTGCGAACGGCTACCCCGCTCCGAGTAGTGGCGCAACGCCCGGCTCGAAGGAAGCCTCAGTTCCCTCCGCGGACGCGATCCCAGGCGTCCCGCGTGGCCTCGCGGGCATCCGTCCATTCGGTCTTGGCCCCGGCGCGCGCTTCGGCCCATCCCCTTTCGAGATCGCCCTCGACGTCCTCGAAACGCTTGCTCGCGTAGTCGGGACGCCCGGCGCTCTCCCATCCGTAGCGGTAAGCGGGACGGTAGTCCGAGTAGGTCCGCCCGGATTGGAAGTACGGTCGGTTCTTGTAGTTCTCCTGCCAGTAAGCGTCCTCGACGGTTGGGTTGACTCCCTCGGCCGCCGCGTGCCCGGCCGCTCCTCCGGCGATCGCTCCCGCCGCGCCGCCGATGACCGCTCCGACGGGACCTCCCACCGCGCCGCCGACGGCCGCACCCGCCGCGGCGCCGCCCGCCGCGCCCGCTCCCGTGCCGAGGGGATGCGAGCCTGGTTCCTTGGTAATGGGATCTGGATTCGACCCGGGTGCAGGGGGTGTGTTCGCGCGATCCTTCGTGACATCCATGAGTCACCTCCAATGCGGCGGAGGGAGCAACGCCCGTGCCACGGCCGAGATGTAGGGGTACACGCGAAGCCGGGGGGCAGGGCGGCTCCCAACCCGTTTGGAATCCGAACTCCCGCGACGCAATTGACCATCGAGGACGCGGCCGGCGCGGGCTCAGGCGAGAGGGCTGCGCCCCCTCGAGCACCCCTGAGGGTTCTCGTCCACAACCTCTCGCAGAGATCGACTATGGGGAGAGTGAGGTCATTGGTGCGAAAGGAGGGACTCGAACCCTCACGGTGTTACCCACAGGTTCCTGAAACCTGCGCGTCTACCAGTTCCGCCACTTTCGCAGGGAAGCGGAAAGATAGCGCTCAACCGACGCAGGATCAAGTGGTTCGCCGTGCAGTCTCGAGAAAAGTGTCGGCTGGTGAGAGTTCGGGGAGAAGCCGAACGCCGCGATAGCATCGCTGTAACCGCTTCCCAGCATGACCGATGACACCCAGCTCCCCACGTTCGCGTTCTCCGCGCCCGCCGACACTCCTACGGACGTCTCGCTTCCCGAGCACATCGGCGGCTTCCAGATCGTCTCGGTCCTCGGCCGCGGCGGGATGGGGATCGTCTACGAGGCACAGCAGGAGACGCCCCGCCGCCGCGTCGCCCTCAAGGTCATCGCGAGCGGCGGCCACAGCGACGAGCTGCGCCTGCGTCTCTTCCGGCGCGAGGCCGAGACGCTGGCGCGCCTGGTCCACCCCAACATCGCCGCGCTCTACGAGGCGGGCCGCACCGAGGACGGTCAGCACTTCTTCACGATGGAGCTGGTCGCTGGCCAGCCGCTCGACCACTACGTGCGCGACCGCATGGGCGGCGACACTCCCACGCCCGCCCAGCTGCGCGACCGGCTGCGCCTCTTCGCGGCGATCTGCCGCGCCGTCAGCTACGCGCACCAGCGCGGAGTCATCCACCGCGACCTGAAGCCGGGCAACGTCCTCGTCGCGGACGCGCGCGGCGACTCGGGCGCGACCGGGGCGGGAAGCGGAAGCCACGCCTCGGCGTCGTCGCGCATCCCGCAAGTCAAGATCCTAGACTTCGGCCTCGCGCGCATCGCGGACGCAGACTCCAAGGCGAGCCAGCTGAGTGAGCTCGGCGACATCCGCGGCACGGTGACCTACATGAGCCCCGAGCAGGCGCGGGGCGCGGGCCCCGAGATCGACCTCCGCAGCGACGTCTACACGCTCGGCGTCGTGCTCTACGAGCTGATCACGTCGCGCTTCCCGTACGACGCCGGCGGATCGTTCGTCGCTGCGCTGCGCGCGATCGGAGAGCAGGCGCCGAAGCCCCTCCAGCAGACCTTCCGCGGCGGTTACCGCATCGACGCGGACCTCCAGACCATCGTCACGAAGGCCCTCGAGAAGGAGCCCGACCGGCGCTACGCGAGCGCGGACGCGCTCGCCGAGGACGTCGAACGCTATTTGGCGAACGAGCCGATTCTCGCGCATCGGCCGAGCACCGCGTACCTCCTCCGCAAGTCGATCTCGCGCCACCGCGTCGTGGCCTCGCTGGGAGCGGCGATCCTCGTCCTCCTCGCGGCGGGCGCAGTCGTGATGACGCTCCAGGCGCAGCGCATCCGCCGCGAGCGTGACCGCGCGGAGCAGGAGGCGGCGCGCGCCACCGCGATCAATCAGTTCCTCGAGAAGACGTTCGGCGCCGCCGATCCGTGGCAGCGCGGGACTCGCGGGGTCTCGCTCGTCGAGGCGCTGAAGCGGGCGGAGGGCGAGGTCCACGGCGCCTTCGCCGGCCAGCCTTCCGTCGAGGCGGGCGTGCTCCTGACGCTCGCGCGCACCTACAGCGGACTCGGTCAGTACAAGGATGCCGAGAGCCTCCTCCGACGATCCCTGGCGCTGCGCGGCACCGAGAAGACGGTGGCGGTCGCCGACACCCTCGGCCTCCTCTCGCGGACGCTGCAGTCGCTGACCAGGTACCCCGAGGCGCTCGCGGCCGCGCGCGAGGAGCTCGCGATTCGGACGCGCCTGCAGGGGCCGGACAGCGGGCCGACGGCGGAGGCGCTGGACGACGTCGCCACCGGGCTCGACGGCACGGGCGACTACAAGGAGGCCGAGAAGCTCGCCGCCCAGGGGCTCGCGATCCGCCGCCGGGTCTTCGGACCGCGGAGCGAGGAGGCGGCCGAGTCTCTCAAGACGATCGCGGGCCTCGCCATCGTTCAGGAGGACTACGAGCGCGACGCGCGGATCAACGACGAGAGGCTCTCCATCTATCGGGAGAAGTATGGCAACGAGCACCCCCAGGTGGCCGGGGCTCTCAACGACGTCGGCATCTCACGCATCAATACCGGAGACCTCGCCGGCGCGGAGAAGGCCCTCAGTGAGTCGCTCGCGATCAACCGACGCCTGTTCGGCGACGACTATCCCGAGGTCGCGGTCAACATCGAGAACCTCAGCTACGTGACGTCGCTGCAGGGGCGCCCCGCCGAGTCGATCGGGAGCCTCGAGCAGGTCCTCGCCATTCGCCGGCGCGCGTTCGGCGACGACTCGGAGCCGGTCGCGCGCACGCTCGCGAACCTCGCCGCGGAGCAATCGAAGAGCGGGAACCCCGCCGCGGCGGAGCCGCTCTATCGCGAGGCGGTGGAGAAGCTCACGCGCTTCCTGGGGCCGGACAATCTCGACTTGTCCGAGGCGCTCACCGGACAGGGTCTCAACTTCCAACGGCTGGGCCGGTTCACCGAGGCCGAAGGACCGCTCCGCCACGCCCTCGCGATCCGCGTCGCGAGTTTGCCCGCGGACAGCCAGGACACCGCGCGAACGCGGCTCTTTCTGGGCGGCGTGCTCGCGAAGCAGAAGAAGTACGCCGAAGCCGAGGAGCTGCTGCGGCTGTCGGAGGAGGCGTTTCGGAAGAAGGAAGGCCCGGCGGGGTCGAACACGCAGAAGGCGATCCAGGCGCAGGTCGACCTGTACCGGAGCTGGGGGAAGGCCGAGAAGGCGGCGGCGCTCGCGGCAAACCTGATCAAGCCGGCTTCGTAGCGTTCGCTCTCGAGGGCCGTCGTCCCGGTGTCGTGTCGAAGCGTATAGTCCTTTCCGTCATCGATACCTTCTTGCACCCGCGGCCCGGACGGCTCGACGGAAAACCCACCTGCTCGATGTGCCTCGAAATCTACGGGCGAACCATCAAGATGAGCGGGCCGGTCCCGCGCAAGGAGAGCTCTCACGACCAGCTTTTCTTCGTCTGCGAGCTGTGCAACAGTTTCGTCGAGGAACGCCGCCGTCGGTCGTCCGAAGAGTGGGCCGCGTCCTAGCTTCGCCTCAGCTGGCTTCGCCTCAGCTTCGTATACTCGTTATGACCATGCGGGTCTGTGCGCTCGGCGAGAGACGGTTGGCGCCCCTTCGTCGGCAACTCGGCATCCTGACGCTGGGTCTCATGCCAGCCCTGTGCCCTTCGGTCGCGAGGGCCGGTGCGAACCGCTGGACGGTGGACGGGCCGCCGGACTCCGTCAACTCCGTGAAAGTGGATCTTGGGGAGCCCGGAACGGTGTATGCGGGCGGAGGGGGTGTCTGGAAGAGAAGCGGCGACGGTTCGGAGTGGGAGTCCGTTGGGCCCGAACCCTACCTGGCCCGCGTGGCCGCGGTGGCTCCGCCGGGTCACGTCTATGCGACCGATACGACGGTCCTCGCCAATGCTTTCGCGAACGTGCTGTGGGAAAGCGCGAACGGAGGGGCCGCGTGGACCCTGCTCCGGGCTGGCGATGATCAAACGTCCTATTCGGTCGCCGTCGACCCCTTCGATCCGGGCATCGTGTATCTCGTGACGGAGCATTCGGAAGGGCTCGTCACGACGTCCGGGCTCGAGCGGATCGGCGGCTCCGGCACCTGGACGAGCCCTATCGACGGTCAGCCGGTCACCTTTTACGACGTGGTGCCCGATCCTCGGACCGAGGGCACTCTCTTTGTGACGAGCAACCTGGGAATCTTCAAGACCACGGACGCCGGAGCGACGTGGGATTCGCTCAACGATTCGATGAGGGCCGTGAGGACTCTCGTCGTCGACCCGTCCGCGCCGTCCATTCTGTATGCCGCAGTCTCTGCGCCTCCGGGGGAGGGTGGCGTCTACAAGAGCGTCGACGGAGGCGCGACGTTCGGGCGATCGAACGCCGGACTCGTCGTCGCGGATAACGCAGGCCCTCTCGTGGCCGACGCGCAGCATCCCGGCCGGCTGTTCGTTTCGACCCGGGGCGGCGTGTACCAGAGCGACGATTTCGGAGCAAGCTGGCGCGGCATCGACGAGGGTCTGCTCGACTATTTCGTCTTCGACCTCGCGATCGATCCGTCGGGGGCCCACCTCTACGCGGCGACGGAGATCGGTGCCTTCGAATACACCATCGCTCCGCGGGAGTCGGTGTTGCTGCCGCAGACCGAAACCCGGAAGCCGGTGACCGTGCGGGAACGTCCTTGAGGTGATGGCGGTCGGCTAGACTGGCGGCATGTCCTCGCGCTCACGCCTTCGAGTCTCGCTCGCGTCGGCGCTTCTCCTCACCGTCAGCGGCCTTTCCGTCGCCGATACTCCCGTCGGCTTCCGGGTGATCCAGAAGCGCGACCTGACGCGCTCGGTCAAGGGCGCTCCGGAGGGGCGGCCGATCCAGATCGCGGTCTGGTATCCGGCGAAGCCCGGGAAGGCCGCGGCATCCGCGCTCATGCGGTACCGCGACTACATGGCGCTCGGCCTCTCCGAGAAGTCCTTCGCGGCGCCCTCGCCGGCCGCGGTCGAGCAGATGCTGGGCGAATACCGCAAGTTCCTCGCCGCGACGGGCGTCGAGTCCTCCGACGCCGAGGCGCTGATCGCGACTCCCATGCGGGCCGTCCGCGACGCACCGGCCGCGGAGGGTAGCTTCCCGCTAGTCCTGCTCGCGCCGGGAAACGCGCAGTCCGCCGAGGACATGGCCGCGCTTGGCGAGTTCCTCGCGGCGCACGGGTTCCTCGCCGCGAGCGCGCCCTCGCCGACGCGGATCTCCGGGCCCATGCAGAGCGAGGCGGACATCCCGGAGAAGGCGGACGAGCAGGCCACGGACCTGGGATTCGCCCGTCGCGCGCTCGGGGGGCAGGTCCGTGAGGGGCGGATCGGCGTCGCGGGCCACAGCTTCGGCGCGCGAGCGGCCCTCCTCCTCGCGATGCGGGACGCCGACGTCGCGGCCGTCGTGAGCCTCGACGGGGGCATCGGCGCGAAGACGGGGGCGGGACTGCTCGAGAAGGCCCGCGGCTTCTCGCGCGATCGGATGCGTGCGCCTCTGCTCCACCTGTACGAAGAGCTGGACCCGCAGATGGCGCCGGACTTCGCGCTCATCCGCTCGCTCGACCGGTCCGACCGCTGGCTGGTCCGCGCCGGCGCCCTGCACCACATCCACTTCACGACGATCGGGGCGCTCGTCGCGATCTCGCCGGGGCTGTTCAAGGCGACCTCCGCCACGGAGGAGACCTCGGCGGCCTGGGCCGCGCTTCTCGACACGACCGAGTCGTTCCTGAGCGCCTTCGTGGCGGGGCCCCCGGAGGACGCGGCGCGCTGGCAGCCGCCGGAGAGCCGGGAGCTGCGCGTCGAGCGGCTGCCGGCCTCTCGGTGAGGACGACCTCGGAAGGAGCGGAAGGGTGAGTCTCCTTCTCCGTCAGGAGACGCGGGACGCTCTCTCCGGCGGCCGGCGCCTCTTCAACGCCGGACGCTTCTTCGAGGCGCACGAAGTCTGGGAGGCGGCCTGGCTGCGCGAGGAGGCATCGGCTCGCACTCTGCTTCAGGGGCTGATCCAGATCGCGGCGGGGTTCCACCAGGCGGTCGACCGGAGAAACGCCTCGGGCTGCGCGCGCCTCCTCGCCGCGGGCGGAGCGCGGCTCGACGCGCTTCCGGAGCACTGCGCGGGCCTGGCGCTCGCAGAGTTCCGCGCGGCCGTCGGAGGAGCCCTGGCGCGGGCCCAGGACTGGGAGGCAGGCCGCGGCGATCCGCTAAAGTCCCAAGACGCTCCGTCCATCGGCCTCGCGGAGGAGTAAAATCCGTTGAGAGAGAGCCGAACCGACCCAAGCAACCATGCCCAGCCTGCCCTGGAATTGTCCCAACCCGTACTGCAAGGAGCCGCACAACCCCGACTCGACTCCGGTCAACGGGGTGATCAAGTGCGGCTCGTGCGGATGGGAGAGGCGCGTGGGGCCGCCGCCCGCTGAGCCGGTCGACGACCTGCCCGGGCTCTTCACGACCTACCAGGAAGAGCCCAAGAAGGACGACACCGAATAGCCTTCCCGCCCAGACCTCCTCGAAATCAAGCCCAGACGATAGACTCCGGCGCGTGCTGCCCCGTGACGCGGAGATCCTGGAGAGGCTGCGCCGAAAGGGCAGCCGGGTCCTGACCTTCCGGGACCTGGCGAAGGCCTTTCAGGTCGCGGACGGCGACGAAGACGCCTTCCGTGAGCGCCTGGAGGCGCTCGAGCGCCGGGGCGAGATCGTCCGGGTTCGGGGCGAGAAGTACTCCGCGATCGAGTACTCGAACATGGTGGCGGGCCGGCTGACGGTGCGCCCCGAGGGGTTCGGCTTCATCCTCGCCCAGGAGGGTGAGGACCTGTTCGTGCCGCGTTCCGGAATGCACGGGGCGATGGACGGCGACACGGTCCTGGCACGAGAGGAGCGTTCCCGGGCGGCCGGAGGCGGGACGCGCGGCCGCCGGCGCGAAGCGGAGCGCCGGTCCGGCGCCGTGGTCAAGGTGCTCGATCGGGTCCGCGAACGCGTCGTCGGGCGTTTCGAGATCCACGATGGACGCGCGGTCGTCGTGCCCTACGACCCGAAGCTCGACGCGGTGATCCGGATCGCCGAGGGGGGCGCCGGCGGGGCGCGCGAGGAGGAGATCGTCGAGGTCCGGCTGACGGCGTTCCCGGATTCGCGGCGCGTCGCCCACGGGGTCGTCGAGGAACGGCTCGGCTTCCTCGGAGATCCGGGCGTCGACATCGAGATCGTGCTGCGCTCGCATCGCCTTCCGCCGCGCTTCCCCGAGCCGGTGGTCCTCGAGGCCGAGCGGTTCCCGGAGAGGATCCTGCCGGCGGACCTTGCGGGCCGCCGGGACTTCCGCGAGCACGCGATCGTGACGATCGACGGCGAGACCGCCAAGGACTTCGACGACGCCGTCGAGGTCGAGCGAACGCCGGGCGGCTATCGCCTCGGTGTCCACATCGCCGACGTCTCGCACTACGTGGCGGAGGGCTCGCTCCTGGACGAAGAGGCGCGGTCGAGGGGAACCTCCGTCTACTTCCCCGGCCGCGTCCTGCCGATGCTGCCCGAGCGGCTCTCAAACGGCCTCTGCTCGCTGAATCCGCGCGTCGACCGTCTCGTCCTCTCCGCGATCCTCGAGCTCGATGCGACCGGACGCGTCACCGGCTCGGAGTTCGTCAAGGGCGTCATCCGCAGCGCGCACCGCATGACGTACACCGAGGTCGCTCGGCTGGTCGAGACTCCGCCCACGCGGGAGGATCAGGCGCGGTTCGGCCCCTTCCTGGAACGCTTCCGGTTGATGGCCGAGGCCGCCGCGCTCCTCCGGCGGCGCCGCGAGGCGCGCGGCTCGATCGACTTCGACCTGCCCGACGCGGACATCGTGCTCGACGACGCGGGCCTGGTCGTCGGCATCGTGCCCGAGTCGCGCAACGTGGCGCATCGCCTGATCGAGGAGTTCATGCTGGCCGCGAACGAGGCGGTCGCGAAGAAGCTCGTGTTCGCGAAGCAGCCCGCGATCTACCGCGTCCACGACCGTCCGGACCCGGACCGCCTCGTCGACCTGCGCGAGGTGCTCGAGAGCTTCGGCTACGAGCTCAAGGGCGACCTCGAGGAGGTGCCCCCGGCCGCGTTCCAGAAGCTGCTCGCGGCGATCGAGGGCAAGCCGGAGGAGCGGCTCCTCCACGACCTCCTGCTGCGGGCGCAGCGCAAGGCCGTCTACGCCGAGGAGTGCCGCGGCCACTACGCCCTGGCGGCGCCGTACTACTGCCACTTCACCTCGCCGATCCGACGGTATCCGGACCTCATCGTGCACCGCCAGCTCTCGCGGCTTCTCGCCGAGGGCCGGCCGGTCACCGCCAAGGACTTCGAGCACGTCCAGAATGGAATGCGAGAGATCTCGGCGTTCTCCTCCGACCGCGAGCGCCGGGCCGAGCAGGCCGAACGCGAGAGCCTGCTGTGGAAGAAGATCGTCTTCATGCGGGACAAGGTCGACCGCGACTTCCAGGCTTACGTGACGGGCGTGACATCCTTCGGGGTCTTCGTGATGCTCGTGGACTACTTCGTGGAGGGACTGGTGCCGATCGCGTCGCTGGGCAACGACTTCTTCGTCTACGAGGAGAAGCAGCACCGCCTGCGCGGGCGCTCGTCGGGAGAGGCCTTCCGGCTGGGCGACTCTCTGCGCGTGCGGCTGGTTGCGATCGACGAAGTCCGCCGGCGGCTCGACTTCCGCCTCGCGGGCCAGACGGCCGCGACGGCTTCGCGGCCGGCCCGTCGACCCGCTCCGGCGCCGACGGCGGCTCCCGCGGCGACCGCCACGAAGTCGCCCCGCGGCGCCGCCTACGGACGCACGGGCCGGCCCCGTTCCCCGAGAGGGAGACGGGCGCGATGAGGCGCGCGGCTCTCTTGACTCTGGCCGCCGCCCTGCTGACGATCTCGGCCGCGTGCCGGCACCGGGGCGTCCCGAATCCCGACATCCGCATGGCCGTCTCGCACGAGCCCGCCGACGGCGCGTCGGCATCCACGCAGGCGCCGTCGCAGGCGGACGGAAGCGCGAGCGCGCCGGGCGGGGACGGCGGCGGTGCGGGGGGCGGTCCCGAAGCCGTCCCGCAACAGCTCGTGATCCCGCCGGAGGTCGCGCAGGCGTGGTCGGGAATCCGACTCGGCTGGAAGGACAAGCAAAGCGGAAAGGACGGGACCGTCGACGTTCCGCTGGGCGAGGCCTCGTCCCTGCCCGACCCGTCCATCGTGGTGCGCGCGGACGCGTTCCTCCCTGCCTTCACGATGGGAGGCGGCGCGATCACGTCGCAGGGCGTCGAGGCGCAGAACCCGGCCGCCCGCATCACTGTCTTCGAGAAGGGCAAGGAGATCTTCGCCGGCTGGATCTTCACGCGATTCCCGGACGTGCACCCCTTCACGCATCCGCGGTTCCAGCTCCGGCTGGAGGGAGGCGTTCCCAGGGCGCCGAAGTGACGGCCTCCCGCAAGGGCGCGTTCCGCGTCGTGATCGCCGGACGCCCCAACGTCGGAAAGTCCGCCCTCTTCAACAAGCTCTCCAGACGCCGCCGGGCCATCGTGCACGACCTGCCCGGGATGACACGGGACGTCCTCGAGATCGACGCGACGCTTCCGGACGAGCGCGCCTACCGGCTGGTCGACACCGGCGGCTACGACCCGTCGGGCAAGGAGAAGATCCCCGTCGCGATTCGCGAGAGGGCGGTCGCGGCGATCCGGGGCGCGGATCTCGTCCTGCTCGTCATGGACGCCTCCGCCGGAGTGCTTCCCGGCGATCGGACGGCGGCGCGCGTCGTGCGCCAGACCGGCAGGAGCTGCATCGTCGTCGCCAACAAGATCGACCGCCGCGAGGGCAGCGAGGGAGAGAGCGAGGCCTGGGCGCTGGGGTTTCCGGAGGTGCTCGGCGTCTCGGCCGAGCACGGGATCGGAGTCGACGACGTCCAGGACGCGATCGGGCAGCGGCTCGGCGCGCGCGCCGTTCCGAAGGAGGCCCGGCCGGAGGGAGCCGAGCCCGCTGCGGGCGACGAGGACGGCGGGGATGCCGGGCTCGAGACTCCGGAACGCGAGATCGCGGTCGCGGTCGTGGGACGGCCAAACGTCGGGAAGTCGTCTCTGCTGAATGCGCTCCTCGGCGAGCAGCGCGCGATCGTCTCCGAGATCGCCGGCACCACGCGCGACTCGGTCGACGCCGAGCTCGAGACCTCCGACAATCGCTTCCGTCTCGTCGACACGGCCGGGATCCGGCGGCGGGGCCGGACCGAAAAGGGGCCCGAGGTGCTGTCGGTCGTCCAGGCGCGCAAGCGCATCGAGGAGTGCGACGTCGCGCTGCTCGTCGTGGACGCGAGCGAGGGCCCGACCGGCCAGGATGCGAGCGTCGCCGGCTTTGCGGAACAGGAAGGCAAGGGCCTCGTGCTGGTCGCCAACAAGTGGGACCTCGCCGGCAAGCGCGAGGAGGGGACCGCGGACGATTTCCGCAAGGCGCTCGCGAACCAGATCCCCTTCGCGCGCTTCGCCCCGATCCTCCTGATCTCGGCGACGACCGGCCGGGGCGTCAGCCGCGTGCTCGCGGCGGCGGCAAGAGTCGCGAAGAACCGCCGGCGTCGAATCGCGACGGGGGAGCTCAACCGCGTCCTGGGGCGCCCGCTACGCGACAAGGCTCCCCGGACGGCCTCGGGGCATGCGCTCAAGATCTACTACGTGGCGCAGACCGCGGTGGCTCCGCCGACGTTCGCGCTCGTCGCGAGCCGAGCCGAGCCGCTGCACTTCTCGGAAGAGCGACGGATCGAGAACCTCCTGCGCGAGGCGGCGGACTTCGAGGGCTCGCCGATCCGGATCCACGTTCGCGGCCGGGGACGGGAGCGGGACACCGGGAGGAAGCATGGCCGCCCGCGTTCCCGGTCAAAGTCCTCCCGCAAGAGACCGGGTTCGGGGTAGATTATTCGCGTGGCCAAGGCCGATCACGAGATCTATCGACCCGCCGACGCCTGCCGGATCGCGGAAGTCGCCCCCTACGTCCTGCGTTACTGGGAGACCGAATTCCCCGCGCTCTCGGAGGGGAAGGACAAGGCGGGCACGAAGTTCTACACCGCCCGCGACGTTCGGATCATCTCGCGCATCCGCGAGTTGCTGTACGACGAAGGGTTCACGGTCGCCGGAGCCAAGAAGCGGCTGGAGGCCGAGATCGCGGAGGGTCGCTTCGACGAGGGGCTCTCCGCGGCGCCGCCGCTGCGAGTCCAGCAGGGCAAGGGGCCGCAGTCCCGGTCGACGGACCAGCCCTCGCTCCTGAAGGTCGGAGGCGCCGCGCCCCCGTCCCCGGCGGCCAGGACCGAGACCGCGAAGCCCGCTTCGCCGGCGGCGCCGACGCCGACTCCCACCGCGCAATCGGACCTCGATCGCAAGAGCGTCGTGCGCGAGCTCAAGGAGATCGTGAAGCTGCTGAGGTCGTCCAAGGACTGACGCCGGCCGCGGGTACGGCCAACCGCCGACCGCCCGCGTGACTTCAGGTCAACTTGACAGTGCGAGCGCGCCGACCATAGCGTAGGCGGCAAACAAGGAGCTTCGTCATGAGAATGCTCTGGTTCCGCCTGCTCGGCGTCCTCTGCACCGGCTTCCTCCTCGTCGCCGCTTCAGATCCCCTGGGGGCTCAGACCACCGGGACGATCCGCGGCGTCGTCGGAACGGGGCAGACGGTGTTGCCGGGCGTGACGGTCGAGGCCAAGAGCCCGAATCTCCAGGGATCGCGGACCTCGGTCACGGACGCCGAGGGCCGGTTCAACCTGACGAGCCTGCCGCCCGGAAGCTACACGATCACGGCGACGCTCGAGGGCATGGGCTCGAAGACGCAGACCGTCCAGCTCGGCCTGAGCCAGGACGCGATCATCAAGATCGAGCTCCTGGCGTCCGCGACCGAGAAGGTCGTCGTCACGGCCGAGGCCGCGCAAATCGAGACCACCTCCACCACCACGGGCCGCAGCCTCGACCAGAAGGTCTTCCAGGCGCTGCCGACCGGACGCAACTACTCCTCGGTCGCGCAGCTCGCTTCGGGCGTCAACACGGACGCCTCCGACAACCGAAACACCTCGATCACGGTCTACGGCTCGACGGGTCTCGAGAACAGCTACCTCGTCGACGGGGCGAACACGACCGGGGCCGAGATCGGCAACCAGGGGAAGGTGTTGAACTTCGAGTTCATCCAGGAAGTCGAGTTCAAGTCCGGCGGCTACGAGGCGGAGTACGGGGGAGCCCAGGGCGGCATCCTGAACGTCGTCACGAAGTCCGGCGGCAACGAGTTCCACGGGGACGCGTTCGGCTACTTCAACGCGAACGGCCTCCAGGCCGACAACAAGCACCTCGACGAGCTGACCTCCGCCGGCATCCCGACGGGCTTCACCAAGGACGACTACGGCGCCGACGTCGGCGGCTACGTCATCAAGGATCGTCTGTGGTTCTTTGGCGCCTACGACCACGTCCACAACTCGCAGGACACGCAGGTCACGCAGGGCCCGGACGAGGTCATTGGCGACACGACCAACCTCAAGACCTCCAGCAACCTGTACTCCGGCAAGCTGACCTGGCGAATCGGCGACCAGCACACGATCATCGGAACGATCTTCGGCGACCCGACCAACGACGCCGGCGCGGTCGGCCCGGTCATCGGGCCTCCGGAGACCTACAACGGCACGGTCACCGTCGGCGGTACCGACTTCGGTGGCCGCTACGAGGGCATCATCTCCCCGAAGTGGCTGGCCACGGCGCAGTTCTCCTACCACCGCGAGAACGTGTCGACACTGCCGGGGCCGGACGGCGACGTGATCGCCTTCCTCGACAACACCGGGCCGGTGTCGATCGCGTCGGGGGGATTCCAGGGGGCCGACGGCACGGGGCAGTGGGACACCAAGAAGTTCACGCGCTTCGACTACCGCGCGAACGGCAACTACTTCCTGGGGGACCACGACATCAAATTCGGCGGGGAGTTCGAGCGCGTCAACGCCGACGTCTTCCGCACCTACAGCGGCGGGCAGTTCGTGACGATCCTGTCGCCCTACCCGGACGACCCCCAGCAGCGGAACGTCTACTTCCACAGCTTCTTCGCCTCTCCCGACTCGACCATCGACGACGTCACGCTCGCACCGGTCCAGGCGACGCCGAACAACGACAACCTCTCGTTCTTCCTCCAGGACAAGTGGGCCGTGCTGCCCAACCTGACGCTCAACGCCGGGGTCCGCTGGGAGCAGGAGAAGATCCGCGGCCTGAACGAGATCGTCTACATCAACGTGAATCACTTCTCTCCCCGCGTCGGGCTCTCCTGGGACCCCATGAACGACGGCCGCTCGAAGGTCTCGGCCTCCTATAGCCACTTCGTGCCGGTCATTCCCCTCGACATGAACATCCGCTCGCTCAACGCCGAGCGCGACGGCGCGACCTACAACTTCAGCCCGACGGCCCTCAACTGCGACTCCGCGGCCGAGTCGGAGGACAACTCCTGCGTCATCCGCGGCGACCTGGTCGACGCCGTGGACCCCAACATCCGGGCCCCCTACGCCGACGAGATCGTCGTCGGGTTCGAGCGTCAGGTCGGCCAGAACTGGTCTTTCGGGGTGCGCGGCATCTACCGGAGCCTGCGCCGGATCATCGAGGACACGTGCGTGCCCTCGGACACTTGCGACAATTACGCGTTCTTCAACCCGGGCTTCTCGGAGACGGTGTGCCTCGGCGACGAGTGCCAGCCGGCGCCGCAGTTCTACCCGGCGCGGCGGTACTTCAAGGGAATCGAGCTCACGGCCCAGAAGCGGCTGTCCGACCGCTGGATGCTGTACGCCAGCTACCTGTACAGCACGCTCCAGGGCAACTACGACGGCGCCTTCCGCGCCATCGGCGGCTTCTTCGCGAAGAACCCGAACATCACCGACGACTTCGACTATCCGGAGTTCCAGGTCAACGCCTACGGAAAGCTGTCGCTCGACCGCTCCCACCAGGCGAAGCTGCAGGCGGCCTACGTCTTCCCGTTCGGCCTGACCGCCTCCGCCGCGGGCTACTACCAGACGGGGACGCCGCTCTCGCGAATCGGCTGGTGGAACAACTACGCGGGGCCCGAGATCTTCATCACCCAGCGCGGAAGCGAGGGGAAGACGCCCAACGTCTACGAGTTCGACACGCACTTCGACTACGCCCTGACGATCCAGTGGGTCACGATCCACGTGCTGGCGGACGTGTTCAACGTCCTCAACCGGCAGAAGGCGACGTCGCTCGACCAGGTCTACTCGCTGGACCAGGCGGACAACGACAGCCCCACGCCGACGAACGACCATTACAAGAAGCCCGTCACCTGGCAGCAGCCCCGGACGCTGCGATTGGGCGTGCGCGTGAGCTTCTAGCGGGGCGTCATCCCGACCCGACTCCTCGGGATGACAAGATCCGGCCCATGGGGAGCGAGCACAGCGTCGAGATTCGCAGTCTGACGAGACGCTTCGGCGAGGTCGCCGCCGTCGACGACGTCTCGATGGACATCCGGCGCGGCGAGTTCTTCTCTCTGCTGGGTCCCTCGGGCTGCGGGAAGACGACGCTCCTGCGGATGATCGGCGGGTTCGAGCTGCCGACCGCGGGCCGCATCGCGATCGACGGCGCCGACATGACGGACCGGCCGCCCTACGAGCGGCCCGTCAACATGGTCTTCCAGCACTACGCCCTGTTCCCGCACCTCACCGTCGAGGAGAACGTGGCGTTCGGGCTGCGCTACAAGGGCGTGGACCGTAAGCGCCAGTCGGCGGTCGTCGCGGAGTCGCTCGCGCTGATCCAGCTCTCCGGGTTCGAGAAGCGGCTGCCGCATCAGCTCTCAGGCGGCCAGCGCCAGCGCGTCGCCCTGGCGCGCGCGCTCGCGCTCAAGCCCTCGGTGCTCCTCCTCGACGAGCCTCTGGGCGCGCTGGATCAGAAGCTGCGCAAGGAGGTGCAGGTCCAGCTCAAGCACCTCCAGCGCGAGCTCGGAATCACCTTCATCTTCGTCACGCACGACCAGGAAGAGGCGCTCACGATGAGCGATCGGATCGCCGTGATGAACCGGGGACGGGTCGAGCAGATGGACGAGGCGGCCCGGGTGTTCGAGCGCCCCACCACCGAGTTCGTGGCGAACTTCATGGGGGCGTCGAACTTCTTCGCCGCTCGCGTGCGGGAGTCGGCCGGAGGTTCCCTGACGCTGCTGCTGGCGGCCGGGGGAGAGGTCCGCCTGCCGATGAACGGCACGCGTTACAGGGCCGACGAGCCCGTCCGTTTCGTCGTCCGGCCTGAGAAGCTCGACCTCCGGGCGCGCGACCTTTCGGCGCACGGCGTGCCGTCGGTCGCCGTGACGATCGAGGACCGGGTCTACCAGGGCATCTCGACCGTGTGGGTCGTCCGGGACGGCGCCGGCGAGCGCTTCGTCGTGTACGAGCAGAACGAGAAGCCCTTCGAGGAGGCGAGCCGCTTCGCCGTCGGGGGCCGGGCGTTCCTGTGCTGGAACCCGAGCCACGCGGTGATGATGCAGCCTCAGGCGGCTAGCTCATGACAATCCAAAATCCAAAACCCAAAATCCAGAATCGGATCTCCCCGGCCTACCCGCTGGTCCTGCCGACCTGGATCGTGCTGGGGGTGTTCTTCCTCCTGCCGTTGACCATCCTGCTCGTCATCAGCTTCGCCCAGCGCGGCACCTACGGCAGCTTGAAGCCCATCGAGGACTTCGCGCAGTACGTGCGCTCCGGGAAGATCCTGGCCAACTACGCGCGGTCGCTGCACCCGATCTACCTTCAGATCTTCTGGAGATCGGTCTGGATGGCGGTCGTGACGACCGTCCTCTGTCTCGCGCTGTCCTACCCGGCCGCCTACTACATCGCCGTCGTCGCGCCGGCGCGCCGCCGGAACTTCCTGCTGGGCCTCGCCGTCGTTCCCTTCTGGACGAGCTTCCTGATCCGCACCTACGCCTGGATGTTCCTGCTTCGGACCGAGGGGCTGATCAACCGGACGCTGCTCTCGGCCGGCCTCATCTCTCAGCCGCTCGAGCTGCTCTACAACAACTTCGCCGTGCTGATCGGCCTGGTCTACGGCGAGATCCCGTTCATGATCCTGCCGCTCTACGCGTCGCTCGAGAAGCTCGACCTCTCGCTGCTCGAGGCGTCCGCCGACCTCGGGGCTCCGCGCTCCTCGACCTTCCGGCGCGTGACGGTCCCCCTGACGATGCCCGGCATCGTGGCCGGGATCATCCTCGTCTTCGTTCCGAGCCTCGGGCAGTTCATCGTGTCGGACCTCCTCGGCGGGGCGCGCACGATCCTGGCCGGCAACCTCATCCAGAACCAGTTCGCGGTGGCGCGCAACAAGCCCTTCGGCTCCGCCGTGGCGTTCGAGCTGACGGCGGCCGTCCTCACGCTGCTCTTCGTCTACACGGTCTACACCCGGAAGAAGGGGCAGGACGTGCTGCTGTGAGAGGCCGCGGGGGATTCCTGCGGGCGCACACGTGGCTGATCTACCTCTTCCTGTACGCGCCGATCGCCATCCTGGTCGTGTTCTCCTTCAACAAGGCGACCCAGACCGCGGTCTGGCAGGGGTTCACGACCGAGTGGTACGGGAGCCTCGTCCACAACGACCTCATCCTGACGTCCGTACGGAACAGCCTGATCGTCGGCGTGGCCGCCACGGTCGTCGCGACGGTGTTCGGCACGCTCGTCGCCCTCGCGCTCGGCCGCTACGCGTTCCGCGGCGAGGGACTCACGCGCAACCTGCTGTATTTGCCGATCATCATCCCCGAGGTCGTGATCGGCGCCGCGCTGGTCACGTTCTTCGGCGTGGTCGGGCTGAGGCTCTCGCTCGTGACCGTGATCCTCGCGCACGTCGTCTTCAGCGTGTCCTACGTGGCGATCGTCGTCCGCGCGCGGCTCTCCGGGTTCGACCGCTCGCTCGAGGAGGCCGCGCTGGACCTGGGAGCGCGTCCGCTTCAGACGTTCTGGCGGGTGACGCTCCCGCTCATCCTTCCCGGGATCGTGTCCGGGACCCTGCTCGTCTTCACGGTCTCGATCGACGACTACGTGATCACGTCGTTCGTGGCCGGAGTGGGCGCCACGACGCTGCCGCTTCAGATCTACTCGATGCTCAAGGTGGGCGTCACGCCCGAGGTCAACGCGGTCTCGACGCTGCTGCTCCTGCTGACGGTCGTCCTCATCGTGATCGCGCAGCGGCTCCAGCAGCCGCCCCCGGAAGGGGTCCGAGACTAGCGGGAGGGAGACCGATGCGCAGACGGTACGGAATCGCCGCGACGCTGACGACGGCGCTCCTCGTGATCGCGGCGGCCGCGATCGCGACGGCGACGGGCTGCCGGGGCGGCGCGAGCCACGAGGCCGCGGCGGCGGACTCGGCCGCGTCCCACGAGAAGAAGCTCAACCTCTACATCTGGTCGGCGTACATGCCGCAGGACGTGCTGGACGACTTCACAAAGCAGACGGGTATCGCTGTGCATTTCGATCTGTACGACTCGAACGAGTCGGTGCTCGAGAAGCTCCAGTCGGGCGTGGCGGACTACGACCTGGTCGTCCCCTCGGACTACATGGTGCGGATCCTGATCCACCTGAGTCTCATCCAGCCGCTCCTGAAGGACCGCCTCCGCGGCCTGGAGAACCTGGACCCGCGCTTCCTCAACAAGGGCTTCGACCCCTCGAACCGCTTCTCCCTCCCGTACGTCTGGGGGACGACGGGGTACGGCTACAGCCGGGAGCGGGTCAAGGGCACGCCCGACAGCTGGGCGCCGCTGTTCGATCCGGCGAACAAGGGCCAGATCCTGATGCTCGACGACATGCGCGAGTGCTTCTCGGCGGCGCTCAAGTCCCTGGGGGAGTCGATCAACACGCGCGATGCCGCGATCCTCAGGAAGGCGGCCGACCTCCTGAAGAAGCAGAAGCCGCTGGTCAAGACCTACAACAGTAGCGACTTCGAGAACATCCTTGCGGCCGGCGACGTGACGTACGCGCACGGCTACAACGGCCAGATCGCGAAGGTCATCGCCGCCAACCCCGGCCGCTTCGGCTACGTCGTGCCCAAGGAGGGCGCCACCATCTGGGTCGACAGCGTGTGCGTGCCGGCCCAGGCGCGGCACACGGACGCCATCTACGCGTTCCTGAACTTCATCCTCGACCCGAGGGTCGACGCGCGGATCATCAACGCGATCAGCTACGCGAGCGGCAACGGGGCGGCGCTGCCCTTCATCAAGCCCGAGATCGTCCACGACCCTGCGATCTATGCGCCCGAGGAGGCGCTCGTGCGCTGCGAGTTCGTGGAGGACATCGGCGACGCGACCGAGCTGATGGACGAGTTCTGGACCGAGATCAAGGCGCAATGAGGAAAGCGTTCTTCTCCGCACTCGGTCTTGTCGCGGCGGCGGGCATCGCCTGTCAGACGACCGGCGGCGGGCCCGCCTCACCGCCTCCGGGACCCGCGGCGCAGGCTGCGACGGCATCGCCTTCGGCGCCCTCGGGGGCGCCCCTCGAGGAGACGACGTGGGAGCTCGTCACGCTCGGCGGCGCTCCGCTGCCCGAAGGAATCAAGCGCTCGCCGAACCTGCGGCTCGAGTCGGGGGAGAAGAGGCTCGTCGGCTTCGGCGGGTGCAACCGGGTCTTCGGCGGGTACGCCCTCGAGGGCTCGTCGCTGAAGCTCTCCCCGCTGGGGACCACGAAGATGGGCTGCCTGGGGCCGCAGATGCCGCTCGAGAAGCAGTTCCTGGACGCTCTCGAGCGCGTCACGGCATACGCGATCTCCGGAAGCGTCCTGACGCTGCGGGCGGGGGAGGCGGAGATCGCGACCCTGCGCGCAGCCGCGCCGGATTCCTGAGGTCCTTGGATAGGATGAGCGGGCGATTCCGCTTCAGAAAGGAACTTCCATGAAGACGTACAAGAACCTCGTCGACGGGAAGCTCGTCGGCTCCGTCGACGGCAAGGACGAATCGATCTTCAGCCCGGTGGACGAGAAGGCCCTCGGGAAGGTGCCCCTCGGCGGGGCGAAGGACGTGGACCGCGCCGTCGAGGCGGCGGCGGCCGCGTTCGAGAAGTGGCAGGAGACGACGCCCGCGGACCGCAGCCTCCTGCTGCTGCGGCTCGCCGAGGTCATCGAGAAGAACGCGGACGAGCTCGCGACGCTCGAGTCCGAGAACGTCGGCAAGCCGATCGGCCTCGCGAAGTCCGAGGTCCCGTTCATGGTCGACAACCTGCGGTTCTTCGCAGGGGCCGCGCGCTGCATGGAGGGGAAGGCGGCGGGCGAGTACCTGGCGGGCTACACGAGCATGATCCGGCGCGAGCCGGTCGGCGTGGTCGGCTCGATCGCGCCTTGGAACTACCCGCTGATGATGGCGATCTGGAAGATCGGGCCGGCGCTCGCCACCGGCAATACGGTCGTGCTGAAGCCGTCCGAGCAGACGCCCCTGACGACGCTGCGCCTCGCCGAGCTCGTGCAGGACCTCTTCCCGGCCGGCGTCTTCAACGTGATCACCGGGCACGGCGAGCCGGTGGGGGCCGGCCTCGTGCGTCATCCCCGGGTCAACATGGTCTCGCTGACGGGCGACGTCGCGACCGGCAAGGAGGTCGCGAAGGCGGCGTCGGCGTCTCTCAAGCGGGTCCACCTGGAGCTCGGCGGCAAGGCGCCGGTCATCGTCTTCGACGACGCGGACATGGATCTCGTCATTCCGGGAATCAAGATGGCCGGCTTCGCCAACAGCGGCCAGGACTGCACGGCCGCGGCGCGGCTGTACGTCAGCGCCCGGACCTACGACAAGGTGATCGGCGCGCTCCTCCCCGCGGTCGAGTCGCTCGTCGTCGGGGACATCCGGGACGAGAACACGAACATGGGGCCGGTGATCTCGGCGGAACACAAGAAGCGCGTGTCGGGCTTTCTCGATCGCGCGCGCGAGACGAAGCACGCGAAGGTCCTGACCGGCGGCGGGGCGAAGGAGGGGAAAGGGTTCTGGCTGGAGCCCACGGTCGTCGAGGCGCGACAGAAGGACGAGATCGTGCAGCGGGAGGTCTTCGGTCCCGTCATCACGGTCACGCGCTTCAAGAGCGACGACGAGGCCCTCGCGTGGGCCAACGACGTCGACTACGGGCTTTCGGCGTCCGTCTGGACGACCAACGTCAACCGCGCCCTCAACGCGGCGCGGCGCCTGCGCTTCGGCACCGTCTGGATCAACGACCACCTGCCGCTCGTCTCCGAGATGCCCCACGGCGGCTACAAGCAGTCGGGCTACGGCAAGGACATGTCGATGTACGCGCTCGAGGACTACACCCAGGTCAAGCACGTCATGGCGCGCATCGCGCAGACCGTGGGGGCGAGCTTCCTTCCTTCCTGACCGCGGCTCGGCTCAGCCGAGGAGGTACCTCTCCTTCAGGATCCGCCGGTGGTGCAGCTCGTGGCCGGCCAGGTGGAAGGCGAGGCCGCGCACCGTCGCGGGGTAGCCGTTGACGACGCCGCTCCGTGCCCAGGCGTCCTCCGGCAGGCCGCGGAGGAGCGAGAGCGTCGCGGCGCGGACGGAGGCGAGCTCGTCGAGGAGATCCGGAAGCGTCCGCTCGTTGAAGCCGGACCGCCGCATGTACGCCTTCTCGTCGAAACCGCGCAGGACCCGATGGTCGCCGCGCGCGAGGCAGAGCATCCGGTAGACGAAGATCCGCTCGTCGTCGGAAAGGTGTCCCACGATCTGCTTGATCGTCCACTTGCGCGGGGCGTAGCGAAACTTCGTGGCGCGCCGCTCCTCGACCCCCCGCAGGAGCGCGAGCGTCTCGGGCAGCTGCGCCGCGAGCGCCTCCGCGGCGTCATCGCCCTGCACGAGCGCGACGTCGGCCTCCGCGTAACCCCCGTACTCGCCCGGTTCGGGCCGGCCCGATCGGCTCATGCCACCCACACCGCCTTGACGTTGACGAACTCGCGGATGCCGTGGATCGAGAGCTCCCGCCCGAACCCGGAGTGCTTGACGCCGCCGAAGGGCAGGCGGGGATCGCTCTTGACCATGCCGTTGATGAAGACGGCGCCCGCCTCGAGGCCGGACACGAGGCGCTCGGTTTCCGCCGGATCCCGCGTCCACGCGGACGATCCCAGCCCGAAGCGGCTGTGGTTGGCGAGCGCGATCGCCTCGTCGAGGCTGCCGACGCGGAACAGGCTCGCGACGGGACCGAAGATCTCCTCGAGCGCGGCCGGGCTGTCCGGAGGCACGTCGCCCAGGACCGTCGGCGCGTAGTAGTTCCCGGGTCCATCGAGGCGGCGCCCGCCCACGAGGAGGCGCGCGCCCGCGTCGAGGCTCCGGCGCACGAGGTCCTCGACTTCGGAGAGGATCGAGGGCGTCGCGAGCGGGCCGATCTCGACGGAGGGGTCGAGCGGGTCGCCGACCTTGAGCGCCACCATCCTCTCGACGAAGCGCCGATCGAACTCGGGCGCGGCGTCGCGGTGGACGATGAAGCGCTTGGCCGCGATGCAGGACTGGCCGTTGTTGATCGTGCGCGCCTTGACCGCCGTGGCGGCGGCGGCCTCGAGATCCGCGCTCGGCATGACGATGAACGGATCGCTGCCGCCCAGCTCCAGGACGACCTTCTTGAGCGCGGCGCCGGCGGCGCGGCCAACCGAGATCCCCGCGCCCTCGCTCCCCGTGAGCGTGGCGGCGGCGATGCGCGGATCCTCGAGCAGCCTGCCGACCCGGTCGGCGCCGATCAGGAGCGTCTGGAAGGCGCCCTCGGGGAAGCCGGCGCGCCGGAAGATCTCCTCGATGCCGAGCGCGCACTGCGGGACGTTCGACGCGTGCTTGAGCAGCCCGACGTTCCCGGCCATCAGCGCCGGGGCGGCGAAGCGGAAGACCTGCCAGAACGGGAAGTTCCACGGCATGACCGCGAGAACCGGTCCGAGCGGTTCGTAGCGCACGAAGCTGCGGCCCGCGTCGGTCGCGACGGGCTCATCGGCCAGGAAGGCCTCCGCGTGCTCGGCGTAGTAGCGGCAGACCCACGCGCATTTCTCGGCCTCGGAGACCGCGGAGGCGACCGGCTTGCCCATTTCGAGCGTCATGACGCGCCCGAGCTCCTGCTTGTGCGCCTCGAGCAGCACGGCGGCGCGCGTCATCCGGGCGGCACGCTCCGCGAACGGGACGCGGCGCCAGCGCGCGAACTCCTCCGCGGCGAGCGCGACGCGGCGCTCGACCTCCGCGTCCCCGTGCGGCTCGAAGGTCCGCAGGGTCTCGCCGGTGGCCGGGTTGATCGACGCGATGCCCATGTCAGCTCCAGCGTACCCGCATCTCGCGCCGTTCGAGCATCTCGAAGAAGAGCTCGGGCGCGACCGCGGTCTCGGGGCAGAGCACGCCGGGCGTCGCGAGCGAGCGGCTGGCCAGGAGCTGGCCGGCGATCGACAGGGGCACACCGGTGTCGAGGGAGCCGGCCGCGATGCGCCAGCGCGGATGGGGAAGGACGGTCATCTCGCCGCGCCGCCGGACCGGCCGGCCGTCCTGGCGGCCCTCGACGTCCACGCGCAAGGCGTCGCAGTCGGCCGGGTCGCCCGGCGGGACGGTCTGGCGGGCAGCCAGATCCAGCAGGACCTCCCGGGGCGTCGAGCCCGTCGGCAGCTTCTCTCGCGACGCGAAGCCGAGCTCGACGAGGAACCCCACCTTGCGCGTGAACTCCGGCTCGAAGGCGACCTTGAAGCTGGCCTCGCGGAGTCCCGGAAAGGATCGCGGGAACATGGCGACCTCGGAGTGCAGCGTGTAGAGCGCCTCCATGCGGCCGACCGGCGGCGGGAAGTCGATCGACTCCTTTCCGCTCATGGGCGGGACCGCCTCCGGCCGTCCGTCGCGGAACACCATCGGCTCGAGCGAGAACTCGTCGATCACGGTGTCGAGCGCGTAGGGGACGGGGAGGGGAACTTCCGTCGAAACCGCCGAGCGGTCGAGGCAGCCGACGCGTACGTGGACCGCATCGACCCGGTCGAGTCCTCTCGCGAGGGCCCCGGCCATCACGTTGGTGATCCCGGGCGTCGAGCCCATCCCGAGGAGCGCGGGGACCCCGGCCCGCACGAACTCCTCGTGCAGCGCGAACTGCTTCTGCGTGCCGTGGTACAGGCCGCCGAGGTCCGCGTAGGGAACGCGCGCCCTGAGGCAGGCGCGCATGATCGCCACGTTGAAGTAGTACGTGACGCAGTTGAGCGCGGCGTCGTGGCCCTCGAGCAGGCGGGCGGTCGCCTCCTCGTCGCGCGCGTCGAGCGTGGCGGTCCGGACGCGCGGGTCCGCGTGCGGTGCGGGGCGCAGGTCCGCGGCCGTGATCGCGACGTCCGGCACGAACTCGAGCAGGTCCCGCAGGACGACCTGCGCCATCGCGCCGGCCGCGCCGAGGACGGCAATGCGCATGAAGAATCTTCCTCTTACCCTCTCTCCCCGGCGGGGAGAGACGGAGGGGTGAGGGGCGAAACGCGACCGCGACCGACCGCGCTCACTCCTCGTCCACCTGGATGTCGGGCATCGCCTCGTCGACCTCCTTGAGCGTCTCCTCGAGCGCGTCGACGACCTGCGTCAGGAGCTTGTCCGGGATGTTGAGCGCGGGCTCGATGCGGACGACCTTGGAGTTGGTCAGCGTGCCCGCCACGAGGACGCCCCGGCGGAACAGGCCGGAGACGACCTTGTAACCGATCTCCGTGTTCGCGAACTCGATGCCGAGCAGCAGGCCCCGGCCGCTTACGCTGTGGATGATGCGGTCGAAGCGCATCTTGAGCCGGATGAGCGACCCCATCAGCTTCTTGCCCTTCTTCGCGGCCTGTCCCGGCAGGTCCTCCTCGAGCGTCACGTTGATCGCGGCGATGCCGGCCGCGCAGGCCAGCGGATTGCCTCCGAACGTCGAGGAGTGGATGAACGGATTGCTCTCGAGAACGCTCCAGATCTTGGGCGTCGAGATGAACGCCGACAGGGGCATGACGCCGCCGCCGATGGCCTTGCCGAGACACATGATGTCGGGGACGACGTTCCAGTGATCCACGCCGAAGAGCTTGCCCGTGCGGCCGAGGCCCGTCTGGACCTCGTCGGCGATCAGCAGCGCCCCGTACTCGTTGCAGGCCTTCCGGATGCGCGGCCAGAAATCGTCCGGCGGCACGATCGCGCCGGCCTCGCCCTGGATCGGCTCCATGATGACGGCCGCGATGCCCTTGCCGGTCTGGTCCGCCTTGTAGAGCTCGTCCTCGACGGCCTCCGCGTCCCCGAACTCCACGAAGTGGATGCCCGGGAGGAGCGGCAGGAAGGGCTCCCGGTACTCCCACTTGCCGAGGAGCGAGAGCGACCCGCAGCTCTTGCCGTGGAAGCCGCGGAGCGAGCTGATGAAGTTGGTCTTGCCCGTGAAGATCCGGGCCAGCTTGATCGCGCCCTCGACGGCGTCGGTCCCGTTGTTGATGAAGAAGGAATACTGGAGGTCGCCGGGCGTGATCTCGCCCAGGAGCTCCGCGAGCGCCCCGCGCAGCGGGTCGAGCAGCTCCTGGCTCGAGAGCGGCATCCGCGCGAGCTGGTCGGCGACGGCCTTGACCACCTTGGGATGCCGGATGCCCGGGCTGTAGATGCCGTAGCCGCCCAGGCAGTCGATGTAGGTGCGCCCCGCCAGGTCCTCGAACGTCGAGCCCTGGCCGGCCCACTCGAGCGCCGGGTTGTCGCGCATCTCGATCACGGACTTGCGGTACTCGAGGTAACCGCGGTTGTAGTAGAAGCTGAAGTTGTCGACGGTGTCCGTCGCGATCTTCTCCTTCTGCTCGGGCGTCAGCTCCTTGGCCGAGATGATGTCCAGCCAGCGCTGGGATTCCTGGATCAGTTCCTGCGTGTTCATGTGCGTCCCCGTTTCTGCGTCGAGACGATCCAATGCGAAGGGATTCGAGAACCGCCGATGTTCAGGCGGCTAAGAATCCCCGACGCAGAAGAGATGCCTACGAGCTTTCGAGCGCTTTCTCGAGGACATCCAGACCTTCCGTCAGCTCGCCGTCGGTGATGACGAGCGGCATGAGCGTTCGAATCACGTTGCCGTAGGTTCCGGCCGTGACGAGGAGCAGGCCGCGCTCGCAGGCGCCGCGCAGGACGCGGTCCGTGCGCTCCTTGTCGGGCTCCTTGCTCTTCTTGTCCCGGACCAGCTCGAGCGCGCGCATGGCGCCGAGGCCTCGCGCGTCGCCCACGAACGGGAACCGCTCCAAAAAGCACTGGAAGCGCTGCTCGACGACACGTCCGATCGCCTCGGCGCGCTCCCACAGCCGGTTCCTTTCGATGTAGTCGACCGCGGCCAGGGCGGCCGCGCAGGAGACGGGGTTGCCGACGTAGGTCCCGCCGAGGCCGCCGACCTGGGAGCTGTCCATGATCTCCGCGCGGCCGGTGACGGCCGAGATGGGCAGGCCGCCGCCGAGCGACTTGGCCATCGCGATCAGGTCCGGCGCGAGGCCGTAGTGCTCGCAGGCGAAGAGGCGGCCCGTGCGCCCGAAGCCGGTCTGCACCTCGTCGATGACGAGCAGGATGCCGTGCTCACGGCAGACGCGCGCCAGGGTGTCCACGTAGTCCTGGGGCGCGACGACGAAGCCGCCCTCGCCCAGCACCAGCTCGAGGACCACGCACGCCACCTTCTCGGCGGCGACCTGCGTGCGGAAGAACTCGTCGAGCGCCGCGGCTGCCTCGGCCCGCCCGTCGTAGTGCCCGCGGTATTCGTACGGGAAGGGCAGCCGGTACACCTCCGGCGCGAAGGGACCGAACCCGAACTTGTAGGGCCGCACCTTGCTCGTCATCGACAGGGTCATGAGGGTGCGTCCGTGGAAGGCGTGCTCGAAGACGACGACGGCCTCCCGGCCGGTCGCGTGGCGGGCGATCTTGACGGCGTTCTCGAGAGCCTCGGCGCCGCTGTTGGCGAGCATGGTCTTCTTCGCGAAGTCGCCCGGGGTCAGGCGGTTGAGCGTCTCGGCCAGTGCCACGTAGGACTCGTAGGGGGCCACCGAGAAGCACGTGTGGGTAGTCTTGCCGAGCTGCTGGGCCGCCGCCCGGACGACCTCCGGATTCGTGTGGCCGACGTTCAGGGTCCCGATCCCGCCGGCGAAGTCGAGGAAGACGTTTCCGTCCACGTCGGTCACGAGGGCCCCGCTGGCGCTGGCGGCGTAGACGGGCGTGGAATGCCCGATGCCCCTGGGGACGGCGCGGTCCCGCCGGGCGGCCAGCTCCTGGGAGCGGGGCCCGGGGATGGCGGTCTTCAGGCGAATCGAGGTGGACATGATGAGCGGTCTACAGGGGGAGCCGACGTCTCGTCGGCGGAGGCGGGGAGCCTATCACGCGGGGCTTCTGCGGTGCCCGTCGCTCGGCTTCGCTCGCGGCCTTTCGCCCTCGGCAAGTCTCTGCCAGAGCAAGAGTTGCGGTAGGATGGCCCCACTTGGAAGCACAAAGCGGCTCCGCGGGGCATCCACAAGCGGAGACCCCCATTCTCGAGCGCGTTCTCGGACGGGCCGACCTCGTCCTCTTCACCGTCTGCGCGATCCTGACCATCGACACCCTCGCCTCCTCGGCGGCGATGGGGCTCGCCTGGTTCTCATGGTGGATCATCACGATGACGGTCTTCTTCATCCCCTACGGCTTCATCACGGCCGAGCTCGGCGCGGCGTGGCCGGGGGAGGGGGGCGTCTACATCTGGGTCCGCGAGGCCTTCGGGCCCAAGTGGGGCTCGACCGCCGCCTGGCTGTACTGGATCAACAACGCGACCTGGATCCCGTCGGTCTACCTGATCTTCGCGGGCACCTTCAGCCAGATGTTCCTGAAGACCAAGTCGCCCTGGCAGGACGCCGGGATCGCGATCGCCCTGACCTGGCTGACGGTCGGCGTCGGGGTCGTCCGCCTGGAGGTCTCGAAGTGGGTGCCCAACCTCGGCGCGGTCGTCAAGGCGCTCATCTTCTTCGCCCTCGGCGTGCTCGGCCTGTCGGCCCTCTTCCGCGGGCATCGTCCCGCCAACGCCCTCGCGGTTTCTCAGTTCTCTCCGAAGTGGAACGACAGCCTCGCGTACCTCCCGGCCCTGCTCTACTCGACCTTCGGCTTCGAGCTGATGAGCTCGGCGGGCGGCGAGATGCGCAACCCGAAGCGGGACGTGCCGATCGTGATCTTCTGGTCGGGGGCGCTGATCGCGGTCCTCTACTCGTTCGCGATCGGCGGGATCCTCTTCGCGGTCCCGACCGGCAAGCTCTCGATCGTGACGGGAACCTGGGACGCGCTCGCCATCCTCGGGAAGGAGTGGGGCCGCGCGGGGGACACCGTCGTCTTCCTGCTCGGGCTCGGATTCCTCTACGCCTGCGTGGCGAACGTCGTCACGTGGAGTCTCGGAGCGAACCGCGTGGCCGCCGTCGCCGCCGAGGAGGGCATGCTGCCGGCCGCTCTCGGCCGCCTGCACCCGCGTTTCAAGACGCCGTACCTCGCGTTCGTCGTGATGGGCATCGTCTCGACGGCCCTCCTCCTCGGCGGGGCGCTGCTCTCGAGCAGCCAGTCGAACATCTTCTGGATGACCTTCCGGATTTCCGCGCTGTGCCTGCTGCTGTGCTACCTGCTCGTCTTCCCGGCCTTCGTCGTCCTGCGCAACAAGCGGCCCGAGCAGCCCCGGCCGTACCGGGTTCCGGGCGGACGCGGAGTGGCCGCGCTCGCCTCCTGGATCTGCACGCTCTACATCGTGGGCGCGTGCGTGCTCTTCTTCGCGCCGTCTCCGACGAGCGAGTCCCCGTTGAAGGAGGCCCTGATCCTGGGAGGGGAGACGGCGGCGACGATCCTCATCGGATGGCTGCTCATTCCGCGACGGGCACGTGCGGCATCCCGCGTTCCGACGATATGATGCGGCGCGTCTCGATACTTCCGGACTGATCGCCGCGACAGGAGACGAATTCCATGCCCCAGGACCTCAAGGCTGCGCTGCAGGAATCCGCGTACGTCCTCGACCTCATCGGCAAGAAGACCCTGTCTCCGCCGGAGCAGGAGAAGGTGATCCAGGACTCGGTGCGGTACTGGACCGACTACGTCAACCCGTCCTTCCTCGAGTACCGCAAGTCGGTCAGCACGGACTACACGGCCGTCGAGTGGTCGGACGAAGGCGCGATCTTCAAGGACGTCCAGGGCAAGGAGTTCATCGACATCCTGGGAGGCTTCGGCATCTACGTGACCGGCCACCGCCACCCCAAGGTGCTGAAGGCGGTGCGCGAGCAGCTCGACCGCCAGGCCATCCACTCGCAGGAGCTGATCGACCCGCTCCGAACCTACCTGGCGCACCTCGTCGCGATGATCACGCCGGGCGACCTGCAGTACACGTTCTTCACGAACTCCGGCACGGAGTCGGTCGAGGCCTGCCTGAAGATGGCGATCCTGACCACGGGCCGGCACCACTTCGTCGGCACGCTCGGCGCCTTCCACGGAAAGTCGCTCGGGTCCCTCGGCGGCACGTCCAAGGCGGTCTTCCGCGAGCCGTTCCTGCCGCTCAAGCGCTGGACCCACGTCCCGTTTGGAGACGCCGACGCGCTGCGGATGATCGTGGCGAGCGGCGACTTCTCCGGCGACAAGGTCGCGGCCGTCGTCATCGAGCCGATCCAGGGCGAAGGCGGAATCAACGTCGCGCCTCCGGGCTATCTCGCCGCCGCCCGCGAGATCTGCGACAAGTACGGGGCGATGCTCATCTTCGACGAGGTCCAGAGCGGCATGGGCCGCAGCGGCAAGATGTTCTGCTGCGAGCACGACGGCGTCGTGCCGGACCTGATGGCGCTCGGCAAGGGATTCGGCGGCGGCGTGATGCCGATCGGCTGCTGCGTCGGCACGCCGAAGACCTGGGAGCGGTACATCGAGAACCCGTTCCTGCACACGACGACCTTCGGCGGGAATCCCGTCTGCTGCGCGGCCGCGATCGCCACGATTCACGTCCTGCTCGAGGAGGACCTGCCGAAGCAGGCCGGGGAGAAGGGCGAGTACATGCTGCCCCGATTGAACGCGCTCGCGCAGAGCTATCCCAAGGTCATGGCGGGCGCGCGGGGCCGCGGACTGATGCTCGGGATGGAGTTCCAGAGTCACGACCTCGGCTATGCCGTCGCGAAGGCCTTGTTCGGGCGCGGCATCCTGATCTCGGGGACGTACATCAACGCCCAGGTCCTGCGGGTCGAGCCGCCGCTCGTCATCAGCTATCCCGAGATCGACCGCTTCCTGGCGGCGCTGGAAGCGTCGCTGCAGGACGTCTCCAAGGAGTTCTCTTTGTAGGGGTGGCCACGAGGGCCGCCCACTAAGCCCCCGAGGATGGAGCCCTCCAAGCCGCCCATCGAGCAGGCGTGCTACTGGCTGGCCCGGCGCGAGCCGCGAACGCCGGAGCCGCTGACCGGGTCGCTCGCGGCGGACGTCGCCATCGTTGGCGCCGGCTTCACCGGCCTCTGGACCGCGCTCTTCCTCAAGCAGCTCGAGCCGGGTCTCACCGTGGTCGTTCTCGATGCGGAGCTCGCGGGCTACGGCGCGAGCGGGCGGAACGCCGGCATCGCCGGCGAGAGCATCGACCACTCGCACGAGCTCGCCATCGCGCACTTCGGGTTGGACGAGGCGCGCGAGCTGGCGAGGCTGGGGCGCGAGAACCTGGAGGAGATGGAGGCGTTCCTGGCGGAGCGGAGCATCGACGCGAGCTTCGACCGGGTCGGGCAGCTCACCGTCGCGCTCACCCCGGCACACGTCGCGGCGCTGGAGGCGGGGCGCCGCGCGGCCGAGCGCGTGGGGATCGCCGGCCTGCGCGTGCTCTCGGCGGACGAGACCCGGGCGGAGCTCGCGAGCCCGCTCTACCTCGGAGCCCTCCTCTCGCCGCGCAACGCGCTGGTCGACCCCATCCGGCTGATCGAGGGTTTGCGTAACGAGGCGCTCCGCCTACGGGTCCGGATCTGCGAGCGATCCGCCGTCTCGGGATTTTCGTTCCCGGGCGACCGGGTGAGGATCTCCACCGCCGCCGGAACCGTGACGGCGCGGCGGGCCGTCCTCGCGACCAACGCCTACTCGCACCACCTGTTCCCGAGTCTCCGGGCGCGCTTCCTGCCGCTGTACGACTACATCCTCGTCTCCGAGCCGCTGACGCCGGCTCAGCGGGCGTCGATCGGATGGCGCAACCGGCAGGGCGTGATCGACGCGCGGACCTTCTTCAACTACTACCGGTTGACCGACGACGGACGCATCCTCTTCGGCACGAGCGAGGCGGTCTACTATCCCGGCAACCGCGTCGACGCCGCCTGTGACCGCTCGGCGGCCCACGACGCGTCGCTGCGCGAGAGCTTTCGCCGGCACTTTCCCTCGCTCGCGGAGCTCTCGTTCCCGTACGCCTGGGGCGGCCCGATCGCGTCCACGACGCGCCTGACGCCGTTCTTCGGCACCCTCGCGGGACGGGTCGCGTACGGGCTGGGCTACACGGGCCACGGAATCGGCTCGACGCGGCTCGCGGGGAAAATCCTGGCGCTCCTGACGCTCGAGCGGCGCAGCCCGCTGCTCGATCTGTCTCTCATGCGCCGCCCGCCGTTCCCCTACCCGCCGGAGCCCCTGCGCCGGCTCGCGGTCGCCGCGGTCACGCGTTCACTGCGCCGGGTCGACGCGGGCGGGCGGCCGGGGCTGCTGCTGCGGCTGCTGGATCGGGCCGGCATCGGGTTCTCGAGCTGACGGGCTCACGCGAACCGCGATCGGGTCACTCCGGAGCGGCCGCGCGTCATCCTGAGGAGCGTAGCGACGAAGGATCCCGTGCTTGCTCGAAGTGGGCGGCGGCTCTCGGCAGGCTCTACTGCACCGGAACCACCACGATCTCGAGCGGTTCCGGCGTCGCCGCTCGCGGCAGCGCCGCGACGGGCTGCTCCGTCACGAACTGGAGCTGGCCCCGGTCCGAGATGCGCGCCGAGAGGACGTAGCGATGTCCCGGCAGCAAAGAGGTCGGCAAGTAGGGAAGCGCGAACGCCACCGGAACCTGCCCGGGCCGCTGGATGACCTGCTTCGCGATCGGGGGACCGTTTCCCTCCGGAATCGCCGCGTCGCGCAGCTCCACCTGGACCATGGCCTCGGGCGTGAGCGCCACCCGCTGGAGATACGTCACCGTGCCCTCCAGCGTGAGCCGGGGGAGAGGCGTCGGCGTCTCCTCGGGTGGCGGAGCGGGAGCCGGCGCGAAAGTCGGGAGCGGCGTCGGCGGAGGGGGTGCCGCCGCGGGCGGCGCCGGGGCGGGCCTCCCTCCTCCTCCGGTGCAGGCCGTGAAGGCGAGCACCATCAGGGCGACGCCAGCACCAACCGGCCCGCGCACGGACCCGAGCGCCTTACGCACGCTTCGCGAGGAGGTCGCGGATCTCCTTGAGGTACTGCTCGGAGGGCGACGGGGGAGCCGGGGTCGCCGCGAGCCGGCTCGCGAACTTGGCGAACGGAACCACGATCATGAAGTAGACGGCCGCGGCCTTGATGAGGAAGCTGATCACGGCGTTGATGAAGTTGCCGATCCCGATCGACCCGATCTTGAGGTTCGAGAAATCGGGCTGCCCACCGATCATCCCGAGGATCGGAGTGATGATGTCCTTGACGAGCGAGTCCACGATCGCGCCGAACGCGACGCCGATGATGACGGCGGTCGCCAGGTCCACGATGTTCCCCCGGGCGATGAAGTCACGGAATCCCTTGAGCATTTGCACTTCCTCCTTCTGCCGACGTCAGCTTCGCGTCTGCGGTTACGAATGGTTCGGGGTCGTATCGTGGTGCTCGTCCACGTCGATCTGTCCCGTCATGCGCCGCCTCCAGATCGACCAGACCGAGCCCGTGGAGAGGACCGCGGCGAGGCCCAGCAGGATCAGGTAGGTCAGTCCCCTCGCGGTGTGCGGCTGCACGTGCATCCAGGAAACGAGCAGCCAGATGAGCGTGCCGAAGAACGCCGTCGCGAGGATCGTGCCGAGCGCTCCCAGTGACTCCATGGTCGCCCGGAGCAGGATCACCCAGGCTACGAGAAGGCAGACGCCGACGAAGGCCTTGAGCGGCGTCAGATGCCAGCCGTCGGAGGCCACCCAGTGGAAGTAGGACTTCCCCTCCGGGTTGTACGTCGCGAGCAGCAGCACGACCGTGGCGAGCAGGCGAAAGAGAAAGCCCTTGCCCATCTCGGGTGACCTACCTCGGCGGCTTCTGCTGTCGCGGCGCAGGCTGCGGCCTGCTCGACGATGGCGCGGGCTTCGATGACGGCGCCGGACGCGACGAGGGCGGCGGTCCGGCCCGCATGTTGCCCATGTCGCGCGCCTGCCGGTCGCGGGAGAGCTGGTTGAGCGTGCCCGGGTCCACCGAGGGGCGCGCGGGCTGACCTGCCTGCGGCGGCTTGGGCCGAGCCTGCGGCGATTCCTGCGCGGGGCGGCCCGGAGCCGGCTGGGGCGCGGGTCGCGCCTGGGGGCGCTCGGCCGGTTGCGTCACGGGCTTCCACTTCCCGTCCTGGCTGGGTGTCTCCCATCCTCCGCCTCCCGGACGCGGGCGGTACACCTGGCCGTCCTTGCCCGCGTAGACGTTGTCGGGACGCGAGGGCGCGGGGCGCGTGCCAGGCCGTCCTGTCGTCGTCTCACCCGGAACCGGCTGGATGGTCGGTCCACCCGGCGCGGGCCGCGTTCCCGGTTGGCTGGGCGCCGGTCGCGTCCCCGGGACGGGTTGGGCCCCGGGTCGTGCGGTCCCCGGACCCGGCCGTGTGCCCGGCGCCGGCCTCGTCGACGCCGGGGGCCTCGTGACCGGTTTGACGCCGGGACGCGCGATTCCCGGCCGGTTGTAGAGATTCACGTTCGTGATGCCCGGCCGCCGGGAGTACGGCACGGGCCGCCCGGTGACCGGTCGTCCCACGTACCAGCCGGGCGGGCGGTGCCAGCCGTAGTACGGCCCCCAGTACGGCCGGTAGTACGGGCGGTATCCGCCCCAGCCGAATCCGACGTTCCATCCGCTCCACGGGTTCCAGCTGATGCCGACGCCGTAGCCCCACGTCACCGGCGCGCCGTACCAGTAGCGGCCGATCCATGGCCGATACCAGTACCCCGTCCCGTACACGACGGTTCCCCACGGCGAGTAGCAGGTGCCGAGATACCCCGGCGTGTAGCCGACCCACACGTAGGTCGGGCTGTAGCGGTAGATGCGGACGTAGGTCACGTAGTGGATCGGAGACGCCACCGGGATCGCGTAGATCGGCGGCGGCACCGCCGTCGCGACGACCCACGGCCCGTACGGCGAGCCTCCGTTGAACCAGACGCCGCCCTGAACCGCGTAAAAGCTCGTCGGGTCCACCCGGATGACCGGAGTCGGCGTGTTCAGCGCGTACTGCAGCGACGTGTCGGGGACGGGTTGGAAGTCGGGCTCGCCGTCGTACGACGACTCGAACTTCGCCTCCGCACGGTCGACCTCCGCGGTCTGCGGGATGCTGTTCGCGATGACCGCTTCCTGCGATGCGGGGGTGCCCGGCACGGTCGCGAGGACGTTCGACTTCGGGTTGTTGGTCGGGATCTTCGCGAAGTCCTTGGGCAGCGCGTCGCCGTTCACGAACTGCCACGGGCCGTCGAGCGACTTGCCGCGGAACCAGCGCCCGGTGAGGGGCACGTAGTAGCTCTGGTCGTTCAGATCGAGGAGGATGTCGCCCGTGGTGTTCGAGACGTAGAGCAGCTGCGTTCCCGCGATGGGTTTCATCTCGGGCGCGCCGTCGGTCTCGATCAGCTCGGCGGGCTCGGTGCTGACGATGAGGTCCGGGAGACGATTCTTCGAGAGCACCGCCTTGACGGCGTCGCCCGGGTCGTCGATGAGATCCGTCTGGGACTGGTTCTCGTCCTTCGCGATGGAGTCGCGCAGCGACTGCGCGGCGGGAGGCACTGCGGCGGCGAGGCGCCAGGGTCCGGTCACCGCGGGCGCGGACGCCCAGCGATCGCCGATCGGTGTGTAGAACGAGGACGCGTCCTTGAGGATCAGGCTCCGCGTGTTGAGGACTCGTTGCAGCCCCGAGCCCTCGACGTCGCGCAGCGCGGGCTCTCCGTCGATCAGGATCAGGATCGAGGCAGAGGTCCGGTAGTAGATGCGCGGCGGATCGTTCTTGATCGGGACGGCCTCGCCCTTCTTTTCGGATTGCGTCATCGCGAGGTTGGCCTCGACCCGATCGAGCGACACCGTGCGGCCGGGCTCGGTGTTGTTGCGCAGGATGCCGAGGAACTCGTCGGTGCGGTCCTCGGCGGTGGGGAAGTTGCCCTTCGGGATCTCGATGTCGTCCAGCTGGACGAGTCGAGCCTCCTTGTCGACGAACGTGTTCGCCTTGATCCAGATGACCCCGTAGAGCGTCCTGGTCTTGCCGCCCTCGACCTTCTCGTCGACCTCCACGGCCGCACGCGCCTCGAGGACCGTTCCGCTGAAGACGTCGATCTGCGGCTGGTAGACGTTGAAGGTCAGGTCGCCTTCCTCGATCACGCGGGGCCACTGCGGGTCTCCCTGAGAGGGGTCCGACGCGGCGCCGGCGGCCGCATCGGCGTCCTGCTCACGGGCGGCCGAGGGACCGAACCCGGTGAGGAGGAGAAGCGTCGCGGCCACGGTCCAGGGAAGGAGCAACCGTCGCATGAGGCCTCCTGTGTGCGACTTCGTATCACAGGAGGCGGGGATCGAGGATCGCCAAGCCGCCCCGCGGGGGCGCGAGGAACAACCGGGGCCGGCGCTCGTATACTGCTCGCATCGACAAGTCGCGCTCATCTCGCTTCTCTTCGCCGGGCGGTCCGCTCTGCCCGAACTGCACGCTGAACAGCAGCCGGAAGAGCATCATGAAGGGACCGTTTCCGGACCCCTCGGGAGAATCCTCCGATCTCTACTTCGTCTGCGAGCGCTGCAAGTGGAAGATGAAGGATCGGAGGGGACCCGAGCGCGAGTCGGGAAAGAAGAAGTGACGGGCGCCCTGTCCGGCGCCCGTCGTCCGTTGAGCGTCGCTCGTCTTCCGTTGAGATTCTAGGCCCGCGCCGGAACGTGCACCGTGGCCTCGGTCTCCGCTTCGCCGATCATCAGAGCCACCGTGCGAACTCCCCTGGAACGCGGCCGGCTAGTAACTCCAAAACAAGTTTGTGGCGAGCAGATGATCGTTCTTGTCCGGTCCGTTCGCTCTGAACGTGTATTGATTCAAGTACCCGATCTCCACGGAAACGGCTTTACTCAGCCTGGCGCCCGGACCAACGAAAAAACGATTCCGGTCCGATCCGGCGGTGGCGCCGAAGTCGGTTGAGTTCAGGTTTACGAAGAACTCGTCGGACACCACGGCGTACCAGATCGATTGGGAGGCCAACGGCCGGGAACCCTTGATGAATTCCCGCAGGCGCCAGCCGGTTTCTCTTCCCGTGCTGACGAACCGTTGCTCGAGGCGGGTCCGTGACGACAGCGCCGTCGCACCGATGGCGCCGGCCCAAGTCGCCTGTTCCCAGATCCGGTTCTCGGTCGTCGTCGACGCGGCGTACGGCGGCTCCGTTCGGATGTAGGCATAGCCGGCCCAGATCGTCCAGCCGCCACCGAGGGCATATCCGATGCCCGGGCGCAGGAGTCCCTGGGCAAAGCGGCTCGCGTCGTCTCCGAAGCGTACCTGGACGTCCATCCAGAGGCGCCACGCTCCTCGATCGCTGTTCAGTGACGGCGGCAGCTTTCCGTTCACAAAACCGCCGAGCCAGACGCCGAAGTCTTCGGTCTGCTGGGCGCTGACGCGGCCAGTCAACGCGAGCAGCGCAAATGCGCAAGCCAAAACGCGAGGCAGAGAACGCCATCGAAAGAAGAGCCGCTCGGCGGACATCGGTGCTCGGTTTTTCGGAGATTTTGGTCGGGACGCCGGGATTCGAACCCGGGACCCCCTGAACCCCATTCAGGTACGCTACCAGACTGCGCCACGTCCCGACCGGTCCGCGCATTTGAGCAGGTGCGGCGGGCGGTGTCAACGGCTGACGCCGGCGCCGTCGACGACCCGCCGCGCGCTAGAATCGCGCGCATGCGCGTCCGGCTCGTCTCGCAGGCACACTTCGCCGCCGCGCACCGGCTGCACCGCGAAGACTGGAGCGAGGAGAAGAACCGCCGGATCTTCGACAAGTGCAACAACCCGCACGGCCACGGCCATACCTACGGGCTCGAGGTCGCGGTCGAGGGCGAGATCGATCCCGAGACCGGTTACCTGATGGACTTCGGGGCGCTGAAGCGCACGATCATGGACGTAGTCGTCCATCGCCTGGACCGCAAGCACCTCAACTTCGATGTGGACTTCCTGGCCGGGATCAATCCCACCGCCGAGAACATCGCCGTCGGCATCTGGGGCCAGCTCGCGCCGAAGGTCGCACCGGCGCGCCTCGCGCGGGTAACGCTCCACGAGACGGAGCGCAACAGCGTCGTGTACGAAGGAGGTCCGTAGTGAGCGCCAACCCGCCGCCCCCGGTGACGAAGCGCCTGACTCGCTCGCGCAAGCACAAGATGATCGCGGGCGTCTGCGGCGGACTCGCCGAGTACTTCGACCTCGACCCGACCGTGGTGCGGGTCGCGTACGTGCTGATCTCGATCGTGTCCGTGGCCTTCCCGGGCATCCTGGCCTACATCGTTCTCATGTTCGTCATGCCTCCGCCGGACCCCTCCTCGGCGCCCGTGGCATGACGCGTCCGCGCATCCTCGTCACCAACGATGACGGCGTCTTCTCCGAGGGGATCGAGCGGCTGGCCTCGGCGCTCGCAAAGGTCGGCGACGTCTTCACGGTCGCGCCGGACCAGGAGCGCAGCGCGGCCGGCCACTCGCTGACGCTGCAGCACCCTCTGCGCGCGAAGCGGGTCGGCGACCAGCGCTGGTCGGTGGACGGGACCCCGACGGACTGCGTCAACTGGGGCGTGCTGCACCTGCTCAAGGACGACCGCCCGCGGCTCCTCTTCTCGGGCATCAACCTCGGGCTGAACCTCGGCGACGACGTGACCTACTCGGGCACGGTCTCGGCGGCCTTCGAGGGCACGCTGATCGGGATCTCCTCGGTCGCGGTCTCGCAGGAAATCGAGACCGGCTTCACGTTCGACGCCGCGGCCGCGTTCGCGGTCCGCCTGGCGGAGCTCCTCATGGACCGGCCACTCCCGGCCGGCACGCTGCTCAACGTGAACGTCCCGGCGGGGGAGCCGCGCGGCGTGCGCGTGGTGCGGCAGGGCCGCCGGCGCTACGGCGAGGCGGTCATCGAGAAGAAGGACCCACGCGGACGGCCGTACTACTGGATCGGCGCGACGCCGCCGCAGGGCGAGCTCGAGCAGGGGACGGACCTCGCCGCGGTCGCCGAGAAGCACATCTCGCTGACCCCGCTGCATCTCGACCTGACCGATTACCGCTCGATCGAGCTCCTGAGTGGAATGGCCAAGCAGCTGGACGGTGTTGGGAACTCCCGATGAGATCCCGTTTCCTGCCCGAGGCCGTGCTGTTTCTGCTCCTGGCCATCGTGCTGGCCGCGGCGACGAACGCGCTCGCGGGCTCGCAGCGCAAGCTGCGGTGGGTCGGCAGCTACGACCTGCCGGCGGAGCGGCCGGCGACCGGCGGGGCGTCGCAGACGGCCGGAGCGTCTCCCTCTTCCGCGGCGGCGACGACCGCGACGGCCGGAACGGGCGCGACGAAGGCTTTCCCGCCGCACCCGGACAAGGCCTGGCTCGAGATCTCCGGCGACGACGCAGCCGGACTCCATGCTGCGAATACAACCTTCCTGGACGCGCGGCGCACCAACGTCTACCAGCAGGGTCACATCGCCGGAGCGCGGCCCTTCTCGGTCTGGGAGTCCGACGTCGACGACAAGGTCCAGGCGTTCTTCCAGGAGGGCCGGGATCAGAGTCAGCCCGTCGTCGTCTACTGCAGCGGGGGAGACTGCGAGGATTCGCACACCCTCGCGCAGAAGCTGTACTTCGTGGGATTCGATAACGTTTTGGTCTACAAGGACGGCTTCCCCGACTGGCAGAAGCGCAACCTCCCGATCCACACCGGCGCGGCTCCGTGACCCCGTGAGAGGCCGCCTTCTCTCGCCCTGGCTCACGGTCCGCCTGCAGTTCGTACTGGCGGCGTTCTTCGTGGTGGCGGGCATCGCCAAGGTCGTCGACCCGCCGGGGTTCGCCCATGAGGTCCACAACTATCAGCTCGTTCCCGGGATCGCCGTCAACGCGATGGCGCTCGTCCTGCCCTGGCTCGAGATCGTCGTCGGGCTGGCCCTCTTCCTGGGCCTCGCCACGCGGACCGCGGCGCGCATCCTCGGCATTCTCCTGCTGATCTTCATCGCCGCGCTCTCGATCAACCTCGCGCGCGGCCGGCCCGTGGACTGCGGGTGCTTCGGGACATCCACCGTCGTGAAGACCACCGAGCAGCGGCTCGCGGACATGAAGCTCGCGATCGCGCGCGACGTCGGTCTGCTGCTGCTCGCAGCGCAGAGCCTGGCCGCGGACCGCGAGAGACTGCGGCGGCGCTGACGCCGGCGGCGGCTGCGGCGGATAAGACCTCGGGCGTCGAGCTGTCATCCTGAGCGAAGCGAAGGATCCCGAACTTGAATCACCGAGTCGGCAATGCAGCACGGGATCCTTCGTCGCTGCGCTCCTCAGGATGACAGGCGCTTCGCGCCAGAGTCAGTACGCCAAGACCCGTTTCGCCGCGGCCAGCACCTTCTCCGTCGAAGGCAGGATCGCCCGCTCGAGCACGCGCGAGAACCCGACGGGCGTGAACTCCGACCCGACGCGCTCGACCGGCGCGTCGAGGAACGGAAACGCCTCGGCCTGGATCTGGGCCGCCAGCTCGCCGCCGAATCCCCCGTGAACCTTGTCCTCGTGCGCGACGAGGACGCGGCTCGTCTTCTTCGCCGACGCGAGCACCGCCGGCAGATCGAGCGGCACGAGCGAGCGCAGGTCCAGGATCTCGACGCTCGTGCCCTCCGCCTCGAGGAGCTTCGCCGCCTCGAGCGCGAAGTGGACGGGAGTGCCGTAGGCCACGATCGTCAGGTCCGTGCCCTCGCGCCGCAGGCGCGCCTTGCCGAAGGGGACCGCGAACTCCGCCGGCACCTTCGTCCGCGCCATGGGGTTGTTGTAGAGGAACTTGGGCTCGAGGTAGACCGTGATGCCGCGCGAGCGGATCGCGGTCCGGAGCAGGCCGGCCGCGTCGTCGGCGAAGGCGGGCACGACGATCCGAAGGCCCGGCAGCGTCGTCAGCCAGCCCTCGATGTTCTGCGAGTGGTAGAGGCCGCCGCCGATGTATCCGCCCGAGGCGAGGCGCACGGTCACGTTGGGGACGAACTGGCCGTTGGTCCGCCAGTACTCGTGCGACATCTCGACCATCTGCTCGGCGGCCGGCCAGAAGTAGTCGGCGAACTCGGCGCCCTCAACGACGACGCGGATCGCGTCGGAGAAGCGCGTGAACCCGTCGGCGGTGCCCATGATGTAGTCCTCGGCGATGGGCCCGTTGAAGACCCGGGCGGCGCCGAACTCCTGCTGCATGCCCTTCGACACGTTGAACACGCCGCCCTTGTCGCGGTAGGCGACGTCCTGCCCCCAGATGTAGGTGTCGGGATTGCGGCGGAACTCGTCCTTCAGCGTCGCGTTGAGCGCCTGGACGAGGGACATTTCTTCGCCGGTCTCATCCGGGAGACCCTCCGGCCACTTCTCCGGGATCCACGGCTCCGGCATGACGAAATCGTGCACCGTCGCGGGGTCCGGCTCCGGCGCGGCCCTGGCCCGATCGGAGGCCTCCTCGTACGTGCGCTCGTTCTGGGCCTCGATCGCGCGCAGATCCTCGTCGGAGAGGAGCGCGGTATCGATCAGGAGCTTCCGGAAGCGGGGCAGCGGATCCGCCGCCTTGGCCTCGGCGAGCTCCTCGGGCGTGCGGTAGAGATCCTGGCGGTCGGAGTTGGAGTGGGAGTGAATCCGGACGACGGTCGCGTGGACCATGGCCGCGCCGGCCCCGGATCGCACGAATGCCACGGCCTCGCGCATGGCGCGGAAGGAGTCGAACACGTCGAGGCCGTCGCAGTGGATGAGCTTGAGGTTCTCGAACCCCGAGAAGTTGTCGGCGGCGTAGAGGTTCGCGGTCTGGTCCGCCTTGGGGACCGAGATGCCGTACGCGTTGTCCTGCACGACGAAGATGACGGGGACCTTCTCCCGGGTGGCGCCGTTGACCGCCTCATAGAAGTAGCCCTCGGACGTCGACGACTCGCCGACCGAGCAGAACACGAGGGCGTCCTTCCGGTAGGTCTTGACTGCGCGGGCGAGGCCCACCGCGTGCTGAGAGTGGTTGGACACGGCCGAGGAGACGTTCTGGATCCCGATCGCGATCTTCGCGAAGTGGTTCGACATATGGCGTCCGCCGGAGGCGACGTCGGTCGCCTTCGACATGCCGTTCAGGAGGATCTCCTCGGCGGTGAGGCCGGCGGCCACGACGGTGGTCAGGTCGCGGTAGTAGGGGAAGAGGTAGTCGCGGCCGGGCCGAAAGGTCATCCCGAGCGCGAGCTGGATCGCGTCGTGGCCGGCCGAGGGGGCGTGATAGCTCCAGCCGAGACCCTGCTTGAGATAATTGGGCGCCTTGTCGTCGAGCACCCTCGCCAGGTGCATGAGCGCGTACCACTTTCGGACTTCCTCGCGGGAGACGCCGGCGAGGCGCGGCTCCCGTCCGACTTCTGCGATGTCCTGGGTTTCCAAGTCTCGTGAACCTCCGTCGATCCAAGATGCGGTTCCCATTTTACCGACTCTGGAAAAACAGGGAACGGGGCCCGGTTCTTCCGCGGCCGCGCACGGGAAGAGCGCGCCCCCTGCTATCATGGAGATCGATGCCGCCGCGCGACGATGCCGTGCCCGCTGCAGGCCGGCGCGTCAACGGACCCGGCCAGGTGGCCGGGGGCGGCGGCCGCGGCGCCCACGCCGCCAACCGTGACGAGGCCCTCCGCCGCGAGATGGTGGCGCGGTTCGTCGCGCCGCGCGGCGTGGACGATCCCCGGATCCTGGAGGCGATGCGCGAGGTGCCGCGCCACCGGTTCGTGCCGGAGCCGCTGCGGGCGCGCGCGTACGGGGATCACTCCCTGCCGATCGGGTTCGGGCAGACGATCTCCCAGCCCTACGTCGTCGGTGTCATGACCCAGCGGCTGGGAGTTACGCGCGACCACAAGGTCCTGGAGATCGGCACCGGTTCGGGCTATCAGGCCGCCGTCCTGGCAAAGCTCGCCCGCAGCGTCTACTCCCTCGAGCGCATCGACGAGCTCGCGCGATCGGCCGCCGCGCTGCTCGCCTCGCTCGGGCTCCACAACGTCTCCGTGAAGGCCTTCGACGGGACCTACGGGTACCCCGCCGCCGCGCCGTATGATCGGATCCTCGTGACCGCCGGAACCGAGAGCGTGCCCGAGCCGCTGCTCGCCCAGCTCGCCGTGGGCGGACGGCTCGTCGTGCCGGTGGGCCCGCCGGGCCGCCAGCGTCTCCGCGTCATCCGCCGGCGCAAGACCGACTTCGCGCAGGAGGACGGCGAGGGCGTCCAGTTCGTCCCGCTCCTGGGCCGGTTCGCGGGGACGCCGGCGTGAGGGCGCGCCACGCGATCGTGCGCGGCCGCGTCCAGGGAGTCGGCTACCGCTTCTTCGCGGAGCGCGCCGCCCGGGACCTGGGCGTGCGCGGCTGGGTCCGAAACCTTCCGGACGGATCGGTCGAGGCGGTGGCGGAAGGCGAGGACGAGGCCATCGTGCGCTTCCTGGAGCGGCTCCGCCAGGGGCCGCGCGGATCGCGCGTCGAGTCACTCGCCGAGGACGATCTCAGCGTCTCCGGCTTCGCGTCCTTCGAGATCGCGCACTGACCATGAAGACGATGACGGACTTCCGGACCTTCATCCGGGACGTGCCCGACTTCCCGACGCAGGGCATCCTGTTCCGCGACGTCACGCCGCTGCTCGCCTCGCCGGAGGCCTTCGGCGCCGCCGTCGACGCGATGGCGTCTCCGTTCCGCGCCGCCCCGCCCGACAAGATCCTGGGCATCGAGGCGCGCGGCTTCCTCTTCGGGACCGCGCTCGCGCGCGAGCTGCGCGTCGGCCTCGTGCCGGCCCGCAAGCCCGGCAAGCTGCCGTGCCGTACGGAGCGCGTCGACTACGGGCTGGAGTACGGCAAGGACTGCCTCGAGGTCCACGCCGACGCGTTTCAGAAGGGGGAGCGGGTCCTCGTGGTGGACGACGTCCTCGCCACCGGGGGAACCGCCAGGGCCGCCGCGGAGCTCGCGGAGCGGCTCGGATCGCTGGTGGTCGGCATCTCGGTCTTCATCGAGCTGGAGGCCCTGGGCGGCCGGACGCGCCTCGGCGGTCGGCCGACGCACGCCGTGCTGGTGCTATAATTTCTCACTCCCCGCCGGCCAAACAGACGGAATGGCGTCCGAAAAGATCCTGATCGTCGACGACGACGAAGATGTCCTGCTGATCGTCCAGACGATCCTCGACAATTCCGGCTATAGCGTCGTCCTTGCGCGCAACGGGCGCGAGGGCGTCGAGAAGGCCATCGAGTCTTCGCCCGACCTGATCCTGCTCGACGTCATGATGCCGGAGCTGTCGGGCTGGGAAGTCTGCACGACGCTCAAGAGCGCGCCGGAGACCCGCCAGATTCCCATCGCGATGCTGACCGTCAAGAGCGAGATCCGCGACCTCATCACCGGCATGCAGGTCGGCGCCGACGACTACATCACGAAGCCGTTCACCCGAAAGAAGCTGCTCTCCACGGTCCGCCGGCTCCTCGACGAGAAGCCCGGATCGCCGCCCGCGTACCTGACGGCGGAGAACGAGGAGATGCGGTTCAAGAACCTCCTCTTCGACGCGGTCACCGAGCTGCCGACGGTGCCCGTCATCATCGACGCGCTGCGCGACCGTCTCCTGGACAACCGCGACATGGGCGTCCTCTACATCGACGTCGAGCAGTACAGCCACATCGAGGAGACCTACGGCTGGGAGGTGTTCGACGGCCTCCTGCAGCACACCGCGCGGACGCTCCGCCGGATGATCGGCACCGTCTTCGCCACCGAGGACTTCATCGCCGTCAACCGGACCGGCGGCTCGGACTTCTACGTCTTCGCGACACTCGAGGGCGGCGAGGAGGCCATGACGCGCCTGCAGCGCAAGGCGCGCCAGGTCGAGGAGTCGCTTCGCGGCTCGCTCGACGAGGCGTTCGGCAACCGCATCCACAAGCGCATCGGCGTCTTCGTGGGGCACGCGCTGCTCCGTCCGAGCCCGCAGATGCGCGTCGAGCGGCTCGTGTACCGCGCGCTCGGGCAGGCCATCTCCGTGGCGACGACCAAGGAGGAGGAGCGCCAGGCCGCGCTGCGCGAGACCTTCAAGGAGATCCTGCGCCGGCACCGGATCCGCACCGTCTATCAGCCCATCTTTCACCTCGAGGCGATGGAGGCCTTCGGCCACGAGGCGCTCACCCGCGGGCCGGTCGAGACGGCCTTCGAGAGCCCCGAGCTGCTGTTCCAGTTCGCGCGCGAGAACGAGGCGACCTGGGAGCTCGAGCAGCTCTGCCTGTCCTCCTCGGCGAGCCGCTACGGACTCGACGGCCAGAGCCACCTCTTCATCAACGTCGAGGCCGAGACGATCACGGCGCTCTCCCAGGGTGGCGCCGAGGCGGTTCCGCCTCTCTTCAGTCTCAAGTGCCCCGTCGTCCTGGAGGTCACCGAGCGTTCGGCGATCCGGGACGTCCCCGTCTTTCGCGCGGCGCTCAAGCAGCTCCGGGACCGGGGCTTCCGGATCGCGATCGACGACGCCGGGTCCGGCTACGCCTCGCTCCAGGCCATCGCCGAGCTGCGGCCCGACTTCATCAAGGTCGCGAACACGCTGATCACGGGCCTGCGCAGCGACTCGATCAAGCGCGACGTGGTCGAGATGCTGGTCAATCTCTCCCGACGGATCGATGCGGTCTGCGTGGCCGAGGGCATCGAAACCCCCGAGGACCTGGAGGAGTGCCGCCGCCTCGGGATTCCGTATGGGCAGGGCTTCTACCTCGGGGTTCCGGGCGAGCGCCCCGCCAGCGCTCCGGCCCGGGAGTTCACGGGCCGGATCCGGACCCGCCGCTGAGGGCCGACTCCTAACCCTCCTCGAGCGCCTCCCGGTACACCGCGAGGGTGGCGCGCGCGGCCTCGCCGCTCGAGAAGAGCGCGACGCGGGCGTGACCCGCATTGATGAGGCGCTCGCGCAGCGCACCGTCTTCGGAGAGCGACGAGAGCGCCCCGGCGATCGACTCGGGGTCGGCGGGATCGACCAGGAGCGCGGCGGGTCCGGCGACCTCCGGCATCGAGCTCACGTTGGAGGTCACGACGGGAACGCCGGCCGCCATCGCCTCGATGAGCGGGAGACCGAACCCCTCGTAATAAGACGGGTGCAGCACGATCCGCGCGGCGCGGTAGAGGGCATTGAGCACGTCGGGGGCGACGTGGGAGAGGACGCGCACCCGCGCGCGGGCGGGCGGGGTCCGCAGGAGCTTCGCGAGGGCCCGGTCCGGCTCCTCGTCCCGCCGAACGAGGATCATCCGGTACTCGGGACGGTCCCCGAACGCCCGGAGGAACCCGCGCACGGCGTTGTAGTGGTTCTTGTACGGCGTGCCCTGGCCGACCGTCAGCACGTAGGGCCTCCTGGAGTCGTCGCTCGAGTCGAGGGCCGAGGCGAGAGCGCGCCGGGTCTCCTCGGCGGAGAGCGGAGCGATGCGGCGCGGGTCGAACGCGTTGGGAACCACGCGGACCTTGGACGCACTGGCCGGCGCGTGCTCGCGGATCGCGTCGCGCGTCGCGTTCGAGACCGCGATGATCCGCGTGGCCCGGTCCATGGACGCCCGGATCGCCGCGCGATAGTAGGTCCCGCGGAAGAACCGCGCGACCGGATTGGGCGTGTTGTGGCTGGGGTCCACGATCCAGTTCAGGTCGTGCACCGTGACGACGAGGGGCCGCACGAGGCCGCGCGGCGTCAGGTCGAACGGGGAGTGGAACAGGTCGTAGCGATGCCCGCGAAGCAGATACGCGAGCGCGAGAGGCGTGAAGGGCGAATCCGACTCGAACGGGACGGAGACGTCCTCGACGCGCGCGGAGGCGAAGTCCGAGGGCGAAGTCCGGATGCCTCCCTGGCGGACGAGGAGAAGCTCGAGCGCCGGGTCCGCCTCGAGCAGTCCCCTCACGAGGTTCAGCGTGTGGACGCCCATCCCGCTCTCGATCCGTGTGAGCTTGCGGGCGTCGATGGCGACTCGCATCGGGTCGGCGCAGTGTACCCGCGGGCGCTGGTGGGACCCGGGGCGGATTACCGCCGCTCCATAGCGCGGCGGTGGCGCGAGGGTGGGCCGAGCTGGTGGGACCGGGCGGATTACCGCCGCGCTTCGCGCAACGTTCCCTACTGCCGAGGGTCTGCCTCTGGTGGTCGGGTCGAACCGCCGCTCCAGAGCACGGCTAGGGGATGAGGTTCGCTGAGCTGGTGGGACCGGGCGGATTCGAACCGCCGACCTAGAGTTTAGGAAACTCTTGCTCTATCCAACTGAGCTACGGCCCCGCGGCCGCCAACTATCGCATAGGGGAGAAGCGCCCTCCCACCGTCGGCACGTTTCTTGAAACCCGCAGAGGTCGCCAAGCAGGAGTCGCCATGGCACTGTCTCTCGCACCCTCTCATCTCAAGCGCTACGCGGAGCTGGGCCGTCTGTTCCTGAAGTTCGCGCGCGGGCCGCTCGCCAGCGAGCTCCGGAGCGATCTCGCTCCAGACGCCGCGGCTGCCGACGCGGACGCGGGGAAACCCGAGGAGCTGGCCCGCGACCTCGAGGCGCTCGGTCCGACGTTCATCAAGCTCGGCCAGCTCCTGTCCTCGCGCGCCGACCTGCTCCCCGGTCCCTACCTCGAGGCGCTCTCGAGGCTTCAGGACGATGTCGAGCCGTTCTCCGTCGCCCGGGTCGAGGAGATCGTCGTCGCGGAGCTCGGGGTGCGGCTCTCCGCGGCCTTCTCCGAGTTCGAGGCCGCTCCGCTGGCGGCCGCCTCGCTCGGGCAGGTCCACCGCGCGCGCCTCCGGGACGGACGGCCGGTCGCGGTCAAGGTCCAGCGGCCCGACATTCGAGAGCGCATCGTCGAGGACCTCGCGACGCTTCGCGAGCTCGCCGCATTCCTCGACAAGCACTCCGCGATCGGCGCGCAGTACGGGCTGGAGGCCCTGGTCGAGTCCTTCGGTCGTTCGCTCCTCGCCGAGCTCGACTACCGCCGGGAGGCCCAGAACCTGACCCGCCTCCACCAGAACCTTCAGAGCTTCGAGAACCTTGTGGTGCCCCTGCCGATCGACGACTACACGACCGAGCGCGTTCTCACGATGGATCTGCTCGAGGGAAGGAAGGTCACGCAGCTCGACCCGCTGACGCGGATGGACATCGACGGCGCGGGCCTCGCCGACGAGCTCTTCCGGGCCTACCTTCACCAGGTCGTCGTGGATGGCTTCTTCCACGCGGATCCCCACGGCGGGAACGTGATCCTGACCGAGGACGGGCGGCTGGGCCTGATCGATCTCGGCATGGTCGGCCGCGTGGCGCCCCGGATGCGGGACGCCCTGTTCCGGCTGATTCTGGCGATCGGCGAGGGAAGGGGCGACGATGCGGCGGAACGCGCGATGGCGATCGGCGAACGCCTCGAGGACTTCGAGGAGGAGCCGTTCCGGCGGCGGATCGCGGAGGTCGTCGGGGAGTTCGACTCGGCGCGGCTCGGCGACTTCGAGATCGGCCGGGCCGTGATCGCGGTGTCCCGTGCGTCCGCCGAGACCGGGGTCCGCGTGCCGGCCGAGCTCACGATGCTGGGCAAGACGCTCTGGAACCTCGACGAGATCGGCCGCGCCCTGGATCCGGAGTTCGACCCCGCCGCGACGATCCGCCGCGAGGCTCCCGTCCTGCTGCGCCACCGCATGGCGCAGCGCTTCACGCCCGGCCATCTGGCCTCCGCGCTGATGGACGTCAAGGAGCTCGCGCAGGAGCTCCCGCGCCGCGTCAACGCGGTGCTGGACGTGCTCGCCAAGAACTCCCTCCGTCTCAAGGTCGACGCGTTCGATGAAGTCGCAATGATCGAGGGGCTCCAGAAGATCGCGAACCGCATTGCGATGGGAGTCGTGCTCGCGGCCCTGATCGTCGGCGCCGCGATCGTCATGCAGATCCCGACCCGATGGACGATCCTCGGCTATCCGGCCCTCGCGATGATCCTGTTCGCCGCGGCGGCCCTCGGCGGGATCGCCCTGATCACGTCGATCCTGACGACGGACCGCCGGCGGCGGCCCGGACGGTCCTCGGGTGGCCACAGGCCTTAGGCCATAGGGCCATACGAACGCCCCGCATCACCTCATCCGGCTCGTCAGGCGAATCCGTCTCTTCGACCCCTCCGCAGAGTCGGCCAGCCGGGTTTGTCTGACGCGGATGCTTCTCAACCTGGGTCTACTCACAGACGCCTTCGGCAGTTCATGGTTCAGGGTGGGTGAAGCCTTCTGCCGATCAACAAACAGATTGTGGCGACACCAAGGGCAACCGTTGCGAAGCCAATGCCGCGGTAGATGCCGTTGCTCCATAGAAAGTAGAACATCAATGGCGACATGCTGACGGTTACAGCTCCGAGAACCCACGTCCAGCCGCGCAGCGCTGCTATAAGCGCGAGACAGCCAGCTGCGATGCTGCTCACTGCGAGGATCGGGAACAGCGGACCGGCGTTTCTGACTGCCTGGAGAAACGCAACCCACAGGACGACGACCACCACCGCCGCGAGTGAACCCAAGGCTTGTCCAGCTCTAGAGATCAGTTGCAATTGTTCGCGCCGCCGTCGCTAACGGTGAAGTCGAGGAGAAGCGTGTCTTCTCCAGTCGAGTGATAGCTGAGCCCGAGGACCGTCTGCGTGACTCCTGGATACCGTGTGATGGTAATGGTGTGGTACGTCCCGGTAGGTAACTCCGGGCGGTGCCAGTCGTAGTTGAGGAAACTGCAGGACGCGGAATGGTTGACGTGTTTGTATGGTCCATTCGGAAAGCTGCTCTGCTTGTTCGTTAGGATCCAGTGAGAGATCGGCTGTGGTTCGTCGAAGCAGCTCGCCAGCCCGTAACTCTCCCAATGGCAGACGCCGTCCATCGTGTCGTACACATCCCAGGCAGAAGACACCATCGTTGTTGCCAGAGGGATTCCTGGGAAGTCGATAGTGTGCATTGCGACCGTGCGGTTGCCAGCGCAGACGTCATAGCAGTTACAATCGGGGGCGGCTCTAGGTGTGGTGGCACAGAGTTCAGAAGCTCCAGGTCGGAGTCTGAGACTGGTTCTTCCGTTGCCGTATAGGTGTTGTGCGCCGCATCAATCTTGAAATGGACTGTTCGGGGTCCGTTCTCGCTTGCCACAATTTCACCGTCGATCTGGACGCCGCCGCCCTGCAACCGCGTAATGCTCATCGATATGGGAGAAAAAGTTGAATCTGCAGACTGCGTCAACTTGGTGGTCGAGACTTCCTTCGACACAAGGATTGGCTGTCCTCGATCGGGACCTATCAGACACAGCAGAAGAGCTAGAAGCATGATAGACCTCCTTCTCCTCGAGGAAGGCTAGCAGAGGGTAAGAGCCAGCGCCAGAAAGTCACGCCGCGCGGCGGATCTGCTGAGTGCCCTACGACCGCCTGCACGCCGGTCTCTTCCGATCGAGGTGTTACGGCTCGGATGAGCTTCCCGAGTCGATCCTCACCAACGACCGCCGGAGGCGGCGGCGGGGGCCGTCGAAATCGATCCGGCCGTGTTCGGCCGGCGTTGGCCGATAATCCCCGGATGCCCTGCGCGATAGGACTGCGGGCGCACGCCGGGTGGGCCGCCGTCGTCGGCGTCGCGTCGGGCGGCTCGACGGAACTTCCGGAGGTCGTGCTGCGCGAGCGGATCGAGCTGACGGACCCGGAGATTCCGGGTTCGAAGGCGCCGTACCACGCCGCCGAGAAGCTAGGGCCGGACGCCGCCGGATTCTTGGCGCGGTGTGAGGCGGCGAGCCGGGCGCTCGCGCAGGCCGGGCTCGAGCGGATCCTGGATCGCCTCCGGAGCGACGGCCGGGCGCCCGCGCGGTGCGGCCTCCTTCTCGCGGCGGGCCGGCCCCTGCCCGACCTGCGGGCGACGCTCGCCTCCCACGCCCTCATCCACGTTGGCGACGGAGAGCACTTTCGCGACGCGCTGGCGGACGGGGCCGGCGCGTGCGGGCTCGAGGTGCGGCGCGTGCGCGAGCGCGACGTGGCCGCGTCCCTCGACCGGCTTCCCGGCGGCGTCGAGGAGTACCTCGCGCGCCAGCGCCGGCTGCTGGGCCCGCCCTGGGCGCAGGATCAGAAGCTCGCGGCGCTCGCCGCCTGGTTCGCGCTCCGCGGGTGACGCGGTCGCCGGCTCAGGCCGTGGTCGCGAGCTCCTGCAGCCAGGAGGGGCGGATGCCCTCGCGCTGCAGCGTCGCGATCACGCGGTCGGGAGTGCCCCAGTCGCTCCAGGCGATGGGAGGCATCCTCGAGACCGTCAGCATGGACGGCAACGCGGCGAGGACGTCGGCCGAGAAGTTCGCGCTCGGCGCGCGGAGGTAGGCCGACTCGAGAATCGGCGCCTCCGGATCCGAGCCGACGAGCGGGGCGATGCGAGAGAGCCGCTCGGACAGCTCCGGCAGCGCTCGGCGGCCGGCCTCGATCAGCGTGGCCGCCCTCGCGACCATGACGAACGTATTCCAGAGTCCTCCGCGCTCCAGGCACGCGCGTGCGGTCTCCGGCGAGGGCTTCTCCCAGAAGCGCACGACCCGCCGGAGCCCTCCCGACGGAGCGCGGTCGACCTCGTCGCCCGGCTCGATCCAGCCGTACCCCGTCTCCGGGCCGTCGGGCCTCGCTCCGAGCAGGTGGAGACACTCGGGGTGGCGCGCCGCGACGGCGGCGAGGTCCGCGACGTGGCGCGCGAAGGCCTGATCGTCGCCGATGAAGTGGTCGGACGGGAAGACGGCGACGAGGGCCTGGGGATCCTGGCGCGCGATCCAGTGCACCGGCAGCAGCACTCCGGCCGCGGTCCCGCGATCGCGGGGCTGCACGATCATGCTCGGCGCCGGCGGGCCTGGGCCGCCCAGCTCCGCGGAGAAGAACGGCTTGTGCGCCCGCGTGGTGACGACGACCGTGCGTTCGGCGGGAACGATCAGCTTGGACCGGTCGAGCGTCTGGCGGAGCAGCGAGCGGGATCCGACGAGGACCGCATACTGCTTCGGGCGTCCGTCGGCGTGGATGCGCTCCACGAGCGGGCGCAGGCGAATGCCCTCGCCACCGGCGAGGACCACCGACCAGAGTCGGCCCGTGAAGGGGAACCCAGAAGTCATGACCGCTTCTTTCCCGGTGTCGAGCGGCGAGGAACGATGCCCACGAGGAGAGGCTCATTCAAGCGCATCAAGAAGAGGAGATGCAAGTGTAAACAGCGTCCGAGCGCGCGGCGGCGAGGCGGCGAGGCGCCGAGGCGGAGCGGCTTAGCGCGGCCGCGGAATCCCGAGGCTGCGCCGCAGGAGGCCATCGATCCAGCGGGACGGCAGGAGCCGCGAAAGCGGGATGAGGGTCTTCGCCATCGGCGTCACGCGATAGCGCGCCCGAGGCCTCGGGCTCTCGATCGCGTCGAGGATGACGCGGGCGACCGCGCTCGCGGGCCGCTTGCCCTTCTGGAAGTCTCCGTTCATGGCGCGCTCCGCTCCCCGGTAGAGCTCCCGGTATGGCCCCGGCCGGGACAGGAGCGGCGCCAGGCGCTCGCGGGCACGCTCGTCGAAGCGGGTCTCGATCGGGCCCGGCTCGACGACGACCGTGCGGATGCCGAAGCTTCCGACCTCGACGCGGAGGGCATCCGCCAGCGCCTCGAGGGCGTGCTTGCTGGCGCAGTAGGGCGCGGCGAACGGCACCACGAGCCTGCCCCCCACGGAGGACACCATCACGAGGGTGCCGCCTCCCGACTCCCGCATCAGGGGGAGGGCGGCCCGCGTCGTCTCGATCGCCCCGAACAGGTTCGCGTCGAACTGGGCCCGCCACTGCTCGGCGGTGATCTCCTCGACGGCCCCGTACTGCGCGAAGCCCGCGTTGTTGACGAGCGCGTCGAGGCGGCCGGCGAGGCGGCGGACTTCCTCGAACGCCGCCCGGATCGAGTCGGCGTCGGTCACGTCGAGCCGCAGGGTCGAGAGGCCCGGCCGCGCGCCGAGGTCGGCCGGTTCCAGGTCGCCGGGGTTGCGCGCCGTGGCGAACACGCGGTGTCCCCGGGCGGCCGCCTCTCTCGCCGTCGCCCTTCCGATCCCGGAGGAGCATCCGGTGACCAGGATCACCCGCTCGGCGGCCATCGCGCGATGTTACCCTTGTCGCGTCGGCTCCCTCGATGCGCGCGCGGAGCGGCGCGGGGGTTGCAAGGGAGACGCCGGAGGTCCCGAAGTTGCGTCGCCTCAGTCCATTGCAGCAGGCCTCGGACGCGCGCCCCTGTAAACCGCGGAACCCGCGGATCGTCTAATTCGGTGTGCCCGCTCTTGCAATGATTTCACGCCAGACCGAACCTCGGATCGATGAAGCCCGGCTGATCCAGCAGATCCGGGCCGGCAAGACCGAGCTCTTCGAGTACTTCGTGCGGCAGTACCAGAAGAAGATCACCCGAATCGCCTACCGCTTCCTCCGGGACACCGGGGAGGCGGACTGCGCGGCCCAGGAGAGCTTCCTGCGCGCCTACCAGAACCTCGACGACTTCCGCGAGGGCTCGACCTTCGAGACGTGGCTGACCCGCATCTGCATCAACTGGTGCAAGGATCGCCTCAAGCGGCGTCGGCTGGTCTTCTACTTTCATCAGGCGCCGGCGCGCGAGGACGACGAGTCGGACGGGCTCCAGCAGGTGGCCGCCCATCCCGGCCCCTCGCCCGAGCGGCGGGCCGCCGGCCGCGAGATCCGGGAGCGCCTGCACGAGGCCATCGACGGCCTCTCGCCCCGCCAGCGCTCGATCTTCATGATGAAGCATTTCGAGGAGATGTCGATTCCGGAGATCGCGGAGTCCACGGGCCTCGACTCGGGAACCGTCAAGTCGCACCTCTTCCGGGCCGCTCACAAGATTCGCGAGCGGCTCTCGGATTTCCAGAGCTAGGAACACCATGGACCAGAAGACCGTAGACGAATCCACGCATCTGACCGACGCCGAGCTCTTCACGCTGGCCGTGCCGCCGGCGGGGGAGCCCGAGGTCCTGCCGCGCCACCTGTCGGAGTGCCAGAGCTGCAGCCGCGCGCTGCTGGACTGGAAGGCCTCCATGCGCGACCTGGCGGCGGAGGACGTCGAGGCGATCGACCGCCGCTCCCCGGAGGAGTGGAATGCGGCGGCAGACGCCACGATGGCCCGCATCCGGCGTACGGCCCGTCCGGGGCGGCGCCAGCGGCCGCTGCGCTGGGCGGTGGGGATCGCGGCCTCGCTGCTCCTTCTCGCGCTCGCCATTCCGCGCCGCGGCTCCGGGCCGCCGGCGATTCCGGGCACCTCCCCGGCCTCCTCGCCGGGACTCTCCGCGGCGGATCAGGAAGACGACCGCCTGCTGCGCGACGTGAACTATCTGGCGCAGGGCGACGATGCCACGGGCCTTCTCGGAATGGAGGACAGCCTGTGAGGTCCGTCGCCGGCCTCGTCGTCGGGATCGTGCTGGGCCTCCTCGTCGCGGCCGACGCGCGCGCCCAGGTCCTGGACGGGAAGTGGTGGAAGCGCCCGCGAATCGCCCAGGAGCTGGCGCTGACGCCCGAGCAGGATTCCGACCTCGAGAAGATCTTCGCGCGCACCAAGCCGAAGCTCATCGACCTGCGCGCCGACCTCGAGAAGAAGCAGTTCGACTACGAGCAGAGCATGCAGGCCGACTCCACCGACCGCAAGACGATCGAGGCGAAGATCGAGGCGCGCGAGGAGTCCCGGGCCCACCTCCAGAAGGAGCTCGCCCTGATGGAGCTCGACATGAAGCAGGTGCTCAAGCCCGAGCAGCGGGAACGCCTCATGCGCCTGAAGGAGGAGGCCAAGCAGCGGCTGCAGGAGCGCCGCCGCCGGATTCGCGACGGCGGTGACGCGGAGGATCGGCCCGCCCGCCCGAAGGCGAAGCCGGGCGCTCAGCGCTGAAGCGCAGAAGCGAAGACCTCAGACGTCGACGTCCCTGTCGGTCCGCCGGATCGATGCCGCGCGGCCAAACTCCGCGTGCTCCTTGCGAAGCGTGTCCGCGAACTCGAGCATCAGGGCTCGGCGTCCCTCGGCGAGCGCGCGGCCCTCGTCCGTGGCGAGCGGCGCCCGGGCGGCCTCCTCGATGGCGTCGGCCATCTCCGGGATCTCCAGGCGCTCGCGGTATCCATCGGTGAGGCTCCGGGCGATGCCGTAGGCGCCCATCGCCTCCAGCCGGACGGCGTCGTGCACGATCTCCTCCTCGGGCGCCGACGGGGCCGTCTCGAATCGCGCCAGGCCGCGGAAGAGCCGCTGGATCGTGCGGGCCGGGACGCCTAGCGAGCCGAGGAAGATCTCGGTGCGGCTCCGGTGTCCCATCCGCGAGATCCATTTCTCCTGGCCGGAGAAGACCGCAAGGAGGAACAGCAGGTCGCCGTCGAGCCCCTCCCGCCCTCGCGCGAGCCGCTGCGAGGCGGAAACCATGCGCTCGATGTCGCCGTAGTTGGTCATGCCGTCGAGTCCCACGGCCAGCGGCTTGACGTAGTCCTCGACGGCCTTTCTCTGAGCGGCATCCATGACGATGCCGGATACTAGCGCGAGGGTGACGCCCGAATGATCATTCGCCGCAACCCCAACATCCGGTTCGCGAACCCGGACCCGACGCGCGTCCCGCCGGGGCAGTTCGTCACCACGCAGTGGCCGGTGCTGCATGCCGGAGGCGTGCCGCACGTCGATCTCGCCACCTGGAAGTTCTCGATCTGGGGCCGCGTGGAGAACCCGACGAGCTGGACGTGGGAGGAATTCCAGAAGCTGCCGCGGGAGAAGCGCCACAACGACGTTCACTGCGTCACGCACTGGACGAAGCTCGACAATGACTGGGAGGGCATTCCGGTCCGTGAGGTCCTGCGCATCGCGCGCCCGTTTCCCGACGCGCGATTCGTGGTCGAGCACGCCGTGGGCGGCTGGACGACGAACGTGCCGCTCGCGGACCTCGACCGGGAGGAGAACCTTCTCGCGACCCACCATTCCGGCCAGCCCCTGACGGCGGAGCACGGCGGCCCCATGCGCGTCGTGATCCCGCACCTCTACTTCTGGAAGGGCGCGAAGTGGGCGAGCGGCTTCGAGCTGCTCGCCGAGGACCGGCCCGGCTTCTGGGAGGACAACGGGTACCACATGCACGGCGACCCCTGGAAGGAAGAGCGCTTCCGCGACGGCTACGGCTAGCGCCCCATGGCTGCCAAAACAGAACGGCCCCGGTTTCCCGGGGCCGCGTGGAGCGTGACAGGCCGATTGCGCCGGGACTAGGGGCCGTAGAGCACGAGGCCGAAGGTCAGCGTCAGGAACGCCGCCATCTGCTCGCGGGTCACGGCGCTGTCCGGGCAGTAGAGGGCCGGGGGACCGACCTGGCAGCCGGCCGTGATGCCGCGGGTGCTCAGGTCCTCGATGAAGTTGGAGAAGGGAAACTC
>DASXPB010000052.1:0-57008 GCA_036493875.1 Thermoanaerobaculia bacterium
CCAGTCGGCGGCGAAGTCTCCGGGCTGGACGTCCGTGAAGACCATTCCGGTGGCCGGGGGCGGGACGTGGTCCGCGCCGAACTTGCTCTTGAGCAGGAAGACCGCCATCTGCGCGCGCGTGTTCGGATCGTCGGGGCAGTAATTCCCGTCGCCGCAGCCCGCGGTGATGGCGTGGCGGGCGATCGTGTCGATGAAGTCGTGGAACGGATGCGACGGCGGCACGTCGAGGAAATCAACCTGGATCTTCGCCTCCGAAGCCGGCGAGACGCACGAGGTGTTCGACTCGGTGACCTGGAGGTCCATCGTCGTCCCGGGATCGCCGGCGTCGAAGGTGATCTGCTCGGTTCCCTGGCCGCCCGTGATCGTCCCTCCCGTGAGCGTCCAGGTGTACGTGGAACCCGCGTGGAGCGGGACCGACGCGGTGATCCCGGTGGCGCCGGGCACGACCCAGAGAGGCGCCGTCAGCACGGGCGCCGACACGGGCGTGCCGACCGTCACCGTGGCGCTGCCGGTTCCGGAGGCGCTGCAGTTGACGTCGGCGACGGAGGTCACCGTGTAGATCGTGGTCGTGAGGGGATTGACCGTTCGGACCGCCGGCGAAGCGGCGACTCCCGCCTGGACGAAGCCGTCCGACCACGTGACGGTCCAAGGCGCCGTGCCCGTCAGAACCGCCTGGATCGGGGTCGACGCCCCGAGGCAGATCGTCGCGTCGCCCGAGACGGCCGCTGCCGGCGCCGCGTTCACCGTGGTGTTGGCGGAGCTCGTGTTGTTGGCGGCCGCGGGATCGCTCGTCGCCGAGGTCACGGAGACGGCGTTCACGGCGATTCCGGGCGCGGCGGGAGCGGTGAGGACGATCGCGATCGAGGGGGCGGCTCCGACCGCGAGGGTCGGGCGCGTGCACGTGATCGTCGAGGTTCCCGAGCAGGTCCAGCCCGTTCCCGAGGCCGACACGACCGAGGCGCCGGCCGGGATCGTCTCGGTGACCGAGACCGACGCGGCGTCGGAGGGGCCGGCGTTCGAGACGTTCAGGGTGTAGGAAAGCGGCGCACCGGCGCAGACGCTCGCAGGCGCGATCTGGGTGATCGAGAGGTCCGCCACCGCGAAGACGTTCGAGAGGACGGAGGCGGAGTTGTTCGCGGGGACTGCGTCAGCCGTCGTCGAGGAGATCGTCGCCGAGTCGGTGATCGGTCCCGCGGCCGAGGGAGCCGTGACGACGATGGATACCGGGGCCGCGGAGGCGACGCCGAGCGAGGCCATCGTGCAGATGACCGGACCCGTGCCCGAGCAGCTCCAGCCCGCGCCCGAGGCCGAGACGAAGGCGACTCCGGCGGGCAGGGTGTCGGTGAGCGTGAGGGCGTTGGCCTGCGAGGGGCCGGCGTTGGCGACGCTCAGCGTGTAGGTCAGCGTCGCTCCCGCGCCGACCGGCTCCGGCGCGGCCTGGAGGCCCACCGAGAGATCGGCGTGAGTCACGTAGGTCGCGGTGTAGGTCACGGGCGACGCCCCCGCCACGACCGTGTGGCTCTGCGCGCCGGCGTCCGACCAGGACGAGAAGTCGTAGACGTTCGGGAAGGTTCCCTGCGGCGACGGCGCATCGAGACCCGTCTGCGAGTTGACGATGACGGTCTTGACGAACGGCGCCGCCGCGGTCGTGGTCCCCGCCGTCAGCTGCAACCCGGCCGGGGCGGACTGGAGCGTCAGGTCGACCGTCTGGGGATTGATGTTCACGCTCGCCGTGCCCTGCAGGCCGCCGCTGTCGGTGGCGGTGAGCTGGATCTCGAGATACGACGGGTACTCGTGATCCGGGGCCGCGAAGCTGCCGCTCGCGACGCCGTCGAACGTCTGGTAGAGGTGCGTGTGGCAGTTGGACGGGCAGTGGTGGATGATCACCGACCAGCTCAGGTGGCTCGGTGGAAGCTCCCCCTCCTGCGGATCCGTCGCGTGGCCCGAGAAGTTGATCGTGTCTCCGACCTTCCAGGTGAGCGACGCGGTCGGGGTGTCGATCGTGGCCGTGGGCGCGTTGCCGGCGCTCGCGCTGACCGTGACGTTGTCGAAGGTGTCGGTGCCGAGCACCGCGTTGTCGTGGCTCGAGACCGGCATTCCGATGAAGACGGTGGCCGTCATCGGGATCGTGTCCTCTCCGATGAAGAACCAGGTCACGCCGTCCACCGAGGAGAACGCGCTGAAGTCGTCGCCCGTGCGCGTGAGCATCACCCAGTACGGCGCGGCGACCATCGGGCCCGTTCCAGGGACGGTCGTGCCTCCCGTGGTCTGGCGACGCTGGAAGAGGATGCCGCTCTCCGGCGTGACCACGAGCATCGCGTGCTTGGAGTTGGCGGCGAGCGTCTCGCGGATCATCACGCCGGCCTTGGCAAACTCGTCCGTATCGTCCTGCGTCGCGACGCGGGCGACGATCGTGCCGTCTCCGTTCAGGGACTGGTAGACGTAGTGGAAGGCGTCGGCGTGGCCCTCGATGTCCGCTCCGGAGCCCTTCACGGTGAAGACGCCCGAGGCGAACGTCGCGCTGCCGGGGACGCCGACTGCGCCGACGTCTTGGTCGAGCCAGGGCGGCGGCAGACCGCCGCCCACGAAGGTGTACGTCGCGGTGTAGGTCGCCGGTCCCGCGGGCGCCGTGATGACGTGGCTCGCGTCGCCGCCATCGGACCACGAAGTGAACTGGTAGCCGGCCTGCGAGGTCGGAGCGCTGACCGCGTTCGAGGACCCGACGATCACCGTGCGGCCGAACGGCGTGAGCGCGGTAGTCGGGCCCACGGTGAGCTGGAGCCCGGCGGGCTCCGTGTCGAACGTGAGGTCGACGGTCACCGGATCGAGCGTGACGCTGGTGGTGCCGGGAAGGTTCTGGCTGTCGAACGCCGTGAGCAGGATCTCGAGCGTCGCCGGGGACTCGGTATCCGGAGCCAGGAAGGAGCCGGAGTCCACGCCGTCGAAGGTCTGGGAGACCGTGTCCCCCGACGGCCCGTGGATGATGACCTGCCAGTGGAGCGCGCTCGGCGGGAGCACGCCGTCCTCGGGATCCGTGGCGGAGCCCGAAAAGGCGATCGTGTCGCCGACCTGCCAGGTCAGCGAGGGCGCCGGCGTCGAGATGACCGGAACCGGCGGATCGTTGCCGACCAGAACCGTGATCGGGTCGCTGACGGAGACGGCGCCGCGCTGGTCAGTGACCTGCACGCGCACCTGGAACACTCCGTTGGAGAGGTACTGGAAGCTGGGGGTGGGCGAGGTGGAGTCGTCGAACTGGCCGTCGCCGTCGAGGTCCCACGCGTAGCTGAGGGTGTCGCCGGACACGGCCGGGACCGACCCCGTGGCGTCGAAGCTGACGGTCAGCGGCGCGGCGCCGGAGGTCGGGCTCGTCGCGACGGCGACCGCCGAGAGGCCGTACTCGACCCGCCGGATCTCGCCTCCCTGGAAGTCGGCCCAGTAGAGCTTGCCGTCGGGACCGGTGATCAGGTCCACGGGCCCGCCGCCCGCGGCCGCGGCGAAGGCGATGCGGGTCGCCGGGTCCGGCGTTCCGGTGCCGTCCGGGAACATCACCCAGATGCAGCGGCGCGAGTAGTCCGAGAAGAACATCGCGCCGTTGTAGGCGGCGGGATAGTTGTTGCCGCCCTCGGAGAAGGCCATGCCGGCGATCGACGAGCTGCCCGTCGAGCAGCCGTCGCCCGGGACGACCGAGGCGCCGTGGTTGTACGTGTACAGAGGCGCCGTCGTCTCCGGCTGCGTGGGGCAGATGTCGAGACCCGTGTACTGCGTCCCGTTGCCCTCGAAGCAGGGCCAGCCGAAGTTGCGCGCGACCGAGACGTCCGGAACCCTGTTGATCTCCTCCCACGTGCTCCAGCCCACGTCGGCGACGAAGACGTCGTTGGTGCCGGGCTTCAGAATCATGCGGAAGGGGTTGCGGAAGCCGTATCCGACGATCCGGCGCTCGTTCGCGTCGCTGCTTCCGAAGAGCGGGTTGTCCGGCGGCGCGTCGCCCGTCGCCGGATCGATCCGCAGAAGAGAGCCGTTCAGCAGGCGCGGCTCTCCGGCCGCGCGTCTCGGGCTCTGGCTGCGCAGCGCGCCGCCCTCGGCCGTCGGTTTGGTCTGCGGCGTGCCGACCGGGAACGGCGGGTCGCCGCAGGGGTTGGCCGGCGTGACGTGCGGCAGCGGCCCCGAGGTGCCGCCGAACTGGCCCCAGTCGGCGTTGTCGAAGCTCGCGCCGTCGCCGCCCGTCAGGTACATCATCCCGTCCGCGCCGAACGCGATGGCCCCGATCGAGTGGCTGGGAAACTGTTGGCACCAGTCCTCGAGGAGGACTTGCTCGCTCGCGGTCCAGTCGTCGCCCACGGCGATCAGCCGCGAGAGGTGTCCGCTGATGACGCATCCGTCGGTCGTGGGGCCAGGCGGCGTCGGGCACGGGTCGGAGGTGCCGTCGCCGGGGCCCCAGCGCGGCGGCGTGCCGCCGATCGCGGCGTCGTGCGAGTAGAGGACGTAGACGTAGTGGTTCGTCGCGAAGTTGGGGTCGATCTCGAGCCCCAGGAGGCCGCGGTCCCAGAAGTTGTGGACCTCGGTGCGCAGGTCGGCGACCACTGTGTAGGTGTTCGTGAGGATGTCGGGGAAGACCTTGATGAGGCCGCTCTTCTCAGCGACGAGCACGCGCCCGTCCGGAAGGAAGCGCAGCGTCGTCGGGTTCGTCAACCCGCTGAACACGACCGTCTCGGTGAATCCGGGTTGCTTGTAGGAGGTCGCGAGCAGGCCGCCGGGGAGCAGCAGAAAACCCACGAGCGCAAGGAGCGGCAGACTTCTGCCACGGAGGGAACGAGAAGTACGCGTCAAGACGAGCCTCCGGCGGATTCGGTTTGAGCGGAACCCATCAATTTTCGTTAGGCGGACGAGTATCGGGCACGCTGTCCGAAAGCGCAAGGGGGACCTGTACCGAGGTGCAGATTCAAGGAGTTACGGCAGGTCGAGGGCCTTCGTCAAGAAAACCGCCATCTCCCCGCGGGTGTTGGGTCGGGCGGGGCAGTAGAGCGGCGGCGAGGTCTGGCAGCCCCCCGTGATCGCCCGGGCGGCGAGGTCCTCGATCCAATCCGCCGCGAAATCGCCCGGGTGCACGTCGTCGAAGAGAGTCCCGGTGGCCGGCGGCGGTGCGTAGCCGTTGCCGAGCGCAGTCTTCAGGAGGAACACGGCCATCTCGGCGCGGGTCACTGGCGCGTCGGGGCAATACTTCCCGCCGCCGCAGCCGGCCGTGATCCCGCGTCCCGCGAGGTTCTCTATCCAGTCGGCCGCGAACGCACCGGTCGGGACGTCCGAAAAAACTGTGCCCGTGGCAGCCGGGGGTACATAGCCCGCGCCGAGCTTCGCCTTGAGCAGGAACACCGCCATCTGCGCGCGCGTGATCGAGTCGTCGGGGCAGTAGCCTCCGTCGCCGCAGCCCACCGACACGCCGTCGTCCGCGACGGTCATGACGAAGTCGTAGAAGGGATGCGACGGCGGCACGTCGTTGAAGTCGAGCAACGTGACCGCGAGCGTCGCCGAGCGAGCGGGGAGGGTCAGCGTCAACCCGCCCGCGGCGGGCATCGCGAGGCCGGCGGAGGCGAAGCGGTCCGCCGGGTCGAAACGCCACAGACGCGCGCGCCAGTGCAGCGGCGAGGCGGAGCCGACGCCGGCGTCGAGGCTCGCGGTCGCCTTGTTGAAGAGGAGCAGGAAGAGCCGCGTGCCGGCGCCCCTGATCGCGTACGCGCCGAGCGAGTCGACGTCGGCGCTGATCGCCCGCACGGAGTCTCCCGCGACCTCCGATCCTTCGCCGTCGTAGTCGCGGTACATCCGGAACGCGTCCTCGACGCGCGTGTCCGGCGCGGGGCTGACCCACCGCGTCGCGAGGTCGACGCCCTCGCGGCCGAAGATCGCGAGAGCCTCCGCCTGGGCGAGCGCGGAGCTCTCGCCGTCGTCGTTGCCCCAGTTGTACTCGGTGATCGCGAGCTTCGTCCCCGGATAGCGCTGCGCGATCCACGCCTTCATGCGCGGGATGAGCTGGACGATTCCGCCGCAGCAGCTTCCGATCCACGACTCGTCCACGTAGTCCGGGTCGTAGAGAGACTTGAGCGTGCGCAGCCGCAGCGCCGAGGTGGCGGGGGACTCGTCGTCCGAGAGGGCGACGCCGCTGGCCTGCGGGTAGTAGTGGACGTCGAGGTAGTCGACGAGACGGGCGCCGTTCGCCGTCTCGTAGTCTTGCGCCTGCTGGAGATACCACTCCAGGTAGTGCACGCCGCCGTGGGCCACGAGGTCGGGCCCGCCGTCCGAGCAGCCGTCGAGCGCCGACCAGAAGTACGCGCACCAGCCCCACGGCACCGGACCCATCACGAGCGCGCCGGGGTCCTGCGCTTTGATCGCCGAGGCGTAGTCCACCGTACGCTGCCAGATCTCGTCGTAGGACAGCGGCGCGGGGTGCACGTCGCGGTGCGTCGAGTTCCAGAGGTCGGGCTCGTTGTCGAGCGCGAAGAGCCGCGGGCCGCCCTGGGCCGCCGTGCCGGCGCGTCCCGCGATGTGCGCCATCCAGCCGGTCACGAAGTCGGGCCCGATCTCCCGCGAGGTGTCGTGCGGATCGTTGCCGGTAATGGGCGTGCCGTCGGGATGGTTGCCGTTCCCGGCGTCGGGCTGGCACCACGGCGGATTGCCGGTGACCGTGCACTCGGTCGACTGCTGCGGGCCGTACTCGTCGACGGAGAAACCCCAGCGGCGAACGCGGTCGGTCGGCGTCCAGCCGATGAGCGGCACCGTGATGACCGGCTCGCCCCCGGCCGCGCGCGTGGCGTCGATGAAGACGTCGGCGGAGGAGCCGTCCGGCAGGGTGCCGGGGTCCGGGCCCGACTCGATGTTGTAGAAGAACCAGTCGCTCGCGTGGTTCGCGATGTCGTCCTGCCACGAGTAGCGCGTCGTCGAGTTGCCGCCCCAGCGGCGCACGGGCCACCGGAGCGCGGCGGCCTGCGAGTCGTCGCCGAAGTTCACGCCGTAGACGAACGGCGAGATCGCGTGGCGGTCCGCGCCGGCGTCGACGGAAACCGCGACCGTCGCGTTCGGCTGCTGGAGGGCCAGAACGAGCAGCGCCTGGACGATTTGAAATTGAAACATCGCCGTTTTCGCGCCCGGCACCGCGGGGAAAACGCCCCGTCCGGAAGCCCGCGTCGGCTTTCCGTGGAGGCGTTCTTCTCGATGTTCCGAGTGCGCCTCTAGTGTAGACCCCGCATCAAGCTGGCCGGATGGGCAGGGAACTCAGGGCTGCGGCCGCTCCGGCACGACGCGCGGAGCCGGGCGTTCCTCGCGGGGACGCTGAATCGGGACGCGCCGGCCAGAGGGTATGAGCCTTTCGATCTTGTTGTTCACGTTGTCGGTGAACCAGATCTCGCCGTCCGGACCGGCGACGAGGTCGTAGATCGCCGGCCCCACCGGAAGATCGAAGTTCGTGATCTGACCATCCGTCGTGATGCGGTGGAGCGAGACGAAATCCGAGAAATACAGATCGCCGCTTCGACCCGACGCAATCTTGGAACCCGCGGCAACGAACGTTTGGACCTCCCCCGAAGGCGAGACTCGTCCCACCGCGCCGTCTCCTGCGAACCAGACGTTGCCGTCCGGCCCGGCCGCGACGTCCTTGGGCTGGCTTCCCGGAATCAGGACGTCGTGAAGACGCCGGCGGGCGTCACGCGGCCGATCACGTCGTGATCCTCATCCGCGAACCAGAGATTTCCGTCTGAGCCGAGCGTGATGGCGTAGGGCTCGATCGGTGTGATTCCCATCGGGACCGCATAGAAAGTGAATTCGCCGGCTGGCGTGATCCGCCCGATCCGCATCCCGTCATGGTCCGCGAACCAGACCGCGCCGTCCGGACCGGGGGCGACGTCGAGGATGTCGTAGTAGCCATTGTCGGCAGGCGGGACATCGAAGTTCGTAAATTGGCCGTCGAGCGTGAGGCGCCCGATGCCACCACTGGCAATCCAGATGTTGCCGTCAGGTCCCGCCGCCATCTGATACGCCGGGCCAACGGTCGAGTACTCCGTGATCGTCCCGTCAGCGTTGATGCGTCCGACCTTCGACGTCCGCGCCTCGCCGAACCAGATCGCCCCATCCGGACCGACGCACATCGCGTAGAGGTCCGTCGGCGGGGCGGTGGGAACGTCGTAGGTGGTCACGGATTGCGCGACGACGACCGCCGCGGCGGCGATGAGCAGGCTGCCGAGAGCGAGGCGGGCTAAGGCGGAGTAGACCCTCCGAACGGAGAGCGGCATGGATACCTCCGGGTGATGGATGCCATTGCCGCGATCCTACTCTCGGGCGGCCTACTCGAGCGAAAAAGTCTTCGTCAGGAACACCGCCATCTGCCCCCGTGTATTGGGGTCCTCGGGGCAGTAGAGCAGCGGACTCGCCTGACAGCCGCCCGTGATCCCGCGGTCGTAGAGGTCCTCGATCCAGGCGACCGCAAAGTAATCGAGCGGGACGTCGCCGAAGATCCCCGCCGGATCCGGAGGCACGTAGCCGTTGCCGAGCAGCGTCTTCAGCAGGAAGACCGCCATCTCCGCGCGGGTCACCGGCGCGTTCGGGCAGTACGACGTGAGCGTGCAGCCGGTGGTGACTCCCAGCGCGTGGAGCTCCTCGATCCAGTCGGCCGCGAAGTCGCCGACGTGCACGTCGTCGAACACCGTCCCGGTCGCCGGCGGCGGCACGTGGTCGGCGCCGAACTTGGCCTTCAGCAGGAACACGGCCATCTCGGCGCGGGTGTTGGGGGCATCGGGGCAGAAGACGGTTCCGTCCTGGCAGCCGACGGTGATCCGGTTGCGGCGGATCGTGTTGACGTAGTCGTGGAACGGGTGGCTCGGCGGCACGTCGAGGAAGTCGACCGACACGAGCTGGCTCGCCTCGGCCGAGGCGCAGCTGAGGAGCTCGACCGACACGCGGACGTTCATCGTCGTGCCGGGATCGCCGGAGGTGAAGGTGATCGAGTCGGTGGACTGCCCGTCGGTAATGATGCCGCCGTCGAGCGCCCAGGTCGGCAGGAGGCTCGGATCGGGCTCGATCGAGGCGAAAAGCCCTGCCGTCTGCGCGGGCACCGAAACCGGCGCAGAGATCAGGGGCGTGGGCAGCGGGCAGGAGTCGACGGTCGTCGTCTCGCTCGAGAGGTTGTTCGAGAGATTCGGATCGGCCTCGTCGGCGGTCACGGTGGCGGTGTTGGTCATGGCCCCGGCCCCGCCGGGGAGGAGGACCAGCGCGACGGTGGCGCTCGTGCCCGAGTCGAGCGTGCCAAGCGTGCACTGCGCGTCGAGGGCCGTATGAGTGCAGTTGCCCTGGCTCGGCGTGGCCGAGACGAAGGAGCTCAGGCCGGGCATCGCGTCGTCGAGGACCACGTTGTTCGCGGTCACCGGTCCATTGTTCGTGACGGTCAGCATGTACGTGACGTTGACCGTCTCGATTGTCGGGTCGGGCGCGTCGGTCTGCGAGACGGCGACGTCCGCCGCCGAGGTGTTGACCGCCGCGAGCGCGTCGACGCGTCCCCAGCCGTAGGTGTTGTTCGGGATCGTGCTCCCGGGCACGCCGTTGCAGGTCTGCGACGAGGTCTTCGGCACCGCGCTTCCCGTGATGATCGGCTCGATCGCGTCGGGATTGCCGATCAGCGAGGGCTCCGCCGAGAGCAGCAACGCCACGAGGCCGACGACGTGGGGCCCCGCCATGCTCGTCCCGCTGAAGACGGCATAGCCGTTGAACGGCACGCTCGAGCGCACGTTGACTCCCGGTGCGGACACGTCCGGCTTCAGCCTCATGCTGCCGTCGACGGTGACGGCTCCGCGGCTCGAGAAGCCCGCGATGACGTCCGAGATGTCGGTCGCGCCGATCGTGAACGACGCGTCGTAGATCGCGGCGGGGGAGTCGACCGAGCCGCAGCCGGAGCCGCTGTTGCCGGCCGAGACCACGACCTCGATCCCGGCCGCACGCGTGTTCTCGACCACCGTCTTCAGGACGTTCGGGTCGGTGCAGCCCTCGCTGGGCGGACAGCCCCACGAGTTGTTGATGACGTGCGGCGCCTTGGTCGGATCGGGATTCTCGTCGTTCAGGTCGGTCGGCGCGATGAACCACTCGAAGCATTCGGTGTACGTCGTCGGCGTGCCGGCGCCCTGGTCCATGTTCCGGCAGCCGATCCACTTCGCGCTCGGCGCCATGCCGATCTGATTGGCGCCGCCGTCGTCGCCGACGATCGTGCCCATGGTGTGCGTCCCGTGGTCGGTGTCGTCGCACGGCGCGACGGCGTCGTGGCCGCAGCTTCCGCCGCCGGAGTGAATCGAGTCGTGCCAGTTGTAGTTGTGGTCGGCGGCCGTGCCGTTCCAGCCGCGGTACTTGCCCTTGATGGCCGGATGGTCCCACTGGTAGCCGGTGTCCTCGCCGGCGACGACGACGTTCTGCCCCGTGAACCCCAGCGCCCAGACGTCGGGGGCATGGACCTTGGTGATGTTCCACTCGATGCCCTCGGTCGCCTCGGGGAGCCTGGCGCCGTCCCGATCGACCGGATCCGCGAGCCGGACGGTCGGATTCGCGTACACGTGGAAGACGTCCTCGCGCGCGGCGAGCTCCGCGACCAAGCGCGCGTCGCCGCGCACCCAGATCATGTTGGCGACCCAGAACGCGCGGTGCGGCACGCCGCGGTCCACGAGGAGCCGCAGGAGCGGCCCCTGGGTGCGCTCGGCGAACGACGCGAGCGCGTTCTGCACGAAGGCGCCCTTCTCGTTCTTTGCGCGCAGGGAGGCCGCCCCGCGCAGGTCGGCCTGCTCGCGGAGCATCACGAGAAACTCCGCCTGGCCGCGGGAGGAGGTGTCGAGCACCCAGGGATCGACCTTCGAGCGCCAGTCGCTCGCGGAGGCGGCGTTCACCCCGAGAACGAACATGAGCGCGAGCGCGGCGCCGAGGAGCCAGGTCCTTCTCATGGGTTTGCCTCCCGAATGAACGGGCATTATTCGCCGAAGCCGGCCCCGGCGCAACGCGCTTTCGGCCATCCCCCGGGGCGCGGAGGCGGCAATCAGCGCGCGGTCAGCGCGTACGGCCCGACGCCGCTGGCTCGTGGGCCGCGCCGGTACCCGACGATCACGGTTCCGGGCGTCTGCACGGCCTTCGCGACCCTCTCGCCGGTGTGGTCGACGCTGAAGAACCAGTCGAACCACGGGTGCACGTAGATCCGTCCGGGAGGCAGCCGATCGGCGCGCGCGTTGAGGTTCCCCCACAGCTCGGAGTAAACGCGAGTCTCCGGCGGGGTCTCGCGAAGACGGTCGACCACCCGGTTGAAGGCGGGATCGTCGTTCCAGAAGAGCACCTTTCCGTCGAGCTCGCTGCCGGCCGCGATCCCGGCGCCCCTGGCCGCGACGAACACGGCTGCGTAGGCGGCGGCCGGCACCGAGACGAGGAAGCGCCGCCGCTCCATGAGCTTCGCCGCGCCGAGGGCGAGGCAGGGCACGCCCGCGACCGCGTTCAACATCGTGAAATCGGGATACACGATCGCGGTGAAGCCGACGGCGACGACGAGGAGCCATCGGGCGTACGGACGCTCACGCTCGCCCGGACGCTCGAGCGCGGTCTCGACGAGGAGCGGGAGGAACGCGGAGAGGAGCGTGAAGACCTGGAACGCGGACGGGCGGAAGAGATCGACGCCGGCGGGCTTCACCGTCAGCGGCACCAGGATCGTCCAGCGCAGCATGTCCACGCCTGCGCCGAAGGCGAAGAAGACGCCGAGGGTGAGGGCGTAGGGCGCGCTCGCGGCGAGGAACATCCGCGCCGCGTCGCGCAGTCGGCCCCTCACGGCGCACGTCAGCATCGCGGCGAGGAGCACGAACGCCGCCGTCTGCTTGAAGAGGATGGCGATTCCGATGAGGAGTCCCGCGCGCACCACCCGCCCGCGTGACAGCTCCGCCGCGATCGGGATCGCGAGCGCCGTCATGACGACGGTCGGCCACACGGCGTTGCCCTCGAAGCCGAACAGCAGCGTCACGAAGAAAGCGGAGGCGAGCACGCGGACGATGGGCCGGGCGTGGCGCGTCTCGCGGAGCAGCGAGAAGTGCGCGAGAAGCGGCCACACGATCGCGTAGAACCGCAGGAACCACGCCTGGGGACCGAACGCGGCGAAGCCGAGGGCGAGCGTGCCCATCGTGCCCGGCGTGTGTTGGAAACGGATGTCGCGGTACATGAGCCAGCCGCGCGACCAGAGGTGGCCAGGCGCGGTGACCTCCGGCCACGCGACGGTCCGCAGAGCGAGGGCAATCAGCAGATGCGCGGCGAGCAGGACGAGCGCGAGCGCGTCCGGCGCGCTGCTCGAAACTTCGACACCCCGATGCGTGCCGCGGGCCTCCATGAGACCTCCCGTACCTCGGAGTATGGGCGGATTCTTTCGCGGGCGAAAGCCTATTGCAGGAACGTCTTGGTCAGGAACACGGCCATCTCCCCGCGAAGACTGGGGTTATCGGGACAGTAGCGCAGCGGGCCGGTGGTACAGCCGCCGGTGATGCCGTCGGCGTAGAGCTGCTCGATCCAGTCGGAGAACGGGAACTCCGGCGTCGCGGGGCAGGGCACGTCGGCGAAGAGGCCGGCGCAGGGGTTGGGTAGGTAGCCGGTGCCGAGCGCCGTCTTGAGCAGGAAGACGGCCATCTCGGCCCGCGTGACGACTCGGACGGGGCAGTACTGGAGCGGATCCGCGATGCAGCCGCCGGTGATTCCCTCGGCGTAGAGCCGTTCGATCCAATCGGGAAAGCCGACGCCCGGCGTGCAGGGGACGTCGGCGAAGACGCCCGTGCAGGGAGGGGGCACGTAGTCGCCGCCGTGCTCGGCCTTGAGCAGGAAGACCGCCATCCGCTCGCGCGTCACAGCGTCGACTACGCAGAAGCGCCCGCCGCCACAACCGGCCGTGATCTCGGCGCGGAAGATCGACTCGACGAAGTCGTGGAAGGTATGGAGGGAGTCGACGTCCAGGAAGTCGGCGAAATAGGCCCCGGCGAGCGTCGAGCTCGAACCGTCGGGATTCGAGATCGTCACGTTCGCGACCGAGCCCGGAACGAGAGCGGGGGTTCTCAAGCTCACGGTGCGGCTGTCGAGCCCGACGACCCGCGTGGACGGCGTGCCCGCGAGGTCGGCCTGCGGCTGGAACTGGAAGTGGGCCCCGTGCACCTGGAGGATCGTCGGAGACAGCGCGGGCCCGGAGTTCGGCTCCACCGAGTCAACCGTGGGCGCCGGCGGCGAGAGCACCCACCGGTAGATGACGCTGCCCGGGGTCCCGTAGCCGCCCCGCGCTGTGCCGTAGAGCGCGCCGTCGGAGGCCGGGAGCAGCTGACCGGACGGGTGCGCGCCGTCCGTGCCATGGAACGTCCAGAGCGACTCGAACTCTCCGAGGGGAGAGATTCGGAAGAGCGTGCCGTACGTCATCGGGCCGCCACTCGACGTCGTCCCGTAGAGATACCCGTCTGTGGCCGCGACGACGCCGCCGAGTGGCTCCTGCCCGGTCGGGTACTCGAAGGTGTGAACGACCGACAGGGCAGGGGTCGAGTCCACGCGGAAGATCGTGCCCGCTCCGTTCGCTCCACCGTGCTGGCCGGTGCCGAACAGGTCGCCGCTCGAGGCTTGGATCAACCCCGTCGGCGGCGCTCCCGTCGTCGGGGCGTCGAACGAGACGAGATTCTGAAAACCTCCTCCCGCGAGGTCGAGCGTGAAGACGGCGCCGTCAGTGGGGTTGCCGACCGTGCTGGTTCCCACGAGCGTTCCGTTCTGCGCCTGGAGGAGGTGGTTGGGAGCGCCGCTCTGCGCCTGGAACTCGTGAATCGTCGTCACCGTGCCGTCGTCCGTCATGCGGAAGATGGTCCCACCCTCGCCGGCGCCGCCGTAAAGGGTGGCGCCGTAGAAGTTGCCGTCCGTCGCCTCGACGAGCGGACACGAGGGATTCGCTCCTTCGCCGAGCTGGAACTGATGGAGGAGCGAGAATCCGGAGCTCCCGTTGTAGCGGAAGATCGTGCCCCTGTTGTTTTCGCCGCCCGTGTCGGAAACACCGTAGATGCTTCCGTCGCCGACGCGCATCAGGGCGAACTGACCCCCCCCGTCCAGCCCGTCGAAGTCGTGCAGGTACTCGACGTCGCCGGACTTCGAGACCGCGAAGAGGGTGCCGTAGCCGTTCGCGCCGCCGGAGCTCTTGGCGCCATACAGCCTCCCGTCCTGCCCCTCGACCACTCCCGGCTGGATGCCCGTCGGCTCATCGTTCGAGAACCTCCACAGCACCTCGAAGATGCCGCCGAGGCCGATGCGGTAGACGGAGCCGAGCCGGTTCTGATCAAGTTGGCCGCCCGTGCCATAGAGCCAACCGTCGGAGCCGACCGTGAGCGGCGACGAAGGGTGTCCCCCATCGAAGCCGCCCCCGAAGCAGTACATGGTGGTGAACGACCCCTCCGGATGGACCTTGAAGATCGTTCCGTAGCCGCAGCCGCCCTCACGCATGACACCCCAGAATTCGCCGTCGACCGGTGAAAAGACGAGGGTGTTGAGGAACGCGTAGCCGTCTGGTTCCTGATCGATGTCGTGGAGCTTCTGAAAGTCCCCCGCCGCGTTGACGCGAAAGATGGCGCCGAAGCCGTTCACGCCGTGGTCGTAGGAGCCGCCGTACAGGTAACCGTTGGGGCCCTCGGCGAGCCCGGCGGCGATATGGAACCCCTCGTCGCTCTCGGAAAGCGTGTGCAGGAGCTCGAACTGGCCGGAAAGGCTCATCCGGAAGATCGTGCCCGGGGCGAGTCCGGTGCCTTCCGTGGTGCCGTAGATCCAGCCATCCGACGCCTGCATCAGAGGCGCCTCGGGGTCCACACCGTCGCTCCCCTCGAACTCGTGCAGGATGGTCGTCGAGCCGTCGTCCTCGACTCGGAAGATCGTGCCGGCGTGAGCCACGCCTCCCGGAGGGTTCGCCCCGTAGAGATGGCCATCCGACGCATAGAGGAGCTCGCCCGCGTTCACGAAAGGAACCGTGAACTGATGGAGGAGCGCGACGCGGCCGGATGGGTCGATTCGATAGACCGACCCGTACTCCCCGCTACCCGAGACGGATCCGTACATGTACCCGCCGGGGCCCTGTACGAGCCCTCCCCGAAACGCCGGGGTTCCGTCGACCGTGGTGAAGGCGTGGATCTCGGTCAGAGAGGGCGCGGGCGTGGGCGCCAGGCGGTAGACGGAGCCCTGCCCCCATCGCCCTCCACGGTTCGTCGTCCCGAAGAAGACCCCGTCCGGTCCTTCGACGAGTTTCCCGGATGGTTGGCCCTGGTCGCTATTGAATGTCGTCACGACCTCGAGGCCCTGTCCGGCGAGACGAGGTCCGCCGAGCACGAGAAGCGTTGCGACGAGGCCCGGGGCGATCCGCACGATGGCCGTTCGTGCTCTCACCGAAGTCCGCTGATTCCGAACCCGTGCACGACCTGTGCGTCTGCGTCACGGCCGGGCGCCGGATCAAGACGACCGCGACCGCCGCGGGCTAACAGAGTCCGAACGACCCAGAGCAGTCGGCCGGTCTCCATGAGACCTCCTGTTCGGCGAGAGAACAGGAGGATTGTTCCGCCGATCCGGGGCTATTGCAAGAACGTCTTGGTCAGGAACACCGCCATCTCACCGCGCAGATTGGGGTTATCCGGGCAATAGCGCAGGGGATCGGTGGCGCAGCCGCCCGTGATTCCCCGGCGGTAGAGGTCCTCGATGAAGTCCGCCGCGAAGCCGTCGACGCCGACGTCGGCGAAGACGCCGATCGGGTCGGGCGGATCGTAGGCGGATCCGAGGAGCGTCTTCAGCAGGAACACCGCCATCTGCGCCCGCGTGACGGGGTCGTCCGGGCAATAGTCGCCGCCGCCGCAGCCGCCCGTGACGCCGAGCGCGGCGAGCTCCTCGATCCAGTCGGCGGCGAAGTCGCCGGGATGCACGTCGGCGAACACGGTCCCGGTCGCCGGCGGCGGCGCGTGGAACGGACCGAAGCGGCCCTTGAGAAGGAAGACGGCCATCTCGGCGCGGCTCACGTTCGCGTCGACGCAGAAGAGATCGCCGCCGCAGCCCGCCGTGACGCCGGCGCGGAAGAGCGACTCGACGAATGAATGGAAGGGGTGATCCTGCGGGACGTCTCCGAAGTCCGCGAAGAATCCCTGCGCGATCGAGCCGGTCGTGCCGTCGGGATTCGCGATCACGACGTCGTTAACACTCCCGGCCTGCAGCGCGGGAGTCGTCGCGGTGATGAGCCCGGGCGCGACGGAGACCCCGAGCGCGCCGATCCCGCCGATCGTCAGGACCGCGCCGTCCTGGAAGCTCTCGCCAGTGATCGACACCTCCGCGCCGCCCCCGTCGCCCGACGGCGGCGCGATCGCGACGTCTCCGAGCGCGAGGAACCACGGCCGCGTGCGCGGGTCGTTCTTGAAGAAGCGCAGCAGCATGTCCCCGACCTTGGTCTCGCCGAGCGTCGAGGGGTGCGTCAGGTCCGACGGCTCGAAGTCCTCGGGGACCCAGATGAGGCCGTCGCTTGCGCGGGGGATCGTGCCGTCGGCCCACAGGTACGGTCCCCAGCCGATCCACGGAGCGCCCGTGTCGTAGTCCAGGTCCCCGGCGCGCGGATCGACGATCACGCCGCCGTTGGCCATCTGGTCGATCTGGGCCTGCACGATCCACTTGACCGCGAAGCCCGACTCGTACGCGTAGGGCTCGGGGTTCAGGTCCGAGATGGCATACCCGGCGTAGCTACGGCTCGTGACGAACACGCACCGCAGGTTCGGGTAGCGCGTCTTCGCGGCCCGGATGACGTCTCCGAGCAGCGTCTCGAGCGTGTACGCGTCGGCATCGGCGTTGGGCAGTGAGCTCGTCGGGTGCGCATCCGCTTCCTTGAGCCAGACCGCCTGGACCTGCGCCTCGGTCAGCCCCTGCGCGGCGAGATCGACGTCGCGGACGCGGTCGAAGTTGTCGGCTGTAGGTATGGACCACTTGATCGCCGTCTGCCCGCTGCGCGCGCCGTTGACCAGCGCGAGCGTCGTGTGGCTCACGTCGCTATCGACGAGGGCCTGTCCGACGAACGTCCACGGGTTGCAGGGCTGGAGCCCGCCCTGGTCGCAGAATTCCTGCGTCGTGTGCGACATGCCGATCGAGAGGAGGGCGATGCGGCCCGCGGCGCTCGGATTGCCGTCGGTGTCGAGGGGCTGGATGGCCAGCGCGTGCGCCAGCCCGGCCGCGGCGTGAGCCGGCGGCGGGACGTTGCTTCCATTCGGATAGAGGCCGCCCTCGAACCCGAGGTAGCTCCCCGACTGGCCCATCTCGGTCAGCGGCGTCGCGACGAAGGCAGGGGGAGGCGTCTGGGCCGGCAGCGCCGCGGCCCCCGCAGCGAGGAGAGAGGAGAAGAGGACGACCCGTGCCCGTCGCGCATCGCTGACCATCCCGGACCTCCGAGGTGGTTGACGAGCGGCGGCGGCCGAGGTTGACGCGTCCCGGGAATCCGCCGCGGAAAAGCGAACCGGCCACCGGACAATGGACTCCGGTGGCCGGCCAGGAGATCGAAGCACCGGAGGCCGTGGCGCCTCCGGAGGAGAGCTATTGGAGCTCGAACGTCTTCGTGACGAACACCGACATCTCGCCACGCGTGACCGGCTTGTCCGGGCAGTACCGCAGAGGACTCACCGCGCAGCCGCCCGTGATGCCGCGGCCGTAGAAGTCCTCGATCCAGTCCGCCGCGAAGGTGCCGAGCGGGACGTCGGCGAAGATCGTTCCGCTTGCGCCCGGAGGAACGTAATCGGACCCCAGGAGGTCCTTGAGGAGAAAGACCGCCATCTGCGCGCGCGTGACGGGGGCGTCCGGGCAGAAGTTCAACGGATCGGTCGTGCAGCCGCCGGTCACGCCCAGGTTGTAGAGCTCCTCGATCCAGGCCGCGGCGAAGGAGCCGACCGGGACGTCTCCGAAGATCGTGCCGGTCTCCGGCGGCGGGACGTGGTCAGAGCCGAACTTGGCCTTCAGCAGGAACACCGCCATCTGGGAGCGCGGGATCTGCTGATCCGGACAGTAGTTCCCGCCGGTGCAGCCGACCGTGATCTGGTTGCGCGCGACGGTGTCGACGAAGTCGTGGAACTGGTGCGACGGCGGAACGTCGTTGAAATCGACCTGGATGTTCCTCGAGGCGACCGGCGAGCTGCAGCCGGAATTGGTCTCGAACACGGTGCAGTGCATCGTCGTCCCGGCCGAACCCGCGTCGAAGGCGATCTGCCGCGTGGTCTGGCCGCCCGTGATGGTGCCTCCCTGAAGGATCCAGGTGAAGATCGATCCCGGATGGTCGGTCACGCTGGCCGAAGCGCCCGAGGCGCCGATCGGGAGCGAGAGCGGAGCCGTGATGATCGGCGTCGCGGGGGTCTGGTTCACCGTGACCGTGACGGTGGGCGCGTTCGTGGACAGGCAGCCGTTCGCCGCGGTCACGGTCAGCGTGTAGACCGTGGTGATCGTCGGCGAGGCGCTCGGCGCGCACACGCTCGCGTCGGACAGTCCCGCGGTGGGAGACCAGGAGCAGCTCACGCCGCCCGATCCGTTGAGCAGCGTCGAGTTGCCCGTACAGATCGCGGCGGTCCCTGAGGCCGAGGCCGTCGGGGTGGTGTTGACCGCGAGGGTCGCCGGAGTCGACGCGAGCGACTGGTGGAAGTTGTCGGTGACGACGATGTCGTAGGTGCCCGGGTCGCCCGCGCCGGTCGGGTCGATCGTCAGCGTCGTCGTGTGCACTCCCGAGATGGAGCCGCCGTCGACGAGATTGACGCCGTTCTTGCGCCACTGGTAGCTGAGCGGCGCCTGTCCACTGGCCGTGACCGGGAAGACCGCGGAGGACCCGCTGCACACGGTCAGGTCCGGCGGCGCGGAGACGATCAGGGGAACGCGCTCGTAGGCGCCCATGTCGACGATCGGCGTGCCCGGCAGGCCGATGCCCGTGTCCGGCACGTCGGGATCGTCGAAGAAGCGCGGCAGCCCCACGACGTCCACGATGACGCCGCCGGTGACCGCGAAGTTGCTGCCCGAGTCGACGGCGGGAGAGCCGGGCCCCGGCCTCAGGTCGCCGGGGGCCTGGATGAACAGCGGATCGGCGCTGACGTTGCCGGTGCCCGCGAAGCCTCCCTGGACGTCGGAGTAGGTCACGCTCGCCGAGCCGAGGCACACGCCGGTGCACAGCTCGCCGGTCGAGTCGCCCCAGAAAATGGTGTTGCTGATCGTGTTGGAGTTGCTCGAGACGAACGCTGCTCCATAGCCCGCGTTTCCGGTGAACGTGCAGTTGTCGATGACGCTGCCGTCGACGGAGGCGACCTGGAGGCCGTTCGGGCTGTTCTGCGCGAAGATCGAGTTGATGACCGTGACCGCGGCTCCGGCGGTCTCGAGGCCTCCGCCTCCCGTGGAGGAGGCCGAGATCGAGTTGGAGCGGAACACGCAGCTCTGCGCGGTGACCGAGCTTCCGCCGCCGGCGTAGAGCCCGCCGCCCTTTCCGCCGAAGCCGGCCGAGTTCCCCTGGAAGAGGCAGGAGAGCAGAAGCGGCGCGCCGCTGGTGATGCGGAGGCCGCCGCCCTCGGCCTGCGCGAAGTTTCCCGTGAAGGTCATGTGCGAGATCGTCGGCGCGCCTCCGTTGACCCACATCCCCGCGCCGCGGTCGTTGTTGGCTGCCGGCGCGCCGTCGGCCTGTCCGGCCGTGATCGTAAAGCCGTCCACGACGCCCGTGTTGGTGACGGACGCGGCGGCGGTCACGACGTGGTAGCTGTTGTCGATGGCGGAGCCGGGAGTCCCGATGTCGCCGGACAGGATCGTAACGTTGACGAGAGGGTCGCGCTGCGACCGCATCGTCTCGGTCCCGTTGAATCCGCCGTAGACGCCGACGCCGTTCTTGAGCGCGATGCTGACGGTACGGTCCGAGACGGTGGCGGGCTTGTACGTCGCCGCCGCGACCCAGATCTCGTCGCCCGAGTTGGCCGACGCCAGGGCGGGGGGCAGGCTGGTGAAGGCATCGGCCCAGCTGCTGCCATTGTCGGATCCCGTGGCGGAAGCGTTCACGTAGAGAACGCCGGCCGAGGCGGCCGATGCGAGAACCATGAACACCGTGGCGACGGCGGCCGACAGCCGCGCGGCGGAGCGCATCGCGAATCCTCCCTCTTGTGAAGACACTTCAAACCCATTGTCCCGCGACGCGCCCGGAAAGTCAGCCGGCCGTTCGGTCAGGGAAAGGGACGGGTGTACTCGATGGCCGTCATCCCGAGGAGCGCCCGCGACGAGGGATCCCTTGCGTTACCGGGACGCCGGTGACGAAGACGCCAGCTTCTCGATCAGGAGCGCCGCGAGCGCGGCTCTCTCCGGCAGGCTCGCGAGGATCACGTGCTCGTTCTCCGCGTGGGCGCCGTCGCCGTCGGGGCCCATGCCGTCGAGAGTGGGAAGCCCGAGCGCGGCGGCGAACGACGCCTCCGAGGCTCCGCCCGTCGCGATCTCCTCGAGCTCGGGCAGCCCCAGCTCCGCGGCCGCCGCGCGCGCCGCGCCGAAGGCGGCGATCACGCCCGACGTCCGCTCGAGCGGCGGGTAGAACGGGCCGCGCTCGACCTCCAGGCGGATGCGGGGGTCGGTCGGCGCGAGACTCTCGACGGCGGCGCAAGCGCGTTCGCCGTCGTGCAGCGTCCGAAACCGGACGTCGATCTGCGCCTCCGCGGCGTCGGGCACGACGTTCGCGCGCGTGCCGCCGCGAACGGTGCCGACGTTCAGCGTGATTCCGTTCTCGAGATCCGTGAGCGCCGCCGCGTCGAGGAGCCGGCGCGACAGCTCGAGGATGGCGTTGGCGCCGCGTGCGAAATCGGCTCCCGCATGCGCGGCGACGCCGTGGGCCCGCAGCGTCAGCGTCGTGGAGCCCTTGCGCTGGGTCTTGACGGCGCCGCCCGGCCACGCGGGCTCGAAGTCGAGCACGGCGGAGCAGGGCCGCATCGCGGACTCCATGACGTCGCGGTAACGCGCGCAGCCGACTTCCTCGAGCGGCGTCAGGAAGACGGTGACCGGGAGAGGGAGTCCGGCTTCGGGAGCCGCCGCCGCCGGCTGCGCTTTCAGCGCCTTCAACGCGTACAGGAGCACGACGATGCCGCCCTTCATGTCGTAGGAGCCGGCGCCGAAGAACCGTCCGTTCTCGATGCGGACCGGGCGGCGGCGCAGCGTTCCGAGATCCCAGACCGTGTCGAGGTGGCCGAGCAGCATCACGCCGCCAGAAGGGCCCGCGGCACCGCGCGCCCGCAGGATCGGCCCACCGCCGTCGACCGGAAGAAGCTCCCCCGGAATTCCGAGGGTGGAGAGCTCGCGCTCGACGCGCCGCGCGACCGCGGCCACGGCGGAGGGCTCCGTCGAGGGAGACTCGATCGCGACCAGCTCCTCGAGCAGCCGCGTCATCTCCTCGGAGCGGCCGCGGCACCACGCGAGCACGGGGTGTGGATCGGGACGGGGATGGGGATGGGGATGGAGATCGTCGGGCGTCACGCCCGGGATCCTATCGGACGCACGGAGAGGGCCAGGGATCCGACCGGACGCGGGTCGCCCGATGCTACCTGAGAGCCGCGGACTCCCGTCCCTGGCCCGGCCTCCGGGCGGTCTTCGCCGGTAGGCTCGGCAACCCGGAGCGACCCTGCGTGACCAGCCACGCGTAGGTGTCGTAGTAGATCTCGGCGGCCCGTTGCAGGCGGGAGGTCTCAGCCGGAAATTGCGCGGCCAGATTGTGGAGGCCCTTCGGGTCGGCGCTCGGATCGATCAGCATCTCGTCGTCGACGTCGTCGAAGCGCAGTGTGCCCGCGGCCGAGAGCTGCCGGTGGTAGACGAGCGCCTGCGTGATGACCGAGATCGTGCGCGCGTCACGGGTCCAAGTGATCACCGGCCGCTCCGGATCGGCGGAGCTCGGATCGAGCAGGTCCCTTCCGATGCCCGCTTCGGGTCCCGACAGTCCGAAGAGGCCCATGATCGTCGGGAGCACGTCGATCTGGGAGGCCGGCTCGCGAACCACGCGTCCGCCGGGCAGCAACGGGGAGTAGAGGATCAGGGGCACCCGGTGACGCAGCTCCAGGAACCGGTGCAGCGACTCGACGCCGTTCGTCGGAACGATCGGCAATCCGTGGTCGCTGGCAATGACGAAGACGGTGCGCGCGAACCACGGCCGGGTGCGCGCCATCTCGAAGAAGTAGCCGACCGCCTCGTCCGTGTAGTGCATCGTCTTCAGCATCGGTACCGTGTGAAGGCCGACGACGAGTCCCTCCTTGCCGAACGGAGAGAAGCCCCGGCGCTCCCGGCCGAGGCCCGTCAGGTGCGTCTGGGCGTCCGCGGGAAGCTGGAAGGGATGATGGTTCGAGACGGTCAGGATCATCGACGCGAACGGCTCGGCGACCGAGTCCAGGGCCGTCATTGCGCGGCGCGCTAGGGCGCGGTCGGAGAAGCCCCAGTTGGTCCGCGGCTCGCGCGGAGGGAAGTCGCGGCCGTCGATCGTGATGAACCCGCGCGGGAGATAGAAGCGGTCGCGCTGATAGAAGTTCTGGTCCCCGCTGTGCACCCAGAGGAAGGACTGCCATCCGGAATGCCGGAGCAGCTCCGGGATGCCCGTCATCGGGCTCTCGGAGCGGGAGGTCAGAAGCACCTCGTAGGGACTCGGAAGCATGGCGTACCAGAGCGCGAGCTCGCCCTCGGGAGTGTGGTTGCCGTTGCTATAGAAGCGATCGACGCGCGTGCCCTCCCGCGCCAGGCGATCGAGGTTCGGCGTGAGTCCGGGGATCGTGCCGCCGTAGGCGCCGATCTCCTCCGACCGGACGCCCTCCATCAGGATGAAGACGAGGTTCGGGCGCAGTCCCTCCGGCAGCCTCGGCGCCTCCGGGGAGCGCGCCGACGGCCGATACGCGAGTGGGAACGTCGTGTCGTAGTACTCCCTCGTCCGCGGGTTCGGCGCGAGATGTCGCAGATTGACCTCGGAGAGCCTGGGCGTGGGGACCAGGAACTGTCCCTGCGAGTCGGTCGGAGGCCACTCCCGAACGAGCACCGCGAGCGCCACGAGCGGGTTGTGCGCCGTCTCGGTCTGGTGGATCGGGATCGCGAGGAACGAGCAGCCCGTGGCGAAGAGACCCAAGGCGAGCAGGCGCCTCGCGTTCGCCCACGTGCGGCGGCGCCCGCGCGAACGCGCCGCGGTCCAACGCACCAGGATCCAGGCGACGGCGATGGTCGCGGCCAGAGCGTAGAGGATGTTCATGTTGACCGAGTGCAGGAACAGTACCGGCCGTAGCCCGACCTGCAGGTCGCGCGCGCGAACCGCGTGGCCGAAGAAGATCACGACCTCCGACCAGACCAGGTGGAGCACGGACACCGCGAGAACGAACGCCGTGAGCGCGCTCCAGGAACGGCGTTGCCACACGTAGCGCGTGGAGAAAAGAGTCAGCGCGCCGGCCATCGAGAAGATCGCGACGTCCTCGGTGATCCCGTGGAGGAACCAGAGCACCGGCTGGACCGACCTCAGAGGAGACTCGTAGTAGATCCGCGCGCGCATTCCCATGCCGATCAGGAGGCCCAACAAGAGGGATGCCTCCGTAAACGCGACCATCCCGGGCGACGGCTGGACGAGCCTCGCCGTGCCGGGCGCGGGCGGACGCCGGCGCATCTGCGGCGACCACGGCATGGACCTGTGGCGGCGGAACGGGGAGCGAAGAGTCATGGACGACGCGGCGCCCGAGGCGCAGGCGAGGTGCGGCCGTCTCCATGGAAATTCCGGACGTCACCGGACACACGGCCGGCCTGCGTCAGCGAATGTCTGTGAATGAAGCAGTTTACCACCGCCGTCGAGCGGCGGCGCGGCGCGCGACGGCAGCCTCTCAGGCGCGCACGGCGGCGGCCCGTTTTGCGATCCGGACGAATCCGCGCGCGGCGGCATCCTTCTCGACGCCCTCCAGGCGGGCGCGGGCCGCCGCGGCGGCTCCCGAGCGCATCTCGATGCCGCCGAGCGCGAGACTCGCCTCGAGCGCGTAGGCGACGAGACCCTTCTCCCGGGCGCTCGCGATCGCGCTCTCGAGGCTCCGGTGCGCGCCCGGAGCGTCGCCGAGCGCGGCGCGCGCGATCGACGAGGCGAGGAGGAACTCGCGGCGCGCCGTCTCGTGCTGCAGCGAAGCGGAGAGGCGGCGCGCCCGCTCGAGGGACTCCGCCGCGTCGGCGGCGCTCCCGGCCTCCAGGGCGGCGCGTGCCGCGAAAGACAGCGCGACGGCCTCGTCGTCCGGAAGTTTCTGCGCCCGCAGCTCGTCGGCCGCCTGCCGGGCCCCGTCCCGCGCGGCCTTCGCGTCGCCCTTCGCGAGCGCGACGCGCGCGAGGTCGTATCGGCTCTGCGCCGCGGCTCCCTTCTCGCCGATCTCGCTGCGGATCGCGAGGGCCTGTGCGAACCGATCGCGCGCGTCCGCGACCTTGTCCTCCGCGAGGTCGATCGAGCCGAGGCCCGACAGAACGAACGCCTCCTGGTGGCGGTCGTGCGCCTCCCGGCAGACGGGCAGGGCCTGCGAGAGGAGGGTCCGTGCCGCCGGAAGGTCGCCGGTCTCCGCGCGCACCGTCGCGAGGCCGGTCGCGGGATAGACGGTCCGGCTCTTCTGTCCGAGCGCGCGGAAGGTCGAGATCGATTCGTCGAAGCTCTTCGCCGCGCCGGCGGGGTCGCCCTCGCTCCACTGCAGCTCGGCGATGTTGTTGAGGGCGATGGCGCGGCCGCCTTCGTCCCCGATCTCCTGATAGAGCGGGATCGCGCGCTCGAAGCTCTCGCGCGCCGCGCGCAGGTTGCCCGCGATGACGAGTCCGGCGCCGATGTTGTTGAGGGCCTCGGCCTGCCCGGCCTTGTCGCCGATCTCGCCGAAGAGCGCGAGCGATTCCTCGGCGAGCTTTCGCGCGCCCGCGAGATCGCCCTGGTCGCCCACGACGTTCGCGATGTTGTCGAGGGCGCCGGCGGCGACCCGCTTGTTGCCGATCTCGCGGGCGACTGCGAGCACCTGCTCGTAGGCCCTTCGGGCGCCGTCCAGATCCCCCTGGTCGTAGCGGGCGTTCCCGATGCCGTTGATCGCGCTTGCCATGCCGCGCCGGTCGCCGGCCGTCTCGAAGAGATCGCGCGCCTGCTGACTCAGCGACTCGCCGCCCTTCGGGTCGCCGAGGTTGCGGCGCGCGATGCCTCGCTGCATGCGCGCGGTGGCGTCGATCAGGCGCGCGCCGGAGGCCTCCGCCAGCGCGGAGGCCTGGATGGCGGCCTTCTCCATGCGCGCGAAGTCCGACAGCGCCTTGGCCGTCTCCGCCTCGGCGACGCCGATGCGTGGGTCGTCCTTCGGGAACGCCCGGCGCAGCGCGGCCACCGTTGCGAGCGCGTCGTTCGCGCGTCCCGCGCGCGTCTGCGCGGCCGCGAGCTGGAGCCCGTACTCGAGGTTGTCGGGATAGAACGTGAAGAGCGAGCGATAGATCTCGACGGTCCGGTCCCACTCGTTGCTCGACGCGCGATACCGGCCCTCCACGGCGAGGCGCGTCTCTCGCGAGAGATCGCCCGACAGCATGAAGGCCGCCTCCGACGCCTCGAGCGCCTTCGCGTCGTATCCCAGTCCGCTCCAGGCGGCGGCGAGCGCCGAGCGGGCCAGGGCGTGCTTCGGGTCGAGCGCCACGGCCTTCTCGAGGAGCTCGCGGGCGGCGGCCACGTCGAAGACCCGGAGCCGCGCGAGCCCCTCGGCGTAGAGCCGCGCAGCCTCGGGATTCGAGGGCAGTGTCGCGCGGACGGCCGCGGCGTCCGCCTGCGAGACGACGGGCAGCTTCAGCTTCTCGCGGAGGCGCTCGCCGGCGCGCGTCGCGAGCGCGTCCACGTCGGAGGCCGGACCCTTCTCGGAGACGACGGCGATCGTCTCGCCGGCGGAGGTGTCCTGGAGGCGGAGGTCCAGGCGGAGCGTGGGCGGGGAGCCCGGAGCCGCCGGAGGCGACGCGAGGTACGACCCGAGCAGGACGATGTCCGCGCCGATGTTCTTGCGGACGCGCGCGAGGCTGTCGCGGCCGAGCGTGTCGGACTCCGTCAACGCGAGGTCGCTCTTCATCCTCGCCACGTCCTCGCTCGAGATGGCGCGAAGCTTCTCGCCGGCGGCGAGCTCCGTCGTGAGCATCTCGGCGAGCGCCGTCGACACCCAGGCCTCCTCGGGGCGTCCGGCGAGGTTCTTGAACCCCAGGACGGCGACGGAGCGCCGCGCCGGCCTCGTGGCCGTTGCCGCGCTCGAAGACGCCGGCGCCGTCATGCCGGGAGACGCGGCGCGGCGGGCTCCGGCGCGGAACGCGGCCCGCCCGGCGACGGCCGCGAGGAGCAGCCCCGCGGCGACCGCCGCGAGGCGCCGCCGACGCCGGCGCGCCCGGATGCCGGTCCCCGCCGCGATCGCCTCGCCGTGCAGCGCGCGCACGACCTCGCCGACCGAGGCGAAGCGGTCGCGCGGATCGCGCTCGAGGCTGCGCAGCAGGGTCCGCTCCCACTCGAGCGGGAGGTCCGGAACGCGAGTCCGGGGAGAGGGCGGCGCCTCCTTGAGCTTCTTGAGCGCGACCGAGATCGGCGAGTCCCCCTGGAAGGGCGGCTCGCCCGTCACCATCTCGTAGAGGACGATCCCGAGCGCGTAGATGTCCGTGGCGGGGGAGACGGCGCGGCCCTCGATCTGCTCGGGCGCCATGTAGTCGGGCGTCCCCATGACCGCCTCGGTCTCCGTGAGCGAGGAGTCCTCGCGGCCGGGCCGGTCGCGCCGCGCGAGCCCGAAGTCGGTGACGACCGCGCGCACGCCGCCGGGCCGGCGCGGGTCGGGCGAGAGCATCACGTTGGCGCTCTTGAAGTCCCGATGCACGACGCCGGCGTCGTGCGCCGCCCCGAGCGCCGCCGCCATCTGCTCGACCAGAGGGAGGGCGTCCTCCGGACGTATCCGCCCGCCGCGCGCGAGCCGGTGCGCCAGTGTCTCGCCCGAGAGCAGCTCCATGGTCAGGAACGTCACGGGCCCCTCGCGGACGATGTCGTAGGTCCGCGCGACATTGGGATGCGTCACGCTGCGGGCGAGGTTCACCTCGCGGAGGAAGCGCTCCATCGAGCGCGGGTCGCCCGCCACGTCGGGGCGGCTACGGATCGTCTTGACGGCGACGCGCTCGCGCAGGACCTGATCCTCCGCCTCGTACACCTCTCCCATGCCGCCACGCGCGATGAACCGGACGATCCGGAAGCGCCCGGCGAGGACCTCGCCCTTGGAGAGGCCCGGCACGTAGGTCCCCGGCGCGCGTGCGGCTCCGCTCCGCACGGGGGTCGGAGCGGTCTCCTGGGCGTCCTCGCCGGTTTCATCGGTCATGGGAGTGGGGTCGGGACTCTTTCTGGCGCTCGAAGTCGATCTGCGCGGCGACCTTCGAGATGCGGTCGGCGAAGACAAAGAGCCCGGTTCAGGACGAGCGTTTCGGGGAGTCGGATTCCCTCGGCCATTTTGAGAGGGAAAACTATCAGGTGTCCGGGCCGGCGGGAGTTCGGCCTAATTCTCTTCTCGACGTCGAAGCGGGAGCGAGACTTCCGCCGCTCGTGCAAGCGTGCAAGAGTGTAAGCGCGCGAGAGTGCAAGCGCGGCCGCCCCTCGCCCGCGGTCGAGAATGCGAGCGCGGGTTAAACTCTCGCCCGCGTGAAGTCCAAACGCCCCGCCTGGCTCTCCTCGACCGCGCTCATCTTCTATGCGCTCATCGGTGGCGTCGTCGCCGGATGGATCTTCCCGGCGGAGACGAATCCGGCCGCATACGAGACCTTCCGCTTCCTCTCTCGCGCCTTCATCAGCCTGATCAAGATGCTGATCGTGCCGCTGATCTTCTCGACGATCGTCGTCGGGATCGGAAAGACGGGCGACGTGAAGGCGGTCGGGCGAATGGGCGTCAAGGCGCTCGTCTACTTCGAGATCGCGACCACGGCGGCGCTGGCGCTGGGGCTCACGATCGCGCACGTCGTCCAGCCGGGCAAGGGCCTGACGCTGCCGCCGTCCGGCGAGGCGCTGGTTAAGCCCAAGACGCTGGTCGAGACGCTGCTGCACCTCTTCCCGTCGAACGTGGTCGACGCCATGGCCAGGCAGGACATCCTGCAGGTCGTGGTGTTCGCGACGCTGGTCGGGGTCGCGGCCGCGCACATCGGACAGAAGTCGGCGCCGTTCCTGCGCGTGATGGATTCGGTCGTGGCGGTGATGTTCAAGCTGACCGACTACGTCATGTCGCTGACGCCGCTGGGCGTCTTCGGCGCGATGGCGGGCTCCGTCGCGCACCACGGCATGGCGGTGCTGGCGTCCTACGCGAAGCTCGTCGCGTCGCTCTACGGCGCGCTCGTCCTCTTCGCGCTGCTGGTCCTCGTCCCCGCGCTCCTGATCGTGCGGGCGAACATCCCGCTCTTCTTCCGCAAGATCCGCGAGCCGTTCCTGCTGGCCTTCTCGACGGCCTCGTCCGAGGCGGCGCTCCCGCGCGCGCTCGAGAAGATGGTCGAGTACGGGGTGCCGGAGTCGGTGGCCGGCTTCGTGATCCCGGCGGGCTACTCCTTCAACCTCGACGGCTCGACGCTCTACATCTCGCTCGCGTCGCTGACGATCGCACAGGCGGCCGGGATCCACCTGCCGCTGTCGACCGAGCTCCTGATGATGCTCACGTTCCTGATGACGTCGAAGGGCGTGGCCGGAGTCCCCCGCGCCTCGCTCGTCGTGATCGCCGCGGGCTGCGCGGCCTTCGGGCTGCCCGGCGAGGCGGGCGTGGCCATGATCCTGGCGGTGGACGAGCTCATGGACATGGCGCGCACGTCGATCAACGTCATGGGCAACTGCGTGGCGTCGGTCGTCGTCGCGCGCTGGGAAAAGGTGCTCGGCCCGCCGCTCGCGGTGACGAACGAGGACTCTCCCGGCGAGGAGATCGCCGCGGAGGCCGCGCCCTAAAGAACCCGGCCTAGAGGCCGAACGTTCGGACCAGGAACGCCGCCATCTCGTCGCGGCGGACGGGCGAGTCCGGGCAGTAGCGCAACGGGTCCGTCAGGCAGCCCGCCGTGATGCCGCGGTGGTAGAGATCCTCGATCCAGGCGGCGGCGAACGCATCGGCCGCGACATCCGCGAAGACGGTACCGGTGGCGGGCGGCGGCACGTAGGCGTTCCCGAGCTCGGTCTTCAGGAGGAAGACCGCCATCTCGGCGCGGCTGACGTTCGCGTCTGGACAGTAGCGGAGCGGGTCGGTCAGGCACCCGCCCGTGATCCCCCGCGCGTAGAGGTCCTCGATCCATGCGGCGGCGAACGCGTCGATCGGAACGTCGGCGAAGACCTTGCCCGTCGGAAGAGGCGGAACGTACGTTGGACCCAGCAGGCTTCTGAGGAGAAACACGGCCATCTGGGCACGGGTCGTGTCCCGATCCACGCAGAAGTTGCCGCTCCCGCATCCGACCGTGACGCCGCTTCGGACGAGCGTCTCGATCGAGTCGTGGAAGATGTTCTCCGGCGGAACGTCGAGGAAGTCGGCGAAGAACGCTCCGGGAAGAAACGCGCTGCCGGTATCCGGATTCCGAACGAGGAGGCTGCCCAGCGTGCCGGGGGGGATCGGGGGACTCGTCGTCGTGATGTGCGCGGGATCGACGACCGTTCCGGGGACGTCCTGTGCGGCGATGACGATCTCCGCGCCGGTCTCGAACTTCGCGCCCTGGATCGTGATCGCCGTGCCTCCCGAGCCGGGCCCGCTCGTGGGGGAGATGGAGGCGATGGACGGCGCGAGGCAGGACGGATCCTGAAGCGCCGTGCCGCCGAGTGTGACCGAGAGATGGAGCAAGCAGCCGGACCCATCTCCGACGATCACGCCGTAGGTCGTCCTCTCGACCGGCGCGACGTCGATCGTCGTCGTCGTCTCGCCGCCGGGAAGCCAGAGATAGCTCGCGAACCCGGGCGGAACGGCGAGCGTGTAGTGGCAGGACGGAGCCGGCAACGCGAGAATCGCGACGTCGCCCGGGTCCTCGGTGACGACGAGAGCGAACGCGCGCTCGCTTTGCGTCAGCGTCGAGTCCGTGACACGGACGGTGAACGAGAACGCTCCCTGCTCGGTTGGAGATCCGGCGAGCGAGCCGCCGGACGAGAGCGTAAGGCCGTCAGGGAGGCTGCCGGAGACGATCGACCACGTGTAAGCGGGCGAGCCGTTCTGCGCGACGAAGGGGACCGAGTACGGCTGGCCGCAGAAAGCCGGCGGCAGGTTGGGAAGCGAAAACTCGATTCCCAACGATTCGTCGAGGACGGCGGTCAGCATGCCCGCCTCGCTCGTGGCGCCGACGGCGATCGAATTCCCCTGCACCTGGAAACCCGAGATCTTCTCGGTGTCGGGTCCGCCGACGTAGACGGGACCCCAGAGAGTCGCGCCCGTCGAGCCCTCGTACTTCGAGAGGGAGATGTCGAAGTTGCCGTTTGGCCTCGTCGAGTATCCGCCGAGGACGACGTTGCCTGCGGCGTCGAAGCCCAGGGCTCGAACGCCCGGGATGTCGTATCCATGGCCGTCGCCGTCCGCACGCACGGGTCCCCACACGACGCTACCGTCGGCCGACTTGTAGCGGATCGTCAAGAAGTCGGAGTTGCCGAGAGAGTCCACGAATTGCCCGAAGACGACCGCGTCGCCGTTGGAGGCGATCGCGACGTCGTCGCCCTCGGCGGTCGCGATCGTCTCCGGTCCCCAGAGGACGGAGCCGGTCGCCCCGGAGTACTTGACCGTGTTCATCGTGTAGGTCAGGTCCTGTCCCGTCACGACCACGTCGCCGGCCGGGTCGACGGCCACTGCGTAGGCGTAGCTGTTGCTCAGGAGTTCCGGACCCCACGACAACGATCCGTCGGTGTGGGAGGACTTGTAGACGAACCATTCGCTTCCCCAGCCGGCGACGACCGGATTCCCCGAACCGTCGAGGGCGAGGTCGAAGGCGTTCTTGGTCTCGCCGGCCGCGTCGAAGACCACGGGTCCCCAGAGGACGGCTCCCGTCGATCCCGAGAGCTTGGCCAGGGCCGGGTGCGTGAAGAACGTGACGAGGTCCGGGCTCCAGGCGAGGACCACGACATTTCCGGCGGGATCGAGCGCCAGGCGAATCGCCTGGGAGAGGGTGTCGAACTTCGTCGGTCCCCAGAGGACGGCTCCCGTCGCGCCCGAGTACTTGATGACGAAAACATCGAAGCCGTTGCCGCCGTCGGTGATTTCGGTATTCAGCACGTATGCGTCGTTGCTCGAATCGACGACGACCTGCTGAGGCAGCGAATAGGAACCCGTCGGCGAATAGGTGATAGGGCCCCAGAGAAGGCTCCCCATCGTCCGGTCGTATTTGAGCGTGACGATTGCCGCCTGACCCTGTGCCCGGCCGACGGCGACCGGGTTCCCGTCGGGACCCGCGGCGAGGTCGACGAACTCGGTGACGAACTGCCGGGAGAATTGGGCCTCGGTGGGCCCCCAGGCGGGAACGCCCGTCACCGCGTCGATCTCGCCGGAGTCGAGCGCGTTGGTGCCGTCGGACTTGAGGACGAGTTCCGAGGTGAAGACCCGTCCGTTGGAGCCGACGAAGAAGGCCGGTGGATCGCTCCCGGCGAAGCCTCCGAACTCCGTCGGACCCCAGACGGTCTCGCCGTCCGCTCCGCGGTATCTCCAGAAGGCGAGTCTTGGATCGGCGGGCGTTCCGGTCACGGCGACGACGACGAGGTCGCCGTTCGCCGCGACAGCGCTCGCGGCCGGCGCGGTGATGATCGGTTCCACGTCGGTCGGCGTGCCCGTCCAGATCGCGGCTCCGGTGGTCCCGGAAAGCTTTCGCGAGACGATCTTCACCCCGGGCTCGATGGGATCGTAGAAGCCGGTGAGAAAGAGATCGCCCGTCGTGGTCGGGGTCAGGGCCTCGACGCTCGCATTGGACGAGCCCGGAGGAGTCGCAAACACCGAGGGTCCCCAGATGAGCGCGCCGGACCCCGAGTCGTATTTCAGCGCAACGAAGCTCTGGTCGGTCGCAGCAGTGAGGACGTAGTTCCCATCGGGTTCCACGAGCGACGCCTGGGGGCGGGCGCTGAGATCCGGGAAAACGATCGGACCCCAGAGAGTGGCTCCGCTCCCACCGTCGTACTTCACCGTCACGACGCCTCCTGAATCCGTGGTGGGAACGCTCACGTACACGTTGCCGAAAGTGTCCACGGAGGCAGCCATGTCTCGTGTGGGAAAGGCTGCGTTCTCGATGATCACGGGGCCCCAGAGCACGGATCCGTTCTGGCCGGCGTACTTGAGCGTGAACTGCTTTGCGTTGCCCGATGCGACCCCGGTCACGATGACGTCGCCCGAGCGGTCCACGAACACATTGGTCGGGTACTCGGCGAGCTTCGCGTTGTAGAACGCCGGGGCCGGCCAGAGCTTCTCGCCGGTGAGCCCGTCGAACTTGACGGTCTCCACGATGCCGGTGTCGATCGGGTTGTAGTTCAGCAAGGCCACGAAGGAGAGGACCACGCGGCCGAACCCATCGATCACCGCCTTGGCGTTGACCGTCCCGGACGGTCCCGATTCGCGAACGCGAGCATCGGGAGAGTTCAGCTCGAGCTGATGCGCGGAGACGATCGTTCCGTCGTGGTTGTAATGGATCGTCTGGAAGGTCTGGGTGACCACCAGGACGGTTCCGTCGGCGAGCTCGCGCGCGGCGAGCGGCGCGGAGCTGAACGGGCCGTCCGCGAGCGAGTGGAAGAGCCGTTGCCACTGCGGCACGGCCGTGGAAGCGATCGCGCTCGCTGAGACGATCGCATGGAAACAGAGACCCCAGAGAAAGGAGCGGGCCCTTCTGTTGTTCACAGAAGCCTCCGTTTCGGCGGTTTCTGTGAAGAGTCTATACCGCGGTGCCGCGGGGCAGCTGGGCCGCGAAGGGCTACAGCGGCAGGATCGCGAGGGCCGCGTTGACCCTCTCGAGCTCGAAGCGCTCCGGGTCGAAGGTCCGCTGCCAGTCCTTCTTGCGGGTTTCTGGCTGGCCGTAGGGGTCCCGCGCGGCGAGGATCCAGTCGACGTACTCGTCCGGTCCGCTCGTCTCCTCGGGCGGGCAGGCGCGCTCGCCCGCCACGCACGCCGGGCGCTGGTTGTCGTGAGTGCCCGCGTCGACGCGCTCGATCCAGATCTCGTGGACCCACCGCGCGTTCTCGCCGTAGTCGTAATAGAGAGTCCCGATGCGCGCGTTGATGAGGTCCTGCACCGTCACCCACCGGGAGTCCCGGATGCCGTCGGTCAGGTTGGCGGGCATGCCGATGAGGGTGTCGCCGATCCGGAAGCGGTGGGGCTGAGCGCCCTTCCAGCCCATCGACGACAGCAGCACCGCGTGGAGCCGCCGCAGCGTCAGATTCACCGGGATCGTGACCCTCCGCCAGATCGGCGGCACGATTTCGATCAGTGCGACCTTGAGGCGGGCGACCTCGGCGGGAGTTCCGGTCCGGGGGCCCGGGTAGGAGCTTGCGGCGGTGCGATCCTGCTTGGGAATGAGCATCAGAGAGATCGAGTGTACTCGGTAGCGTCCCTCCTCCAGACTACCACGCCGCAGAAGCGTTCGCCCTCGGGACAGACGGGTCGAACCTCGGCGAGGTGTCGCAGCGTACACGGCGGCAGCAGCCAAGGCCCGATCCGCGGGTTGACCTCACGGATCTGGAGCGCCTCGTCGAGCGAGGCCCGCCAGATCTCCTCCTGGGCGTTGTAGCAGAGGCGCATCGCGAACTTGTGGTGGAGGTTCAGGAGGTCCGCAGACTCGGTGAAGCGGATCGCGACGGCGTTGGGCAGCAGGTAGGCGGCGTACTCGTCGGAGACGCCGCGCTCACGCAGGAGGTTGATCGCGTTCCAGGTCTCCTCCATGGTCTCGCGGTAGAGCGCGTCGGCCTCCGGGACCTCGGCCACGAGCATGGGGACGACGAAATCGGGCTCCTCCGAGAGGTAGGCCGGCAGCGCCGGACGCGAGGCCGGCGTCATCCGGTGGCGCTGGTCCTGGCTGTCGGCGGTGTGCGAGAGCTTCTTGCGGAAGGTGTACGACGGGTGGAAGAGCGCCCGCGAGAGCTTGTCGTGGGTGGTCAGGGTGAGCGTCTCTCCGAGGATCCGGTTGCGCGACGGATCGAGGACCATGCGGATCGCCTCGTCGTCGGAGAGCGCCCCGCGCGAGACGCCAAGGATCTCGCGGACGGAGGAGGCGAGGACCTGTTCGTTGTTGGCCTTCCAGTCGACCAGGCGCGAGACGCGCCCTCCGAGCTCGCGGTCGAACTCCTCCCGAAATGCGCGTGCCGCGGGACGCACGCGAGGCAGCGACGCGTACGCGGCGTATTCGGGCGTCTCCTCGAGGGGCAGCGGATCCTGCAGCACGGTCGCATAGAGGGGATCGTGGCGCAGGACCTCCGCGACCATCTGTCCGATGACCTCGCGCTGCTCGGCGGGAGCGTCCATCGACTCGGAGAGCCGCCAGTAGCGGAAGAGCGTCACGCCCGAGACCGTGTGGTACAGATACGAGAAGGTCGCGACCGGAAGAACGTAGCGCGCGATCTCCTGCGCGCGCTTCTGGATCGCTCCGGCGAAGCGGGCGCGTCCGTCTCCGCGCGTCCGGCCCGGGAAGAGCCCGAAGTAGCGCTCGGCCGCGAGTGGCGTGAGCAGCTCGGTCAGCCGCGTGTAGGCGTCCTGCTGGCGGCGCGCCGTGCGCTCGTAGAGCTCGCGCTCGGCAGCGCCCATCGGCGGAATCGCGAAGTTGCCCTTCTTCACCTCGACGTAGCGCTGCGAGACCTGCTCGGAGTTGTAGAAGGGATGGGAATGCAGGAAGGTCCAGAGAAACTGGCGCGACACGTTCTCGAGCGAGAACTGGAAGTGCGCGTGCTGGAAGGTCGTGTGGTGGCCCGCCTCGTAGATCGACTTCGCGATGGCGTCGCGGCGGTCCGGCTTCGCGGAGGCCTGGTCCTCGGTGACGATGCCCTTCGCGGAGTAGCACGTGCGCGCCGTCGCGACGACGTTCTCGTAGGGACGGTCGAACGCGTGGATGAGTCGGACCTTCGGCGCCGGCGAGGAGAACCCGAAGGTCGAGGTCACGGAGCGAGGCAGGCTCGACACGAAGCGATTATAAGTCCCGGCCGATCTGGGATTACGACGCGTCTAGCCCCAGCGCGGCTGGTCGTCCGGGTTGATCCCCAGCGCGGTCTTCGCGACGAGCTCGTGCGTCAGCGCGGGGTTGGCGGGATGGAAGCGGCCGGCCCGCGCGTCGCGGAAGAGACGCTCGAGCTCGCTCTTCTTGAACATGCCGAATCCCCCGGAGAGCTCGAGCGCCGTGTCGACCACCCTCCAGACGCCCTCGGTCGCGCGATGCTTGCACGTCACGATCTTCGACGGCCACGCGCCGCCGTGGTCCATGCCGTCCGACCACTCCTGGGCGGTCCGGTCGATCAACGCCTCGATGGTCTCGAGGTCCATGACCATCTCGGCGACGCCCTGCTGCATGTAGGGGTGATGCGCCATCGAGGTCGAGACGGCGAGCGCCGTGCGTTTCGCGAGCGAGGCGAGCGTGATGTCGAGCACGCGCCGGCCCAGTCCGTAATACACGTTGGCGAAGCCGGTCAGGGCCCAGGCGAAGATCGAGAGGACGAAGAGGTCCATTCCGCCGGCCCCCGGCGCGATGACGCGCGCGATTCGGGCGTCGGGCACGAAGGCGCCGTCGAGGATCGTGTCGTCGCTGCGCGTTGCCCGCATCCCCAGAACGTCCCAGGTCGGCTCGATGCGGTAGCCCCCGGCGTCCCGCTCGAGGAAGCCGTGGACGATCTTCGGCGCCTTGGGGTCGCTCGTGTCCATGCCGTGGAGACCCAGGAAGCTCCAGACCGGAGTCAGGCTCCCGAACGCCTTGCGTCCCGTGAACCGGTACCCGCCGTCGACTCGCTCCGCCTTCGTCGTGGAGAGCAGCACGGGCAGGTCGTTGCCCGTCTCCGCGTGGCCCGCCGCGAAGACCGCGCCCTTACCCGCGGCGTCCAGCATCCAGTCGCAGCCGTGGTCGCCCGCGTTGTGGAGCTGGGCCGCCACGCCGCACCAGTAGACGTGCATGTTCGTGCCGAGGGCCGTCGCGGGGGCGTAGTACGCGAGCCGGCGCGTCTCCTTCATACACTGCGCGAGGGTCAGGCCGAGGCCGCCGAACTTCTTCGGCACGGCCATCGTGAGGTAGCCCGCTTTCTTCAGGTCTTCGAAGTCCTCGGCGAAGAAGCGGTTCTCGCGGTCGTAGACCGGGGCGCGCTCGTGGAGGGTGTGGAGGAGGTCGTCGGAGAGGATCGGGGAAGTCGCGGGCATGGCGTCACCTCCGCTGGGGCGGAGCATATGCGAAGGCGCTCCGCGCACCCCGGCGTTAATATTGAAGTTTGGCCATGAAGCTGCCGATCTATCTCGATCATCACTCCACGACGCCCGTGGATCCGCGCGTGCTGGAGGCGATGACGCCGTACTTCACGCAGTCCTTCGGCAACGCCGCCTCCCGGCAGCACGTGTTCGGCTGGGAGGCGGAGGCCGCGGTCGACACGGCGCGGGCCGCCCTGGCGCAGGCCCTGGGCGCCTCCGAGAAGGAGATCGTCTTCACCTCCGGAGCGACGGAATCGGACAACCTGGCGATCCTCGGCGTCGCGCACATGTATCGGGAGAAGGGCGATCACGTCGTCACCGCGGCGACCGAGCACCGCGCGGTCCTGGACTCCTGCCGCGCGCTCGAGCGCGAGGGCTTCCGCGTCACGTTCCTTCCGCCGGAGAAGACGGGGGAGATTCCGGCGGAGCGCATCCGCGAAGCGCTGACCGACCGCACGATCCTGGTCTCGCTGATGCTCGCCAACAACGAAATCGGCACAATCCAGCGCCTTTCGGAGATCGGCGAGATCTGCCGGCAGCGCGGCGTGCTCCTCCACACCGACGCGGTGCAGGGATTCGGGAAGATCCCCTTCGACGTCGAGGCCGCGCGGGTGGACCTCGCCTCGATCACGGCGCACAAGATCTACGGGCCGAAGGGAATTGGCGCCCTCTACGTGCGCGCCCGCAATCCCCGGGTGCGCGTCGCGCCCGTCCTGCACGGCGGCGGTCACGAGGGCGGAAGGCGCTCCGGGACTCTGAACGTGCCGGGGATCGTGGGCTTCGCGAAGGCCGCCGAGCTCGCGATCGCGGAGATGCCCGAGGAGAGCGCGCGTCTGCGCCGCTTGCGCGCGCGCCTCCATGACGGGATCACGAGCCGCGTCGAAGGGGTCTCCCTGAATGGTCCTCCGCTGCCGCGCCTTTCCGCCGGCGGCGCGCTCGCCTCCGGAGAGGAGGAGCGCCGCCTTCCCGGCAACCTCAACGTCTCCTTCGCGGGGGTCGACGGCGAGGCTCTGCTCGCCTCGATGAAGGACGTCGCGGTCTCCTCGGGCTCCGCGTGCACGTCCGCCTCGCTCGAGCCGTCCCACGTCCTCGCCGCGATCGGCGTCCCTGCGCCGCTCGCGTTCGCCTCGCTGCGGTTCGGCCTGGGCCGCTGGACGACGGAGGAGGAGATCGACTTCGCCGTCGAGACGACGGCCCGGGCGGTCGCGAGGCTGCGCGAAAACTCACCTCTCGCCCACGCACGAAGCCGGTAGAATCCGCTCCTCGTATCAGGCCGGCGGCCGGGGAGCCGTCGGCGGAAAGCTCCGGTGTTCAAGGATCTGGCTCGCTCCATCCCTCTCTACGCGGAGCTTCTCGAGAAGGTCCGGCGGGGAGATCCCTCGCTTCTCGCCGGAGGGGTGGGCGCGCTGCCCGGGGCGCTGCTCGCGGCGCTCCGCGAAGACCTCGGACGCCCGCTCGCGCTCGTCGTCGCGAACGAGAAAGAAGCCGAGCGCTGGATCGGCGACCTCGCTGCCGCCGGTCTCGCGCGCATCTACCATGCGCCCGCGCCGACGCTCACGCCGTACCAGCGCATCCCGCCCTCGCTGAAGGCGCGGCGCGACGAGTTCTCGCTGCTGACCGCGCTCCGCACGGGGGCGGACGGCTGGGACGCGGCCGTGCTGCCGGCGCGCTCGCTGTTCGTGCGGCTCCCGGATCCGTCCGGCTTCGAGTCGCTGTTCCTGAGTCTCGAAAGGGGAGCCGAGATCTCGCTCGCGCGGATCGTCGAGCGGCTGACCCAGCTCGGCTACCGGCGCGGCGATCTCGTGACCGAGACCGGTGACCTCGCGGTGCGCGGCGGCCTCTTCGACGTGTTCCCGCCGGACCGCGACCTCGCGGTGCGCGTCGAGCTCGACGGCGACCGCATCGAGTCGCTGCGCCTCTTCGATCCCGACACCCAGCGCTCGACGGAGCGGCTGGAGCGCGTGTGGCTGCCTCCGTTCGCCGCCTCGGAGGACGCGGAGACGGAGCGGCGCCTGATGACCGACCGGATCGGACGGCCGCCCTCCGAGGCGGAGCGCATCGTCTTCGCGCCAGCCGTCTCGCCGATGCCGGCGGGATGGCTCGACCACGCCGGCATCGGGGAGACCGCGCTGGCGGTGATCGCCGAGCCGCAATCCGTGGCCGAGGAGATCGACGCCTTCGCGGAGCGCATCCTCGGGGACCGGGACCCTGACCGCGACGCGTTCTCGCCCGAGGAGCTCCTGCATCCCGCGGAGGCGATCCGGCAGCGGCTCGCCGGCCTTCCCCTGCGCCTCGATCGCCTGGGCGTTTCCTCCGGAACCGAGACGATCCTGCGGCTTCCCGCCGAGGCCATCGCGGGACACGGCGGACGCGCGTCCGAGGCGGCCGCGGACCTCCTGCGCGCGCTCGAGTCGGGGGAGGAGGTCTTCGTCGCGGCGCGTCCGACGGGCGGCGTCGAGAAGCTGCGGCGCCTCGCGCTCGAGTACGGATTCCACGTCTCGAGCGAGCGGCGGCCGGGAGTGGTCGTGTCGATCCCCGCCGAGATCTCGGCGGGGTTCCGCGTGCGACAGCCCGGGCCGCGCCTCGCGGTCTACTCCGAGGAGGAGATCTTCGGCGAGGAGCGGCGGTCGGCCGCCGCACGGCGCAAGCCCTCGGAGGCGTTTCTCTCGGACCTGCGGGACCTGAAGCTCGGCGACGCGGTCGTCCACGCCGACTACGGGATCGGCCGCTTCAAAGGTCTGAAGCGCGTGCCGGTCGAGGGCGCGGAGCGCGAGTTCATGGAGATCGAGTACTCCGAGGAGAAGACCCTGCTCCTGCCCGTCGAGCGCTTCGACCTCGTGCAGAAGTACTCCGGCGTCGAGGGCGTCGAGCCCGTGCTCGACCGGCTCGGCGGCGCGGGCTGGGCGCGGCGCAAGGCGTCGGTCCGCAAGGCCATGCGCGACATGACCGATCAGCTCCTGAAGCTGTACGCCCGGCGCAGCGTCGCCGACGGCTTCGCGTTCTCCCGGGACGCGCCCTGGCAGAAGGAGTTCGAGGACGCCTTCGAGTACGTCGAGACGCCGGACCAGGCCCAGGCGATCGCCGACGTGAAGCGCGACATGCAATCGACGAAGCCCATGGATCGCCTGCTGTGCGGGGACGTGGGCTACGGCAAGACCGAGGTGGCGATGCGGGCGGCGTTCAAGGCCGTGCTCGACGGCAAGCAGGTCGCCGTTCTCGCCCCGACGACGATCCTCGCCGATCAGCACTTCCGCACCTTCAAGCGGCGCTTCGCCGCGTTCCCGGTCGCCATCGAGCTCCTGTCCCGATTCCGCTCGCGGAACGAGCAGAAGGACGTGGTGGCGAAGGTCGCGGAGGGCTCCATCGACATCCTGATCGCGACCCACCGGATGCTGGGGAAGGACCTCGCGTTTCGAGATCTGGGTCTCCTCATCGTGGACGAGGAGCAGCGGTTCGGCGTCGCCCAGAAGGAGCGGATCAAGGAGTGGAAGTCCTCGATCGACGTCCTCTCGATGTCCGCGACGCCGATCCCGCGGTCTCTGCACCTCTCGCTCTCGGGGCTGCGCGACCTCTCGATCATCGAGACGCCGCCGCGGGATCGCCTCGCGATCGAGACGCAGGTCGTGCCGTCGAAGCCCGAGGTCATTCGCGAGGCCATCGAGGCGGAGATCGCGCGCGGCGGCCAGGTCTTCTTCGTGCACAACCGCATCGAGTCGATCGGCCGCGTCAAGCAGACGCTGGAGGAGCTGCTCCCGTCGGTGCGCGTGACCGTGGCGCACGGACAGATGCCGGAGGCGGAGCTCGAGAAGGCGATGCTGCGCTTCTTCACGCGCGAGGCGGACGTCCTGCTGGCGACCGCGATCGTGGAGAACGGGCTCGACATCCCTTCGGCCAACACGATCCTGATCGACCGCGCGGACACGTTCGGGCTCGCCCAGCTCTACCAGCTGCGCGGCCGCGTCGGCCGGAGCGACAAGCCGGCGTACGCCTACCTGCTGATCGAGCCGACGGCCAGCCTCTCGGAGATCGCGCGGCGGAGGCTCGCCTCGATCCAGGAGTTCTGCGACCTCGGCGCGGGGTTCCGCATCGCGGCGAAGGACCTCGAGATCCGGGGCTCCGGCAACATCCTGGGGGGCGAGCAGTCCGGCCACATCGCGGCGGTCGGGTTCGAGACCTACCTGACGCTCCTCGAGGAGGCGATCCGGGAGATGCGCGGCGAGGAGACGCTGCCGGAGCGGGCCGTCACGTTCTCGCTTGGGCTCGACCTCGCGATCCCGCACGACTACGTGGGAGACGAGAACTGGCGAATGATGATCTACAAGAAGGTCGCGCGCGCGCGGGACGACGCGGCGCTCGAGGAGACGGCGCGCGAGATCGCGGACCGCTTCGGCGAGCCGCCGCCGGTCGTTCGCCGTCTGATCGAGTACGCGCGGCTGCGCACCCGCGCCGAGCGGCTCGGGGTCACGTCCCTGACGCGGCAGGCCGGCCGCGTGCACCTGCGCTTCGTCGAAGATGCGCCGGTGGACCCGGAGCGGCTGCTCGAGTTCGTCCGGGAGACGCCCGGCTCGAGCCTCTCGCCGGCGCGGGTCCTCTCCTTCCCGGCGCCCGACGGGGACGCGCTGCTCGAGGGGCTGATCGGCCTGTTGCCGCGGTTCGAGCGAGTCGCGGCGTAGAGCCGCGCAGAAGCGAGTCGCGGCGTAGAGATCTCGGACGCCGCCCGGCGGAATTCGGGCTGCCGGCTTGTGTTATGTAGATCCATCATGAAATCGACACGGCGCTCAGTCACCCTCGCGCTCGCGGTCGCCCTGGTCTGCGGCGCGTCCATCGGCATCGGCCTCTCCCAGGAGCTCGTCGAGCGCATCATCGCGCGAGTCAACGACGGCCTGGTGACCCAGTCGGACTACGACAAGCGCCTCGCGCTTGCGACGAAGTCGGCCAACGTCGCCGTGCCCTCGGACGAGATGCGGCTCGCGACGCTCGAGGACATGATCAAGGAGCACCTGCTGGAGGACCGGGCGAAGGAGATGTCGGTCTCGGCGACCGACGAGGAGATCCAGGCCGCGGTCGACCGGGTCAAGGAGCAGTACAACCTGAAGAGCGACGCCGATTTCGAGGCGGCCCTCCAGGGCTCGGGGATGACCAAGGACGACCTGCGGCGCCAGATGAAGCAGACGATCACGCTCCAGAAGGTGATCGGGCGAGAAGTCACCTCCCGGCTGGATCTGTCCGACGACGCCCTGCGGGTGGAGTACGAGCGGCGCAAGGAGCAGTTCTACGCGATCCCCGAGTCGGCGCACGTCGCCGAGCTCGTGCTGAAGTTCAACCCCAACGACCCCGAGGGGCGCGCGCAGGCCGCGGCCAAGATCGAGGATCTCCAGAACCAGGTCAAGGGCGGCAAGGCCTTCGCCGATCTCGTCAAGGAAAATTCCGAGGGCAATACCAAGTCCCGCGGCGGCGACCTCGGCACCGTGACCAAGGGTGAGCTCGTCGAGGCGCTCGACGCGGGCATCTTCGTGAATCCCCCGGCCGAGTATCCGGCGCCCGTCCTGACGCCCGACTCGATCCACTGGTTTCACGTCACGGACCGCAAGCCGGCCGGCTTCAAGCCCTTCGCCGACGTCAAGGAAGACCTGAAGCGGCGGATCTCGGACGATCTCTACGAGAAGCGCTTCGGCGAGTACATGGATCGCCTGCGCCGCGAGGCGTTCGTCAAGATCTTCGATCCCACGCTGGCCAAGCTGGACGAGAAGAAGCCGGCGGCCTCGTGAGTCCGCAGGGGCGGGGCTCGTCCCCGCCCGCGGGCGGCCGCTAGGGCCATCCGTACGGTCCACCTGTCGATGCGTCTCAAGCTCCCCTCCGACTTCCACTTCGACCGCGTCGTGCGCTCGCACGGCTGGTACGACCTGCCGCCGTTCGTCTACGACGCCGATCGCGCTGAGCTCCGCACGATCGTCGCCGGAGCGGACGGGCCCGTGGAGATCCGCTTCCGTGCCCGCGACGGTTTCCTCGAGGCGCGCGGCGCTCTGCCCGCTCCGGCGCTACGGGCGATCGCGTCGCGCGTCTTCTCCCTCGACCTGGACCTCTCGAGCTTCGACGACTCGCTCGCGGGCGAGCCCGCGCTGCGGGGCGCGCTGCGGCGGGGAGCCGGGCGCATGCTTCGCGCGCCGACGCTCTTCGAGGACGCGGTGAAGATGCTCTTCACGACGAACTGCTCCTGGGAAGCGACGCGCGGGATGGTGCGGCGGCTCATCGAGCTCGCGGGAGAGGGCGGCGCCTTTCCGACGCCGGAGAGAGTCGCGTCGTTCGCTCCCGGCGTGCTGTCCCGCCGCGTGCGCTGCGGGTACCGCGCGGTCTCGCTCTCGCGATTCGCCCGCCGCATCGCGCGGGGAAGGCTCGACCTCGCCGCCTGGGAGCGCCGCGAAACGTCTCCCGAGGCGGTGCGCGAGGCGGTCCTGCTCGAGCACGGCTTCGGTCCGTACGCGGCGGAAGGCCTGATGCGCGTCCTCGGCCGTCACGAGTACCTCGCGCTCGATTCGTGGGTCCGCAAGAAGTACCGCCAGCTCCATCCCGGGCCGGCGAAGTCGGTGGATCGTGCGATCGCGCGACGCTACGCGCGCTTCGGCGAGCACAAGGGGCTCGCGATGTGGCTCGAGCTGACGGCGGACTGGCACGCGGAGGACGCGAAGAGCGCCGATTGAGTCGAGCGGCGCTCAATCGGTCGCTCGACCTCTCGTCGGCCACTCCTAGTTGTCTTGTTTACTTGCACAACTACCTGTGCGCCGCGCTTACGCCTTCCTTGCGCTCCTAATTTTTTAAGGCATTTATCTCCGCTTGACTAATAACGCTCGGCGCTCCTAACATCCGCGCAGTGGCCAAAACTGGCTAAAAGTGGGAGAAAGTGGCTCCCGTACACCTAACGGGAAGACAAATTAGCAATGGATCGCTTCCGCGGAAGTGCTCCTGCCCGACTCGACGAGAAGGGCAGGCTGAAAGTGCCGAATCTCTTCCGTCAACAGATCGAAGAGGCGTTCGGACGCGATCTCTTCATCACGTCTCTCCACGGCCGCAACTTCCTTCTCTATCCTCTGCCGGTCTGGCGGAGCCTCGAGGAGAAGCTGGCCGAGCTTCCCGCCATCCATCGGGCCAAGAACAAGTTTCTCGAGCGCGTCAACTACTACGGGCAGGACGCCGCGATCGACGCGCAGGGGCGCGCGCTCATTCCGCAGATCCTGCGCGATTCCGCGAAGCTGCCGCCGGATGTCGTCGTCACGGGGAACATCGATCACCTGGTGGTCTCCGACCGTGGCGCGCTCGAGAAGAAGCTCTCGACCGAGGACTTCGGCCCCGAGGACTACGACGAACTCTCGAAGCTCCTGCTGTGACCGTGAACCGTTTTGTGACTCGAGGAGATCGCGCCGATTGAATCCGCTCCGCACACGCCCGTGCTCCTCGCCGAAGTCGTGGAGGCGCTCGCGCCGCAACGCGGTGGGTTCTACGTCGACGCGACGCTCGGAGCGGGCGGCCACTCCGCGGGAATCCTGGCGGCCGGCCTCGACGCCCGCGTGCTCGGCATCGACCGGGACCCGCACGCGCTCGCCGCGGCGCGCCGCCGGCTCGCGGACTTCGGCGACCGCGTCACCTTCGTCGAAGGCGACTTCGCGGACCTGGACTCGATCCTGGGCGACTCCGCGTACCCGGCGCCGGACGGAATCCTCGCGGACCTGGGCGTCTCGTCGATGCAGCTCGACGAGGCGGAGCGCGGCTTCTCGTTTCGTCGCGACGGACCCCTGGACATGCGCATGGGAAGAAGCGGCCGCAGCGCGGCCGAAATCGTGGCTACGGCGACGGTCGATGAACTCACACGGATTTTCCGTGATTTTGGGGAGGAACGCATGGCGGCAAAGATCGCGCGCGGCATCGTGACAGAGCGGACCCGGGGTCCCATCACGTCGACCCGACAGCTGGCCCGCATCGTTGCGGCTCAGAAGGGAAGCCGGGAGAGGATCGATCCCGCGACCCGGGTGTTCCAGGCGCTGCGGATCGAGGTCAATCAGGAGCTCGTCGCGCTGGCACGATTCCTGGCCGCCGCGGTGGCCCGGGCCAACGGCGGAGGCCGCCTCGCCGTCATCTCTTACCACTCCCTCGAGGATCGCATCGTCAAGGACACGTTCCGGCGCGAATCGGGCGTCTGCCTCTGCCCTCCGCGGCTGCCCTCGTGCACCTGCGGCGCGCGCACCGCGCTGCGGGTCCTGACGCGGCGGCCCATCCGGCCCTCGGAGGCCGAGCAGCGCCGCAACTCGCGCTCGCGCAGCGCGCGACTGCGCGTGGCGGAGAAGCTCCCGACGGCGATTCCGATCTCGGCCTGAGGAACGAGCGAGTCCCATGAGCACCTCCACGCCCCTCATCCCTTCCCGATACCGCCGGCCTGCGGCCGGCGTTGCCTACGGCCGGGGGCCTGCCACGGTGGACGGCTCCCGCCGGGAGAGGGAGCAGTTGGAGGCGACGCTTCGCGTCGCGACGCCGTGAGCGCTTCTTATGCCCAGGCCAAGCGGGTCCAGAACCTGCACCTGACGCGCGAGCGCGACCGGCGCCGCGGGCGAGAGCTCGCCACGCTGCTGCTCGCGGGCCTTCCGATCGCGTGTGCGCTGCTCGCGTACGCGGGGCTCCACATCGAGACGGTGCGCGTGGGCTACGCGCGGGAGGCGCGGCAGAAGACGATGTCGGAGCTGACGGAGGACAATCGCCGGCTGCGCGCCGCGCTCGCTCGTGCGTCTGCGCCCGAGCGCGTCACCGAGGTCGCACAGAGCAAGGGCCTGCGGCCTCCGCACCCCGGCCAGGTTCAATACATCGAGGCGCCGGTTCAGGGTCCGCCCCCGCCTCCTTCCACACAGGCCTCTCCCCGATGAACGGAATCCGGCGCCGCCGCTCGCGACTCTTCCTGCTCGTCCTGACGCTGTGGGCGGCGATCGTCGTGGCGCGGCTCGCGCAGCTCCAGATCGCGCAGGGCTCGCGCTACCGGGCGAAGGCCCAGAAGCAGCAGGAGCGCCGCCTCGACATCGCGGCCCAGCGCGGCTCCATCCTGGACCGCGAGGGGCGTGAGCTCGCGGTGTCGGTCGAGTCCACGTCGGTCTACGCCGTTCCCGACGAGGTCGAGGATCCGCGCGGCGCCGCGCGATCGCTCTCGGCCGTCCTGGACGTGAAACCGTCGGAGGCGCTCGACCGCCTGCAGTCGGACAAGGGCTTCGTCTGGATCCGCCGGCAGATCGAGCCGGAGGTCGCCGCGAAGGTCCGGGCGCTCAAGCTGCGCGGGATCCACCTGGTCCCGGAGCCGAAGCGCTTCTATCCGAAGGGTCACCTCGCCTCCGCCGTGCTGGGCTTCGTGGGCACGGACAACACCGGCCTCGCCGGGCTCGAGCACGTCTACGACAAGATGATCCGCGGCAAGCCCGGCGAGCTCGTCGCGCTGACCGACGCGCGCCGCAGTCTCTACGGGGAGGCGGAGACGGCGCGCAGCCGTCCGGCCGAGGCCGGCGCCTCGCTGGTCCTGTCGCTCGACTCGGGACTCCAGTTCGCCGCCGAGCGGGAGCTGGCCGCCACGATCAAGGAGCATCGGGCGACGTCGGGCAGCGTGGTCGTGATGGATCCGTGGAACGGCGAGATCCTCGCGATGGCGTCGTGCCCGTACTTCGACCCCAACGACTTCCAGGACGCCCCGCCGGACGCGCGGCGCAACCGTGTCATCGCCGACGCCTACGAGCCGGGCTCCACCTTCAAGATCGTGACCGGATCGCTCGCGCTCGACAACGGGCTCGTGTCGCTCGACGAGACGATCGACACGGGCGACGGCTCGATCCGCGTCGCGAACACGACCATCACCGAGGCCGATCACCACCGCTACGGCGCGCTGACGCTCGGCGGCATCTTCGAGCATTCCTCCAACATCGGGATCATCCGAGTCGGCCTGCGCCTCGGTCCGGGCCGCCTCTACGCCGGCGCCTCCGCGTTCGGCGTCGGACGTTCCACCGACGTCGACCTGCCCGGCGAGAACTCCGGCATCTTCCGGCCGCTCTCCCGCTGGTCGGCGCTCTCGAACGCGGAGATCTCGATGGGGCAGGAGGTCTCGCTCAACGCGCTGCAGCTCGCGCGGATCACGGCGGCGGTGGCGAACGGCGGCCTGCTCGTGCACCCGCACCTCGTGACCAGGATCGTGGACCCGGACGGCGGCGCCCGTGCGGTCCCGCCGTCGGAACCGGTGCGCGTGATCTCCTCGGCCACCGCCGACGCGATCGCCCGCATCCTGGTGGGCGTGGTCGAGCACGGCACCGGCACGAAGGCCGCGATCCCGGGCTTCTCGGTCGCCGGCAAGACCGGCACCGCGCAGAAGGCCGGCGTGGGCGGATACCAGGCCGGACGCCACGTCCCCAACTTCGCGGGCTTCGCGCCGGCCGAGAAGCCGCGCGTCGTGGCTGTCGTCGTCGTCGAGGAGCCGCAGGGCAAGTACTACGCGGCCGACGTCGCGGCGCCGCTGTTCCAGCGCGTCGTGTCGCAGGCGCTCGGGATCCTCCGCGTGGCGCCACAGGATCAGCGCGTTCCCGCGACGGTCCTGGCGGAGGCGGGCCCGCGAGCGGCGCCCCCGGAGTACATCGGCGGCGTCGTCCCGGTCTCCTCACGCCGCGGTCCGCCGCGCGCGGAGCTGGCGCCCGAGCCCACACCGAGCGTCCGAGGCCTCCCGGCGAGCCAGGCGCTCGCCCTCTTCGCCCGACTGGGAGTCCTCGCCCGGATCCAGGGCTCCGGCTTCGTGGTCGCCCAGGATCCGCCGGCCGGGACGCCGATCCGCCCCGGCGCGATCCACACCCTGTTCCTCGCCGACACCGGGACGGCTCCCGCGGGTCCCGCACGGCGCATGGAGGAGACGGCTCCGCCTCCTTCCGCTCCGTGAAGCTGGTGGAGCTCGCCGCCGCCCTGCCGGACGCCGAGAGGATCAGCGCAGCGAGCGGCGGCGACCCGACCGTCCTGCGGATCGAGAGCGACTCGCGGCGCGTCCGGGCCGGCGACCTCTTCGTCGCGATCCGCGGAGAGAAGGCCGACGGCCTCGCGCACGCCGCGGACGCGATCGCGCGCGGCGCCGTCGCAGTCGTCAGCGACCGGCCGTCGCCGGCCGGCGTCGCGGCGCCGTGGATCCGGGTGCCGGAGCCGCGCCGCGCGATGGGACTCCTCGCCGCGAGGCTCGCGGGCGATCCGGCCGAGCGGCTCGTGCTGGCGGGCGTGACGGGCACCAACGGGAAGACCACGACGACCACTCTCCTCGAGGCGATCCTCGGGCGGCACTTCGGGGGGGCCGGATTCCTGGGCACGGTCGGCTATCGGACGCCGAAGCGCGAGGTCCCGGCCGACCGGACGACTCCGGAGTCGACGGTGATCCAGGCGCTCCTCGCCGAGATGGTCCGCGACGGCGCGAAGGCCGCGGCGATGGAGGTTTCCTCGCACGCGCTGATGCTCGAGCGCGTCGCGGGCTGCCGGTTCGACGTCGCCGTCTTCACCAACCTGACGCGCGACCACCTCGACTACCACGGCGACATGGAGAGCTATTTCGCCGCGAAGCGCCTCCTCTTCGCCCTGCGCAAGCCCGGGGCGGCCGGGGTCGTGAACGCGGACGATCCGTACGGGCGGCGGCTCCTCGCGGAGGAGCCGGCGCCGATGCTGGGCTTCTCGCCGTCGGGATCGCCCGCCGACGTCATGGCGGAGAACGCCGCGTGCGACCTGTCGGGGACGCGGCTCGACGTGGTCCACGGCGGCGGGCGGTTCGCGCTGCGCTCGCCGCTGGCCGGCCGCTTCAACGTGGCGAATCTCCTCGCCGCCGCGGCGGCGGGCCTCGCGCTCGGCATCGCCCCGGCGGACATCGCCGCGGCGGCGGCCTCGGTCGGGAACGTGCCGGGACGGTTCGAGCGCGTGGAGGCGGGACAGCCGTATCCCATCGTGGTGGACTACGCGCACACGCCGGATGCGCTCGAGCGGCTCCTCGCGGCGGTGCGCGAGCTGACCGATCGGCGGATCCTCCTGGTCTTCGGCTGCGGCGGCGACCGCGATCGCGGCAAGCGTGCGCCGATGGGAGAGATCGCGGGTCGGATGGCGGATCTCGCCATCGCGACCTCCGACAACCCGCGCTCCGAGCGTCCCGAGGCGATCCTCGAGGAGGTCGCGGTGGGCTTGCGAAAGGCCGGCGCGACGCAGAGCCTCCTGATCCCGGACCGCCGCGAGGCGATCGGGCGCGCAATCGGGCTCGCGGAGGCCGAGGCGGAGGCCGCGCCAGGCCCGGGGCCGGTCGTCGTCGTCGCCGGCAAGGGCCACGAGACCGTGCAGGTGATCGGCGACGAGGAGATTCCCTTCGATGACCGTAAGATCGCGGCGGAGTTCGTGAAACGAGCCGAGGCGTGAACTTCACGGTGACCGAGCTCGCCGCCTCTCTCGGCGCTCCCGCCAGCGGCGAGGCCGAGCTGTCGGGCGTCGCCGTCGACTCCCGCAAGGTCAGGCCCGGAGACCTCTTCGTCGCGATCCGCGGCGCGCGGGTCGACGGGCACGACTTCGCCGCCAGGGCCGCCGCGGCTGGCGCCCGGGCGCTGCTCGCCGAACGGAGGCCCGACGACATTCGCGCCGGCTTCCCGGTCGTGGTCGTGCGCGACGTCGTGGCCGCGCTCCGGCGCTTCGCGTCCACGCTCAAGCGGCGCATGGGCTTCCGCCTCGCGGCCATCACGGGCTCCTCCGGCAAGACGACGACGAAGGACTTTGCGGCCGCGATCCTGGCGCGGCGGTTCGTCGTCGAGAAGACGCCGGGAAACCAGAACAGCCAGATCGGCTTTCCGATGTCGATCGTGAACCTGCCGAACGATCCCAGACCGGAGTGGCTGGTGGGCGAGATGGGGCTGTCGGAGCCGGGCGATCTCTCGACGCTCTCGCGGGCCTTCGAGCCCGACGTGGCCGCGCTCCTGCTCGTCGCGCCCGCGCACCTCGAGTTCTTCTCCTCCCTGGAGGAGCTCGCGAACGCCAAGGCGGAGATCCTCGAGGGGCTCAAGCCCGGGGGCACGTTCGTGGCCAACGCCGACGACCCGCGGGTCGCCGCGATCGCGGCCCGGTACCAACCGAAGGGCCGCGTCCTGCGCTTCGGGCGCACCGCTCCCGCGGACGTCTCGGCCCGCGGGGTCGAATCGAATCCGGGCGGCAGCCGGTTCCTGCTCGTCACGCCGGAGGGGGAGGCGCGAGTCGATCTGCCCGTTCCCGGTCCCCATCAGGTCGCGAACTTCCTGGCCGCCGCCGCGATCGGGACGGCGATCGGCGTGACGCCCTCCGAGTGCGCCGAGGCCGCGCCCGGCCTGCGCGCCGCGGAGCACCGCGGCGAGCTCAGGACCCATGCCTCGGGCGCGCGGATCTTCGACGATGCGTACAACGCGAACCCGTCCTCCATGCGCGCGGCCCTCGAGACGCTCGCGTCTCTCGCCGGTACGCGGCGCATCGCCGTGCTCGGCGACATGCTGGAGCTCGGCGCCGACGAGGAACGCTGGCACCGGGAGACCGGCGCCGCGGCGGTCGGACGGGCCGACGTCCTGATCGCCGTCGGGCCGCGGGCCCGGGAGCTCGCGGCCGGGGCCGTCGCCGCAGGCTTTCCGGAGGACCGGGTGCGCCGCGTCGACACCGTCGAGGAGGCGGCCGAGGCGCTGCGGGGGATGCTCTCCGAAGGGGACGTCGTCCTCTTCAAGGCGTCCCGCGGAGTCGGGCTCGAGCGGGCCATCGCTCTCCTGATGGGAGCCTCCTGAGATGCTGTACTGGCTCCTCGTTCCGCTCGCCTCCCGCTACCCCGTGTTCAACGTGTTCCGCTACATCACTTTCCGGACGGCGATGTCGGCGGTCACGGCGCTGCTCCTCACCCTGACGCTCGGCCCCGCGATGATCCGCTGGCTGCGCGCCTCGCAGATCCGGCAGTCGATCCGGCAGGAGGGGCCGAAGTCGCACCTCGCCAAGGCGGGCACGCCGACGATGGGAGGGGTTCTCATCCTGCTGGCGGTATCGACGGCGACGCTCCTGTGGATGGACCTGTCGAATCGCTTCGTCTGGATCGCCCTCGGCACGCTCCTCGCGCTCGGCGCCGTCGGATTCGCCGACGACTTCGTCAAGGTGACCCGGCGCCGCAACCTCGGCCTCTCCGGCCGCGGCAAGCTCATCCCGCAGTTCCTGGTGGCGCTCGGCGTGGCGTGGGCGATCACCGAGTGGGCGAGCCACGGCGCGTTCTCGACCGTGGTCACGTTCCCGTTCTTGAAGAGGCTCCTGATTCCTCTCGGCATCCTCTATATTCCGTTCGTGGCGCTCGTCGTGGTCGGATCGTCCAACGCGGTGAACCTCACGGACGGTCTGGACGGGCTCGCGATCGGCGCCGTCGGCATCGCGGCGGGCACCTACGCCGTGCTCGCCTACATCACGGGAAACTTCGTCGCGGCCCGCTACCTCCAGATCCCCTTCATCCCGCAGTCCGGCGAGCTCACCGTCTTCTGCGGCGCCCTCGTCGGCGCCTCCCTCGGGTTCCTGTGGTTCAACTGTCACCCGGCGGAGATCTTCATGGGCGACGTGGGCTCGCTGCCGCTGGGCGCCGCGATCGCCGCGGTCGCGGTCATGACCAAGCAGGAGATCCTCCTCGTGATCGTCGGAGGGCTCTTCGTGATGGAGGCCCTGTCGGTGATCATCCAGGTCATCTCCTTCAAGCTCACCGGGAAACGCGTCTTCCGGATGGCGCCGATCCACCATCACTTCGAGCTCGCCGGTTGGGCGGAGTCGCGCGTGATCATCCGCTTCTGGATCCTTGCGATCCTGTTCGCGGTGCTCGCGCTCTCGACTCTGAAGCTGCGATGAGCGCTGCGTCTCCCGCGTCGCCGCCCTCCGCCGGAATCCTCCCGCGCCGCGTCGCCGTCCTCGGCTTCGCCCGGAGCGGGCGGGCGCTCGCCGAGGCGTTGCTCGCCCGCGGGGTCTCCGTCTCGGTGGGCGACAGCCGCGGGGAGGACGCCTTCGCCGACGCGGCGTCGTTCCGCGAGCGCGGCGCGAGGCTCTTCTTCGGCGGGCCCACATCGATTGACGGGTTCCTCGACGGCGCCGACTGGCTCGCGATCTCGCCGGGAGTTCCGCTGACCTCTCCGGCGGTGCAGGCGGCGCGCGCGGCGGGGATCCCGGTGCTGGCGGAGCTCGAGGTGGCCTGGCGAATCGCCGAGGCGCAATCGGCAGGGAAGAATCGCTGGATCGCCGTCACCGGGACGAACGGGAAGTCGACCACCACGAGCTGGATCGCCGACGTCCTGAAACGCGCGGGCCGCCCGGTGGCCCTCGCCGGCAACATCGGCTCGCCGCTGTCCGGGTTCCTCTCGGAGAACGCGCCGCGTGACTTCGTCTGCGAGGTCTCCTCGTTCCAGGCCGAGACCCTCGACGGCTTCCGCCCGGACGTCGCGGTGCTGACCAACATCACGCCCGACCACCTCGACCGCTACGCCGGGATGCGCGAGTACGCGGCCGCCAAGGCGCGCCTCTTCGCGCGGCAGCGTCCGGCGGATTTCGCGGTCGTCAACGCCGACGATTCCGAGTCGCTCGCCGTTTCGCTGGGAGGCGCCGCGCGGCGCGTGCTCTTCTCCCGGCGCGGCCGGCCCGAGACCGGAGGAGCCTGGCTGCAGGACGGCGAGCTCTGCGCCGACGTCTCGGGCCGGAGCCGCCGCGTGCTTCCGGCCGCGCGGCTCTCGCTGCCCGGCGCCCACAACGTCGAGAACGCGCTGGCGGCCCTGGCCGCGGCCGAGTGCCTCGGGGTCGGCGAGGCGCCGATCGTCGCCTCGCTGACGGGGTTCGCCGGCCTGCCCCACCGCAGCCAGCTCGCCGCCGAGTCGGGCGGCGTGCGCTGGATCGACGACTCGAAGGGGACCAACGTCGACGCGACGGCCAAGTCCCTCGAGGGATTCGCTCCCGGCAGCGTCCTCCTCATCCTGGGCGGGCGGGACAAGCACGGCGACTTCGCGGCGCTCGGTCCCCTCGTCGCCCGCAACGTCCGCGCCGTGCTCACGGTCGGGGAGGCGGCGCCGCTGATCGAGCGCGCTCTCGCGGGCTCCGCCGCCATCGTGCGCTGCGACACGATGGATCGCGCGGTGGCCGCCGCCGCGGAGCTCGCGCGCCGCGGCGACACCGTGCTCCTGTCGCCGGCGTGCGCCTCCTTCGATCAGTACAGGAACTTCGAGGAGCGCGGGGACCACTTCGCCTCGCTCGCACGCGCGGCCGCGGCGAACGCCGCGGCGGGCACCGCAGATGCCGGCGTCGCAGGAGGAGACCGTCATGGCGCGTAAGCTCGCCTCGGACAAGATCCTCTTCGTCGCGCTCGTGGCGCTGTCGCTCTTCGGCTGCGTCATGATCTACAGCGCCTCGGCGGTCTCGGCGGGCGAGACCTCCGGCAACCCCTACCGCTACCTGACGAAGCAGATCGCCGCGCTCATCCTCGGCGGGCTGGCGGCGTTCGCGATCTACCGGACGGACTACCGGAAGCTCGGACGTCCCTGGGTCGTGTACGGCGCCTACGGCGTCACGCTCCTGCTGGCGGTCTTCGCGCTGTTCCGGCCGCCGATCAACGGCGCGCGCCGCTGGATCCCGCTCGGGGTGACGAACCTCCAGCCCTCCGAGCTGCTGAAGGTGGCCCTCGTCCTGCTGCTCGCGCACCAGCTCGCGCGCAAGTCCGAGAAGGCCGGCAACGGCGAGCGGGCCCTGCTGCCGTCGGTCGTGTTCACCGGCGTGGCCGCGGCGGTGGTCGTGCTCCAGCCCGATTTCGGCACCGCGGTCTGCTACGTGATGCTGTGCGCGGTGCTGCTCTGGCTCGCCGGGGCGAGGGCCCGCTGGTTCCTCTTCGGCGCGCTCGCGATGCTGCCGCTCCTGGCCGCGGTCCTGCTCTCCGCCGACTACCGCCGCGCGCGCCTCCTGTCGTTCCTGAATCCGCAGGCCGACCCGCTGGGCGCCGGCTTCCAGGCGATCCAGTCGCTGATCGCGGTCGGGGCGGGCGGATGGTTCGGCAACGGCCTGGGCGGCAGCCGGCAGAAGCTCTTCTTCCTGCCTTATCCGCACACGGACTTCATCTTCGCGATCGTCGGCGAGGAGCTCGGCTTCGTCGGCGCGGCGGCCATGGTCGCGTGCTTCGGGGTCGTGGCGTGGAGGGGGCTGCGCGCGGCGCGCCGCGCTCCGGACGCCTTCTCCGCGTTCCTGGCGGCCGGCGCGACGGCGATGATCGTGGTCCAGGCGGCGATCAACCTGTCGGTCGTGCTCGCGCTCGTGCCCACCAAGGGGATTCCGCTGCCGTTCGTGTCGTACGGCGGCTCCTCGCTGATCGCCTCGTGGATCGCCGGCGGCCTGATCCTGAACGTGTCGCAGCACGAGGTGGGGGAGAGCGGGTGAACCGTCCGGAGCCGAGGCCATGACGGGTGAGCTCGGCACGTACGTGATCGCGGCCGGCGGGACCGGTGGACACATCGTCCCCGGGATCGCGCTCGCCAACGAGATCCGCGCCAAGCGCCCCCACTCCGCCATCCTCTTCGTCGGGACCGCCCACGGCCTCGAGTCCCGCCTGGTGCCCGAGGCCGGGTTTCCGCTCGAGCTGATCGAGGCCTCGGGCTTCGTCGGCAAGACGATCGGCAAGCGCATCCGCGCGCTCGCGCAGCTGCCCGGAGGGTTCGCCGCGGCGCGCGCTCTCCTGCGCCGGCACAGGGCGCGCGTGGTCGTCGGCGTCGGGGGCTACGTCAGCATCCCCGTGATCCTGGCGGCGCGCTCCCTCGGGATCCCGACCGTCATCCACGAGTCCAACGCGCTGCCCGGCGTCGCCAACAAGTTCCTGAACCGCTTCGCCACGAAGACCGCCGTCGGCATCGCGGCCGCGAACAAGCACCTCAAGAAGCCGGGCATCGTCACCGGCACCCCGGTGCGCCCGGAGTTCTTCGAGATCCCGCCGCTCGACCCCGAGGCGCGGACCCGGCGGGTCCTCGTGTTCGGCGGGAGCCAGGGCTCGCGCGTCATCAACCGGGCGATGGCGCGCGCCGCGGTCATGCTCGAGAAGAAGGACTTCGAGGTCATCCACCAGACCGGAGAGAAGGACCTCACCGGGACCCGGCAGCGCTACACGCGCCTGCCGCAGAAGTGGAAGCTCGAGCCGTTTCTCCCGCACCTCGACCGCGAGATGGCGTGGGCCGACGTGGTGATCTGCCGCGCGGGCGCGATGACGGTCTCCGAGCTCATCGCCGCCGGCCGGCCCGCGATCCTGGTGCCGTTCGCGGCGGCCGCCGCCGGGCACCAGCTCGCCAACGCGAAGGCGCTGGCGCGGGCCGGGACGGCCGTGGTCATGGAGGAGAAGGACCTCTCCGGCGAGAACATCGCCGGCACTCTCACCGAGCTCCTCGACAACCGCGCCCGTCTGGTCGAGATGGGCGGGAAGGCACGGGCTCTCGCTAAACCCGGCGCTGCCAAGGAGTTGGCGAAGCTCGTGCTCGAGTCGGAGACGATCCGATGAGGTTCCTGAGGCTGCGGCGGATCCACTTCGTCGGCGCCGGAGGCGTCGGGATGAGCGGGCTCGCCGAGATCCTGCTCCTGGCGACCCCGCTCCAGATCTCGGGCTGCGACCAGGCCCGCTCCGAGATCACCGACCACCTCGAGAAGCTCGGCGCGAGGATCCGGGTCGGCCACGATCCGGCGCACGTCGAGGACGCGGACCTTCTCGTCATCTCCTCGGCGATCGGCGAGTCCAACGCGGAGGTCGCGGCGGCGCGGGCGCGCGGGATCCCCGTGATCCGGCGCGCCGAGATGCTGGGCGAGATCATGCGCCTGAAGCAGGGGATCGCGGTCGCCGGCACCCACGGCAAGACGACGACCACCTCCCTGACCGGAATGGTCCTCACCGAGGCGGGCTTCGACCCCACGATCGTCGTCGGCGGCCGGGTGCACATCCTCGGGACCAACGCGCGCCTGGGCAAGGGCGAGTACCTCGTGGCCGAGGCGGACGAGTACGATCGCTCCTTCCTGGCGCTCACGCCGGTCGTGGCCGTCATCACGAACGTCGAGGCCGACCACCTCGACACCTACCGCGACCTCGACGACATCCTCGACGCCTTCGCGACCTTCGCGAACCGGGTGCCGTTCTTCGGCGCGATCGTTCTCTGCGCGGACGACGCCGGCGCGCGGAGCCTCCTGCCGCGGATCCAGAAGCGCGTCGTGACCTACGGCGCGTCCTCCGGCACGGAGGCCCAGCTGACGGCCGAGCGCATCGAGCTGCGGCCGGGCGCCACCTCCTTCGCGGTGCGGGACGCCGCGCAGGGTCTGCTGGGCGAGGTGCGGCTCCGTCTCCCGGGCAGGCACAACGTCGCGAACGCGCTGGCGGCGATCGCCGTCGGACGCGAGCTCCTCGTCCCGTTCGACACGATCGCCCGCGCGCTCGAGGCGTTCACGGGGGTCGTCCGGCGCTTCGAGAACAAGGGAGAGCGCGGCGGCGTGCTCGTCGTCGACGACTACGCGCACCATCCGACGGAGATCGCGGCCACCGTGGCGGCGGCGCGCCAGGTCTATCCGGACCGGCGCCTCGTCGCCCTGTTCCAGCCGCATCTCTTCTCGCGCACGCGGGATTTCGCGCCGGAGTTCGGACGCTCGCTCGCGGCGGCCGACCTCGCGATGGTGATGGACGTCTATCCCTCGCGGGAGGCCCCGATGCCCGGGGTCACGGGCGAGCTGGTCGCCCGGGCGGCGCGGGAAGCGGGGGCGCGATCCGTAGCGTACGTCCCTGAGAAGAAAGAGGTTGTCGACGCGCTCGAGAAGACCCTGTGTCCGGGGGACGTGCTCTTGACCCTGGGCGCGGGAGACGTCGTGCGCTTCGGAGAGGAGTACCTGAGGCGTGGCCGCAGCGGATAGGGAAGCGCCGTTCCTGCGGCGCGGCGCGGTCGCGGTGCGCAAGCGCCGTCGGCCCGCGGCGCTGCGTTTCGCCGTGCCCGGAGTCCTCGTGCTCGCGGCCGCGTTCGGCCTCGTCCGTTTCCTGTCGAGCCCGCACTTCGCGCTGCGGCGCTTCGCGATCTCCGGCAACACGCGCTCGCGGACGGAGGAGATTCTCGCCGCGCTCTCGGAGTGGAACGGCAGAAATCTCGTGTCGCTCTCCCTCGCTCCGCTCGCGAGCCGGCTCGCGACGCACCCGTGGGTCGATCGCGTGACGCTGACCAAGAGGTTCCCGGACGAGCTGACGGTGCACGTGATCGAGCGCCGCGCGGTCGCGCTCTACCGGGAGGGCGACGCCTTCTGGTGGGTCGGCACCGAGGGAAACCTCATCGCCCCCTACGACTCTCGGCGCGACCGGACCGAGTACGTCATCCTGACCGGAGATCGGCGAAGCCTCCCGGAGGCCGTCGGATTGCTCGAGGATCTGCGCGCCGGCGCGCCGGAGTATTTCCCGAAGCTCTCGGAAATCGCCTCGCTCCCGGACGGGGGTTTCGGTATGATGGACGCAATCTTCCGGAGACCGGTGCGCGTTCTTCGGGTGGATGCCTCGAGGAAGATTCGCGCGTTGCTCGAGGCGCGCGGTTTCGTTGAGAA
>DASXPB010000053.1:0-72726 GCA_036493875.1 Thermoanaerobaculia bacterium
TTCGGGGTGGGCGCGATCCTTGAGATCCTTCGGCGCGAGGTCGAGGCCGATCTCCGCGGCCATCGTCTCGAGATCGAGCGCCGCCGCGCTCGCGTCGGTCACCGGATAGACGAGCTCGAATTCCTTCGCGCTCAGAGCGACCCGGGGAGGCTTCCAGTCGCCGCCCGCCATCCCCGTCGCCGCCGCCAGAATCAGGACGGCGGCCGCGAGGATTCTCATCGCGGCCTTCGCGTCGGAGTCGGTGTCGACGCTGGCGTCGCCGTCGGAGTGGGCGTCGGCGGAGGCGCGCCGCGGAAGGTCAGCGGCAGTTTCAGCCCGCCCGATTCCTCACCGGGCGCTTTCCCCTCGAAGGCAATGACCACGCCGCCGCTCCGTTTATAGGAGTAGAAGCTCCGCGGACAAACCGCGGACTCGAGATCCAGCAACTTCAGTGGCCACGCGCCCTCTCGAGAGGCGGCCTTCTCGCCCCGGGCCTGGAGAATGAGGCCGTGAGCTCGGAGTCGAGCAGGACCTTCCGCCACCGCAGCACCATTTCGACGAAGTTCGGGGTCGCGATCTCCATCAGGACTTGCTCCGGTCCGTTCTCCCCACTCTTGGCCACGTCCCAGGCGTGCTGCAGCGAGTCCGTGGTCCATTCGCACGCTTCACCCTCGACGAGACTGTCGGCGAAGCGCCGGTAGATTCGAGTCATGATCTCGATCATCGGCTGCATTTCCGGATCCGACGAGGCCGGCCACGGATCGTTCTGGATCGCCACGAGGAAGGCCTTGAAGAAGCCGCGCTCCCGGAGCCGGCACTCCCATCCGAACGCCGGATCGTCGATCTTGCGGAGCAACCCTACGATCAATTTGAGCTTCGCCGCCACGATCAGGTGGGCGATGAGCTCGGGCCGCGAGGCAAGGCCCTCGCCGATGTGCCACATCGCCTCGGCCGCCTGGAGCGCCGCCTGCGGCTCACCGGCCCGAACCCGAATCAGCGCGTGCGCCGCCAGAACCCGGTCGAGCCGCATCAGGCCCGGGTAGTTCGGAATCGGCGCGCCGAGGCCCGCCTTCACGTCGAGATCCCACTCGAGAGGCGCCGGTTTCGTCGCGATCGCCACGATCGAGTCGATCGTGGCGGCGTTCTCGTCGAGGAACCGCGAGACGGATTCCGGAGGAGCGCCGACGCGATCGGACGGTTGGGATAGCTCGTCGTTGACCCACCCTGATGTGGCCGACAGTGTGGCTTGCGTTCGCTTCACGAGCTCGGAATCCGGCCTCTCGTGGCCGTCCTCCGGAATCTCCACCGTGACGCGCTCTTCGTTCTCCGGGTCCACCTTGGCCCGGCCCGGCGGCGCCGTGTCGATCCCGAGCCGGGCCGAGAGCCGTTCGATCTCGAGAACCCCTGCCGAAACCGTCCGCCGCGGGTACTCCGCCTCTAATTCCGTGCGGCTCATCGCGACGCGGGGAGGCTGCCAGTCTTCGCCCCTCATTCCCGTCGCCGCCGCCAGGATCAGGACGGCCGCCGCGAGGGTCCTCATCGCGGATTCGGCGTCGGAGTCTTTTTCGCCTTCGCCTTCCCGGTGCGGAAGGTGAGCGGCAGAACGAGGGTCGCGTCGGGATCGGCAACGGATCCTTCAAACCGGATCTCCATCCCACCGGCATTCGAAGAATAGGCGTACGACGCCTCCGGACATACGCTCGACGTCGGATTTACGAGACGCGTGGGCCACGTCCCGTCGCGCGACGCCGCACGATCCATGCGCAGCTCGAGGATCCGCAACGTGAGCTCGCGGTCGACGGCCGAGCGCGCCGCGCGCCGGAGTGCGGAGGTTATGAACGGTAACTCGTCGCGCTTGAAGTACAGCCTCTGCTCGCCGGCGGGCTCCGGCCCGTCCGGATCCGGTGTCGGCTCTCCCGCCGGCGGCTCCCCGCTCGCGCGCACGCCCGGATGCGAGTCCATCTCGATGACAGCCGACACGTCCCGCCAGATCTCCTCGTCGGACTGGCGACTGGCCTCGCATGCCGAGAGCTTCCGCAGACGATCCACCACCGCGCCGAAGAGCCGGTGACGCGCTCTCGCGAATGCGTCTAACGTCGTGTCGCCGACCGACCTCACGGTTTCGCGGTCAAACGCATCCAGCATGCCGCCCCACGTTCGATCCTCGCCGAGGCGGCTCATCCAGCCGATCGGAGGCTGCGGAATCCTGCGGAGCACTCCCAGTTGGAGCTTTTCGATTCCGATCGTCAGGAGCTTGTCGATGAGAGTGGTTCGCTGCGACACCGGCCGGCCGAGCGCCCACGATGCCTCGAGAAGCCTTCCCGCATCGATCGGTTCCCCTTCCCGTTGTGCCCTCAGCGCGGCGGCCAGGAGGACCTTCTCCAGCCGCACCGTCGGAAGGAACGGCCGCATGCGCGCCGAGGCATCGGCCTCGTCGTCGCCCCATTCCGGCGAACCCTTCTCCAGGACCGCGACGAGGTCCCAGAGCGCGATGCTTCGCGCGTCGAGGTATTCGCGAACCGACGGTGGGACGTCGCCGATCGATTCCTCGGACCGCTCCACCTCGTCGCTAAGCCATCGGCTCACACCCGACGCGCCGAAATCGCGGGCCGCCGCGCTCGGCGCCGGCGGCTCACCCGCCGGCCGGATGAAGTCCGCCCCGAACGTCGCCCCGAGCCGTTGAACCTCGTCCGCCGTGGAGTTTTGTTGGGATACGGAGAGCGGAGCCGCGGCGAGAAGGACGGCCAGGACTGCGACGGCCATGGCGAATTCTACCGCCGCTTCCACCTCGTGCCGTGGGGGCCGTCCTCGAGAACGATGCCCTTCGCGGCCAGATCGCCACGGATGCGGTCGGACTCGGCGAAGTCGCGGCGCGCGCGGGCCGCGTTGCGGGCGGCGATCGCCGCCTCGATCTCGACCGAGACGCCGCCGTCCGCCGCCGGCAGGACGCCGAGCACCGCGTCCGCGCCCCGGATCGCCGCGGCCGCGACGGACGCGCCCGCCGCATCGATGGAGCCATCGGAGAGCGCCGCGTTGAGCTCGCGCAGAAACGTAAATAGCACGCCGAGCGCCTCGGCGGTGTTGAGGTCGTCGTTCAGCGCAGTCGCGAACTCGTCCGTGAACCGTGACGCGCGCTCGGCCGCCGGAAAGGATCCGGCCTTCGATGCCCCGCTCGCCGCCACCTCGTCAAGCCGCGCGACCGCCTGACGGATCCGCTCGACGGCGGAGGCCGCGCCCGCGAGCGCCTCGAAAGAGAAGTTGAGCTTCTTGCGGTACGGGACGGACAGCAGCAGATAGCGCACTGCGATCGGGTCGTCGCGCTTCGCCAGAACGTCGTCGAGCGTGTAGAAGTTGCCTTTCGACTTGGCCATCTTCTCGCCGTCGACGATCAGGTGCTCGGCGTGGATCCACGTGTCCACGAAGGGCTGGCCCGTCGCGGCCTCGCTCTGCGCGATCTCGTTCTCGTGATGCGGGAAGATGTTGTCGACCGCGCCAGTGTGGACGTCGAAGTGCGGGCCGAAGAACTTCATGCTCATGGCCGAGCACTCGATGTGCCAGCCCGGACGGCCCTTGCCCCACGGCGAATCCCACGACGGCTCCCCCGGCTTCTCGGCCTTCCAGAGGACGAAGTCCTTGACGTCCTCCTTCTCGTACTCGTCGTCGGCGACGCGGTCGCCGCGGCGCGCCTGGGTGAGATCGATGCCGGAGAGCTTGCCGTAGTCGGGGAAGGTCGCGATCCGGAAGTAGACCGAGCCCTCGGACTCGTAAGCATGCTTCTTCTCGAGGAGCTTCGCCGTGAGCTCCTGCATCTGCGGGATGTAGTCCGTGGCGCGCGGGTAGTGGTCGGCGCGCAGGAGACCCAGCCGATCGATGTCGCGGAAGAAGAGCTCCGAGTACTTCTCCGTGAATTCGCGCAGCGGCAGGTTCGCCCCGGCCGCCCCGCGGATCGTCTTGTCGTCGACGTCGGTGAGGTTCATGACCTGCGTCACCCGGCCGTAACGCGCCAGGAGATGCCGGCGCAGGACGTCCTCCCAGAGGAAGGTGCGGAGGTTGCCGATGTGCACGGCGTTGTAGACCGTCGGGCCGCAGGTGTACATGCGGACGTGCCCGGCCTCGAGCGGCTGGATCTCGACCATGCGGCGGCCGAGCGTGTTGAAGACCGTGACGCTCACCAGATCCCCTTCGCTTTTTGCCGGTGGATCTTGCGCCACGTCAACTCGCGCTTCAAGCCCCTGAGGCGGTCCACGAAGAGCGTCTGGTTCAGGTGATCGGTCTCGTGGCACAGCGCGCGGGCGAGCAGCCCGGTTCCCTCGATCTCGCGCGGGATGCCGGAGGCGTCCTCGGCCCGCACCCGCACGCGAGCCGGCCGCAGGACCTTCTCGGCGCAGTCCGGGATCGACAGGCACCCCTCCTCCTCCTTCTGCTCCCCGAACGACTCGAGGACGACCGGATTGACCAGGACCACCACCGCGCCCGGGTCCGCCCCGACCGAGAGGTCGATGATCGCGGCCCGCCGGTTGACGCCGATCTGGGGTGCGGCGAGCCCGACGCCGGGAGCCGCGTGGCAGGTCTCGATCATGTCGGCGATCAGCTCCGCCAGGCCCTCCGGAGAGCTCACGGGCTCGTTCTCGGCGAGGAGCCGGGGATCGCCGTAGCGAAGGATGTCGCGGACGGACAGACGCCGCTCCTATCGGCCCCGAAGACCCATCAGAGCCCGCCGGGCCTGTCCTCGGCCCTCCAACGGTGTCCCCTCGACGGGACAGACCTGCGGGTACGCCAGTCGCCGCCTCGTCATAAGTCCTTCATTTAGAGCACATTCTTGACCTTAGGGCAAGGTGAAGTACTGGCACGGGGATCGCTCTATGGGCTGTTGGGGAGAATGCCCATGAGTCCGAAAAAGATCCTCGCGCTGGCGGCCACCGTGGCGATGTTCTGGGTTCCGAAAGCCCAGTCACAGACGCAGCCCGATTCCCGCGGCGCATATTCCGATTCCCGCGGCGCGGCTCCCTCGGGCAACACGCGCAGCGCCTACTCCTACGTCCGCGAGGTGGACGGCCAGGTCACCGTGGTCTCCGAAGCCAACGGCTCGGTCGAGGCCCGCCGGAACCTGCCGATCTCCGCGGGCGACTCGCTCTCGACCGAGGACCCGGCCCGCGCCGAGATCGCGATGGCCGACGGCAACCTGCTCCAGGTCGGCGGCGGCACCCACCTCAAGTTCACCTCGCTCGCCGGCCAGCAGGGCTCCGACGACGAGGTCTCCGCGATCGATCTCTCGGACGGCTCCGTGATTCTCTCGGTCGTCAGCAGCGAGGATCGCTCGATCCCGCGCATCGACACCGACGACCTCAGCGTCTACGCGAACCTCGGCTCCCGCGTCCGCGTCAACGGGGACCCGCGGCACGGCTCGGCCGTCATCGTGCGCGCCGGCTCCGTCGAGGTCCGGTCGCGCACCGGTTCCTACACGGTCCGCGCCGGCAACTACCTCACCGTGAGCGGCGAGGAGGAGCCCGAGATCGCGCGCGGCGATTTCTCGCGCGATCGCTTCGACGGCTGGGCCGCGGACCGGCTCGAGTCCTACTCCGAGGCTACGCGCAGCGCCTCGAGCAAGTACGTCGGCGAGGACTACGCCGGCGACACCCAGTCCCTCGACGGCTACGGCGACTGGCAGTACAACGACGACTACGGCACCGAGGTCTGGCGGCCGAACGTCGATGCGAGCTGGTCGCCCTACTCGAACGGCAGCTGGTACTACACGCCGGCCGGCCTGAGCTGGTGGTCCTGGGATCCCTGGGGCTGGTTCCCGTTCCACTACGGCAACTGGTGCTGGAACGCCGGCTGGAACAGCTGGTGCTGGTCCCCCGGCTACGTCTACTCCCCCGCGTGGTGCTACTACGGTTACTCCGGCGGCTACTTCGGCTGGTGCCCGACGGGCTGGTACGGCGGCGGGCACGGCGGCAACTGGGGCGACGGACACGGTGGACATGGCGGACACGGTGGATGGAACGGCGGCCAGGGCGGCAATGGCGGACCTGGCGGAGGCGCAGGCTCGGGCGGCGGATCCGGCGTCGGCACGCGCGGGCAGGTCGTGACCGCGATCAACGGACGCTACGCGACGCGGAACGTCGACCTGCGTGGCTGGAACTTCACCAACGCGAGCAACGTCGGCCAGGTGGGCGGACGGCTCGCGGTGACGCCGGGCAGCCGGCTGACCGGACGGCTCGGCGACCAGATCGCGGTCTCCTCGCGTCCGATCGTGGTCGATCGTGCCGCGACTGCGGGCGGAGTGCGCGCCGCGCTGCAGGATCACATCCGCCAGGCCCCCCAGACGATCGAGCGGACCGCCAGCCGCGACTCGCAGGCGCTCGCTCCGGTCCTTTCGCGCCAGCAGAACCTCTCGCAGGAAACGCTCGATGCAGTGAGCCGCCACACTGCAGTCGTGGATCGCGGCCGCGTGAGCGGCCCCGGGGCTTCGGATGTCGCTCCGCACGGTGCCACGATCGTCGACCGTGGCGTGGAATCCTCGCGCACGGATGCCGTTCGTCGGGAGGACCGGGGCGGCCGCAACCCGATGATCACCAACCGTGCGACCGGCAACCAGCCGGCGGACCGCGGCCGCACCGCGACCGGTAACGGCCCGACGACGGCGCCCGCGCCGGATCGTTCGGCCCGCCCCGAGATCTCGCGGCAACCGTCCGCACCGCAGGCGTCGGAGTCGTGGCGCAACCGTCCGAACACGCAGGTCCAGCGGCCGACCCAGTCCGACCGCGGCGCGACCCGCGCGCCCGAGCTTCGCGATGCCCGCCCGTCGAACTCCAATCAGGCCCGGGCCGACGCCTGGCGCGAGAGCAACCGCCCGGCTCCTCAGGGGCGCGGCCAGGAGCCCGTCCAGCGCGGCACGCAGAGCTGGCGCTCGCGCTCCGACGTTCCGCCGGCGCGCCGGGTGATCGAGGGCGCGGTTCCGAACCGGCGCTCTCCCTCTCCAGAGTCCGGCCGCTCCGGCTCCTGGCGGCAGTCGCCCGCGCAGCGCGATTCGGGCGCGCGCAACCGTGACGTCGCGCCGCCCCGGCGGAGCTTCGACGCCCCGCGCGACTACATTCCCCGTCAGCGCCCGAACTCCGCGCCGTCCCGCGATTTCGCGCCGCGGCAGGCGCCTCCTTCGCGTTCCTTCGATCACGCTCCGGCTCCGTCGCGGGAGGCCCCGCGGCCGTCCGCGCCATCCGCCCCGTCGCGCTCGTCGCCCAGCTTCTCGAGCCCCCGCTCCTCGCCGCCCTCACACAGCCCGGGCCGGCCAGGTCGAAACTGACTTCTGAGGTTTCCTCCTCTTGCACCGCGCCTTCGGGCGCGGTTTTTTTATGGGACGCTTCAGGGCGCGTCGTTCTCGCGTCTCGCCTCGGCCGTCCATTTCCCGCGTCGTAGAATGCGCGCAGTGCGCCGGCTGCTCGGTTTTCTCGCCAACGCCCTCTTCGTCTTCTACTGCACGGCCGTGGGCGTGTACCTGTTTCTCCGTCCCTGGACCGGCCGCGCGCCCTTCCTCGGCTTCTATGGATCGGGCTTCTTCCGCGGCTTCGTTTCGGGCATCGGGCTCGTCCACCTGGCCGCGGGCGTCGCCGACCTGCGCGTGCTCTCGCGCTCCCTGAATGGAGAGGTACCCGCCCCGCCGGAGCGGCCATGAACGTCCTCTACGTCACGGATCGCTCCGCGGTCGGCGACGCGCGCTTCCGCGAGATCCTTCGCGCGCTCTCGGGCGCGCCGGCCCTCACGGTCGAGCTGCGGGAGAAGGGTTCGGGCTCGACCGACCGCGACGCCATCGCCTGGGCGATCGAGGCCCGGGAGAGCCTCGGACCCGCGGTGCCGGTCCTGGTCAACCGCCGCTTCGACGTCGCCCTCGCCGCGGGCGCCGCCGGAGTCCACCTTCCCGCCGACGGGCTCCCGGCGGCGGCCGTCCGCGCCCATACGCCGCGCGGATTCCGCGTCGGCGTCTCGACGCACTCTCCGGAGGAGGCCGCCGCGGCGCTCGACGCCGGAGCCGACCTCGTCGTGATCGGCCCGATCTTCGACACGCCCTCCAAGCGGCGCTACGGCGCCCCGCTCGGCGCGGAGGCGCTCGGCCGGCTCCCCCTCTGCTCCGCTCACCGGGCCGAGGTCTACGCGATCGGAGGGATCGACGAAGCCGCCCTCGACCAGCTCGAGCCGTATCGCGATCGCATCGCGGGCGTCGCCGCGATCCGGCTCGTCCAGGAGGCCGCCGATCCGCGCGCAGTCGTGGAGCGGCTCGCCGCCCGAGGACGCGGCGCGAGCGGAGATGTCGCGAGAGGACGCGGTGGGCCCGGCCGCGCCGCGACAGGAGCCTCCTCCCGATGATCGAGCGGCCGCCGAGCCTCTTCGACGCGGCGCGTCGTCTCGTCTCGCCGCTCGTCGTCCTGCTCTTCGCGTCCGCCCTCGTCTTCCTCCTCGCGCGCTTCCACGTCCCACTGACCGGCGCGACGGGAAAGAACTACGGCACCTTCGTCATCGGCATCGCCGCCGCTCTCGTCGTCGCGCGGATCCTCGACTTCCTCGTCTTCGAGATGGGATTCCGGCTGAGAGAGCGCCCGCCGGCGCCCGCGCTCCTGCGCCAGCTCGTGGCGCTCCTCGTCTTCGGCCTCCTCCTCGTGGGGCTCTCGCAGGCCGTCCTATCCGCGAACCTGACGTTGCTCCTGACGTCCTCGGCCATCATCACGGCGGTCATCGGACTCTCCCTGCAGGAGTCGCTCGGCAATCTCTTCTCGGGCCTCGCCCTCGCTCTCGAACGGACCGTGCAGGTCGGCGATCTCGTCCGCTCCGGCGAGACGATCGGGCTGGTCGAGCAGCTCACGTGGCGCGCCATCAAGATCCGCACGATGGAGGGCAGCTCCATCCTGATTCCCAACAGCGTCGCCAGCCGCGACCGCCTCGAGGTCTTCCGTCGCGGCGGCCTGCCGATCGCGCGCGTCCTCCACGTCGGCCTCGAATACGAGACCCCTCCGTCGCGCGCCCGCGTCGCGCTCGAGGACGCGCTCCGCGATCTGCCCGGACTCGCACAGCATCCGACGCCTACGGCCGGCGTCCGGAGCTTCGACCCGTCCGTGATCAACTACGAGGTGCGGTACTGGCTCGAGGACTACGCGCGGTACCTCGAGGTCGACGGGAGGGTCCGCGAGCGGATCTGGTACCGCCTGAACCGCGAGAAGATCCGCTTCGCCTACCCGGTCATCCGCCAGCACCAGTTCGCCGCGGGACCGCTTCCCAAGCCGCCGGAGTCGGCGGTGATCCCGGACGTCATCGCGGGGACCGAGCTCTTCGCCCCGCTCTCCATGGACGAGCGCGAGCGGCTGGGCCAGGGCGCACGGTCGCACCGCTACGCCGAGGGCGAGATCATCGTGCGCGAGGGGGACGAGACCTCCTCGATGTTCCTGATCGTGGCGGGCCGCTGCGCAGTCTCGGCGCACGGGGACGGCCTGTCCAGCCAGCGCGTCGCCGTCCTCGAGGAGGGCTCGGCGTTCGGCGAGATCAGCCTCCTGACCGGCGAGCCCCGGATCGCGACCGTGCGCGCGCTGACCGAGGCCACGCTCGTCGAGATCGACAAGGCCACGCTCGCTCCCATCCTCGAGGCGAGCCCGTCGCTGGTCGAGAAGCTCGAGACGATCATCCTCGAGCGCCGGCGCGAGACCGCGGACCGGCTCGAGAGCGCGCCCGAGACGGATCCCCTGTTCGAGCCGAAGACGCTGCGGAGCCGGATCAAGCATTTCTTCGGGCTGGCGCACTGAGGCCCACGAGGGACCGGCCATGACGGACCGCGTGGGCCTGCTCCTGGGACTGGACCTGACCGAGGTCGGGCGCATCGCCGAAGTGCTCGACCGGCACGGCGACCGCTTCCTCGCCCGGGTGTTCCGCGACGGCGAGATCCGGCGGTCGCGCCGGCACCCGCGGGCGCTCGCCGAGCACGTCGCCGGCCGTTTCGCCGCCAAGGAGGCGGCGATGAAGGCACTCGGGACCGGGTGGCGCGGCGTGGCGTTCCGGGAGATCGAGATCGGTCGCGAACCGAGCGGAAAGCCGCGGGTCGCCTTCCACGGGCGCGCGCTCGAACGCAGCCGGGCGCTCCGCGTCCTGTCGGCCGAGGTCACGATCACCCACACGCGGGACATCGCCGCCGCGGTGGTTGCACTCCTCGTCGCGCCGCCGTAGGCGCGCTCATGTTCGCCCCGTAGACGGCCCCGTTTTCAGCGCGGCCGCTCCCTGCTAATCTTGCCCCGGACATGACCGACGGACCCGACTACAAGGCCTCGCTCAACCTCCCCCGCACGGATTTCCCCATGAAGGCGGACCTGGCGCGCCGGGAGCCCGAGCGCCTCGCCGCCTGGGACGCGATGGACCTCGAGGCGAAGATCCGCGCCGCGCGCGCCGGAAGTCCCAAGTTCATCTTCCACGACGGGCCGCCGTACGCGAACGGCCACATCCACCTCGGCACGGCGATGAACAAGATCCTGAAGGACGGCGTGGTCCGGAGCCGCACGATGCTGGGCTTCGACGCGCCCTACGTGCCCGGCTGGGACTGCCACGGCCTCCCGATCGAGCAGAAGGTCGACAAGCAGCTCGGGTCGAAGATCCGCGAGATGGACGCGGTCGCGGTCCGTCGGGCCTGCCGGGAGTACGCGCAGAGCTTCATCGACATCCAGCGCGAGGAGTTCCGGAGGCTCGGCGTCGGCGGGAACTGGAAGCGGCCGTACACCACGATGAACTACTCCTACGAGGCGGAGATCGCGCTCGCCTTCGGGGCGTTCTACGCGAAGGACCTGCTCTTCCGCGACCTGAAGTCGGTGCGCTGGTGCTTCACGGACCGCACGGCGCTCGCCGAGGCGGAGCTCGAGTACGAGGAGCGCGAGGACCCGGCGATCACGGTCGCGTTTCCGCTGGAGAGCGACCAGTCCGGCGAGGTCACGATCGGCGGCCACCGGGTCGCCCGGAACGGGCTATCGGCCGTGATCTGGACGACGACACCGTGGACGATCCCCTCGAACCTTGCCATCGCGGTCCACCCCGACGAGACCTACGCCGTCGTCGAGACGGGAGGCCGCGCCTACCTCGTGGCCGAGAAGCGAATCGAGGCCGTCGCGAAGGACGCGGGCTGGACGGAATGGTCGATCACCGCACGCATCCCCGGGACCGATCTCGCTGGCCTCCGATACCGCCATCCCCTGCCGCCCGAGTCCCGCGGGGAGCTGACGCCCGAGGAGGCGGCCGGGGCGTTCCGGATCGTGACCGGCGACTACGTCACGATGGATACCGGCACCGGCCTCGTCCACACCGCGCCGGGACACGGCGAGGACGACTTCCAGACCGGCAAGCGCGAGCGCCTGCCCATCCTCTCGCCCGTGGACGAGGGCGGCCGGTACACCACAGTCGCGAAGTACAAAGGGAAGAAGGTCCTCGACGCCAACGCGGAGATCGTCGAGGACCTGCGCTCGGCCGGGGCGCTCCTCGCCCTGGATCCGAAGTTCCGCCACGAGTACCCGCACTGCTGGCGCTGCAAGAAGCCGGTCATCTTCCGCGCCACGATCCAGTGGTTCGTGCGCCTCGACGACCCGCGGACCGACGTGCGCGCGGGCGCCCTCGCCGCGATCCGGCGCGTGCGCTGGATCCCGCCGTGGGGCGAGAACCGCATCGCGGGGATGGTCGAGAACCGCCGCGAGTGGGTCGTCTCCCGCCAGCGCCGCTGGGGCTCGCCCATCACGCTCCTGTACGCCATGCGCGACGGCGAGCGCGCCGAGGTCTACCCGTGGAAGGACTCCCCGGAGGAGCAGCGGAAATTCTTCGCGCGGCTGATCGAGATCTTCCGCAAGGAGGGCGGCGACGCCTGGTACGCGCGGCCGGCCGAGGACTTCCTGCCGCCGGACGCCGACCGCCGCGGGTTCTCCGCGTTCGAGAAGGAGACCGACATCCTCGACGTCTGGTTCGACTCGGGCGTCTCGCACCTCGCCGTCCTGCGCTCCGGCGAATGGCCCGAGCTCGTCGTCGATCGGCCGGGGCCGCCCGCGGACGTCTACCTCGAGGGGCACGACCAGCACCGCGGCTGGTTCCAGTCGTCCCTGCTGACGTCGGTCGCGCTCTTCGGCGACGCGCCCTACCGCGCGGTCATCACCCACGGATTCTTCCAGGACGTGTCCGGCCGCAAGATGTCGAAGTCGCTGGGCAACGTCGTCGAGCCGCAGGAGCTCATCCGCCGCTACGGCGCGGACATCCTGCGCCTGTGGGTCTTCTCGCTCGACTACCGCGACGACTCGCCGATCTCCGAGGAGATCCTGGCGCGATGCGCCGAGGCGTATCGGAAGATCCGCAACACCGCGCGGTATCTCATCTCGAACCTCTACGACTTCGATCCGGCTACCGATGCCGTGCCGTTCGAGGACCTCGAGCCGCTCGACCGGTGGGCGCTCGCCCTGGCCCGGGAGATGGCGCGCCGGCTCCTCAAGGCCTACGAGGACTACGAGTTCCACCTCGTCTACCATCACGTCGTGAACTTCTGCGCCACGACCCTGTCGGCGTTCTACCTGGACATCCTCAAGGACCGCCTCTACGCGTCCCGCGCCGACTCGCACGAGCGCCGCTCCGCGCAGACGGCGATGAGCCGGATCGGCCGGGTTCTCGCGACTCTCCTCGCGCCCGAGCTTCCCTTCACCGCGGAGGAGATCTGGCAGGCCCTCCCGGGAAAGAAGGAAGAATCCGTCCACTACGCGCGTTTCGAGACGCTGGACGACCTGCCCGAGGGTTCCGTCCCCCGGGAATCCTGGGAAAGACTGACCAAGCTCCGCGAGGAAGTTTCCGTGCTGCTCGAAGAGGCCCGCCGCGACAAGACAATCGGCTCCTCCCTCGAGGGGGCGATCGCCCTCTCCGGGGACGCATCCGCCCTCGACGCGGACCGGGCGGCCACGGGGACGGATGGGCCGGGCCTGGCGGACTTCTTCATCGTGTCCGAGACGGTCTCGGCCGGCCCCGACGCGGGCCCCGGAAGACCGGAATCCGCCGCGTATCCCGGCCTGCGCATCGCGTTCGCCCGCGCCCGCGGCCGCCGGTGCGACCGCTGCTGGAAGGTGACGCCCCAGGCCGAGGCCACGGGGCTCTGCGACCGCTGCCGCGGAGTGCTCAAAGGCGAAGAGGTGCCCGCATGACGCAACTGACGAACTTGCGCGAGTCGACCCTCTACCGGGGTTTCTACCTCGTCGTCTCGCTCGGGGTCCTGTTCCTGGACCAGTGGACCAAGGGCATCGTCACGCGCACGATGGAGGTGCACCAGTCCCGGTCCGTCGTCGCGGACTTCTTCGACCTCACGTACGTGCGCAACTCCGGCGCCGCCTTCGGCCTCTTCGCCTCGGTCGACTCCTCGATCAAGGCGATCCTTCTCAACAGCGTCGCCGTCGTCGTCTTCCTGATCGTGTCCGCGTACGCCCTGCGGTCTTCGCACCGGAGCGTGCGGCTGCAGGTGGGGCTTGCCCTGATCCTCGGCGGCGCCGTCGGCAACCTGCTCGACCGCGTCCGGTTCGGATACGTCGTCGACTTCCTGGACTTCGCGATCTCGGGACATCACTGGCCGGCGTTCAACTTCGCGGATTCCGCCATCTGCATCGGCGTCGGGCTCCTCTTCCTCGACATGCTCCGCAACGAGGAGTCGCACGAGCCCCGGCCCGATCCGGCTCCGGGGGGCTAGCTCATTTTTCCGCGCCTCGTCCACATCGGGAGCTTCTACCTCCCCACCTACGGCGTCGTCCTCGCGATCGCGTACCTGACCGGAATCTGGCTCCTCCGGCGCAAGGCGCTGGCGGACGGCCTGCCCGATCAGAAGGTCCTGGACCTCTCGCTCTACATCCTCGCGTCCGCGATCCTGGGCGCGAAGCTCCTCCTGATCGTGGTCGAGTGGCGCCGCTACGCGGCCAACCCGCGCGACCTCGTCGAGGTCCTGCGCTCGGGCGGCGTCTTCTACGGGGGGCTCATCGCCGCGACCACCGTCGCGATCTGGTACATGCGCAAGAACGACCTCCCGGCGTGGCGGATCGCCGACATGGGCGCGCCGTCGATCGCGCTCGGCGAGGCGATCGGGCGCTGGGGGTGCTTTGCCGCCGGCTGCTGCTACGGCCGCCCGACCAGCGGGCCGTTCGGCGTGACCTTCACCGACCAGTTCGCGCACGAGGCCGTGGGGACCCCGCTCAACGTGCCGCTCCACCCGACGCAGCTCTACTTGTCGCTCAACGCGTTTCTGATCTTCCTGATCCTCCAGTGGGCGTACCGCCGCAAGACGTTCGACGGCGAGGTCTTCTGGCTCTACGTCCTGCTGTACGCGGTGACGCGCGGCGTGCTCGAGATCTGGCGGGGCGACATCGTGCGCGGATTCCTCATCGAGCCCTACCTCTCGACCTCGCAGTTCATCGGCCTCGTGGCCGCCCTGCTCGCGGGCGGCATGCTCTTCTTCCTCGCGCGCCGCCAGAGGCAGGCAGAATAGCCGGCGCATGCTGCGCCGCTTCCAGGTCGGGACCCCCGCGTCGGGCACCCGGCTCGACCTCTTCCTGGCGTCGGCCTGCTCCGACCTCTCGCGCTCGCGCATCCAGAGGCTGATTCAGGAGGGCTCCGTCCACGTCGACGGCGCCGCCGCCAAGCGCTCCCACGCGGTGCGGGCGGGCGAGTCGGTCACGGTCGAGGTGCCCGAGCCGCGAGCCGCTGAGCTGGCTCCGGAGGACATCCCGCTCTCGATCCTCTACGAGGACGATCAGCTGCTCGCGATCGACAAGCCGGCCGGTCTCGTCGTGCATCCCGCGCCCGGGCATCCCTCGGGAACGCTCGTCAACGCCGTGCTGCACCACGTGCGCGATCTCCAGGGCGTCGGCGGAGAGCTCCGGCCGGGCATCGTGCACCGCCTCGACCGCGACACGACCGGCGTGCTCCTGGTCGCGAAGACCGACCGCGCCCACCAGATGCTGTCCCGCCAGATGCGCCGCCGCTCGCTTCGCAAGGAGTACCTCGCGGTCGTCGCCGGCGTCCCCAGGGTTCGCAAGGGCGAGGTCTCCTACGCGATCGGCCGCGATCCGCGCGACCGCAAGCGCATGAAGGCGGTCCGGACGACCCCGGCGGCCGGCGAGGAACCGCCCGCGGGCACTCGCGAGGCGAAGACCCTCTACGAGCTCGAGCGGGAGTGGTTCGCGCTGGGGCTCGCGCTCTTGCGCTGCCGCCTCGTCACCGGGCGCACGCACCAGATCCGCGTGCACCTCTCGGCCGCGGGCCTCCCGATCGTGGGCGACCCGGTGTACGGGCGCCCGCGCTACCCGCGCGTCCGCGATGGGGCCCTCAAGTCGAGGCTCCAGGAATTTCCGCGCCAGGCCCTGCACGCCGAGAGAATCGCGTTCCACCATCCCGTAACGCAGGAGCTCATCGAGGTGGTTGCGCCCGTCCCGCGGGATCTTCGGGACCTGCTTCGAGCGATCGAGGACTCTTCGTCGTCATCGCGACGAGATTAGCGGCGAGGGATCCGGCTCTCGAGAAGCGCGGGATCCCTCGCTTCGCTCGGGATGACGGGTAGACTCGTGCCGTGCCTAAGGATTTCGAGCCCAAGCTGCTCTTCCAGGGAAAACACCTGAATTTCCTCGACCGCGACGGCTGGGAGTACGTCGAGCACCGCACCGCGCCCGAGGCGGCGATGGTGGTCGCGCTGACCGACCGGGGCGACATCGTGCTCACCGAGGAGTTCCGGCCCGCGATGAACGCTCCCGTGATCGCGCTGCCGTCGGGCCTCGTCGGCGACGAGGGACCGGAGGACGCGATCGACGCGGCGCGGCGCGAGCTCCGGGAGGAGACTGGATACGCGGCTTCCCGCTTCCGGCGGCTCGCCCGCGGGCCGGGCTCGGCCGGCCAGAGCTCGGAGATGATCACCTTCTTCCTGGCCGAAGGAGTCCACGCGGAGGGCGAGCAGGCCGCGCACGACCTGGGCAAGATCCGCGTGCACGTCGTGCCGGTCGCCAGGCTCGCGCGCTGGGCGCGAGCACGCGAGCGCGGGGGCGCCGTCGTCGATCCGAAGATTTTCGCGGGGCTCTACCTGGCGGGCCGCCGTTCCGTGGCGGCGCTCCTGGCGTCGCTGGTCAGGCGGGCGGCGACGAGGCCCTCCCCTACTTCACCATCAGGACGATCGTCGCGCCGTCCTTCTCGAGCACGACCCGGTCCGTCTCGATCTTCGAAACCGAATAGCCGTCGACGTACCCGCCGACGCCCACGACCCGATCGTTGAGGAGCGCGCGGGGCTCCTCCTCGGACCACGCGATGCCTCCGAGCTCGATCTTCTCGCCGCCGGCGAGCGGGAAGCTTCCAGCGTAAGTCCGGATCCCCGCCGTCGAGGCCGCGGGGCGACTCGGGTGCGGTGCGGCGCGAGCCTGGTCGGCTGCCGGCGCGGGCGCGGAGATGGACGTCGTGGACGACGCCGGAGCGGAGGGCGACGTCGCTTCGGCGCCACGTGCGACCGACCGCAGAGGAGTGACGTCCGGCGACTCGCGGCGGACCCGCGGTGGCGTCGGGACCACGACCACCTGCAGCGCGGCCGCGGTCGGAGCCTCGACAGGGATCGGAGCCGTCGTCGGCAGCGCGGACGCCGCGGCTTTGTCCGGAGCCGGAGCGGGCGATCTGAACCCCGACCCGAATCCGAACCGCACGAGCAGGTACCCCGCTCCCGCCACCGCCATCGCCAGGAGGAGGATTCCGGCGAGACGCCGCAGTCTCGCCGCGCGCGCGAGACCCGGGTCGGGCATCGGCGTCGGGACCCAGGGACGCTCCGCCGACCGCGCCCTGCTGGCATCGGTCGAGGCCGCCTCCTGCGCGCGCTTGAGCGCGTCGTCGATGAGGCTCAGGCGACCTCTCCCTCGAGCTCTCGGACGGCCTGCCGCACGGCGCGCCCGGTCAGCTGGTAGGTGCCGTTGACGTAGCCATAGAGCAGCGCCTTGTCGCAGACCGCGTTGACCAGCCGCGGGACGCCGTGCGAGTACCGGTGGACGCCGCGCATCGCCCACGGCGTGAACGTCGGTCGGCCGTCCGCCCCCGCGACCCGCAGCCGATGCGCCACGTACCGCGCCGTCTCGAGCCGGTCGAGGGGACGCAGGTGGTAGCGCACGGTGATCCGCTGCCGCAGCTGACGCAGCCCCTTCTGGTTGAGCTTCTCGCGCAGCTCCGGCTGGCCGATCAGAACGATCTGGAGGAGCTTGCGCTGGTCGGTCTCGAGGTTGGACAGGAGGCGCACCTGCTCGAGCAAGTCGGGCTCGAGGTCCTGCGCCTCGTCGATCAAAAGCACCACGTCGTTGCCGGCCGCCGCCTGCTCGAGGAGGAAGTGATTCAGGATGTCGAGGTAGGCCGTCCGGTCGAGCTTCCGCGGCTTGAGGCCGAGCTCCGTCAGCACGGTGCGCATGAGCTGCGTGCCGGTGAGCATGGGATTCAGGATCAGAGCCGTCTTGTACGTCGGCCCGAGCTCCGCCAGGATCGCCCGGCAGACCGTCGTCTTCCCCGCCCCGACCTCGCCCGTGATCTGGATGAAGCCCTTCCGTTCGCGAATGCCGAAGAGCACGTGGTTGAAGGCCTCGCGGTGCTTATCGGAGAAGAAGAGGAATCGGGGGTCGGGCGTGATGTTGAAGGGCGGCTCGCGGAAGCCGTAGAACTCGTTGTACATGGAGCCTGCGGCAATCCTAACCCTAACCCTAATCCCGGCGGCCGCCGCCTCCGGAGGCGCAGGCGCCGGCGCGGCCTCGGGGGACGGGAACGGCGTGCTCGAGGTCGCGGCGTCGAGCGCTTCTTCCGAAGACAAAGAAACCCTCCCGTCGTTCTACGGACGAGAGGGGGCTTTCGTCGGGGTGATCAGGACACCTTCGCGAGCGGGGGCCGGCATCCCTCGCACGGACGGTACCCCGCTGCGGCGGCCTCCCGCGCGTCGTGGAACCGCACGAGGTTCGAGAGGAGCAGGGTCGAGATCCCTCCGCACGTCGGATAGCAGTAGTGCTTCTCCGCCTGGTTGCCGAGATACCGCACGCCGGACGCGGCGAGCCTCTCGAGGGTCTCCGGCTGCGCGCCCTCGAGCTCGAGCAGCGTGCGCTTGTTGCGCGGACCGCCCAGCGAGTACTTGCCGATGTGGCCGTCGCTGCGGACCACGCGGTGGCAAGGGATCAGCAGCGGGACCGGATTCTTCGCGAGCGCCGAGCCCGCCGCACGGACGGCGCCGGGATGCCCGATCTCCCGTGCGATCCAGCTGTACGGACGCACCTCGCCGGGAGGAATCTCGAGCGCCTTCAGGAGGACCGCCCGCTCGAACTCCGAGAGTCCCCGCAGATCGAAGCGGAGGTCGCCGGAGGCGGGAGCCTCGAGCTTCCGGACGCGCGCCCGGATCTCGCCCGGCACCACATGCTTCTCCGGAAAGACCCGCCGCCCGTGCACGCGCCGGAACGCGGCCTCGAACTCGGCCGGCGACTTCGCCCTCGTCACCATCGAGATTCCCGCGGGGCTGTGGGCGATGTACACCGTCCCGACCGGTGACTCCACGCGCCAGTAGGCATCGGCCAGCCCGACCCGGCGGAGCACCTCCGGCAGGAGCGTGTCCGGGGCCTCGACCGTTCGAGCCCTGAACTCCCGAAGCCGGCTCGTCAGCGTCGACGACTCTCTCATCCTCTTCACTTCCTGACCCCCTGGGGTCCGGCCGCGCGGCTCCGCGACAAGGCCTCGCGCAGCGCGACGATCCCGCGATGGACGTTCGATTTGGCGGTCCCGAGCGGCTGGCCCAGGACCCGGGCGACTTCGTCGAGCTGGAGCCCCTCGACGTAGCGGAGGACGAGCGCCTCCCGGTAGCGCTTGGGAAGCCGGCCAACGAGCGTCGCGAGGTCGGCCCGGCGGCGGCCCTGCTCGTACAGCGCGTCGGGGCGCCCGGAGGGATCGTCCGCCGGCTCCCACACCGATCGGCCGTCGCCGGACTCGCCGGCGGGATGCGGGTGATCGAGCGAGACGAGCTTCGGCTTCTTGCCCCGGAGGCGGTTGCGCGCCACGTTCAGCGTGATGCGGTACAGCCACGCGCGCAGCGCCAGCGCGCGCACGCGCTCCTCTCCGTACGACGCGAGCGCCCGGTAGGCGCGCACGAAGGCATCCTGCGCGACCTCCTCCGCGTCCTGCGCGTTGCGGGTCACCCGGAGCGCGAACGAATACAGCCGGTCCTGGTAGGCGCGGACGAGCGACTCGAAGGTGCCGTCGAGGTCCCTCGCGAGCCCTTCCCGGAGCGTCTCGTCCTGCTGCGACATCGCGCTGCCCGTCCTCGCCCGCCGCTCGGGCTGCCCCATCACGAGCCGGAAACCCGAGGAGCCCGCCGCCCGCGGCCAGCCCCCCTGTCCCACCTCCGGCGCGCTTCCCAACATCATCTCGCCCTCCAACGATTCTCCCAACACGGACGAAGGGCGTTTGGTTGCGGACGAGATAGACGCCGCCCGGCTACTCCGGCTCCGCGATCGCCCCCGCGCTCGACCTCCTCGCCGCGATTGCGTCGGCGATCGAGCCCGCGTGATGGCGGCTGTTCTCGATGAAGATCCGCCCGGTTTCCCTCCCCGTCAGGATCGCCCCCGCCAGGTAGAGCCCCGGGACGTTGGACTCGAGCGTCTCGGCGTCGTGCACCGGCACCCGGGAGGGGCCCTCGCACCGCACGCCGCAGCGCTCGAGGAGGGCGAAGTCGGGCTCGAACCCGATCAGCGCGAAGACCGCGTCGGCGCGGACGAGCTCCTCCCCCGCGGGCGTCTCGACGCGGACGGTCTCCGGCGCGATCTCGCGCACGCGCGCCCCGAACAGCGCCCGGATGCGGCCCGCCGCGATCCGGTTCTCGAGGTCCGGCCGGATCCAGTACTTGACCTTTTCCGACAGCGCCGGCCCGCGGTGGACCAGGGTCACGCGCGCGCCGTGCCGGTAGAGGTCGAGCGCCGCCTCGGCGGCCGAGTTCTTCCCGCCCACGACCACGACGTCGCAGTCGTGGAAGGGATAGCCCGAGACGTAGCGCGAGCGCACGTGCGGCAGTCCGTCACCCGGAACGTCCAGCCGCAGCGGGTTGTGGAAGAAGCCCGTCGCGAGCACCACCTCGGATGCGTCGAACGACTTCGGCCCGAGCCGGGTCGCCGCGGCGAGCCGGAATCCCCCGGGAATGGGCTCGATGCGCTCGATCGCCGTCTCGGGCACGACGCGGACGCCGAAGTGCTCGGCCACGCCGCGGTAGTACGCGAGCGCGTCGAGCCGGCTCGGGTGCGCGTCCACCGAAGTGAATGGGATGCCCGCGATGCCGAGCAGGTCGCGCGTCGAGAAGAAGCGCATCTCCTCGGGAAAGCGCTGGATCGAGTCGAGGATCCCGCCGCGCTCGTAGCAGACGGCGGAGAGGCCGCGTCGCGACAGCTCGATCGCGCACGCGATCCCCGTCGGGCCGGCGCCGACGATGGGGATCGACGCCGCGCCGCTCATTGGGCGAGGGAGTGGAGCTCGTCGATCGGGTGGAGCACACCCGCGCGCATGACGGAGCGGAGCCTACGGCAGTTCGCGATGTCCGCCGTGGGATCGGCCGCGAGCACGATCGCATCCGCCCACTTGCCCTTCTCGAGCGTGCCGGTCAGCTTCTGGACGCCCATGGCGAGGCTGCCGCCCCGCGTCGCCGCAACCAGCACCTGCATCGGCGTCATCCCGGCGGCCTGCATCGCCTCCATCTCCCCGTAGATCGACGGGCCGTGGAGCGTCAGGGGATTCCCGGCGTCGGTGCCCATGGCGACCGTGATCCCGGCCTCGGACATGCGCTTGAGGTTCGCGGCCATCTGCGCCGTCGCCTTCGCGACGCGCTGGTCCATCGATGTCAGCCGCTCCGGATCCGTCTTCGGCAGGCTCACGCTCTGCTTGATCTTGGCGAGCGTCTCCGCGTCGACGCAGCCGTTCGGATCGTCGACGGCCGGAGGTTCCGCCGCGCCGCCGGCCCGGCCCAGCCGGGCGTAGCCGCCGTAGACAGTGATCGTCGGGCAGTAGACGACCCCGTTCGCCTTCGCGAGCGAGAGGAACTCGTCGTCGACCGGCTGGTCGTCGACGCTGTGGACCAGCATGTGCGCGCCGGCTTTGAGCGCGACCTTGGCCTCCGCGAGACCGGTGGCGTGCACGACCAACGGGATCCCAAGCTTGCGCGCCTCCTCCCCCGCCGCGAGGACCGCGGGCGTCGAGGCCTCCACCGTCTGCTCGGGCGTCACGATGAACCAGATCTTCACGGCGTCCGCGCCGCGCGCCGCCAGGTAGCGCACGCCGAGCCGGCCCGCGTCCGCGTCCTTCAGGTGGATGAACTGGCGCTCGGCCGGCAGGTTGAGCCAGAAGTCGATCGTCGAGAGCAGGGGGCCCGCCGCCGCGACGCGCGGCGCATTCGGATCGTCGCGCTCGCGGTGCGCCATGTCGATCGACCAGGGGTATCCGCCGACGTCGAAGACCGAGGTCAACCCCGAGCAGAGCTGCGTGCGAAGGAACCGCTCGGGATTCCTCGCGAGGCCCGACGCGACGTTTTCGTATGGGTAGCGGTCCCGAACGTCGAACGCGTCGGGCCGGCCGTCCGCCCAGCCGGTCTGGCCGAAGTGGACGTGCGCGTCGATCAGCCCCGGAGCGATCCACGCGCCGGTGAGGTCGGTGACGACGGCGCCCTTCGGTACCTTGCAGTCGCGGCCGGCACACTCGATCAGCCCGTCTCGCACCACGAGCGTCGCGTGGGCCATCGGAGGCGAGCCGGTGCCGTCGATCAGGGTGGCGCCCACGAGCGCGACCGGTCGCGCCGGAGCGGCGCCTTGCTGAGGAGGCCCGGCAACCCCAAGGAGGAGGGCCGAGAGCGCCAGCGCGAGAGTCATCGAACGAAGACTCTATACCCGCGCTCGCGTCGCCGGTCCGGGTCCGCGCGTCGAGGGCGCGAGCTAAAGGCTCTGAATCCGGACGGAGCCGCCGCTCGTGTGGAGCTTGAGCATGTTGCCGCCCTTGCCCAGGCTGCCGCTCAGGTTTCCGCGGGAGATCTCCCCGTGAACACGGATCGGAAGATCGGAGCGGACCGCATTGCCCGACGCCTCGATCGCGAGGTCCGCCTCGGGGTCGAGCGCCACCTCGATGCCGCCGCCAGAGGTCTCGAGCGTGCCGCCCTTGGAGTTGCCCTTCGCGAAGCTCGCCTCGATGCCGCCGCCCGAGGTGTCCGCGTGGACCCGGCCGCCGGCCTGCTCGATCCGAATGCCGCCGCCCGAGGTCTCCGCGTCGATGTCTCCAGTCACCCGCTCGAGCTCGATCGAGCCTCCCGAGCTCTCGGCGCGGATCGGGCCGTCGATCCCCTCGGCCACCACCCCGCCGCCCGAGGTATTGGCGCGGACCTTCCCCTTCACGTCGCGCAGCCGGATGCCGCCGCCCGAGGTGTCCGTGTCGACGTCGCCGACCTGGTCCCGCACGTTGATCCCGCCGCCCGAGGTCTGGAGCTTTGCGGAATCCCGCATTCCCGAGATCGTGATGCCGCCGCCGGAGGTCTCGATCGACAGGCGCGTGTTCGCCGGGACCTGGATCTCGTACTGCACGTTGTCGCCCCCGTTGCCGAAGAAGCTGAACTTGTGCTTCTTGCGCGCGACGATCGTCACGGAGCCCGCGCCCTCCTCGAACCGGAAGTGGAGCAGCTCGTCCAGGTCCCTGTGCTTCGAGGTGATCACGACGTGCGCGCCGGTCTCGGAGGTTCCCGTGACGGTGACCTTCCCCAGGTCCGTGTCGAGCCGGAGCTCTCCGCCCGGCTCGAGCTTGAGGGTCTTCTCCATCCGGGTGTCCGCGATCGCCGGCAGCGAAACCAGGGCCAGGGCGAGGCCGGCGAGCAGGACCGTGGCGCGAGGACTCGTAGCCGAGACTTTCATGATCCCTCCCCTCCGGAACAGGCCGAATGCTTCCGCCCGGACCGGGTGCTTTCCCTGATTACGCACCGGCTCGAAGGAGGTTCCCGACTTTCGATTGCCGGCTCGTCCTCAGCCCCGGAACCGCCTCACCCAGGACTCGAACGCCGAAAGGAAGCTCGTAACGAACCGCCGGGTGGCCTCGTCGGTCAGGCGGCCCTCGGCGTCGAAGCGTTCCGCGGCCTTCGCGATCAGCACCTCGGGCATCGGCATCGGGTAGGCGTCCGCCTCGAGCGCCATCCTCAGGGCCAGCTGGCCGCGGATCGTCGCCCCCACGCCGGGAGTCGCGCCCATGATCCCGATGGGCTTGCGCCCGTAGGCCGCGTTGCCTGCCGGGCGGGAGGCCCAGTCGATCGCGTTCTTGAGGACGCCGGGAACGCTGTGGAGATACTCGGGCGTCGCGATCAGGATCCCGTCCGCCGCGGCCATCGCCGACTTGAGGGCGGCCACCCGCTCGGGAATTCCACGCGCCTCGAGGTCCGCGTCGTAGAGCGGGATCTCGCCCAGCCGTTCGAACGGCGTGATCGACAGCTCGGCGGGCGCGAGCTCGCTCGCCGCCCGAAGCAGCGCACGGTTGTACGAGGCCTTGCGGAGACTGCCGGCGATGCCGAGGATCGCGAGAGGCATTTGCGGAGTCCGACCGTTACGCGAGCGCCTGTGCGAGCGGCGTATAGGGTCGGGACTGCGCGTCCGCCACGGCCTTGTAGGTCAGCTTTCCGTCGTAGGTGTTGACGCCCTCGGCGAGGTGACGGTTCTCGGCGGCGGCCTTCTTCACGCCCTTGTTCGCCAGCTCGAGGGCGTAGCGCAGCGTCGAGTTGGTCAGCGCGAACGTGGAGGTCCGCGAGACGGCGCCGGGCATGTTGGCGACGCAGTAGTGGATGACGCCGTCCACCGTGTAGACGGGGTCGGAGTGGGTCGTGGCGTGGGTGGTCTCGAAGCACCCGCCCTGGTCGACCGCGACGTCGACGACGACGGCGCCCTTCTTCATCTGCGCGATCAGCTCCCGCGAGACCAGCTTCGGCGCCGCCGCTCCGGGGATGAGCACCGCGCCGATGAGCAGGTCCGCCCTCCGGCAGCCCTCCTCCAGGGTGTGCGCGTTGGAGGCGATCGTCTTGACGCGCCCGTAGAAGATGTCGTCGAGCTCGCGCATGCGATCGGGCGAGACGTCCAGGATCGTGACGTCCGCGCCCATGCCAGCCGCGATCTTGGCCGCGTTGGTGCCCACGACGCCGCCCCCGATGATCACGACGTCGGCGGGCGGAACGCCGGGCACGCCCGCGAGCAGGACGCCGCGGCCGCCGTTGGACTTCTGCAGGTAGTACGCGCCGACGTGCACGCTCATGCGGCCCGCCACCTCCGACATCGGGGTCAAGAGCGGCAGCGATCCGTTCGCCGCCGTGATCGTCTCGTAGGCGACTCCCGAGACCTTGCGTTCGAGGAGCATGTCCGTCAGGGCCCGCGCCGGCGCGAGATGCAGGTACGTGTAGAGGATCTGCCCCGGCCGCAGCCGCTGGTACTCGGGGCCGACCGGCTCCTTGACCTTGACGATCATCTCCGCCTCGCGGAACACCTCGTCGGCGGTGCGGAGGATCCGCGCGCCGGCGGTCTCGTACTGCTCGTCGGGAATCCCGGAGCCGGCGCCAGCGTCGTGCTCGACCAGCACGGCGTGGTCGGCCGCCCGGAGCGCCTGGACCCCCGCGGGGACCAGGCCCACCCGGTTCTCGTTGTCCTTGATCTCCCTGGGAAGGCCGATGATCATCTCGTCTCCCGCGTCAGCGGACGGCCGCGAGGGCCGCCCCTACGTTCCCGGGGGCGTTGTGAATCAGTGCGTGTCGATCTGCGCCTTCTGGAGCTTGCCCGAGAAGTCGACGTAGATCGACTTCCACTCGGTGAAAACGTCCAGGCCGGCGATGCCCGCCTCGCGATGGCCGTTGCCGGTGTCCTTGATGCCGCCGAACGGGAGGTGGACCTCGGCGCCGATCGTCGAGGAATTGACGTAGAAGATGCCCGTCTCGAAGTCGCGCATCGCGGTGAACGCCTTGTTGACGTCCTGCGTGTAGATCGAGCCCGAGAGGCCGTAGGCGACGGAGTTGGCCACGCGGATGCCCTCCTCGAGGGAGGAGATCGGCACGACGGTCGTCACGGGGCCGAAGATCTCCTCGCACGCGACCCGCATCTTCGCGTCGGCGTCGGCGAAGACCGTCGGCTGGTGGAACCAGCCGCGCGCGAGGTCCCCGCTCGTGAGCTTCTCGCCTCCGGTCAGCAGCTTCGCCCCCTCCGCCTTGCCGATCTCGACGTACTTCGCCACGGTCTCGCGCTGCTTCTCCGAGATGCAGGGCCCCATGTCCACGTTGGCGTCGAGCCCGTTGCCGACCCGAAGCTTCTGCGCGCGGGCGACGAGCTTATCGACGAACTCCTTGTAGACGCCGCGGTGCACGAGCAGCCGCGAGGAGGCGGTGCAGCGCTGGCCGGTCGTCCCGAAGGCGCCCCAGATCGATCCGTCGACGGCGAGGTCGACGTCGGCGTCCTCCATCACGAGGATCGCGTTCTTGCCTCCCATCTCGAGGTGCAGGCGCTTGAACGTCGGCGCGCAGGCCTCCGAGATGTGCCGGCCGACCTCGGTCGAGCCGGTGTAGGACACGACCTTGACGTCGGGGTGCTGGACCAGCGGGTCCCCGACCTCGCCGCCCGAGCCCATGACCACGTTGAACACGCCCGGCGGCAGCCCGGCCTCCTCGAAGACCTTCGCGAGCGCGACGACCGAGGCGGGGGTGTCGGTCGCCGGCTTGATGACGATCGTGTTGCCGGCGATGAGCGCCGCCATCGACTTCCATGCGGGGATCGCCATCGGGAAGTTCCAGGGCGTCACGAACGCGCAGACGCCCACGGGCTGGCGGATGCACATCGCGAACTTGTTGGACAGCTCGGAGGGCGTCGTGAACCCGAACAGCCGCCGGCCCTCGCCCGCGGCCAGGAACGCCATGTCGATCGCCTCCTGGACGTCGCCGCGCGTCTCCGCCAGTACTTTGCCCATCTCGCGGGTCATCAGGCGCGCCAGCTTCTCCTTGTCGCGCTTGAGGATGTCGCCGGCCGCGTAGAGGACCTCGGCGCGCCGGGGCGCCGGGGTGTTCCGCCAGCCCGGGAAGGCCGCCTTGGCGGCCGCGACCGCGGCGTCCACGTCCCGCTTGTCGCTCTTCGGGAAGAGACCGATCAGGTCGTCCTTGTCGGCGGGGCTTCGGTTCTCGAAGGTTTTTCCGGAGGCGGCCGGCACCCACTTGCCGCCGATCAGGTTCTGTTGCGTCTCGACAGCGATCTCCGCCTGCGTTGCCATCTAGTTCTCCTCCGATTTCTTGTCGCCGGGGCTCGAGGGCGACGCCGCCTCCGCGGACATGGCCACGCTCCCCTGGAGTTGAGCCCCCTCGGCGATGATCACCTTGGGGGCGTGGACGTTGCCCTGGACCGAGGCCGAGGCCAGCAGCTCGGCCTTCTCGTCGGCCTGCAGCAGCCCCTGCACCCGGCCGCCGACGACGATCGTCCGCGCGTGGACGTCGCCCTTGAGCTCTCCCGAGCCCGAGACCGTGACCCTCCGGTTGACCCGCACGTTGCCCTCGCAGCGCCCGTGGATCACGATGTCCTCGTCCCCCGAGATCTCCCCGACGAAGCGGGCCTTGGGCCCGATCACCGTGGGCGCCGTGCCCCCCGCCGCCGCGGGGGTTCCCCCGGCCGCGCGCTCCGGCGCCGGAGAATCCTGGGGGGTGCTGTCGCTCTTGCCAAAAATCGCCACCGGCTCTCCTGAGAAGCCGGTGAGTCTAACAAAAGGCGTCGAGCCCGCCCCCCGCGCCTTTCCACGAAACCTTTGGAATGGGGGGCCGTACCCCTTTCCGACAGGGTGCTAAAAATATCGCACGTGCTAAGTTTTTAGCACTAGACTCCCTGGAGTCGAGAGAGGAAGCGAAGGTCATGCGAGGACGGAAAACGCTCCTGAATCTCTCGCGGCGCGAGCGGCAGATCATGGACGTGCTCTACCGCGACCGCCAGGCGACCTCGGCCGAGGTGCTCGCCGCGCTCCCGGACCCCCCCAGCTACTCGGCCGTCCGGGCCATGCTGCGGATCCTCGAGACCAAGGGCCACGTGCGGCACGTGCTCGACGGCACGCGCTACGTCTACACCCCGACGGTCGCTCGCGAGCGCGCCGGCCGCCCGGCGCTCGCCGGCGTTCTCGAAACGTTCTTCGACGGCTCAACCGAGAAGGCCGTGGCCGCGCTCCTGGAGCTCTCCCCCGCCGGACTCTCCGACGAGGAGCTCGACCGCTTGTCGCATTTGATCGAACAGGCTCGACTGGAGGGACGCTGACATGAACCCGACCCTCGCCACGGCGCTCCACTTCGCCACCGACATCGTCCTGAGGGCCACGGTGCTCTTCGCGGCGACGGGAATCCTGATCCTCCTCCTGCGCCGCCGCAGCGCGGCCGCCCGCCACTTCGTGGGGACGGTCGGCCTGGCGGCCGCGTTGCTCCTGCCGGTGCTCGCCTTCTTCCCGGTGCACCTCGAGATTCCGCTCCTTCCGAAGGCGGCGGCCTCGGCGGGCGTGCGGCCGGGAGGCGTGGCGGTCCTGCTGTGGGCCTGGCTCCTCGGCACGCTCGCGGTCGGCGCGCGCCTCGCCGTCGGATGGCTCCGCCTGCGCCGCATCACCCGGACCGCGGAGACCGTGCGGGACGCCGAATGGATCGAGGAGCGCGACGCCGCGGCCCTGCGCCTCGCCGTCGGACGCGCCGTCGAGCTCAAGGAGAGCGCGAGCGTGCCGGCCGCCATGACCGCGGGACTCCTGCGGCCGCTGCTGCTGATCGGCCGGGCCGCGCGCCAGTGGGCGGTCGAGCGCCGCCGCGTCGTGTTCCTTCACGAGCTCGCCCACGTCAAGCGGCTCGACTGGGTCTCGGTGCTCGTCGCCGAGCTCGCCGTCGCCCTGTACTGGTTCCACCCCCTCGCCTGGTGGCTCTCGCGCCGCGTGCGCCGCGACGCGGAGCGCGCCTCGGACGACCTCGTCCTCGCCTCCGGGATCAAGCCGTCCGTCTACGCCGGCCATCTGCTCGGGATCTTCCGATCCCTCGGCTCGCACGCGCATCCGGTCGCCCCGGCCCTCGCCGCCGTCCGCCCGTCGCACTTCGAGGAGCGGCTGCGAGCGATCCTGGACCCGGGTGCGGCGAGGCTCTGGCAGTCGACCGGAGGCGCCGGCTGGGCGGCCGCGGGCCTGCTCGCGGCGACCGTCGGCGTCACGCTCGTCGAGCCGGCCCCCGTCCGCTGCCACGCGTCCCCGTCCGTCTCGGTTATTGGCGTCGGCGCCGCGGCGCCGACTCTCCAGGGCGCCGCGAGCTCTGCCAATGCGAAGCCGACAACCTCAACCTCCGCGCATTCGCGCTGCGCATACGCCAAGGCGGCACCGGCCGCCTCCGCCGTGATCGCCCCGCCCGAGACGCTCGCGCTCGCGACGGCCTCCGAGGAGCCCGGGGCCACGGCGCCGGACGCCGAGACGCAGTCCCCCGAGGTCGCGCCGGAGCCCGTTCCCGACGCCGTCGTCCACGCCGTGCGCTCCGGCGAGGCCCTCTCCTCGAGCGGCTTCGGTTTCGTGAAGGCGTCCAACAAGTCGCGCAGTCGCGACGGCCGGGACTGGTACTCCCGCGGCATGGGCTACCACCACGACGAGCGCTACCCCGAGGCGATCGAGGCGTTCGAGAAGGCGATCGAAGCGGACTATCGCGAGGACGCGGCCAGCTACAACATCGCCTGCGGCTACGCGCTGATGGGCAACAACGACGAGGCCTTCCGCTGGCTCGATCGCGCCGACCGGGCCGGCTTCGAGCTCTCCGGCTACATCGGCCACGACGACGACCTCGACAACCTCCGCACCGATCCGCGCTGGGCACAGCTGAAGACGCGCGTCCGCGCCGAGCGGGCCGATTCGGGAGAGGCGCGCGCCGCGGCGACCCGCTGGGAGCGCCTCGAGGGCCGGAAGCCGTCGAGCGGCGAGCCCTACTTCGACCTCGGCAGGGAGCTCGCCGGTGCCGGCCGCTACGACCTGGCGGTCAAGGCGTACCAGGGCGCGGTGGAGCGGGACTATCGGGCGGGCACGGCTCTCTACAACCAGGCCTGCGCCTACTCGCTGGCGGGCGACCACCGGGCCGCGCTCGACTCGCTGTCGAAGGCGCTCGGCGCCGGATTCGATCAACCCGACCTGTTCCGGAACGACGACGACCTCGACGCCCTCCACGGCGATCCCGAGTTCGCGCGCCTGTCCCGCGAGGCGAAGGACCTCGCGCTGCCCGGCTACTGGACGGGCGGCTGGGGCTTCCATCCGGAGCGCGGGAAGTGGCGCGAGGCCGCCCGGCGCTTCGAGGATTACGCCCAGAAGAACCCGCAGAGCGGACGGGCCTGGTACAACCTCGGCTACGCCTCGCTCGCCGCCGAGCGCCCGGAGGTCGCGGCCGAGGCGTTCCACAAGGCCCTCGATCTGGGATACCGCAAGCCGACGACGATGTACAACCTGGCCTGCGCCTACTCGCATCTCGAGCAGAAGGATGTCGCCTTCGACTGGCTCTTCAAGGCCATCGACGCGGGCTTCGACGAGGCCTCGACGATCCGCCGGGACGATGACCTGGACAACCTCCGCGGCGATCCCCGCTACCGCAAGGCGCTCGAGGTCGCGCGGGCGCACGAGCGCAGCGGCGAAAGCGACTGACCGAGACCCCGGCCTCGAACGGTCCGGGCTCCGTTTGGCGCCTGGCGTTAAACGCCTAGCGTTTTACGCTCACGGGCGGGGCGACCGGCCGCAGCCGGGAGGCGATCTCCTCCGGCGGCACCGCGCCGCTGAGGAGGAATCCCTGGAACTCGTCGCAGCCGTGCCGGCGGAGGAATTCGAGCTGCGACGGCTGCGAGACTCCCTCCGCCACGACGGAGAGTCCCAGGCCGTGGGCCATCTCGATGATCGCCCGCACCATCGCCGCGTCCGCGCGGGAGACGTCGAGCCGCTCGATCAGGTGGCGGTCGATCTTGAGCGCGTCGACCGGCAGCGTCCGGAGCGCGCCGATCGAGGCATGCCCGGTGCCAAAGTCGTCCATGAGCACCCGGATCCCCTGCGCCCGCAGGGCGGCCAGCGTGTGGACGGACGTCTCGAGGGCCTTCGTGGCCGAGGTCTCCGTCAGCTCGAGCCGGATCCGCTCCGCGGGCAGCCGCTGCTCCCCGAGGATGCGCGCGACCGTCTCGGGAAGCGAGACCTGCTGGCATTGCCGGGCCGACAGATTGACCGAGACCCACTCGACCGGCAGCCCCTCGTCGAGCCACGCGCGAAACTGCGCGCAGGCGGCGGACAGGACCCACTCCCCGAGGGGCACCATGACCGGCGAGGTCTCGGCGATGGGGATGAAGTCGGCCGGCGCGAGCTCTCCCCGCTCCGGATGGTTCCAGCGCAGGAGCGCCTCGAGCCCCACGATCCGCGAATCCATGGTGCGCCAGACGGGCTGATAGTGGAGCGAGAACTCTCCCCGCTCGAGGGCGAGCCGGAGCGCGCGGTGGGTGGCGTAGCGATGCGAGAGTCGCTCGTCCATCTGCGCCCGGAAGAACTCGAAGGTGTTCCCGCCCTGCTCCTTCGCCCGGTACATCGCGATGTCCGCGTTGCGCAGGAGCGTCTCCGGGTCGGCGCCGTCCTGCGGGTAGAGGCTGATCCCGATCGACCCCGTGACGAACACGCTCTCCTCCTGGAGCTCGATCGGCCCGCGGATGCACTCGAGGATCTTCCGAGCCACCTGCTCGACCGCGGCCTCTTCGCCCGAACGAGGGAGGAGCACGATGAGCTCGTCGCCTCCCAGCCGCGCGGCCGTGTCCTCGGCGCGGAGCACGCCGACGAGGCGGCGGGCGACCTCGCTCAACACCCCGTCGCCGAAGGTGTGCCCCAGCGAGTCGTTGATGATCTTGAAGTCGTCGAGGTCCAGGAACATGAGCGCGAGCGGCTCGGATTCGCGCTGCGCGTGCGCGAGGGCCTGCCGGAGGCGGTCATGGAACAGCGCGCGGTTGGGCAGGCGCGTCAGCGGATCCTCGTAGGCAAGCCGTTCGATCACGTTCTCGGCCTGCAGCCTCAAGGTGATGTCGCGGATGATGCCCGTGACGACGCGCCGCCCGTGGTCCCGGCTCTCTCCGACGGAGACCTCGAGCGGGATCTCCCGACCCTGCGCGTGGAGTCCGTAGACCCGGTGGGTCGTTCCGGGCTCCCGCTGCTCCACGAGCAGCGCCCCGCGCAGGAGTGCGCCCGCCCGCTCCCGCAGCCGCACCGGCACCAGCTCCAGGACGCTGCGCCCCGTGATCGCCGACGCCGGATAACCGAAGATCCGCGCGGCCGCCGCGTTGGCGAAGAGCACGCGACCGCGTTCGTCGACCGCGAGGATGCCGTCCGTGGCGGTCTCAGTCACGCTGCGATAGCGCTCCTCGGACGAGGCGACCCGGCCGTAGAGCTGCCGCACGATCAGGGCGCCCAGGACGAACAAGAGCATCGCGGCGCCGACGATGAAGAGGAGCGCGAGCCCGCGCGCCCACCGCGCCGCCTCTCCGAGCGTGGACGAGAAGCGGTCCTCGAGCGGCGAGACGCGGGCGTCGATCGCGTCGATCTCTGCCAGGATCGGCGCGAGCTCCTCCGCGAGGGCGGCGCGCTGGATCGCCTGATCGAGCCGGCCGGCGGCGGAGACGAGCCTCGCGATCTCCGCGTCGCCCTGCCGCCAGATCGCCAGCGCGCTCTGGACGTAGCCGACCCACCGGAAGTTCCGGACGAGCCAGATCATCTCGTCGACGTCCTCCGGATGGTTCCGGCCCTGGAGCAGCCCGGCGCGCGCGACCCGGTCGTCGGGGTGCGCCTTCTCGAGCTCTTCGCGCGCGATTCGATCGCCGAGCGGCACGGCGACCGCCGCGCGGTACGACGCGAAGGCCTTCGGATCGCCGGTCGCCGCGTACCGATGAATCCAGTGGACGGCGTCCTTCTGGCCCTTGGACCAGAGGCCCTCGCCGCCGACGTAGGCGCGCACGCCGGACAGCAGCGAGAGCGCGGTCTGGCTGAGGATCGCGATCCCGGCCGTCATGAGGACGCCGAGACACAGCATGATCAGCGAGCTCCAGCGGGAGAGCCGATCCGTCGGCGCGAAGAGCTTCATCGGCGACGAAACGGGCGAGTCGGGGGCGCGATCGCGTCAGCGAATGGCATCGACAGGCCGCCGGGCTCCTTCGCTCCGATGATAACCGAGCGAAAGAGGACAAAGGGAAGACCCGCCGCAAGAGCTATGCGATAGGCGGAGAGGGGTCGCCGGTGTCCTCGGTCACACGCCGCGGAACGAACGGAGGATTCCGCCCAGCGTCACGCGCGGGCGCGGCTCGGCGCGGGCCGCGTCGAGGGCCTTCGCGAGATCGGCATAGAAGGCATGGTCCCCGCGAAAGTAGAGGTTCTTGAGCCAGCAGGCTCCGTACTCGACGCACTGGCGCCGAATGATCTTGTGGCGCTCCGGATCGAACCGCGCGCCGTCGCCCGCGAGGAGGACCTCGCGCTGCTCCTCCCGCATCTTCGTGAATGCGGGCCCGTTCCAGTGGTCGACGAAGCGGCCGTTCAGGGCGTTGCCGAGAGGTTTGTAGTCCGGCTGCATCAGCAGGCAGCAGGGGTACAAATCGCCGTTGCCCCGGATGGTCGCCGTGTACCAGCCGAAGAAGCAATGGCCGTTGGCCTCCCGGAAGGCGGGCGCCGTCGGAAAGAGCGGCGGCTCCTCGGCGTAGCCGAGCTCGCGCTGGATCGCGTCGTAGACCGCGCGCCACTCGAGGTGCGGGAACTCGATCTGAAGCCGGCGGTCGAGCTTGTCGCGCTCCAGGATCGTGGTCAGGTAGGGCCGGAGGGCCTCGGCGTCGTCGGCGCGCAGGAGAACGTCCCGGCGGATGCGGTCGAGGGGGATGTCGAGCACCGAGGCGACCGAGATGCGGTCGGCGCCGAGGCCCCTCCCGAGCTCGTACATCCGCGGCAGCTCCCGGTAGTTCTCCCGGTCGATCAGGAACTGCACGACGACGCAGGGCGTGTCCATCTCGCCCCGCGCCGCGACCAGGCCGCGGACGTTGTCGACCACCTTCTGAAACGTCGCCGGCTGCGACTGCATCATCCGGTGGTAGTCGGCCGCGTCGACGGCATTGAGCGAGAAGATGACCTCTCGGGCGCCGTGCGCCACGAGGCGCTGGGCGATCGCGGCGTTGAGCAGGGCGCCGTTCGTCGTCAGATTGTCGACGACGATGCCGCGCGCGTGGAGGTGGTCGAGGAACTCCAGGATCTCCCGATGGAAGAGGGGATCGCCGCCGCCGGACATGCGGATCGACCGCAGGCCTCCCTCCGCGAGCTCGTCCACCAGCCGCTTCAGGTGCTCCAGGGAGATCTGGTCCTTGGTGCGGACGTCCTGCTGATTGCAGAAGTAGCACGCGACGTTGCAGCGGTCGGTGATGTCGATCTCGGCGTGGACCGGCCCGCGCGTGGCCTGCCCCGAGACGATCGCTTCGATGATCTCGCGCTTGCGCGCCGCGTCCACCTCGGCCCAGCCGTGCGTACCGCGCATCGTGGTCAGCGCATAAGCTGCGGCCGCCCGGACAGCCCCGAAGCTCGCGCATCGAGACCGAGCCGCGACGGCAGGAAGTCGGCGGCCGACAGCTTCATGCGCTGCTGTTATACCCCGGTTTCCCCCGTGGATCCGCCTGCCGCCCGACTCCAAAACAAAACGGCGCGCCGCGAGGGCGCGCCGTCGAAACCGCTCAGGCGGGAGAAACTAGGACTTCGGCGTCGGGGCCGGAGCCGGGGACGTCGAGGTCGACTTCTTGCTGGTGGACTTCTTGTGGTGCTTGTGCGTGGTGGTCGTGGTGCCGGGCTTCTTCTCGGTCGACGTGGAATTGGTCTCCGTCGTCTTCTTGCTCTCGGTCGTCGCGGCGGCCGTCGGCTTCGGAGCGGGAGCGGCCGACTGCTGCGCGATCGCGGCCACCGGGAGCCCAAGCGCCAGGGCCATGATCAGGGACTTCTTCATCTCAACTTCTCCTTTTTCCGAGGTGCCTACTTGCACCGCGGTTGTGGAGATTCACCTTACGCTCGGCACCATGAACGCAACATGACGCTTGGAAGCGGCTACGCGCCGTCTCTCGCGTGCCGTCGATGTCTCGCGCCTGGCGCCTACCGCCTGGCGCTCACCAGACCCGGACGCGCGCGCCCGGCGCCAGGTAGAGCTTCTCCCCCTCCTTGACGTCGAAGGCCGGATACCAGGCGTCGACGTTGCGGACCGTGTCGGCTCGGAACTCTCCCGGCGAGTGGCCGTCCGTCATGACCAGCCCGCGCGTCAGCTCGGGCCGCTGCTTGCGCCGCCAGATCTGCGCGAAGGACAGGAAGAACTGCTGGTCGCCGCCGAACCCGTCCTGCGGAGACAATGCCTTGCCCGCCGACGCGGTCCTGTACCCGTCGTAGGCCGCCGAGATGCCGGCCACGTCGGCGATGTTCTCGGAGAGAGTCAGCTTGCCGTTGACGTGGAGGCCCGGCAGCGGCTCGTAGGCGTCGTACTGGGCCGCCAGGCGCTCGGCCGCGGCCTGGAAGTGCGCGAAGTCCTCGGGCGTCCACCAGTTCGTCAGCCGGCCGTCGGCGTCGAACTGGCTGCCCTGGTCGTCGAAGCTGTGGCTGATCTCGTGGCCGATGACCGTGCCGATCCCGCCGTAGTTCTGCGGGGCCGAGGCGGAGGCGTCGAAGAACGGAGGGTTCAGGATCGCCGCCGGGAAGTTGAGAGCGTTCTGGAGCGGCAGGTTCACGGCGTTGACCGTCTGCGGCGTCATCGACCACTCCGACTTGTCGACCGGTTTCCCGAGCTTCGCCAGGCTCCGCCGGTACCGGAAGAGCTCCGCCCGCTGCTCGTTGCCGAGCGCGTCGGCGCGATCGACCGTCAGGCCGGAGTAGTCCTGCCACTTCTCCGGGTACCCGATGCCGACGTAGAGCGTCCCGACCTTGGCCTTGGCCTTCTCGCGCGTCGCCGGCGACATCCACTCGAGCCGGTCGATGCGGCTCCGGAACGCGGCACGGATGTTCTCGACCATGGCCTGCGCCTGCGCCTTGGCCTCCGGCGGGAAGTAGCGCTCCACGTAGAGGCGTCCCACCGCGAATCCAAGGCCGGCGTTCGTGGCCGTGACGGCGCGCTTCCAGCGGTCGCGTTGCTCCTTCGCGCCTGTGAGAGCCGTGCCGTAGAAACGGAAGTGCTCCTCGGCGAAGGCCCGCGGCAGCAGAGTCGAGGCGCGGTCCACGGCGTGGAAGGTGAGGTAGTCCTTCCAGGTGTCGAGGGGCTCCCTTCCGGCGAGAGCGGCGATGCCGACGACGGCGGACGGGTGCCAGACGATGAGCATGGGCTGCCCGGCGAGGCCGGCCGCGCCGAAGTAGGCCGACCAGTCGAGCCCGGGCGCCTTGGTCGAGAACTCCGCGAGCTTCCACGGATTGTTCGCCTTGTGCACGTCGACCGAGTCGGTGCGCGAGACGTGCGTCTTCGCGATGCGCTCCTCGAGCGCGTAGATGCGGCCGGCGCGGGCGTCCGCGTCCGGCACCCCGGCCAGCCGGAGGACCGACGCGACGTGATCGCGATACTTGCCCTGCAGGTCCACGGACTTCGGATCCGTCTTGGTGTAGTCGTCCCGGTCGAGCATCCCGAGCCCGCCCTGGAGGAGGTAGGCCGCGTACTTGTCCGGGCTCTCGAATCCCGGCGCCGCCCACAAGCCGAACGGCCGGTCCGTATGGAAGTTGGTGTTGTTGAGCGCGTCGACGTCGGCCCGCAGCCCGCTCCCCAGGACCCGCGCGAGCGCGGTCCGGTCGCCGATGGCCGCGATCTTCGCCAGCTCCGCCTTGAGCGGTGCGAACCCGCGGTCCTCGATCGCCTTCTCGTTCATGAAGGCTGCGTAGAAGGCGCCCGCCCTGGCCGCGTCCGAAGCGTCCGGCGACCCGGACTTCGAGGCCTCCTCGAGGAGGCCGGAGGTGCGCTTGGTGACCACCTCGTCCACGATCGAGAACGCGCCGACGCTCGAGCGATCCGGCGGAATCTCGGTCGCCTTCATCCAGCCGCCGTTGGCGTACGTGTAGAAGTCGTCTCCCGGCTTGATCGAGGGTTCCATCCCGCCGACGTCGATCCCGGCCATGCCCGCGGCCGCGAGGGCCAGGACCCCCAGCAGGCCGGCAGCGATCGGGGCGTACTTCGGTTTCTTGGACATTCACTCTCCTTAGTCGCGTTCTCTCTCCCCGGCGCGAACAGGGTACGGTCGAGGAGCCCGGAAGTTTAGCCTCTAATAGAATCCCGACAATGTCCCGAAGCCAGACGCGCGTCGTCCCTGGGCGGCTGGCCTCTCTGTGGCTCGCTTTCGCGGTGCTGGCCGCCTTCCCGGCTTCGGCCGCCCCCCGCCTCGTCGCCATCGGGGACGTCCACGGCGACCTCCCCGCGTTCAAGACCGTGCTCGCGCAGGCCGGCCTGATCGACGCCTCGGGAGCCTGGGCCGGAGGATCGACCGTGCTCGTGCAGACCGGCGATCTCGTCGACCGGGGGCCGAGCATGCGCTCCGTCCTCGACTTCGTCATGGCGCTCGAGCAGGCCGCCGCGAAGGGCGGTGGCCGCGTGGTTCCGCTCCTCGGCAACCACGAGGTCATGAACATCACCGGGGACCTGCGCTACGTCGCGGCCGCGAGCTACGCCGAGTTCGCCGATTCCCAGTCGGAGAAGCGGCGCGAGGACGCGTGGCGACAGGTCGTGGACTGGCGCAAGCGGCGCGCCGCCAGCCTCCACCTGCCCGAGCCGGCGACGGACGCGACGAGCTCCGCCGCGCGAGAGGCCTGGATGCAGGCGCACCCTCCGGGCTACGTCGAGCACGCGGAGGCGTTCGGGCCGGCCGGCGTCTACGGACGCTGGCTGCGGGGCCACTCCGCCGTCTTCGCCGAGCAGGGAACCGCCTTCGTGCACGGCGGGATCGCGCCCTCCGACGCGGGATCCCGATCCTCCATCGCGGACATCGACCGGCGCGTGCACCAGGACCTCGCGTCCTACGATGCCGACCGGCAGCGCTTCGTCGCCGACGGCGTGATCCTGCCCTTCTCCGATCTGCAGGAGACGCTGCAGGCTCTGCGCGAGGAGCTCCAGGCCCTCTCCGCCGCCGCGGGATCGAGCCCCGATGCCGAGCGGCGCAAACTCTACGAGACGTTTCTCGACTGGGGAAGCTGGACCATCAATTCCCCCGAGGGCCCGCTTTGGTTCCGCGGCTATTCCGAGTGGAGCGACGCGCAGGGCGAGGCGGAGATGCCGAAGCTGCTCTCGGCCTTCGGGCTCTCGCGCATCGTGGTCGCCCACACGCCCCAGCCCGACGGGCACATCCACGTCCGGTTCGGCGGCAGGGTCTTCCTCATCGACACCGGGATGAACACTGCGTTCTTCAAGAACGGACGCGGCTCCGCGCTCGAGATCGCCGAAGACGCCGTGCGCGCGATCTACGCGGGCGAGCCGCCGCAAGTGATCTGGCAGGTCCCCGCGAAGGCCGCCGACGCCGCCCCGGTCCCGTCCGAGCGCGTCTTCCTGGGCCCGGACGGCCGGCCCCTCCCCTTCGCCGACGACCGCGCTCTGCTCGAGTTCCTCGGCGAGGCCAGGGTCGTCAGGGTCGAGGCCGTCGGCGAGGGCATCACGCACGTCCGCCGCCTGACCCTGGAACGCGATGGAGTCCGCGCCCACGCGGTCTTCCGCTCCGTGCACGCGGAGGACACGATGGCCGCGCTGGGCAAGGGGACCGTCGAGCGCGACTTCTACGGCTTCGAGCCCGCCGCCTACCGCCTGGGCCTCCTCCTCGGAGTCCGCGACATCCCGCCCGCGACGCTTCGCCGCCTCGAGGGCGAGCCCGGTTCGGTCCAGATCTGGATCGAGAACGCGATGACCGAGCACGAGCGCCGCAAGGAGAAGCGCGAGCCGCCCCGGCGGCTGGACTGGCAGCGGCACCTCCAGATGCGGATGGCCTGGGACGCGCTGATCGGCAACACCGACCGCAACCAGGGCAACACCCTGTACGACCCGAACGGGCGCATGTGGCTGATCGACCACACGCGCGCCTTCCGTCCCGGCGACGACCTCCGGGGAGCCGAGGACATCGTGTGGTGCGAGCGCGGCTTCTGGCGGAACCTGCGCGAGGTCGGCGACGCGGAGATCCGCGCCACCGTGGAGGAGGACCTTCGGCCCGCCGAGGTCGCGGGACTCCTCGGGAGGCGTCGCAAGCTCGTCGACTTCCTCGACGCGCGACTTCGGGAGCGGGGCGAGCAGGCCGTGCTGTTCGACTGGACGCCATGACCGGGCCGGCGACGGGCACGATGCCCCTTCCGGTCGGGCGGATCGGGCGCCTGTTCAACCTCCAGCGGGGCGAGGGCAGGCGCGGCGCGCTGCTCTTCACCTACCTGTTCCTGGTCATCACCGCCTACCTGCTGGGGAAGACGGCGCGCGACGCGCTCTTCCTTACCGCCTTCAAGGCGTCGAAGCTCCCCTATGCCGACATGGCGATCGCGATCTCGGTCGGCTTCGTCGTCGCCGTCTACGTGGCGATCGGCCGCCGGGTGCTTCTCCGCGACCTGCTGGTCGGTTGTCTGCTCTTCTTCGCGGCGCTCCAGGGCGGTTTCTGGTACCTGGCGAAGTTCCATCCGGCGTGGACCTGGCAGTATCCCGTCTTCTACATCTGGGTGGGCATTTTCGGCGTGATCGCCCCGACCCAGGTTTGGACCCTCGCGAACTATCTCCTGACGACCCGCGAGGCCAAGCGGGTGTTCGGGCTCGTGGCCGCGGGAGCCATCTCGGGCTGGATCGTCTCGGGCCTCCTGGCCGACAAGCTCGCGAAGATCAAGGGCCTCGGCACCGAGAGTCTGCTCCTCGTGATGGGCCTCCTGCTCGCGGCCTGTGTGGTGCTGGTCATCCTCCTCTGGCGCGAGCGGGAGCGAACGCTGGCGGCCGACCAGACGCCGCATGCGGAGCCGGCGTCGAAGAGCCTGCGCGAGAGCTTCGCGGTGATCTTCTCGAACCCCTATTTGCTCTCGATCTCCTCTTTGATTGTCCTCGCGTCGCTCGCCACGTGCTTCGCCGGATGGCAGTTCAAGGCGATCGCCAAGAGCGCCTACCCCGACAAGAACGCGCTGACCGCGTTCTTCGGCCAGTTCAACTTCTGGGCGGGTGTGATCTGCCTCGTGCTCCAGCTGGCGGTGACGTCGCGGTTCCTGCGGCGGTTCGGGCTGGGGCCGGCGCTCCTCGTGGTTCCGCTGACCGTGTTCAGCAGCGAGCTGGGCGTCCTGGCGTTCGGGACGCTCACGACGGCGATCCTCCTCAAGAGCACCGACGCCGTCCTGCGCTACTCGATCGACAAATCGTCGGTCGAGCTGCTCTTCCTGCCGATCCCCTCCGAGGTCAAGCTGCAGGCGAAGTCCGCGATCGACACCGTCATCTGGCGGATGGGCGACGGACTCTCGGGCCTTGCCCTCGCGATCTTCACCGACCAGCTGCACTGGTCGGCACAGCGCGTCTCCTGGATCAACCTCGTCTTCGCGGCGGCCTGGGTCGTCGCCGCCGTCGTGGCGCGCCGCCGCTACGGCGCGACGCTGCTCCAGAGCATTCGCCAGCGGCGCCTGGACGCGGAGCGGCAGCTCGCGCCGGTGATCGACCGCTCGACCGCGGACATCCTGGCGTCCCAGCTGACCTCCGGCGATCCGCGCGAGGTGCTCTACGCGCTCGACATGTTCGGCGTCTCGCAGAGCCCCGGGGCGCATCCCGGCGTGCGCGACCTGCTCGGCCACGCCGATCCCGCCGTGCGCCGCCGCGCCCTCGAGCTGCTCGACTCCTCCGGCGACCTCTGGGTCCTTCCCCGCGTCGAGGAGATGCTGCGCGATCCGGACGGCGAGGTGCGGTCCGCGGCGCTCCTGTTCCTCTCCCATCACACGAACACGGACCCCCTGACGCGGATCGCGGACCTCGCCTCCTTCGGCGAGGTGTCGGTCGCCTCGGGGATCGTGTCGTTCCTGGCGCAGGCCGGCGACCACGAACGCATCCCCGAGGCCCGCATCCTGATGGACCGGATGATCGCCGAGCACGGCGAGGCCGGCCGCGGCTCGCGGGTCGAGGCGGCGTCTCTGATCGGCCGCCTGCCCGACGCGTTCGATGACCAGCTCGAGACCCTCCTCGCCGACGAGGATCCCGAGGTCCTGCGCGCGGCCGTCCGTTCCGCCGGGAGGCTGCGCAAGCGCAAGACGGCGCCGCGCCTCATCGAGCTTCTCGCCGATGGGCGCGTGCGCGAGGAGGCGGCCAGCGCCCTGGCCGCGATGGGCGACCGCGTGCTGGGCAGCCTGCGAGACCAGCTCCTGGACGAGGATGCGCCTCGCGCCGCGCGCCTCGAGATCCCCGCAGTGCTCGCGCGCCTCGGGAACCAGGGCGCGGCCAACGCGCTCGCCGAGAATCTCCTGGAGAGCGATCCCGAGCTGCGCTTCCGCACGATCTGGGCGCTCAACGAGCTCCGCAGCGCGGCCCCGAAGACGGCCGTCGACCAGACCCGTCTCCAGGCCGCGCTGGGATTCGAGATGATGCTGCATACGCGTACCAAGCAGATCGCCTCGGTGGCCGGGCGGCAGGCGGGCCCCGGGCCGCAGGAAACGGACGAGGTCCTCCGGCGTCTCGAGGCCACGCACGAACAGGAGATCGAGCGGCTCTTCCGGATCCTGAGCCTCCTCTACCCCGACACCGACTTTCGCAGCGCGCACTATGGGCTGCGTTCCGGGGACATCGCGGCACGGGACAACGCGCTCGAATTCCTGGAGATCAACGTGGAGGGCAGCCTGAGGAAGACCCTCGTCTCGCTGCTCGACCCGACCTCCGCACCGGACGAGCAGATCCTGCCGGCCCTGCGCCGCACCGGCGCCTCGGCACCGACCCCGGGCGATCTCGCGGCCGCGCTGGTCGCGAGCGACGATCCGTGGCTGAGGGCGTGCGGGCTGAGATCGATCGGCGTGCTCGGCCTGGCCGAGCTCTCGGTCCACGTCGAGTCGAGCCTCGATGCCGAGGACCCGCTCGTCCGCGAGACCGCGCGCGCCGCGAAGCGTCAGCTCGCGCAGCACCGCGCGGGCTGAGCCGGATCCGGGGGGCTTATTTCCCTGACGCCGCCGGAGCCGCGGCGGCCGGCGCCGGAATCTCCTTGAAGGTGTAGAGGACGTGCTCCTCGCCCTTCTCCGCGATCAGCTTGGCGTAGCGATCGACGATCATTTTGCGGCGCTTGAAGAGCGCGTCGAGCTCGTAGCTCGTCAGATAGTCCTTGAGGCGCTCCCGAACGGCGGCCTCGTCGAGCGACTGGAGGTTGTGGTACAGGTTGCGCTCGCACAGGTTGAGGACGCTCACCTTCTGCAGGTCCGGGATCCGGCGGAACGCTCGCGTGTGGTCGATCATCCAGAGCTTCCAGGTCGGATCGATCAGGATGTTGCCCTTGTTGCGGTCCGTGTTGAAGACGAGCTGGTCGAAGACGTTCATGATCTGCAGCTGCTTCTGCCACTGCTGATCGTCGGGCGGCTGGATGTTGTCCTTGGCCTTCTTCTCGTCCGTCATGGCGTGCTCGAGCCAGATCTGGATGCTCCCCTTCGTGTTCTTGACCTTGCGCAGCGCCGCGGGCGGGACGTTATCGAGGCCGAGCATCCGGGAGAGCTCGTAGGCGGCCGGCTCGAAGATGTAGCAGTCGCGGAAGAAGAGGTCGGCGCGCCCGCCGCCCGTGTTGCCCTGCATCTTCGACTCGTCGACGGTGCGGAAGACCGCGTTGACGCGGACGCCGTCCTTTTCGAGCAGCAGCTTCTGGGGCATCGTGATGCCGCCGCTCGTGATCGTCTTCTCCGAGGCGACGTCGGCCGTCTTCAGGAACTCGACGATCTGGTCCTCGCTCTCGAAGGGCATCGGCTTGCCGTCCGCGTCGAGCCAGCGATGCGCGGCCTCCGCCGGGGTCAGCGCCTCGCCGACGGGGGTCGGCGGCGGCTGCTCGGCGCGAGCCGGGAGCCCGTGAGCGAGCAGGGCCACGACAGCTAGCAGGAATGGGAGTCGAGTCGGAGTTCGCTTCATGTCAACCTCCCCGCGTCCGTCCCGGGAATTGTAGTCCCGGTACCGGCGGGCGAGGGTGGTAACTTGCGCCAAGCGATGCCCGAGGCGCCCGCCGTCTTTCCGGCTTCTCCGGCCGCGGCCGCCGGCCGCCGCCCCGGAGTCCGCTGGCGGATCCTCGGGATGATTTGTCTGGCGGCCTTCGTCGCTTACCTGCTGCGCACCAACATGTCCGTGGCGGGCGAGCCGATGATGCGGGAGCTGGGTCTGACGCAGATGCAGCTCGGGATCGTGCTGGCCGCCTTCGCGTGGAGCTACGCCGCGTTCCAGTTCCCCGGAGGCGCCTGGGCCGAGCGCGTGGGCTCGCGCCGGGCGATCGCGATCCTGGCGCTCTGCTGGGGCGCCATCAACCTGCTGACCGCGTTCGTGCCGGTGCGGCAGGTCGCGTCGGTCGCGGCGAGCCTCACCGTCCTCGTCGTGCTGCGCGCGCTCATGGGCGCCGCGCAGGCGCCCTATTTCCCGGCGACGGGGGGTGCGCTGACGTGCAACTGGTTCCCGGTCACGGGCTGGGCCTTCCCGAGCAGCCTGGGCAACGCCGGCCTGACCCTCGGCGCGGCCGCGACCGGGCCGCTGATCGCGTGGCTCATGCTGCGCTTCGGCTGGCGGGCCTCCTTCGCGCTCACGGCGCCGATCGCCCTCGTCCTCGCCGCGGTGTGGTGGTGGTACGTCCGCGACGCTCCGGCCCAGCATCGGGGCGTGAGCTCTGCGGAACGAGCGCTCATCGACGCCGGCCGCCCGTCGAGCCTCTGCGAGCCTCCGTCGCCCGGCAGCGCGTGGAGGATGCTGCGGGACCCCCAGGTCCTGCTCCTCACCGCGAGCTACTTCTGCAGCAACTACGTGTTCTTCTTCTTCTTCAACTGGCTCTTCGTGTACCTCGTGGACAACCGTGGCATGAAGTTCCTGGAGAGCGGCTTCTACGCGTCGGTCCCGTGGATCGCCGGCGCGATCGGCGCGCTCCTCGGCGGCGGCCTCTGCGACCGGCTGTCGAGGACCGTCGGCAAGCGGCTCGCTCATCGGTGGGTGGCGCTCACGAGCGTCGCCGTTTCCGGTCTTCTTCTCGTCGCGGCCGCCGTGTCCTCCGCGCCGCTCGTCGCGATCGCGCTCCTCGCGCTCTGCCTCGGGTTCCAGCAGGCCTCGGACGCCGTCTACTGGTCGGCGGCGATCTCGGTCTCCGGAAACCACTGCTCCTCCGCCTGCGGCGTGATGAACACCGCCGGCAACGTCGTCGGCGGCGTCGGCGCCCTCCTCGTGCCGTTGACGGTCCGTGTCCTCGGATGGCCCGCGGCTCTGGGCACCGGCACCCTGTTCGCGCTGGTGGGCGCGGTCCTGTGGTGCTGGATCCGCGCCGATCGCGAGTTCCCCGAAACGGCGGCGTGAGCGACGCGCGCGAGGTCGCGGTCGATCGCGCGCGCTTGCGCTCCGGGAGGCTCGCACGCCTGCGGGAGGCCATGCTCGCGCGCGACGTCGAGGCGTGCCTCCTCTTCAACGACCCCAACATCCGCTACGCCACCGGCACCTCCGCGATGCCGATCTGGAGCAACACGACCTTCGTCCGGTGCGCGCTCGTGACTGCCGAGGGCCGGCCGATCCTCTTCGACTACCCTAACGCCGCGCACCTCTTCCGCGACGCCGCGGCGTCGCTCGACGTCCGCCCGATGACCGCCTGGGAGTTCTACGACGACACGGACTCCCGCGCGGCGGCGTTCGCCCGGCAGATCGCCGACGCGCTCCGGGAGCGAGGCGTCTCCTCCAAGAGGCTCGCCGTCGACCGCCTCGGCACGCCGGGCTACCTCGCGCTGACGCGCGACGGCCTGACGCTCATCGACTCGGCGCCCGTCACGACGGCGGCGCGAGCGGTCAAGACGCCGGAGGAGATCGAGCTCCTTCGGTTCAACGGGTCGATCGTGGTCGAGATGCTCGACCGCCTCGAGCGGGCGATCACGCCAGCCATCCGCGAGCGGGAGCTCCTGGCGATCCTGGCGGAGACTCTGCTCCGGCACGGCGGCGAGCACCTCGCCACGAGCACGGTCTGCTCGGGGCCCAACACCAACCCGTGGCGCGCGGAGGCCACGGCGAGACGGCTCGAGACGGGCGACCTCGTCTACGTGGACACCGACGCGGTGGGCGTCGAGGGCTACTTCTTCTGCGTCTCGCGGGCGTTCCTGTGCGGCGCGGCGGAGCGTCCGCCCACCCCCGCCCAGCGCGAGCTCTACCGCGTCGCCGACGACTGGGTCGCCGCGATGCGGGATCTCCTGCGCCCCGGCCTCACCTGCCGCGAGCTCGCGGCGAAGGCGCCGCGCCTGCCCGCGAAGTTCCGGCCGCAACGCTACGAGGTCATGATCCACTCGATCGGCCTGGAGGAGGAGAGCCCGAGCGTCGCGTATCCCGAGGATCCGCAGCCCAACGGCGACTGGATCCTCGAGGAGAACATGGCCCTGGTCGTGGAGCTCTACGTCGGCGAGGCCGGCGGCCGCGAGGGTTTGAAGCTCGGCGACCAGGTGCTCCTGACCGCGGGCGGCCCGGAGGACCTCGCGCCGTATCCGCGCTGCGCGGCGCTGCTGGGCTAGTCCTTGGACCCGGCGCGGCCAGCTGAGAGAATCCGCCCCATGATTCTCACGACGATTCGGCGGCGCGTGCGGATGTGCGCTTTGCTCGTCCTGGCCGTGGCCGGCTCCGCCACGGCGGCCGAGCGACTCCCCGTCCTCAAGCAGATCGACGAGCCCCATCCCTACTACTACCGGGAGATGTACCTCCCGCAGGTCACCAGCGGGCCGAGCGGCGCGGCGTGGTCTCCGGACGGCAAGGATCTCGTGTACGCCATGCAGGGCTCGCTCTGGCGGCAGCGCGTCGACTCGTCCGAGGCCGTCCAGCTGACCGACGGCCCGGGCTACGACTCGGAGCCGGACTGGTCTCCCGACGGCCGCCACGTCCTCTTCACCTCCTACCGCAACGACGCCCTCGAGCTGTGGGTGCTCGACGCGCGCGACGGGACCTCGCGGACTCTCGTCGCGAACGGCGCCGTGAACCTCGACGCGCGCTGGTCACCGGACGGCTTGCGGATCGCCTTCGTTTCCACCGCGTACGAGGGGCGCTGGCACGTCTTCGTCCAGAAGCTGCGTCCGGCCGACGGAGCCCCGGCCGGCGAGCCCGTCCGCGTGACGGAGGACAAGGACAGCGGCCTGCCACGCTACTACTACTCGAAGTTCGACCAGTACCTCTCGCCGTCGTGGTCTCCCGACGGCAAGGAGCTGATCCTCGTCTCGAACCGCGGCGACGTGTGGGGCTCCGGCGATCTCTGGCGCATGCCGGCCGAGCCCGGCGGCGCGATGCGTCTCGTGCGCAAGGAGGAGACGAACTGGAAGGCGCGCCCGGACTGGGCGCGTGACGGACGCCGCGTCGTCTACTCCTCGTACCTCGGCCGCCAGCGCAACCAGCTCTGGCTGACGACCGCGGACGGGGGCGATCCCTTCCAGCTGACCTACTGCGAGTGCGATCACACGCGGCCGCGCTGGTCGCCCGACGGACGCCGCATCGCGTTCACCAGCAACGAGGGCGGCGACGTGTCGCTCCGCGTGGTCTCCCTCCCTGGCGGCGCGGTCGAGACGATCGTCCCGCAGGTGCGGAAGTATCTCCGTCCGCGGGGCACGCTCCGCCTGTCGGTGACGAACGCCGCGGGCGCGGCCATGCCGGCCCGGCTCTCGGTCACCGGCGAGGACGGCCGTGGGTGGGTGCCCGACGGAGCCTGGCGACACGCCGACGACGGCTTCGACCGCGGCGTGCGACCCTTCGAGCTGACGTATTTCCACACGACCCGCGCCGGCACCGCGGTCCTCTCGCTCCCCGCGGGCCGCTATACCGTCCTCGCGACCCGAGGCCTCGAATATGCCCCGGTCACTCGCACGGTCGAGGTCCCTGCGCGAGGCACGGCCTCCGCCGCCGCCTCCGTCCGCGTCGCGCTTCCGCGCCTCGCCGATCTGCCCGCGCGCGGCTGGTGGAGCGGCGACCTCCACGTCCATATGAACTACGGCGGGCACTACCTCGCCGACCCGGCGACGCTCCGCGCGCAGGCCGAGGCGGAGGATCTGCACGTCGTCGAGGATCTGATCGTCAACAAGGAGCAGCGCATTCCGGATATCGCGCGGTTCGCGCCGGGTCTGGATCCGGTCTCGACGGCCGCGACCCTGATCAAACACGACGAGGAGTACCACACCAGCTACTGGGGCCACACGGCGCACCTGGGCCTGGCGGAGCACCTGATCCTGCCGATCTACGCGGCCTACGCGAACACGCCGGCGGCGAGCCTCTTCCCCGACAACTCCACGATCTTCGACCTCTCCCATGCCCAGCACGGCGTGTCCGGATACGTGCACCCCTACGACCCGCCGCTCCCGGATCCGGCCGCCGCGGAGCCCCTCACCCATGCGCTTCCCGTCGACGTCGCGCTCGGCAAGGCGGACTACATGGAGGTGGTGGGCTTCAGCGACCACCGCACGACCGCGGAGGTCTGGTATCGCTTGCTCGACTGCGGCTACCGGCTTCCGACCGGCGCCGGGACGGACGCCATGACGAACTTCGCCTCGCTGCGGGGGCCCGTCGGCATGAACCGGGTCTTCGTGCGCCTGGGCCCGGGGCGCAAGCTCGGCTACCGCGCGTTCCTCGATGCGCTGAAGGCCGGCCGAACCTTCGCCACGAACGGGCCGATCCTCTCCTTCACGCTCGAGGGGCGGGAGGTCGGCGACGAGATCGCGCTGCCCGCCGGCGCCCACACGCTGCGGGCGAAGGTGAGCCTTCGCTCGATCGCCCGGATCGAGAAGCTCGAGATCGTCTCGAACGGCACGGTCGTCGCGACCGTCCCGCTCGACGCGTCCGGGACGCGGGCGGACGCGACCGTGCCGCTGCCGGTCTCCGGGAGCGCGTGGTTCACGCTGCGGGCCTCTTCTCCGGGCGCCGTCGAGCCGGTCTTGGACATCTATCCCTTCGCGACCACGAGCCCGATCTACGTGACCGTGGAGGGACGGCCTGTCCGCAGCGCGGATGACGCCCGCTACTTCGTGGCCTGGATCGCGCGGCTCGAGGAGGCCGCGCGCGCGCACGCGGGCTGGAACGACGAGCGCGAGAAGGCCGAGGTGCTCGGGCGTCTCGCGGCGGCGAAGGCGGAGTTCCAGAAGAGAGCGGACGAGGCTCCGGCCCAATAGAGTTCGACGCAAATCCGCGCTCCGTTGGCGGCGCGGTTCTTGCAGGGCGCTTTGCGTGTCATTGGAGGCAAGGCGTCCGACGAGAGTTTACTCACTACCGCCTACCGTTTACCCGTTCCATCGCGTGCACGCGCGTTGAGCCACCGGAGGAATCCATGATCCGAACGCAGGGTTTCGCTTTCCAGAAGGGTCGTGTCTGGACGAAGGGACCGCGGCTGGCTGCCGCCTGCTTTCTCCTCTTTGGGACGTTCGGTTTGTGTGCAGCGCTCGCACAAACTCCGACGACCACTCCGACGACGACCGTGACGGGCACGCTGACGCCGACCACCACCCAGACGCTCGCGGCCACCGCCACGTCCACTCCCCCCGCGCCTCCGACGATGACGGTCACGCCGTTTCTCACGTCGACGCCCAATGCGTCGGCGAGCCCGACGGCCACGAAGACCGTCACGCGGACACCCACAGTCACGATCACCCGGGCCGGGACCAAGACCCACACCCCCGGACCGGGGCAGGCGACGCCGACGCAGACGCCTGCCGGCGGTGGCGAGGTCCTGGTCGGCTTCATACCCGTCGTCGGATCGCTCCCCGGCAATTTCGGATCGTTCTTCCGAACCTCCGTGCAACTGCTCAACCCGGGCACCTCGACGAGCAGCGGACGGCTGGTCTTCCACCCGGCCGGGGTCCCCGGATCCCCCGGCGATCCGTCTCTGGACTTCCAGCTGAATCCCGGGCAGGTCGTGTCCTACCCCGATCTCGCCGGGTCCTTCAACCAATCCGGCCTCGGCAGCGTCGACGTCTACGTCGACCAGGGACAGACGATCCCGGTGGTCGTCTCCCGCATCTTCAACGACGCCGGCGCCAACGGAACGAGCGGGTTCACGGAGTCGTTCGTGCGCTTGACCGACATCCCGACCCAGGGGTCCGGCTTCCTCCTCGGCCCGTCGGACGTCTCGGCGTTCCGCTACAACGTTGGTATCCGCACGATCGGCGGCCCGGTCACGCTGACCATCACCGTCCGTGACTCCGCCGGGAACGTCCTCCACTCCGTCACCCGCCAGTACGGAGCGGACGTCTTCGTGCAGACTTCGGCGACGGACTTCCTGGGCTTCAGCCTGGGCAACGACCAGTCGATCCAGATCGACTTCACCGGCGGCGGATTGATCGCGTACGGCGCCACGGTCGACAACGTGACCAACGACCCGAGCGCTCAGATCATGTCGTACGTCACACCGGCGACTTCGAGCGCCGAGCGCTCCGAGACTCCGCGAGGCGGATCCTCGGCGCCCATTCAGCTCGCGCTCCTCGTCGCGGCCCTGGGCGTGGGAGCGGGACTCGTGATCGCGAAACGGTAATCGAATTGACCGATAAAGAGCGCGGGCGGCTCGTTCGGGCCGCCCGTGCTCATTCGATTTCGAAGGATCGACCGGCCGTCGAGCACCTTCACCACGAGCTCGACATTGTCCTGCGACGGGAACCAGAATCCCCTGGTCTCCGACGAGAGATCTTCAGCCGCGGCTAACGCCTCGCTCGATCGCCGGCCCCGCCGCCCCGAGTCTTGACCCCCCGATCTCGGCGGAATACTGTGAACTCGAGGCGCGGGCGAGGAGCAGCTGCTTCGCGCCGCATCGCGCATCCGAACATGCCGGACCAGGACGACCGTCGAAACAACGAGGCGGGGAGCAACGCGGCCCCGGCGCTTCCCTCCGCGCCCAGCGTCGCCCTGGAGTCGCGGTTCCAGCAGATGTTTCCGGTGCTCTCCAAGCCGGAGATCGACCGTGTCCGGCGCTTCGGCGAGGTCCGGCGGTTCCCCGACGGCGAGTTCCTCTTCCGGGCCGGGGAGGAGCAGGCCGGCCTGTACCTGATCCTTTCCGGCCGGGTGGCGATCGCCCTCCGGGACGGACTGGGGACGACGGTGCCGGTGGGCGCGTTCGCACAGCTGATCGGCGCTCCGCCCGAGGAGATGACGGAGGTGGTCCCGGGCGAGGTCATCGGTGAGCTCGGGCAGCTCTCCGGGAGGCGGGACCTGAGCGTCGTCGACGCCCGCGCGGTCGGCGACGTGGAGGCGATCGTCGTTCCGCCCGAGGCGCTTCGCACTCTGCTCGTCGCGGAGGCCGAGCTCGGCGAGCGCATCCTGCGCGCGCTCATCCTCCGCCGGGTGGCTCTCATCGAGGTCGGGTTCGGAGGGCCGGTTCTCGTCGGCGCCCTCAAGTCTCCGGACGTGACCCGGCTGTCGCACTTCCTCGAACGCAACGGGATTCCCTTTCGGGTTCTCGATCCCGAGGACGACCGCGACGCCGCGGCGCTGCTCGAGCGCTTCCCCGCCGGACCCGGGGACCTTCCGATCGTGGTCATGCCCGACGGGACGGTGCTCAGGAACCCGGCGAAGCAGGAGCTCGCGCAGGCACTCCATCTGGTGGCGACGAGCTTCCGCGAAGAGCCCTACGACGTCGCAATCGTCGGCGCGGGTCCGGCCGGGCTGGCGACCGCGGTCTACGGCGCGTCCGAGGGCCTCTCCGTCCTGGTGCTCGAGTCGGTCACGTTCGGAGGACAGGCCGGCGCCAGCGCGCGCATCGAGAACTATCTCGGCTTCCCCACCGGGGTGTCCGGGCAGGCGCTGATGGGTCGCGCCTTCACGCAGGCCCAGAAGTTCGGGGCCGAGTTCAGTCTGTCCACGGAGGTCAAGCGGCTCGACTGCGCCACGGGGATCCCGGATCCCGACCCGGCGCACGTCCTCGAGCTCGCCGACGGCCGGCGGGTTCGGGCGCGGGCGGTCGTGGTGGCCACGGGCGCGCGCTACCGCCGTCCGGAGATTCCCAACCTCGCGCAGTTCGAGGGCCGCGGTGTCTCGTACTGGGCCTCGCCGGCCGAGGCCAGGCTGTGCCGCGACGAGGACGTGGCTCTGGTGGGCGGAGGAAACTCGGCGGGGCAGGCCGCGGTCTTCCTCGCGAGCCACGCGCGCCACGTGCGGGTCCTGGTGCGCGGCCCGGGCCTCGCGAGCACCATGTCGCGCTATCTCGTCGATCGGATCGCGGCCTCTCCCAACATCACCGTGCTCTGCGAGACCTCGGTCGTGGAGCTTCTCGGCACGCCCGATCAGGGTCTACAGGGCGTGCGCTGGCGCAACCGGCGCACCGGCGCCGAGGAGGAGCACGCCATTGCCCACCTGTTCCTCTTCACGGGCGCGGATCCGGCGGCCGGCTGGCTGACGGGCTGCGGAATCCCCCTCGACGAGAAGGGCTTCATCCCGACCGGCGCCGACGTGCATCCGACCGGGCACGTGCCGCTGCCCCTGGAAACCGGGATCGAAGGCATCTTCGCGATCGGCGACGTCCGCTGCGGCTCGGTGAAGCGGGTCGGGGCGGCCATCGGCGAGGGAGCCGCCGTCGTCGCGCAGCTGCACACGTTCCTCGAGCGGCGTCACGCGAGCTCATCCGGCGCGACGGGCGCGCAGGCGCCCCGGTCCGCGAATTCGCTCGCATAGCGGCGCGCGCGCCTTTGCCGTGCTGCGCGCGCCGCTGCGCGGCTCCTCCCCCGGGAGACCGATTACTTCCCGAGCGAGGCCTGGATCTGCTTCGCCTTGTCCCGGTGCGCAACGAATGCGGGGCGCACCTTGACCAGCAGCGCCTTCAATTCCGCGTTCTGGGCGTTGGGAATGAGGGTCTTGTCCATCGCGTCGAGGACGTTCTGGTGATACACGATCTCGTGATCGATGTAGGCCTTGTCGAACCCGGCCCCGCTCAGCGTCTCCAGGTTCTTGACGTTGTCGGCTCCGCCGCTCTTGAGGCTCTGCGCCGTGGGATTGTCCTCCGGTTTCACACCGAGCTTCGTCACGAGCTCCGTCGCCGACTTGTTGACGCCGGTGTGATCCGTCACCATCATGCTGCCGAACGCCTTCACGTCCGGGTTCGTCCCCTTCGACGCGGCCAGCTTGCCGGCGTCGATGTCGACTTGATTCGCGGTCACGACGATGGCCGCGATCTGCGCGTCGTTCGGCGCCTGCGCCCACGCCGCGGTCGCGACGCCGAGGGCCGCCGCCGCCATGATCCAGGTTCCCGAGCTTCTCTTCATTCGTCCTCCTCTTCTTCTTCTCGACGTTACGGTTCGACGATCAAAGTTCCATTCATTCCGGGATGCAGCGTGCACGAGTAGGGGAATCGCCCCGCCGTCGTCGCGTGGAATCGCCACTGCGAGTCGGGGGCGATGTCCCCGGACTTGAACGCGCCGGTCGACGACGTGACGTTGTGGGGATAGGGATCCTTGTTCGTCCAGGTGACCGTCTGCCCGACCCTCGCGATGAGCCTCTCCGGTGTGAACCCGACGCCGTCCATCGTGACTTCCGTCCCTCGGACGCCCTCGGGCTCGGTCGGCTTCGCCTCCGGCGCCGAATGGCCCGCCGGCGGCTGAACGGAGGGGTTCTGAACGAACGCGGCCGTGGTCATGCCGAGAACGGCGAGGCATCCGAGAAGCGGGCCCCGAAGATTGTTCACGTCCTTCTCCGATCCATCACGTGACAAGGCCGGTGTATCGCCCAAGGCAAATACCGATCAAGCCCTTTCTGGCGGCCGGAGGTGCGGGTTGGAGCGGGCAACCGGGATCGAACCGGCGACATCCAGCTTGGGAAGCTGGCGTTCTACCGCTGAACTATGCCCGCAATGAGACTGGGCCCGCAAAGACCTTCCGAACGGACCCCGGATCTTAGCGGAGCGGAGCCGCGGCGACAACCGCGCTCCGCGAGGAAGAACCCGGGCCCGACTCGGCGGCCTTCGGCGCGGGCTCCTGCGGCGGTCCCGGCGGATCGTCGGTGACGGTGAAGATCCTGTCCCCCCGGAGATACATCCGGTACATCTCCGGCAGCGTGAACGGCCGCGCGCCCCGCCGGCCGAAGACGGCCAGCTGGTTGCCCGACTCGTCGACGGCGCGGTCGCGGTCGAGGCCTCGCGACACCGCCAGCGCCGGTCCGCTCGTGGCGCGGCTCGCGATGAGCCGGGGCGTCGGGCGCGGCGAAAATCCGTAGATTCCGGGAGTCATCTCGGGCGACAGCAGCTCGAGGACCTTGAAGCCGTTGCGGCCGTCCGCGACGTACGCGAACAGGCTGTTGTTGGTCATGCCGAGCTTCACGTCGCGCGCGTCGTTGAGCGCGCCGCCGGCGTCGTAGACCTGGTCGAGCCTCGGCCTCTCGGGATCCTGGATGTCCAGGATCACGAGCCCCTGCCTGCCGGCCGCGACGTACGCATAGGTGCGCGCCATGTAGACCGCGTTGGCCTCCGCGAGTCGCACGACCGTGCCGGTCGCGCGCGGGCTCTCGGGCGCCGTGATGTCGAGCACCTTGACCCCCTCGGCATCGCACACGTAGGCGTACCGGAACTGGGACGTCACGCTGCGCGGGCGGACGAGCGCGGGCGCGCCGATCTCGGCGACGATCGAGAGGCGCTTCGGGACGTTCTGCAGCGACACGACCTCGAGGCCGTGGTCGGTCGAGACGTAGGCGTACGTCCCGATGATCGTGACGCCCTCGGCGCCCGTCAGCTTCCCGTCGGGGTTGTAGGTTGCGGCGCGCGTCAGGAAGTTGTTGGTCGGGTCGCCGTCCAGCAGGGTGCCCGCCGGAACGACGATCAGCCCCTCCTGGCGATCGGCGACGTAGAGGAACCCGTACATCGGATGGATCTTCGCCTCTTCGTTCTCCGGCCGCTGCGGACGCGTGGGGTCGATCGCCATCGTCGAAGGCGAGGCGACGGCCACGGCGTCCTTCGAGCGCACGTAGAACCGCTGCCCCAGCGGCGAGACGGGCGCCGACTGGATGCGCTGGGAGAAGCCCTTGTTGTCGACGTTGGCGACGTCGTACACGACGAGCCCGTCGGATCCGCTGGCCGCGTAGAGGTACTCGCCGCGGAGCTGAATCGAGCGGATGTCGTGGCCGCGGTGCCGGTGGACCTCGGTCAGCTCGCGCCCGCCCTTCTCGAAGCGCGCGAAGCGCTCCGGATAGGCGATCGCATGCAGGGAGCTGCCCAGCACCGCCTGCGGCTCGTCTCGCTCCGTGACGGCCACGGCCGAGAAGCCGCGCGTGCCCTCCGCGACCCAGGCGAAGCGGCCGATGAAGTTGTAGAAGCCGCTGCCCAGCATCAGGAGCTGGCCGATGCGCGCGTTGTTGTCGTTGTTGCGGGAGAGGTGGCAGTCCGTGCACATCTTGGTCTGCAGGCCGCCGCGGATGGCGTGAGAGTAGAACGGCGAGAACGCCGTTCCCGCGAGGCCCTCCGCCGACACCGTCTGCTGCTGCGCGTAGAGCCACTCGCGGTTCTGGTTCTGCGAGTCCACCAGGACCGCGCACGAGGAGCGGATCGTGGTCACGTCGTTGCCATGCGCCGTCGAGTCGCGGCCCAGCATGAAGACGTCGTCGCGCAGGGTCTGGAAGTTGTACTGGGTGTAGTTGCGCGAATCCGTCCCCTCGAAGTGGAGGTTGGGCTTCTTGCGGTTGGCCGACATCGGCAGGTGACATCCGAAGCAGGAGGTGACCCACGCCGTGTGGCAGGTCTGGCAGGCGACCCTGTTGCTCGCGTGCGCCAGCTTGCCGGGATCGCCGAGCGAGCCCCAGGTCGTCCCGTCCGACTGCATCGTCTTCGCCAGGCGCGAGCGCTCGCTGTAGTGCTCGTTGCCCGGCGTGATCGTGTCGACGGTCTGGACGACCTCCCACTTCACGTTCGCGTCGAGCGAAGACTGCTGCAGGATCTTGCCCCGCCGCTTCTGGAATCGCGGACCGAACGGAGTCGCGAGCTGCGTGAGGTCGGTCCCGTCCGACAGCGTGAGCGAGGCCGGCTTGTCGTACCCGCCGTGGCAGTCGATGCACCGGACCCTGGCCGCGGCGCGCGTCTCGCCGTAGAGGTTGCCGTCGCCGTGGTTGTCGGCGCGGAAGTGGCAGTCGACGCAGTGCATCCCCTTCTCGAGGTGGATGTCCTTCATGTGGACTGCCGCATCGAACTTCTTCGGGTCGTCGAACGCGATCCTCCGACCGTCCTTGTCGAGGAGGCTGCCCTTCTCGTCGTGCCAGTACACGTTGCGGAAGATCCAGCCGTGGCCGTTGAAGTCGTTGACCTGAGTGTGCGTCAGCTTCGGGTTGAGCGCGGTCACCTGCTCGAGAAAGCGGGGATCGCCCCAGAGGCCGCGCGTCGCCGAGCCCTCCGGATTGTGCCGCTCGATCTCGTCGATCTCGGAGGCGGAGCGGTTCAGGCTCTTCGCCGGATAGAACGCCTTACCGTCGGTCTCGTTGTCCCACCACATCGTGCCGTAGTAGGCGTTGACGACGTTCGTGCCTGGATGGACGTGGCACACGATGCACTGCGACGACGGGATGGCGTTGGTCAGCACGTGCTTGATCGGATGACCGCGCTCCTGCCGCGGGATCGTGGGATCGGCGCTCGCGGTGGTCCCCAGGTGCCCGAACGCCGCGTAGGGACCGGAGTGCGAGGGATCGCGGTCGTTGGCGTAGATCATGTGGCACGCGGTGCAGCCGGACGAGCGGAAGTCGCCGGGGTGGTCGTTGGTGCCCAGCATGTTGAGCGTGGGATCCAGCAGCCGAGTCTTCTGGAGTCCGAGGAAGACGGGGTCGGTCCGCAGCAGCGTGCCGAATCCGCGGACCGAGAGCTTGTCGTCCGGCCTGCCCTCCTCGACGGCGGCTGCGGCCGGGTTCCCGATCTCGGGGACCGGGCGGCCGCCCCTCTCGAAGACCCGCAGGACGTTGCCCGGCTGCGTGATCTCCCAGCGAGCGAGCGGGCCGAGCGCCGGCAGGATCCCCTTCGCACGCGTCTGTTCCTCGGTCGGCGCCGGGTTCGCACGCGCCATCGCGGGCCGCCCGTCGCGCGAGTAGAACTCGCCGAAGGCGGCGTCCTTGAGCGGATAGGCGCCGTTGTTGTAGAGCGCCGAGCCCCAGAGCATCGCGCCGTGCCGCATCATCGACGTCGAGACGGCGCGGACCTCCCGCGGGTGGCACTTCTCGGTTCCGCAGGCCTCGCGGGCCACGCGCAGGTCTCCGGGGTTGACGAAGCGCACGAACTCCGGGCTCTCGCGCTCCCACCGGACCGCCGAGATCTCGGGATTGCCGGAGCTCTTCCAGAAGTCCTCGTCGCGCGGCTGGACGTGGGCCTTCCTCTTCGCCTTGTCGTAGACCGACGAGCCGGGAGCCGTTCCGGCCGGCACCGAGACGCCCGCGTCGCCGCCGTGGCAGTCGACGCATCCGACGCGCACCGACGTGCTCTCGTGCGCGCTGGCCGAGTCCGTCGCCGTGTGGCAGCTCACGCAGCCCGAGACCGATGCCGGCGGAGCCGCCGCCGGAGGCGCGGGGGCCCCCGCCGGTAAGGGCGCCGCCGGAGGCTCCTGCCGGGCGACGGCAGAGAGCTCAGTCAGGGCGACGAGAGTCAGCGAGCCGAAGAACCGGAGCGAGACGGCGCGACGACGCATCAGTAGGCCACCACCAGCGACGCGAACGCCTGGTAGAGCCGGTTGGCCTTGGCGCCGCAGCCGCCCGTCGAGCAGTTGGAGGAGTAGATGTCGCGGAAGCCCTGGCCCGGCTCGAAGCCCGCCGCTCCGGCCTCGACCAGGAACTGCTGATCGAGGAACGGGCGCCAGCGCAGCCCGACGCCGTAGTCCCAGCCGATCTCGCGGTGGATGTGCGGCTGGAAGAGAACGAGCTCGAGAGGCTCGCTGCGCGCGAAGCGCAGGTAGTTGCAGTTGATGTCGAGCGACAGCTTCTGGGTCAGCTTGAAGTCGAAAAAGAGTCCGGCCAGGTAGAGACCCGGATTCACGAAGCTCGCCTGCCCCTCGTCCTTCGACGAGCGCAGGTCCGGGAAGAGGCTGTTCGCGTTGACCAGCTTGACGCCCGTCTGCGTCAGCGGGATCGCCTGGCGGTTCCAGAAGGAGAACGGGCCGCCCGCGAAGCGCGGGTTGTCGAGAACGGCGGAGAATCCGCGCGCCTGCCCGTCGGTCGGGTTCGAATCGCCCGACGCGTACAGGAGGCTCAGCACCGGGCGCCACCAGTCCACGTCCACCGACGCCTCGAGCGACGCCATCTGCGCGTTGACGCGCGTGCGCCGGCCTGCGATCGGGTTGTGGTCGTCGGTGCCGTAGGCCTCGGTGAAGGCGTGGGAGATGTTGAGGCGACCGATGTGCCCCTCCCCCGCCAGCTCGATGTAGGCGACGTGGAGCGCGTGCCGTGCCGCGTCGCCGATGACAGAGGGGCGCACGAGGAAGCCGTTCTCATCGTAGTGGACGGTCGGCCGGTCGTCGTCGTAGACGAACGAGACCTCCTCGGTGAATCCCGGGAAGAGAAAGTCCTGCGCGAAGAAGTTGAAGACGCCGACGTTCTGGCCGCGCTTGTCGAAGATGGTGTTGAGGCCCGAGTTGGTGTCCTTCTCGATCATCTCGAAGATCGCGGCGTTCCACTGGAAGCGGTTGGAGTCCAGGGTGCCGAACAGCCGTACGCCCGCGTTGTTGTCGGAGAACACGAAGCCGCGAAAGTCGCTGGTGAAGCCCTGGATCCCGGCGCGTACCGACACGAAGTCGTAGCTGGTCGAGACGTCGAACAGCTTGGCCTCGGCGAAGAGCTCCTGGAGCCCGACGTGCATGTCCGTGCGGTGGTCGCCTTCCGAGGGGTCGATGAAGAGGACCCCATTCTCCCGTGCGCGCACGGCGTTGAAGTTGCCCACGGGCGTGACGCGGATCTCCCAGTCGCGAGGACGGAACGCGGCGTCCCCGTGGAAGAGCGAGAGCGACAGGATGACCTCCTGCACGAGCGACTCCTGGTGTCCGTTTCCGAAGAACTCCTCGCTGCCCGGGTTCTGCGCGGACACGTCGCTGGCCACCGGGATGATGCGGGACTCCACGACCGTGTCACTGACCGCCGAGAAATTCAGGAAGGTCTTCTGGCCGAAGATCGGATAGTCGCCCTTCAGGACGTTCTGGCGGTACGGGTTGAGCAGGGCGCCGCGGGTGAAGCGCGACCAGTCGGGAAACCCGATGCGCCAGCGGTCCGGAACGGGCAGGAAGTCGCCGTCCGGCGGCCCGGGCTCCGCCGCGGCGCCGGAATATCCGAGCGGCTCGAATGCGGGAGCCGCCGCGGAAGGAGTGACGGCGGGCGGCGGCGCGGAGGCCGCAGGCGGAGTCGGCGCCGGCTCCGGATTCGCGGGCGGAGCGCTCGGGGCCTGCGCGAAGGAGGTCGCGCTCCGCGTGATCAGGACGATGAGGACGAGCGCGCCGGACCGGACAGCGTGCTCGACGCGTACGCGGGCAATCACCCAGCCGGGGCGGAACGACCTCCAACTTTGCAGAGTGCCCCCAACAAAATTCCGGAGGGTTCGATCTGCGGCATTGTTCGCGCTTGCCTGAGCCAAGTCAAGCGCCGTGCTTGACAACGGCCGCCGAAGGCTCTAGCGTCTGACGCGGCTCACAACCGATCCCGAAAACGCGCGCAGCCGGGCCGATTCTCCCGAGGAGGGTTCGCCAAGCGACCATGCATCCTCGCGTTTTGGATCGCGTCGTCCTCTGCGGCGCTCTCGCCCTCGCGCTCCTCTTCGCGGCGGGCTCCTCGCCTCGGTCGGCGCGCCGCCCGACGATCCTCCTGCCGGAGCGGCCCGTCGCGCACGGCCTTCCGTCGGCGACCGCGATCGGCATCCTGACCGTGGACGACGTCAACCAGATCGTCCGGCAGGTGAACCAGTCTGCGTTCGACCGGGGCGTCGGCGTTGTGGTCGCGATCCTCGACAAGGAGGAGAACATTCTCGCGGTCTATCGGACGGGCGAATACCCGCGGTCGCTGACGTTCCAGGGCAAGCCCGGCGGCCCGGTCGCCTATCCCGGGCACGGCCTCGACGGCCTGACGCTCGCGCCGGCGGGATCGCCTCCCGCACCGCACACGATCGTCGCCGGAGACGGGATTCCCGACCCGGCGATTCTCGCCGCGATCACGAAGGCCGGCACGGCGGCCGTCTTCGAGACGACGGGCGACGCCTTCACGACGCGCACGGCGTCCTTCATCATCCAGGAGCACTTCCCGCCGGGGATCCAGTTCGCTTCGAGCGGCCCGCTCTTCGGCGTGCAGTTCTCGAATCTGACGTGCACCGACGTCAAGTACACGAACCCGCCGCCGGCCGGCCGCAACATCGCGCTGCCCCTTGGGCTCTCCGGCGACCCCGGCGGCCTCCCGCTCTACAAGAACGGCCTGCCCGCGGGCGGGATCGGCGTCGAGATCGACGGGATCGAGACGGTCGACTTCGATCCGACGCGCAGCGGGCCGACCGACGAGGAGCTCGTCGCGCTCGCCGGAAGCCAGTTCTACGAGGCCCCCGCCGCGATCCGCGGCGACCAGATCCTGGCCAACGGCATCCGGCTGCCCTTCGCGAACGCCGAGAATCCGCAGCCCACGGGCGGCCGGCAGCCGGTGGGCCCGCCGCCGGTCCCCCTGAGCCCCTTCGGTTTCGTCTTCCCGCCCGTCGCCGGCAGCCCCTCGCGGTTCGTCCCCGTCACCGTCGGCGGACTCCCGGCGACCGTGGATCCGCGCTTCTATCCGTTCCAGGCGAGCCTCGACCCCGACGGCCTCTCCGCCGCCGAAGTCGACCGGCTCATCGGACAGGCCCTCGCGCAGGCCTACAAAACGCGCGCGGCCATCCGCCAGCCGCTCGGCAGCTTCGCGCAGGTCAACGTGACCATCGTCGACGCGGCGGGGCGCGTCCTGGGCATCGCTCGCACGCCGGACGCTCCCGTCTTCGGATTCGACGTGTCGGCGCAGAAGGCTCGCACCGCGGCATTCTTCTCGAGCGCCGTCGCGGGCGACACGCTCGCGGGCGCCGGCTTCGGCGACTTCGTCACGCGCGGGCACGCCGACGGCCTCGGCATGAACGGGACCATCGCCTTCACCGACCGTGCCAACGGTTTTCTCTCCCGCCCGTTCTTTCCCGACGGGATCAACGGAACCGAGCCGGGCCCCTTCTCGCGGCCGATCGTCGAGTGGAGCCCGTTCAACGACGGCCTCCAGATCGACCTGCTCACGGAGGCTCTCCTGGGGATCGTCGAGGGAACTCATCCCTTCGGACCGCCCTGCACGAGCATCCCGGCGATCGCGCACGGCATCCAGATCTTCCCGGGCAGCGTACCCCTCTACAGGAACGGAAAGCTCGTGGGCGGCCTCGGCGTCTCGGGGGACGGCGTGGACCAGGACGACATCGTCGCGTCGATGGGAAGCGCGGGCTTCGAGGCGCCTCCCCAGATCCGCTCCGACCGGGTCCTCGTCCGAGGTGTCCGGCTTCCGTGGGTCAAGTTCCCCAGGCATCCGAACCTGTGACGCCTCGGCCCGACCGCCCCACGATGACCGCTCGCGGGAGCCGCCTGCGCGCGCATCTCCTAGCGGCCGTCGTGCTCTTCGGCGGGGTCCCGGCGGCGCTGCGCTCGGCGCCCACGATCCTGGGCCCGAGCAAGTGCACCTCCTGCCACGACCACGACAAGCAGGCGGCGTGGGCTCCGACGGACACGCACTCGAAGGCGCTGACGCAGCTCGACGACAAGAAGGCCGCGGGCTACGCGAAGGCCATCGGCCTCGCGGACCCGTATGACCTGAAGGGGGCGTGCGTCCGCTGCCACGCCACGATCTTCAATGGCGACGCCAACGCGGGCGTCTCGTGCGAGACGTGCCACGGTCCCGGGAGCGACTACGTCCAGCCGCACCAGGAGAAGGGGACGCACGCGCGGTCGATCACGCTCGGACTGTTCGACACGCGGGGTAACGCGTCCGTGTGGGCGAAGATGTGCGTCGACTGTCACGTCATGAAGGATGCGAAGCTGATCGCCGCCGGCCACAAGTCCGGCGCCGACTTCGACGTCGGCGTCTCGAGCCAGAAGATCGTGCATTGGGTACCGCCCTATGACTTCGCCAAGCTGTCCGCCCTCGGCAAGGCCGCCGCCCCGGCGGCAGGCAAACCGGCCGCCGCACCGGCCCCGGCGGCCCCTTCAGCCCCGGCTCCCGCTCCGAAGGCCGAGGCGCCCAGGCCCGCGCCGACGACCGCTCCCCCGCCGCCCGCGGCCCCGAAGGCGGCACCGGCAGCACCTCCGCCGGCACCCACGGCCGCCGCTCCACAGCCCGCGCCGACGACGGCCGTTCGGAAAGCCGCCCCGGCGGAGCCGCACCCGACGCCGCAGCCTGCCGCTCCCGCTCCGGCCTCCGCACCGCCGCCTCCCCCTCCCGCGAGCGCGGCTCCGCCGTCGACGCCCGTGCCTCCTCCGGCCACGGCGGCGCCCGAGGCGAACCCCGCCCAGCCGGTCGCGTCGCCCGCCGTCGTGATCGAGATTCGCGCGACACCGATCCCGCCGCGGCCGCCGACGGCGCCGCCTGCGCCTGCCCCGCGGGAGTCGACCTCGAGCGCGCCGAGCGCGCCCGCGGCCGAGCCGCCTGCTCCGGGCGCCCCGCCGCCCCCGCCGACGAAGCGCCCCGCTCCGAAGCGCAGGCCTTCGCCGCGGCCGACCGCCGCTTCCCCCGCCGCCGCGACCCCGGCACCGGCCGCACCTGCCGTGCCGCCGCCGCCGCCGAACACAGTCACGCCGACCCGGCGCCCCGCTCCGCCGCCGCCTCAAAGGGCGCCCAACTAGAGCGCGCGATGGCCGTCGACGAAAGACAGCTCGCCCGCGCCTTTCCGAACTCGCTGGAGCGTCCCGAGAAGACCTTCCCGCTCGAGGAGCTCGGCAAGATCCCGGTGTTCGAGGGGCTCTCGGAGACCGTGCTCAAGAAGATCCACCCGTACGTGCTCGACGCGCAGTACGAAGACGGCCAGGTCATCCTCCGCGAGGGCGACTTCTCCGACGCCGCGTACTACATCCTCTCGGGGGTCGTCGAGATCCAGCTGACGCAGCTTCCCGCCCTGCAGAAGGTTCCGTCGGCGCAGAAGCGCGGCGAGCGCGCCGGGCCGCAGACCATGGCGGGCCGCGCGGAGGAGCTGGCCGGGATGCCGCGGCGGGAGCGTGCGGTCGGCCGCGCGATGGCCGAGAGCGGCACCATCATCCTCTCGGACATTCCCGCGGAGCTCAAGCGCGGCACTCGCGCGATCCTGGATCGCGGCGAGCTCTTCGGCGAGATCTCCGCGCTTTCGCGCTACCCGGTCTCCGCGACCGTGCGCGCGGCGTCCGCCGTCGCGTGCGTGATGATCCGCACTCCGGCGCTCCGGATCCTCCAGCGGAGCGCTCCGAAGTTCAAGGAGTTCGTGGATCGCCGCTACCGTATCCGCTCCCTGGCGACCCACCTGCGCAGCGTCGGGCTCTTCGCCGGCTGCAGCGACGAGTTCCTGCGCGGTCTCCAGGAACGTGTCGAGCTGGTCTCCTTCGAGCCCGGCGAGCTGATCGCCGAGGAGGGCGCTCCGGCGGACGCGTTCTTCCTGGTCCGCGGGGGATACGTCAAGGTCGCCGCCCGATCCGGGGCCGCCGATCTGGCGCTCACCTATCTCCGCAAGGGCGACTACTTCGGCGAGGCGGCGATCCTTCTCGACGAGCCGTGGCCCTTCTCCTTCTCCGCGATCGAGAGCGTGGAGCTCGTCAAGCTGTCGCGCGCGGACCTCGAGGAGCTGATGCGGCTGGTCCCCGACAGTCAGCGCGAGCTCTGGGAAGTCACCATCGCGCGGCTCAAGCAGCGGGGCGCGGCCATCCGCAACCCGACCGACTCCGAGTACCTGCAGATGGCCGTGGACACGGGCCTGATTCACGGCGAGAGCGTGCTCCTCATCGACCTCTCCACCTGCACGCGGTGCGACGACTGCGTACGCGCGTGCGCCGACACGCACGGAGGCACGCCTCGCTTCATCCGCGAGGGCTTCAAGTTCCGCAACTGGCTCGTCCCGACCTCCTGCTATCAGTGCACGGACCCGGTCTGCATGATCGGCTGTCCCACCGGCGCGATCACGCGCCCGATCGGCACGACCGAGGTCTCCATCGACCCGATGACCTGCATCGGCTGTGGCAACTGCGTGCGCCGATGCCCCTGGGGCAACATCGTCAACGTGCCCTACAGTCACCCGGTCCTCAAGAAGGACATCGCCCTCGCGACGAAGTGCGACCTCTGCCTCGGTCGCAAGGCTCCGGCCTGCGTGCAGATGTGCCCGCACGGCTCGGCGATCCGCGTCTCCTTCAAGGACGTCGGCCTGTTGACCTCGATGCTGCCGGTGGTGAGCTGAGATGCAGGTTCTCCGCCCCAAGAGGCCGCGCTGGCTGATCGCCTTCGCCGTGGCCGCGGCGGTGTGCCTCGCCGCGTATCTCGCGCTCTCGGCCTGGAGGCCCTGGGTGCCCGGGGCGGGGGCGGGCCTCGTCTTCGGGATCCTCGCCTCGCTGATCTTCCTGATCGACCTGCTCTATCCGCTGCGCCGGCGGCTTCTCGGCTGGCCCTTCGGTACCGCGCAGCGCTGGCTCCAGTTCCACATCTACGGCGGCCTGCTCGCGGCGCTCTGCGTCGGCATCCATGCCGGGTTCCGCTGGCCGTCCGGAACGATGGGATGGTTTCTCGAGATCCTGACCGTTTGGGTCACGCTCTCCGGCCTCGCGGGCGTCTGGCTCCAGAAATGGATTCCGGCGCTCACCGCCGGCGGGCTCCAGGTCGAGGCGCTGCTCGAACGCATCCCGAAACACCTGGCCGATCTCCAGAAGGAGTCGGAGGCCCTGGTCGCGGGCTCCTCCGAGATGCTCGAGCGCTTCTACGGCGAAAACGTGAGACCCGCGATGGCGGGCATCGCCCCCTCCCTGGGCTACCTGATCGACGTCCGAAGCGAGAGGGACCGGCGTCTGGGCCCCTTCAACCGACTCGCGCCCTTCCTCGGCGCCGAGGAGCGGCCGCGCCTCGACGATCTCAAGTCGCTCCTGACCGAGAAGCTGGAGCTCGACGCGCAGTACTCGCTGCAGCGGATCCTGCGCCTCTGGACATGGGTCCACGTCCCGCCCTCGGCCTTGCTCTTCGGTCTGATGCTGTTCCACATCTTCGCGGGTCTCTACTACACCTAGAGCAGGCGAGGCCCGACGATGCGACTCATCCCGTTCGGCACGCCCTCGAAGAGCAAGGAGTACGTCTTCCCCGCCGGACGCCTGAAGCCGTACCTCCTTTCGGTCGCCGCCGGCGCGGTGCTGCTCGCCGTCCTCGTCGCCGCCTTCACGACCGGCGCCAAGACCGTGGCGACTCCGGGAGCGCTCGCGAGCCCGCACGCGCCGGTCGAGAAGCGCTGCGCGACTTGCCACGCGCCGGGCGCGACCGAGGTCCGCTGCGAGTACTGCCACGACCCGTTCGGCACGAGCCGGTTCGAGAACGCCGGACATGTCTGGTTCGGCACGAAGAACCCTCAGCTCGTCGCGAAGGCGAAGGACATCGAGTGCGCGCAGTGCCACTCCGACCACCACGGGCTCGAGTTCTCGATGCGGCGTGTCGACGAGCGGCAGTGCGCCTCCTGCCACTTCCGCTCGATGGCGAAGCACCCCCAGATCGCGCTCGTGAAGGCCGGCAAGATGCTCGACGAGGGCATCCACTTCAACCACAAGCGCCACATGGTCGAGGTCCAGAAGAAGAACCTCGAGATGTGCCTTTATTGCCACGAGCCCACCGGCGACCGGAAGGGGTTCGAGGCCATCAGCTTCGACCGGCACTGTGTGCTTTGCCACCTGAACACGCCCGAGACCCGCAAGACCGAGCCCGTCGCCCCGGCCGTCTTGATCCTCCCCCGGGCGATCGGCGCCTCCTGGTCGGACGCGATCGCCGCCAACATTCAGGAGATCAAGCGCGGCGAAGTCGTGCGGTCGGTCGTCTACCAGAACGTCACGCATCGCGACCCTTGGATCCTCTACAACCTCTGGAACCTCTCGCGGGAGGTCGATCCCACGGGCCTGGCCGCGAAGCGTCAGGTGCTCGCCTCCCGGATCGACGACCTCAACTTCCAGCTGCGGCAGCCCCCGACCGGGGGCCTCGCGCCCGCCGTCCTGAAGACTCAGCAGGACGGGATCGCCGCGCAGCTCAAGCAGCTCGGGAACGACCCCGGAAGGCTCGCGGAGCGCCGCCGTCTCGAGAAGGCCCTCGCGCGCGTGCGCGTGCAGATCGAGCTCGGCCCGCTGCGCGGCATGACCGCGCCGCGGCCGCAGGACCGGCGCGAGTTGCTCGGGCGGCTGGCCGACGCGAAGGCCGCGCTCGACGACTTCGACAACTACGCCGCGGGACCCTCGCCCACCCTCACCGAGGATGAGCGCCAGGCCCGGCTCGCCGCGGCCGCCGCCATCACGGCCCCGTGCGCCAAGTGCCACATCTTCAACGGACCGCTCATCAAGAGCGTGCGCGCGGCCATGCCCGTGCTCGACCACGCGCGCTTCAACCATCTGCCCCATGTCCAGCAGCTTCAGAAATGCCAGGCCTGCCACACCGGAATCGAGCAGAGCGCGAAGGCGGAGGACGTCAACCTCCCGGGCATCGCGAACTGTCAGAGCTGCCACCGTCCGGGCAAGAGCAAGGCGGATTGCGCCTTCTGCCACCGCTACCACCCGCAGAGAGAGCCATGGCCGCCGATCTGACGGGCGGCGCGGTCCTCCTCTCGCGCACCCGGGAGCGGCGGGACTTCGCGGTCCCGAGCCAGCCCGAGGTCAGGATCGGCTACGACCGATCGAACGACGTCGCCATCCCCTACGAGGGCGTCTCGCGACGCCACGCGCTCATCCGATTCGACGGGAAGGAGTACTGGATCGAGGACGTCGGATCCGCGAACGGGACGTACCTCAACGCCACCCGCCTCCTCCAGCGCGAGAGGCTCAAGCATCTCGACGTCGTGACGCTCGGCCGCCGAGCCGACCTCATCTTCGTCCGGCGCTCCGGCGACATTCCCCGGAAGGCGAAGCTGGGAATCACGGCGGCGCGCCTCGAGATCCTCGACGGCCTGGACGCCGGAACGAAGCGCGAGCTCCCGCGCGGCAGCGTGACGATCGGCCGGAGTCCCGGCAACAACATCGTGGCGGACAGCCAGCTCGTCTCCAAGGTGCACGCCCGGATCGAGCGCACCGGCGTCGAGCTGGTGCTGACCGACCTGCAATCGGCCAACGGGAGCTTCGTCAACGGCGAGAAGATCGACTCGCGAGCCCTCAAGGACGGCGACGAGATCAGCGTCGGCCGCGCGCGCTCGTACCGGGTCCGCATCGAGCAGGGCGAGGTCCTGACCGGGGACGTCGCCGTCTCCGACAAGCCGGGTCTCGTTTCGCTCTCCTCCCTGCCCATGGACTGGAGGACCCACATGGAATGGTCGCCGGCGGAGGCGGCCGAGTTCGATCGAGCGCGAGCGAAGCTTCGCCCCTCGACGCAGCCGGCCGAGAAGCCGCCGGACGCGAAGGCTCCTGCCGCGAAGTCTCCGGCCGCGAAGCCCGCGACTCCGAAGGCCGAGGAGCCCAGGCACGCAAAACCCGAGAAGCCCGAGAAACCCGAGGCGGCTCCGGCAGGACCCGCTCGCGCCGCGGAGCCCGCTCCCGCCGAGAAGAAGCCTGCCGGGAAGGAGCCCGTCGCCGCGAAGCCTGAGGCCGTGAAGGAGGTCCCCGCCAGGCCCCCGGCTGTCGCCGAGAAGCCCGCGTCCCCGTCGTCCCCGTCGGCGCCGACGGCGGAGAAGCCCGCGGTTGCGACGCCTCCCGCCGCGAAGGCCGCGGCTCCCCCGCCTCCCGACGAACCAAAGCCGGCGATCCCCGTCCCCGTCCCCGTCGTCGCGAAAGAGTCGCCCGCCTCCGTGCCGACTCCGGCTCCGGCCGTGGTGCCGCCGCCACCCATGGTCCGCCCGTCGCCCGTCCCGGCTCCGCCACCCGCGCGCGAGGCGACGGCGACGCGCGCACTGACTCCCGATCAGCTTCCGCGAGTCTTCCTCGAGACCCCGACCCGCACGTTTCCGCTGGGGCTGGGGACCTTCGCCATCGGGCGTGATCCGGCGTCCGACGTGCGGCTCGACGGCTCGGAGATCTCGCGCCACCACGCGAGGCTGCAGGTCACGGATCAGGCGGCGACGCTCGAGGATCTGAAGACCGTGAACGGCACCTTCGTCAACCGCCAGAAGCTGGCGGCGCCCAGGACTCTCGCCGACGGCGACGAGGTCACGTTCGGGAGTCTCCGGTTCAAGTTCCGCTTCGGCGCGGGATACCCGAAAGCCTGAGGCCTGAGGCCTGAGGCTCAGCCCTCGAGCCCCGGAGCCCTCGCCGCTACTCGACTCTCGGCACGACCTCCGCGCCCTTCGCGTCGGCCTGCTTCGTCGCCCAGAGGTAGGCCGCGTACGCGGCGGCGGCGGCGTCGAGTTGATCGTCGTGAATCGCCGCCAGGCCGACCGGGAGCTCGAGGCCCCGCTCGCGCAGGATCTCGTAGCGCTTCCGGCGTCCCGCGCCGCCGCGGAGCACCCGGCCCGCCCACGCCTGCCACAGGGCCTGCGGCCTCGCGAGCACGATCTCCACCTCGCCCTCGGGCGCCTCGCTGAGCAGGCCGCGCTTGCGGCGGCGAAGCGCGCGCTCGAGCTGTCCGTCTCCCCCGCGGGAGATCGCCAGGGCGAGCACGAAGCCCTCGGCCGAGGCCTCCTCCGGCACGAGCCCCGCCCCGTCGGAGTCGTAACTCCAGGTCGAGAAGAGGCAGCGCCGCCAGCGGTCCATGAGGCAGACGGCGGAGAGCCGCCCGGGCTGCGCACGCGAGCGCGTCAGGTCCACGCCGACGAACCACGGGCGCGTCGCCGGATCCGCGAGGGCGCCGCGCTCCCTCGTCTCGCGCGGGGCCGACCGGCGCGCCAGCCGCTGGAGCCCGTCGTAGGCGGCGTACTTGAACCCCTCCGAGAGCGTGGGGAAGTTGAAGACCGCGTCGATGAACGCGTCGATGGTTCCTCCCGACGCCATCACGAACATCGGGATGTGGACGAGCTCGGTCGCGTCCTCGCCCAAGATGTGCGCCGCGATCAACCGCTTGCTCTGCGGATCGAAGAGCAGCTTGATCATCCCGTCGTGGTCGCCGGTGACCTGCCCGCGGGCGTTGTTCTCGAAGCGCGCGCGGCCGATCTCGTAGGGGACGCCCTTCTCCCTGAGCTCCTGCTCGGACGGGCCGATGGAGGAGATCTCGGGAATCGAGTAGATGCCGTACGGCAGGACCGGCGCGATCTCCTTCTTGTACCCGAGGTCGAAGGCATGGCACATCGCGACGCGGCCCTGCTCCATCGAGGTCGAGGCGAGCGCCGGGAACCCGATGACGTCGCCCACCGCGTAGATGCCGGGCACGTCCGTCTGGAAGTGCTCGCCGACGCGGATCTGGCCGCGCTCGTTCAGCGCGATCCCGACCGCCTCGAGGTTCATGCCCTTCGTGTTGCCGGAGCGGCCGGCGGAGAAGAGCAGCTTGTCGGCCCGGACCCGCCTCCCCGACTTCAGCTTGAGGCGCAGGGCGTTCGTCGTGTGCCCGGCCTCCCGCTCGACCGACTCGACGGCGTCGCCCAGGAGAATCTGCGCGCCCATGCGCTCGAGCGACAGCTGAATCACGGTGGATAGCTCCTCGTCGACGCCCGCCAGGAGCCGATCCCGCCCCTCGACGAGCAGCACCCGGGTTCCGAGCGCCGCGAAGAGGCACGCGTACTCGGTGCCGATGACTCCGCCGCCGACGACCGTGAGCGACGCCGGCACGCGGTCGAGGTTGAGGATCCGATCGCTGTCCACGACGTCGGGGTCGCTCGTCGCGATGCCGCGCGGCGGCGTGGGCGAGGAGCCCGTCGCAATGAGGAACACGTCGGCGGAGAGGCGCCGCGTGACCCGTCCGTCGGCGTCGGCGACGGCGACCGTCTTGGCGTCCTCGAAGCGCGCGAATCCGTTCACGAGCACGACCGCATGGCGGTCCAGGTTGCGGCGGATCTGCCGCGTCTGCCGATCCGTGACGTCCTTCAGCCGGCCGACCAGCTGTCGCAGGCTCTTCTTGCGGTCGAGGCGGAGGCTCATCCCGTAGAGCTCGCGCCGGCGGAACCCGGTCAGGTACAGCGCCGCCTCGCGGAGAGTCTTCGACGGCAGCGTCCCCGTGTGGACCGAGGCGCCGCCGACCTCCGCCGCGCGCTCGACCAGGGCGACGCGCTTGCCGAAGTACGCCGCCTGCGCCGCGCCCTTCTCGCCTCCCGGACCGGAGCCGATCACGACGACGTCGTAGGTCTCGCTGGGCATCGCGCTCATGATCTCTGGCGCATTATCCTCGCGACCCGCGGCGCACCGGGGAGTTCACACTAAAATACTTCGAGAGGGCCCGTTTGGCGCAGCCTCTGACACTCGTCGAAGGAAAGTACGAAGTCCTTTCCAAGATTCGGGAAGGCGGGATGGGGACCATCTACAAGGTCCGCCACCGCCTCCTCGACGAGATCCGCGTCATCAAGGTGATGCGGCCCAACGTCGCGGCGGACGAGGAGTTCAAGCGCCGCTTCGTGGACGAGGCCAGGACCGCGACGCGGCTCAAGCACCCCAACATCTGCGCGATCTACGACTTCGCGCTGGATCCCGACGGCGCCTCCTCGCTCGTCATGGAGTACATCGACGGCGTCACGCTCTCGGATCTGCTGAGGGCGCAGAAGGTGCTGGACCTCGGCCTGGCCCTCGAGATCACTCATCAGGCCCTCATGGCGCTCGGCTATCTCCACCGGAAGCGGATCGTGCACCGGGACGTCGCGCCGGACAACCTCATGCTGACCGTGGACGAGGAGGGCAAGTCCGTGGTCAAGCTGATCGACCTCGGGATCGCCAAGGTGCTCGATCGGGGCGGCGGAGAGATGACCTCGACGGGTCAGTTCCTCGGGAAGCTCCGCTACGCGTCACCGGAGCAGTACGGATCGCTCGCGAAGGGCACCCAGATCGACGGGCGGAGCGACATCTATTCGATGGGGCTCGTCCTCTACGAGCTCGCGACCGGCGTGCGCCCGTTCTCCGGGGAGACGCCGATCGAGCTCATGCGCGCCCACGTCTACGAGGATCCTCTTCCCTTCGAGAAGAGCGATCCGAAGGGGCTCGTGCCCGAGGAGGTCCGACAGATGGTGTTCCGCGCGATTCGCAAGAATCGCGAGGAGCGCTTCGCCTCGGCCCAGGAGTTCGACTACGCCGTGGTCGCCGCGTTCGCCCACATCGACCGCCAGGTCGCCGAGGAAGAGGGGCCTACGATGATCCTCGGCGCGAAGGCCCGTGCGCGCCCGCACGACCCTTCCCCGACTCCGAGCGCGCAGGACCGCCTCGACTTTCAGTTCGCGCCGCAGACGACTCCCACGCGCTCGGCGACCACGCCCCTGCCTCCCGCGGAAGAGCTCGCCGAGCTGGCCGCGCGGGCAGCCGAGGCGCAGCAGCGCCAGAAGCAGGAGGTCGATCGGATTCGTGAAGGCGAGTCCCGCGGGGACCGCATAGGCCTGCAGGGCCTGCTGGACTCCGGGTCTTTCTCTCCCTCCGGCATGGCCGAGCTGCGAAGCGTGATCGAGCGGCTCGCGCAGAAGGAGGCGGCCGAGGCGAAGCGGCGGGAGGAGTCCGACTGGAGCTCCGCCGGCGATTCGGGCTCGGCCGCCGGTTGGGAGCGCTACATTGCCTCTCACCCCGACTCTCCGCGGCGTGCGAACGCCGAGCGGGCGCGCGACGAGGCCAGGGACTTCGAGACCGCGAGCTCGCAGGACACGGAGGGCGGCTGGCGCTCCTTCCTCGAGCGCTGGCCCTCCGGGGCGCGCGTCTCCGAGGCCTCCCTGCGGCTCAAGGGAGCCCTGCAGCGCGAGGAGGCGGCGTGGAAGGCCGCGAACGAGGACGGAACCGCCGCCGTTCTCCTTCAGTTCCTGGCCGTCCATCCGTCCGGCAAGCATCACCACGAGGCCGAGGGACTGCTGCGCGAGCTCAGTGAGCTCGACGAGGCCGCGAGCGCCGGGCCGGAGGGGTATCGGCGCTTCCTCAAGCGCTACCCGACGAGCCGTCACGCTCGCTCCGCGCGCCACAAGCTCCGCGAGCTCGAGGAGAGCGCCCTCCTCGCGGAGATCCAGCAACACGAGGCGGACTTGAACGAGGGCGAGCTCGAGAAACTGCTCTTGCGGTACCCGCCCGGCTCGACGGTCGTGGGGACCGCGGCGTCCGAGGCCCTGGGCAAGGCGCGCGCCGAGATCGAGCGCCGCCGGCTCCAGGCGGAGGAGGAGGACTGGGCTCGCGCGAGAGCCGCGGCGCGCGAGGACGATTGGGCCCGCTTCCTGAGGAAGCATCCGGATTCGCGCCACGCCGAGGAGGCGCGCCGGGCGCTCGCGACTGCGATCGAGGCCCGGCAGCGCGTGGCGGAGGAGCAGGCGGCGCTCGAGCGGATCCAACAGCTCGAGTCCGCGGGGGCCGAGGCGGACCTCGTGGCGATTCGCGACAAGCAGCCCAGGGACTCTTCGTCGCCGCTCGGTGCGGCGGCCGCGGCCTCCGTCGAACGCGTCCGAACCGAGAGGGAGCGGCGCCGGCACAAGGCCGAAGAGGCTCGGTGGCTGGAAGCGGCCGCGGGGGGAGAGGCGCAGTGGCAGGCCTTCCTCGACGCCCACCCGGACTCGCCCTACGCGGAGACGGCCCGACGCAACCTCGCGGAGGCCGCCGAGGTGAGGAGCCGCGCGGAGCAGGAGGCGGCGCTGCTGGCTCGCGTCCGGGAGCACGAGGCCGCGCTGGCGGAGGACGCGCTCGAGAGACTCGCCCGGTCCGTGCCCGAGTCGGCCGACGCCGTCCGGTCCGAGGTTTCGGCCGCCCTCACTCGCGTGCGCGAATCCCTCGCCCGGCGCGGGCGCGAGGCCGAGGAGGCCGACTGGACGTCGGCCAAGGCGAGCGGCCGATCGGACACCTGGCAACGTTTTCTCGACCGTCATCCCTCGACCTCTCGGTCGAAAGAGGCGCGCCGCCTGCTCGCCCGGGCCCGTAAGGTCGAGCGAGCGAAGGCCGCCGCCGAGTCCGGCCAGCCGACGAGTCGCCGCGCGCTCGTTCTCGTCCTTGGACTCGTCGGCGTCGCCGTCGTGATCGCGATCGGAGCCCTGCTCTGGCCGAGGGCTCGGGTTGCCCCACCGGCCGCCCAGTCCGCCGCCGTCGCTCCGCGCGTCGCGGAGCCCCGCGCGGAGCAGCCCACGGCCGCGCCCGAGGAGGCCCGGCAGCCGAGCCCCGCGCCTCCCTCGCCGCCGCCCGTGGCGGTCGGCCCGCCCGGCGTGCTCGCCTTCAATGCTCTGCCGTGGGGACGAGTCGACCGCATCGTGGACGCGTCGGGGCGGAGCTGGAACGACGGACTGCCCCAGTACACTCCCGTGTCGCTCGCGCTGCCCCCGGGCCGTTACACGCTGACCGTCTCCAACCCCGACTACCCTTCCGGCCTCAGCATCGAGGTCGAGGTGCGCTCGAACGAGGCGAGCACGGAGACCGGAACCTTCGAGACGATGGATCCGAAGACTTACTTCCGGTCCCAGGGATGGGGCGGATGAGCGGCGGACGGCGGACCGCCTTCTCGATCGCCGCGGCACTCGTCCTGGCGGCTGTCCTCGGCTCGGAGCCGGTGTGGGCCGACTACCGCGACGACTTCGCCAACGGCGTCCAGGCGCTGGAGCGGAACGAGTACCAGGATGCGATCCGCCTTCTCCGTGCAGCGATCAAAGAGAACCCGAAGGAGAGCACCCAGACCGTCAAGCTCTACGGCATGCGATACACGGAGTACGCTCCCCACTTCTTCCTCGGCATCGCGTACTCGAAGTCGGGAGACTGCGTGTCCGCCATCCAGGAGCTCCAGGAATCCGCCCGCCAGGGCATCGCCCAGGGCAAGGATCCCACCCAGGCAAAATGGGGGACGATCAAGGACAACCTTCAGCAGTGCATCACGATCGGCGCGAAGGCGCCCGCTTTGAAACTGCAACCGACCGAACCGGCCGTCGCGTCGAATCCGCCGCCCCGTCCCACGGAGACGGTCGTCGCGGTCGCGGTTGCCCCCATCGTCGCGACGCGACCGCCCGCTCCGAGTCCGGAGATCGTGGCTCGCGCGGCGGTCCCCCCCACCGCGGCGGCGGCGCCGCCCCCGACGCGCGTCCCGTCTCCGAGGCCGACGATCCCGTCCCGTCCGCCGGAGGCCCTGCTCGCGGCGGCGCAGGCGTACTTCCGCGGCGACTACGCCGGCACCGTGAAGGTGCTGGCGTCGGGCCGGTACGGAGATTCCCGCACTACGGCCCAGGCGCTGCTCTTCCGCTCGGCCGCCAACTACGGCCTGTTCGTCCTCGGGGGCTCGAAGGACAAGGCCCTGGAAGAGCGTGCCGGACGCGATGCACGCGAGTCCTCCCGGCTCGACCCCAACCTCCGAGTCAGTCAGAGAGCGTTCTCGCCGCGGTTCCTGGATTTCTACGCGAGGAACCGGGCCTAGAAGCG
>DASXPB010000054.1:0-101900 GCA_036493875.1 Thermoanaerobaculia bacterium
GGCGCACTCAGCCGGTCATCCTGAGCCGCAGGCGAAGTATCCCGTGCGTTCCAGCCAGGACGCAGACAGTGACGGGATCCTTCGTCGCTCCGCTCCTCAGGATGACGGCTAAAGGTCGCGTCCGGAAGACTCCTCTCAGCCTGTCATCCTGAGCCGCAGGCGAAGGATCCCGTGCGTTTCAGCCGGGACGCCGATTGACCGCCGTCTTCGTGTTAACTACCGCGCCATGGCGAAGGGGTCGGTCGCGAAGCTGACGCGGAGCATGCGGATACTCCTGGCGGCGCCCCGCTCGGCGACGGCGCTGCGCCGCGCCGAGGAGGGCGAGAGCGCCCGCACGGTCGTCATCGCGCTGCTCGCCAACGTCGCCATCGCGGTCGCCAAGCTGATGGCCGGATTCGCGTCCCGGTCCGGAGCGCTGATCGCCGAGGCTGCGCACTCGGCGGCCGACTGCGTCAACGAGCTGTTCCTGGCGGTCGGGCTCTACCGCGCCCGCCAGCCGCCGGATGCCGCCCATCCCCTCGGCCACGCGCGCGAGCGCTTCCTCTGGGCCTTCATGGCGGCGATCACCTCGTTCCTGATCGGAGGCTGCCTTTCGATCGCCCTCGCGATCGCGAGGCTCAGGTCGCATCACACGGTCGAGAACACTCTGTGGGCCTGGATCGTCCTCGCGGTCTCCTTTGCGGCGGACGGGACGTCGTGGGTTCAGGCGATGCGGCAGGCGCGGCGACAGGCGAAGGACTACGGCGTGACGGTCCCGCGCTATCTCTCTCTCGCGAGCGACCCGGTCGTGCGCGCGGTCATCGTCGAGGACAGCGCGGCGCTCATCGGCCTCATCCTCGCCGCGGGCGGCCTCGCCGTGAGCCAGATCTCCGGCAGCGGCATGGCGGACTCGGTCGCCTCGCTGCTGATCGGCGTGTTGCTCGCGGTGACGGCGTTCGCGCTGGCACGGCCGTTCGCGGACTTCCTGGTCGGGCGCTCGATTCCCGAGAACCAGCTCGCGCGCCTGCGGACGATCCTCGAGGAGGATGCGGCGGTCGAGGAAGTCGTGGCTCTGCGCGCGATGTACTCGGGGCCCGAGGAGGTCATCGTCGTGGCGAAGGTTCGGCCGTCCCGGACGCTGGGGGACGTCGACCGGCTGGGCCGCGCGATGGACGACCTCGACGGGCGCATCCGCGAGGCCCTTCCCTACGTCGCCGACGTGTTCATCGACGTGACGGGGGAGCGGCGCAAGGGCTGACTCTCGCTCGAGGCATGGCGGTTGCACGCTCCAGGGCGTGGCGATCGACAGGCCTGGATTGCACCGCTCCCGACCCGCGAGACGGACCGTCCGCACCGCGGCGCCGCCGCCTGGACTCCGCTATCGCACCGAGTTCGCCGGGATCGAGGAAGAGCGAGCCCTGCTCGACTGGATCCGCACGCTTCCGCTGACCGAGTTCGAGTTCCACGGCTACCTCGCCCGGAGGCGCGTGATCTCGTTCGGGTGGAAGTACGAGTACGACGAGCGTCTACTGCAGCCGGCGGAGCCGATCCCGGCGATCCTCTTTCCCTTGCGAGAACGCGCGGCGGACTTCGCCGAATGCCGCGCCGATGCGCTGGTCCAGTCTACGGTCGCCGAGTATGCGCCCGGCACCGCGATCGGCTGGCATCGGGACAAGCCGATGTTCGGCGAGGTCGTCGGCGTGTCCCTGGCTTCGTCCTGCACGTTTCGGCTCCGACGCCGACTCGGTAGCGACGCCTGGGAGCGGTACTCCTTCGTCGCCGAGCCCCGGTCGATCTACCGCATGCGCGGCGCCGCGCGCACGGAGTTCGAGCACAGCATTCCGGCCGTCACGGAGCTCCGGTACTCGATCACGTTCCGAACGCTGCGTGAGAACGGATCCCATGCGCGGACCGGCAGCGCCGATTCCGGGACTGCGCGGAGCGATCCGGGAGGCTAGCCGCTTCTCCTCATGACGAGCAGCGCGACCAGCGCGAGCGCCGCCATCAGGACCACCAGAAGATTCGTCGAGAGAGTCGGCACCGGAGCCGCGGGACCAGCGCCGGGCGTCGCAGTCGGCGGCAGCGGCACCGCCGTCGGCGTCGGAGTCGCCGTCGCGCCGGGCGGCGGTGTCGCCGTGACCGTCACGGTCGCGGTCGGCGTCGGCGTCGGTCCGCCCGTGGTGATGTCCGTGACGACGACGTCGTTGCCGTCGCCGCCCACGTAGGTGATCTGGTAGGTCCGCCCGTTGCTGGTGAACGTCGCGCCTTCGGGCAGGCCGGCGAAGGTCCCGGTGACCACGCCTCCTCCGTTGCTGATGATCGTGAACGCGTCGCCGGTGGAGGACGTGAACGTGAAGCCGAGTGAGAGCGTCGAACCGGTCACGCCGACGTCGCCGGTCGTGATGAGCTGACCATATTTGGTCGCGCTGTCCATCTCCATCTGGAGGAGGGAGCCGGCCTGCAGGTCGACGTTCCCGGCGTGGCCGATCTCGCTCGTTCCTCCGCCTTCGCAGCCGACCGTTCCGCCGGTGGCCTGCACGTCTCCGGTGGACGCTCCGTTGGCGTACTGCAGGAGGCCGCCCGTGACCGTCACGGAGCTCGAAAGGCTCGCGCCGGCCAGCACGAAGGCTCCCGTGTTGACGGTGGTTATACCCGTATAGGTCATATTGCCGGTGACGAACGTGGTGCCGGGCCCGGCCTGGATCACCTGGCCGCTTCCCGAAATGACGCCTTGCAAGGTCAGGATGCTGCCGCTCGTCGGGTCGGCCATCAGCACGAACGCGGTATCGACCGGGCCCGCGATGATGAGCCGGTCGATCGGCCCCGGGGTCGAGCAGGCGAAATTCTGCGTGGCCGTGAGCGTCATCGAGATCTGGACAGTGGCACCGCCTGAGGTGTTGTTGGCTGCGACTCCGCCCCCCAGCATGATGGCGTTCCCGGTGAGCGTGTAGCCGCCCGTTCCGGTGAACGTGATCGAGCTGAAGAGCGTGCCCGCCGGGAAGTCGTTGTTGGGGGTGAGGCGGGGCGTTGGGCCCGGGAAGAAGAGATCGTCGCCGGCGCTCGGCGCGGTCCCGCCCCAGTTTCCGGCGGTGGTCCAGTTGTCGTCGGCGCCGAGACCGGTCCAGGTCCGGTTGACAGCCTGCGCCGGCGCGGAACCGAGCAGGATCGTGAGGGCGGCGTAAACCAATCCGAGGGCGAGAGGAGAACGACGGGGCACGCGCATCGCTTCACTCCGATCAGAAAGTCGACGGGAGATTACCATCCTCGATGCGCAGGATCGGCGAGAAATGTCGTGACGATTCGTTGAGCTTGAACTCCCGCTTCCCAGCCCAACGACATGAGCGGCTTCACTTTTCCGGATGATCGTGTTTTCCGATCATTATTATCTTGTGTCACAGCAGAGAGATCCGTCGTTTACGTGTCCGATCTTCCGGGTTGGTTCTCGAGGATGGTCCGCGTGCTAACCTCCCGGAAATGCGACCACGCGCCGCGATCCGGGCGCTTCTCGGGACGGTCGTCGTTCTCGTCGCGCTCACCCTCGACGTCTCTCCGGCCGCGGCGCAGAACGAGAGCTCGCGCTACGACAAGCCGCCGCAGTACGTCCTCGACGTGCTGCACGCGCCCTCGCCGCCCGTCCCGTACGTGAGCCCGACGAACGACCGAATCCTTCTGCTCGGCTGGGTTCCGTACCCGCCCATCGCGCAGGTCGCCGAGCCCTTCCTCAGGCTCGCGGGAGTGCGCGTCGAGCCGCGGACGCGCCGCAAGCACGACACGCCCGGCGGCTACGGGATCGCGCCGTGCGCGCAGACCCTCGCGCTGGTCGATGTGGCCACGGGTCGTGAGAGGCCGGTGACCCTTCCGGCGGGCGGCTGCGTGGACGGCATCACGTGGGCCGCCGACGGGCGGCGGTTCGCGTTGCGAAACACCTCGCAGGACGCCGTCGAGCTCTGGGTCGGCGACGGCGCGACGGGCGCGATCCGACGCCTCGGCGAAGCCCGCCTGAATCCGATGCTGGGCAGGTCGCATCAGTGGATGCCCGACCAGAAAACGCTCCTCGTGAAGCTCGTGCCGGCGAACGCCGGGCCGGCTCCCGCGGACTCGGCCGCGTCGATCGGCCCGAGCATCCAGGAGACGACCGGCCAGACCGGCGAGAGCAGCACGTACGAGACGCGCGACACGCTCTCGAACAAGCACGACGAAGACCTCTTCGACTACTACGCGGCGAGCCAGCTGGCGCTAGTCGATGCGGACACGGGCGCGGTCACACCGCTGGGCGAACCGGCGATCATCACCGGCGTGGACCCCTCGCCCGACGGGCAGAACCTGCTCGTGAGCACGATCCACAAACCGTACTCGTACGTGACGACGTACGGGAATTTCCCGCACGACGTCGAGCTCTGGGACCGCGCGGGCCGGAGAGTCCGGACGCTCGCGAAGCTTCCCCTCGCGGATCGCGTCCCGATCGCGGGCGTACCGACGGGCCCCCGCGACTTCGAGTGGCGTCCGACCGAGCCCGCCACGCTCGTCTGGGCCGAGGCGCTCGACGGCGGCGACTGGAACGTCACCGTTCCGGCGCGGGACAAGGTCCTGACGCTCGCCGCGCCCTTCACGGCCGACGCCTCCGAGATTGCCCGGACGGAACAACGGTACGTCTTCTTCCAATGGGGCGAGCGGCGCGGCGTGGCCTTGCTCACCGAGTACGACGAGAACAAACACTGGCGGCGCACGTTCCTCATCGACGTCGACCATCCGGCGAAACATCCTGTCCTCTGGGACCTGTCGAGTGACGAGCGCTACAAGGACCCAGGGCGGCCGGTCTACAAGACGCTCGCGAACGGGCAACAGGTCGTGCGGCAGGACGGCGCCACGATCTTTCTTGCGGGTGACGGAGCGTCCGTGGAAGGAGACCGGCCGTTCCTCGACCGCTTCGACCTCGAGTCGCGCAAGACGGTCCGGCTCTTCCGCAGCGACAGGACCGCGCTCGAGTACTTCCTGGAGCTCGTCGACCCGGGCGGCCGCGCGTTCCTGACCTGGCACGAGTCGCCGACGGATCCGCCGAACGTGATGCTCCGCACGCTCGGAAAGGCTCTCTCGCCGGCGAAGACCGGGGAGGCCGAGGTCGCGTCCACGGTTCGCGCCGTGACGCACATCCCGGATCCCACGCCGGCGGTGCGCTCGATCAAGCAGCGGATGGTCAAGTACACGCGCAAGGACGGCACGCAGCTCTCGTTCAATCTCCTCACGCCGCCCGGGTATCGAGAGGGCACGCGCATTCCGGCGGTCCTCTACGCCTACCCGCTCGACTATGCGAGCGCCTCGACGGCCGGTCAGATCAGCGGCTCGGAGCGGGCGTTCATGCGGATCGAGGACTATCGCCTGCTGCTTCTCTCCGGCTACGCGATCATCGACAACGCGGCGTTCCCGATCGTCGGGGATCCCAAGACCGCCTACGACACGTACCTCGAACAGCTCGTCGACGACGCCCAGGCCGCCGTCGACGCCGCCGTCGCGACCGGAGTCGTGGACCGCGACCGGATCGGCGTCACCGGCCACAGCCACGGTGCGCTGATGACGGCGAACCTGATCGCCCACTGCGACCTCTTCCGCGCCGGTGTCGCGACGAGCGGCTCCTACAACAAGACGCTGACGCCGTTCGGGTTCCAGAACGAACGGCGATCGGTGTGGAAGGGTCAGGGCGTCTACCTTCAGGTCTCGCCCTTCTTCTTCGCCGACAAGATCAAGCTCCCGCTCCTGATCATGCACGGCGCCGACGACGCCAACCCCGGGACGACTCCGGTCCAGTCCGTCAAGCTCTACGAGGCGATCCGCGGCAACGGCGGGACGGCGCGCCTCGTCATGCTTCCGCACGAGCCCCACTGGTACTCGGCATTGGAGTCCAACGAGCAGCTCGCCTACGAGGAGCTCCGCTGGTTCGACACCTACGTCAAGAACGCGCCGGCGCGCGGGAACGCCGTGGAGACGAAGGCAGGGGCCGCGAAGAAGCCCTGACCGCTTGGATCCCGAGAGGGGTCAGGCCGGCCCCAGCCGCTCCGCGATCAGCCGGTCGGCGCGCGCGAGGTCGACGTCGGCGATGCTCGCCGCCTGTCTCGTCAGCTCGTCGAGGATCTCCTCCTGGATCGCTCCCCGCCGCTGTGCCTCCGCGTAGGGAATCGTGTGGAACATCACCATCGAGTAGCGGGGGATGAATCGTCCGGGGTGCCTCTCCTCGAGACGGAAGGAGAGGTCCTTCTTCAACTGGAACTTCGGCTCGCGGACGGTCGACCGCATCTCGACGTAGTTCTCGAGGGCCATGTCCGCGATCGCATCGGTGTTGGGCCGGCGCAGCCTCTCGAATTCGGCGAAGACGTCGTTCCACGGGCGATCCGAACTCGCCTCTGCCAGGCACCGATCGAAGGCGCTGCAGTCCTCGAACGCCGCGTTCATGCCCTGCCCGTGAAAGGGAACGATCGCGTGCGCCGCGTCGCCGAGGATGAGCGCCTGGTCCTCGAACGACCAGGGCTCGCACCGGATGGTCTCCAGATGGCCGGTGGGATTTCCGAAGAAGTCTTCGACGAGGCGGGGCATGATCGGAATCGCGTCGGCGAAGCGGCGCGCGAAGAGCGCGAGCACGGCCTCGGGGGTCCTCAGGGCCTCGAAGCTCTCGGCTCCTCGTTGCGGCAGGAAGAGCGTGGCCGTGAAGCTTCCGTCGGCGTTGGGGAGCGCGATCAGCATGTACTCGCCTCGCGGCCAGATGTGCAGGGCGTTCTTCTCCATCTGGAACCCGCCGCCTTCCCCTCCCTTCGCCGGGATCGAGAGCTCCTTGTACCCGTGACCGAGCGGCTCCTCGTCGAGGCGTCCGCGCGTCCTCTCCAGGATCGCGGCGCGGACGGCCGAGGCGCTTCCGTCCGTCCCGATGAGGACGTCGTAGCGAGCCGCCTGCGGCAGCACCCGGCGATCATCGAAGTCGACGCCGCGGACCGTCTCCCCGAAGCGGATCGAGACTCGGCCGGTCGCCTCGGCGGCGTTCACGAGGAGCGTGTTCAGGCCGCCGCGCGAGACCGAGTAGATGACCTCGTGCGGCTTGTTCCCGTAGGGAATCAGCTTGAGCCGTCCCTCCTCGTCGTGAAGCATCCGGCCGGCCATGGGGATGAGCGCGGCGCCGACGCTGTCCATGACGCCGACCTCTTCGAGCGCCGCGATGCCGCGATTGGCGAGCGCAAGGTTGATGGATCGCCCGGCCGATCCCGCCACCGTCACGTTTCGGGGATCGGGGCGGCGCTCGAGGAGCGTCACGCGGTAGCCGCGACGGGCGAGGAAGATTGCCAGAAGCGAGCCGGCGAGACCGGCGCCGACGAGCGTGATCTCGGAAGTGGAGCGGGGGGATTTCAGGAAGCCCCCCTCACCCTGACCCTCTCACCCCGCTGGGGGGAGAGGTAATGTTTGGGGAGGACCTCGCCAAAGGACTCCCTCGCCCCCCGAAGGGGGGAGAGGGCAGGGGTGAGGGGGGAGAACAGGCTCACAGCGCCCCGCGCAGGATCTCGACGAACCGCCAAACCTCCTCGTACCGGTTGTAGAGGGGCACCGGCGCCACGCGGATCACGTCGGGCTCCCGCCAGTCGCAGGTGACGCGGGAGGCTTCGAGCTTCTCGAGGACCGATCTTCCCGGACGCTTCGACTTGACGCGCAACGAGAGCTGACAGCCGCGCCGGCTCGGGTCCGCCGGGGTGAGGATCTCGACCGCATCGCCGAACTCGCGCTCAAGAAGCCATTCGAGGTACGCGGTGAGGCGCAGCGATTTCTCCCGCAGCGGCACGATTCCCCCCGCCTCCAGGAAGACGTCGAGCGAAGCACGGATCGACGCGAGCGAGAGGATCGGAGGGTTCGAGAGCTGCCATCCTTCCGCGCCGGGGATCGGCTGGAATCCGCTCTCCATCCGGAAGCGCGACGCCTTGTCGTGTCCCCACCAGCCGGCCAGGCGCGGCAGGTCGGCTCGCCGTCCGTGCCGCTCGTGGACGAAGCATCCGCCCACCGAGCCGGGGCCCGAATTGAGGTACTTGTAGGTGCACCAGACGGCGAAGTCGACGTTCCAATCGTGGAGGCGCAGCGAGAGGTTTCCGGCCGCGTGGGCCATGTCGAACCCCACCACACATCCCTTCGCATGGGCGACTCGGGTGATCTCCTCGATGTCAAAGGCCTGGCCCGTGTAGTACTGGACTCCCGGGAGCATCACCAGCGCGATCGAGCCCTCCTCGCGCTGGAGGACCTCGGCGATCTCTCCGGCGTCGATGGTGGCGCACCCCTTTCGCGGCCGCAGCCGCATGAGCGCCTCGGCCGGGTCGAAGCCGTGGAAGCGGGCCTGGGACTCGAGCGCGTAGTCGTCCGAGGGGAACGCGTGCTCCTCGAGGAGGATCCGGTGCCGCTCGCTGGTGGGCCGATAGAAGCTCGCCATCATCAGGTGGAGGTTGACGGTGAGCGAGTTCATCGTCACGACTTCGCCCGGGGAGGCGCCCACCAGTCGGGCCATCGGCTCCGCGAGGAGCTCGTGGTACGGCATCCACGGGTTCTCGCCGGAGAAGTGCGCCTTGACGGCGAGCCGCTTCCACTTCTCGAGCTCCTCCACGACGTATCTCGGGGTTCTCTTCGGCATCAGCCCCAGCGAGTTGCCGGCGAAGTAGATCTCCTCCTCGCCGCTGTCGCTCCTGGGAATGCGGAATTCGTCCCGGAACCGCCCGATGGGATCGTCGCGATCCAGGGCGACCGCGAAGTCGCGTCCGGGCTGGAAAGGCTCGCTCACCGTGAAGCAGTCGCGCGCGGGTCTATGGCCAGCACTCGGCGCCGCGGCATCGGGCTCACTCTATCAAGGGAGCGTCGAAGGACGGCGACCCGCGTCCGGGAATGCGCCGTGTTGTCAACGAGCGTTAGAACGCCACCCGGATCCCGGCGCGGAAGATGCGCGGGCTCTGGAAGTCCTGGACCTGGTTGAAGCGGTCGTCGGGCTGGAACGGGGGGCCGGGGTCGCTCCGGTCGTTGTAGATCCCGACTCGGGCGTGCCGGCCGAGAACCGTGTTCGCGTTGAGAGCATTGAAGACCTCGAGCGACGGCGTGATGCTCACCGGGCCGAGGATGAACGTGTTCTGGATGCGCAGGTCGAGCTCGTACACGTCCGGCAGGCGATAGGTGCCGGTCGGTGATGTGGGGATCGCGACCATCCCGGCCGGGCCATGCGTGAGGACCCGGACGACGTAAGCCTGCGCGAACCCCTGACGGCCGAGGAAACTTCCCGAGACCGCAAACCCGTGCGGGAGCTGATAGAGCCCGCTGAGACGGAAGACCCAGTCGGAAATCCCTCCCACATCGCCGCCGTCGAGGTTGCCGCCGGGGTCGTTCGGGTTGAAGATCGCCTCGGGGCTCACCGACTGCTTCCAGGAATTCCAGGAAAAGGTCCCCCGGAGCATCCATCGGTCGGAGAACGCCTTGACGAGCTGCAGGCCGACTCCCTGGTACGTCTGGCTATAGCCCGGGCGGTTGCGCAGCACGACACCCGTCGAAGGGATCGTCAGTCCGTAGTACGGCACGTCGAACGAGATCCCAAATCCCGATGGGTCCGCCACCGAGCCGCTCGCGTTGCCAATGTATTCGTACTCGCTGCCGCCCGAGGTCACACCGATGGGGGGCGTGAACGCGATGGCCCGGATGGAGCGGTAGGTGTAGTGGACCGAGCCCGTGAGGCCCGCGAAGAGCTCCTGGTCCACGCCGACCACGGCCTCGTCGATCGTCGTTGGCTTCAGGCCCGGGCTGATCTGGTTGGGCGAGGTGGCCGCCCCGGGATTCGCCGGATCGACGCCGTAGGAGCCGTAGATGCCGCTGGCGAAGTCGATTTCGCCCAGATCCACGTGGTGCTTGGTGTTCGCGTCCGTCCAGTGGTAGTAGATTCCCTGCGTCAGGGGAAACGGGCTCGCGAGGCCGACCATGTCGAGAGCGAGGTCCGCGAACCGCGCGTAAGACGCTCGGAGCAGCGTCCTTCGCTTCTCCCCGAGCGCATAGGTCGCGCCGGCCCGCGGCTGCCAGCTGCCCGCCGAGATCGGGTAGCCGTGGTCGCCCGCGTAGTGCACGGCGGGAAGGATGTCGGGGTAGTCCGGGTTTGCGGGAACCGACGAGGCGATGTTGCGCGCCCGCGCATAGTCGTAGCGAACGCCTATGTTGACCGTCAGCCGCTCGGCCGTCACCGTGTCGCTGACGAATCCTCCGACGCGCTGCTGTTGATTCCCGGCGATGGCCGCGCGCGTGATGACCGCCAACCCGGACTCTTCGTCGCCCCAGACCTGCCTCCCCGGCAGCGACGAGGAGCTGTTGCTGGTCGCGTATCGATATCCGAATCCGACCTTGAGCTCATGGGACAGGTTGCCGGTGGTGAAGAACTTCGAGGCCGAGGCCCCGAATTGACGAACGATGGAGTCGTTGCTCGTGAAGCTCGAGCTCCCGCGGTACACGCCCTCCGAATCCAGGTATTGCGGCGTGCCGACGCCTCCGACCGGGGTCGAAGTCTGCGCGGCGTCCATGTACGCAAAGAATGCCGAGGCTGTCAGGCTCGGCGAAAAGACCTGAGTGTCGGCGACCTTGTAGATCGGCACCGGCTGAGTGAGATCCAGAGTGGACTCCGGCGCATAATTGGCGCAGCGGCCCGGGCACCGGCCATGCTGGGTCCGGTTCCCGTGATGGTAAAAGAGCTCGACGGAATTGCTCGCAGTGAGCTGGGCGTCCAGCCGCGCGTCGAAGTTCAGGAGCGTCGACTTCTCGCCGAACTCATGGCCTGCCGCGTCCACCTGCCCGACCTTCTGAACGTCGATCAGATTTGTGCCCCAGGCGCCCCAGATCCAGAGCCGGTCGGAAAGGATCGGCCCTCCGGCCTCGATGCCGTAGTCGCGGAGGACGTTGGTGCGGTTCGTCGTGATGCCCTCGGCGTCCACCTCCGGCGGGGTGTTCTCCGCCTGCCAGCGGCTCGGCGCATAGAAGTACCGGGCGAGCCCGTGGATCGCGTTCGTCCCGCGCCGGGTAACCAGGTTGAAGCTGGCGTTGCCGGTCAACAGGCTCGCGTCCGAGCCGCCCGTGATGACCTGGATCTGCTGGAAGGAATCGAAGTTGTAGAACGTGGGCGAGATTCCACCCAGGGTGATGCCGGCGCCATCCAGGTTGTAGTTGGTTCGGGTCGTTCCCTTCGAAATGACTTGCGGCTGGATCGCCGTGTTGCCCGCGACGTCGACCTGGTTGGTGACGACTCCCGGCACGGCCCAGAGCGTCGCCCAGATTGTGCGCGGGGTCGGGATCTCCTGGAGCTCCTTCTCTCCGAACGTCGCTCCCGTGACCGTCTTGCGGCCGTCGATCGCCGGTGAGGCGCCGATCACCGTCACGGTTTCGGAAACTCCGGCAGACCTCATGGTGACGCGCAGCGGCGTGCTCCGGTCCACGACGACGGCGACCTGCTGGTAGTCCACGGTGGCGAGGCCCGTGAGCGAAAGGGTCACGGAATACGTCCCGGGAGAGAGGTACAGGAACCGGAACTTGCCGCGCGCGTCGGTCTGCACGGGGGCGCGCTCACCCGCGCCGACGAGCCTGGCCTCGACGCCGGGTAGCGCGTCGCCGTTCTCGTCCAGCACCGTTCCATGGATGTTGCCGGTCGAGAGCAGCGTCTGCGCGGCGAGCGATCCGGCGCCGAGCGCCAGAACGACGAGAGCCGCTACGGAGAACCGGCGATTCCCGATCTCTGACCTCCGCGGCCTCGAATTTGCCTCGGAGCGTTGCCGGGTCGAATCGAGCGCATTGCCGCGACGCGAACTACGTACGACGGCCCCCTGACCGTCGGCGCCGATTTGATGACGATCGAAATCGGGCCCACCGTTCGCGTGCAGCCCTTCGTTCCCCCGGCGCATTGAATCCGCCGGCGCTCGCCCCGACCGCGGTCACTTCGGCGCAACCCCCGCCCTCCAATCGAGGACGACCGTGAGCGGGAGCTCGTCGGCGACGACCTCGGGAATCGTGACGAGGAACCGCTTGCCGTCCTGCGACATGCTGAAACCGAAGCGGTCTGCGCTGAACGCCTGTAGCCGCGGGCCCTTGAGCTTGAAGAGCGCCGTCGGCGATCCCACCTGGAGCGCCGGAGACGTTCGGACCGGAACCGACATCATCTGTCGGTCGGCCGAGACGTAGAAGAGCTCGCGGCCGTCCGGGCTCCACGTCAACAGCAAGGCGCCGGCGGGCGATACCCTGGTCTTCTCGCCCGGCCCCGGATAAGGCATGACGTACGCCTCGGAGCGGCCGGACTCTCCCGAGAGAAAGGCGACGAAACGGCCGTCCGGCGAGAAGCGGACCTGCCCGATCTGGGAAGGAGACTTCAGAAGCAGAACCGGCTTGGCCGAACCAGAAAGGGGCCCCGCCCAGGCTTCGTAGACGCTCCTTTCGTCGCGCTCGGTATAAGCGAGGGTGCCCCCATCCGGGGAGATGTCTTGCGCCTGCTGGAACAATCCGGTCTTAGGGAAGAGCGGCTCCTCGTTCCCTGTCGCGAGATCCCGGAGGGAGAGCTGCGGCGAGCCTCCCCGGGCCACCGAGTACACGATGCGCTTTCCTTCCCGCAGACCCAGCGGGGATAGGTTGCCGCCCACCTCCGAGGTGATTCGCGTCTCGACCCCGCGTTCCAGATCGAAAGACCAAATGTCGGGTGTCCCAGTCTCCGGCCGCGTGCGACCGAAGAAGACCCTCCGGCCATCCGGAGCAATCGAGAACGTCCTGTATCCGCCGGGCGGCCCGACGGTCCCGACCTCGCGGCCGGTCCGGTCGAGCCAAACGAGACGGCTCACGTCGTCCCGGTCCTGATAGACCAGGACGCCGGAGCGCGACAACGCGAACGCCGCGGCGAAGGTCGTCAAGAAGTATCGGACATGCTCGGCGACCGAGAACGGCTCGCCCGACAGGCGTCCGGCCTTCCAGTCGAAGCGCTGTCCCAGCAGCGTCCCCTCCCGGCAGAACACGAGATAGCCGGGGTCGCAATACTGCACGGCCGAGACCATCGGCGCGAGAACGCGATGCGCTCTGCCCGGCTCGGCCAGCATCAGGTTCCCCGTGTTGCCCTTGAGCCGGACCAGATAGAGAAAGCGCTCGCCGTCCGGCAGAAACCACGGAAAAACCATCCGCAGCTCCCCGCGCGAAGGCTCGACTCGAGCGACCTCGACCGGCTCCCCGCCCGCAGAGGAGACGCGGTAAATCGCCGAGCTCTGGACACCGGAGAAGAGAATGTCGCCGCCACGGCCCCAGGTCCCCGACTTGTCACCGCCGGCCGGAACATCACAGATCGGAACCGCCGCGCCGCCCGCGACGTCCACCTTCTTGAGCTTCAGCCCGCCGAAGAAACCGATCGATAGGCCGTCCGGCGACCAGAAAAGCGTCGAGGCGTCCTCGGTGCCCGGAATCGGGCGCGCTTCCAGCGCCGAGAGCCGCCGGACCCAGATGCGCGGCCCTGACTGCGCATCCGAGGCGACGTAGGCGATCTGCGAGCCGTCGGGCGCAACGGCGATGAATGTGCCCCCCGGCCTGTAGTTGAAGGCGCCGTTCTCCGGCGGCGGCACGCCGAATCGGACCAGGGCAGCCGGGGATCGTGCCGCCGCCGGCCGTAACAGCAGCGCCGCCGCGGCGACGGCGGCGAGGACGGCGGCAACCGCCCAGGGCAGCCATCCGGCGCGGCGACGCGCCGGAGCGCCCGGCTCCGACGTGGGAAGAGAGACCTGTTCGGAGATGGACCGGAGCTGCAAGGCGACGTCGCGAGCCGACTGCCAGCGCTCCGCCGGATCTTTGGCGAGGCAAGTCCTCACCAGCCGATCGAGAACCGGGGGGCTCATGGGCTGAATCGAAGAGACCGGTGGAGGCTCCGAGCGCAGGATCGACGCGATCAAGGAGGCCTGGCTCGAGCCCGCGAACGCCTTCTTGCCGGTCGCCATCTCGTAGAGCACGGAGCCGAAGGCGAAGATGTCCGTCCGCGCGTCGACTTCCCTTCCTTCGAGCTGCTCGGGCGCCATGTAGGGAATCGTGCCGAGGAGAGTCCCTTGCGTCGTCAAGTCCCTCGTGCGAGTCGGAGCCGACGTCTGGTCATCGATCGGCACGGCCGGGGCAGTGGCCTTCGCGAGCCCGAAGTCCAGTAGCTTCACTCCGGTCGTCGTCAGCATCACGTTGCCGGGCTTCAGGTCCCGATGGACGATTCCCGCGGCGTGCGCTGCCCCGAGAGCCTCGGCGATCTCGGTCCCATAGCGCAGGCTCTGCTCCAGGGAGAGCGCGCGGAAGCCGATGCGATGCGCCAGCGTGTCGCCCTCGAGGTACTCCATGACGAGGTACTCGATCTCCCCTTCGCGACCAACGTCGAAAAGAGCGCAGATGTGCGGGTGCGAGAGCTTGGAAATTGCCCTGGCTTCGCGCTCGAAGCGCTCGCGCAGCTCCGGCGACGAGGAGAGCTCCTCGGGAAGGACCTTGATGGCGACCAAACGGTCCAACCGCGTGTCCCTCGCTCGATAGACCTCGCCCATCCCGCCCGCCCCGATCGGAGCGAGAATCTCGTAGGGCCCGAGGCGACTGCCGGTGGGAAGAGACATCAGTTGGCAAGGATTCTATCCGCGGAGGTTGGCCTGCGCTGGAAAGGCTCGCTCGACGCTATCCGGTTCCTCCGAAGCGCTCAACGGGAAGTCCGAGCCAGTCTCTGCGCCGGCGCGCAGCAACTCGACCGCCTCCGCGAACGCCTTCAGCCAATCTCAGGCGCTCTTCAACCCCTTCCAGTGCTTCAGCCGGGTCGCGATCAACTTCGCGCGTTGCTTGTTGTCGGTCCCATCGAGAATGGTCAGATCCGCCGGGTCGGCGCGCAGATAGACACCGGATGTACGCGCGTTCAGTGTCGGATCCGTGTCCGCTCGGGTGATCCAGTACCCGGCCGCGCGATCGGCGGACTCCGTCAGAATCTCTCCCGTCCCGTAAAGCTGTGGAGCGGCCGGGTCCAAGGGGCGCTCCAGCCGGTGATAGTAGAAGACGCCCGAAGGCTCCTTCTTTTCCTTCACGGCCTCGCTCCAGTATCTGGCCGACAGCTTGCCATCATCCTGCCAGGCACGGCCGGTCACTTCCAGCGCGCCGTCGCGGCCTCGCGAGACTCTGAGGAGGCTCACGGCGGAGGGCTCCCGCGCGCTGCGCTCGGTCAGGGAGAACTGCCACCACAGGCCCTCGATGCGGGCGATGTGCCCCTCGTTCTCGATCGCCTTCCGGAGCTTCTGGTTGACCGCATCCGTCTCCGCCGCGGTTTCCGCGGTCGCCGCGTCGCCGTACCGGATGGACGTCAGTCCGAGGAGATCGGTCGGGAGCTTCGAGCCGTTGGCGTGGAGGATGAAGGTCCGGCGCATTCCGAGGACTCCGCCGAAGAGGCCGGCTTCGAAGACGACGTTGTCCCGCGGAGAGGCCTGACCGGACTCCGGCGAAGGGGTTGAAGGGGAGGTGGCCGCCGTCCAATCGTCCTGGGCGAACACGAACGCGGCGAAGTCGACTTCATGCGCGAGCTCGACCAGGCGCTCGATCGTCGTCGTCCCGGGATTGAAGGAGGTCGTCCACGGATCGACGTGCGCGACGTCTTCGAGACCGCGCGTCAGCGCCTCCACCAGCTTCGCCTGCTTTCCCGACGAGCCCAGAAAGATGCGAGGTTTGTCCATCCGCTCCTCTACTCCCCAGCGGGTCAGCCCGCTCGGAACTGTCTCGGCGTCGCGCCCACGAGTCGTCGAAACGTGCGCGCGAAATGGCTGGGGTTGTCGAAGCCTGCCGACAAGCCGGCCTCGAGGACGGAGTGCTTCGGGTTTCGGAGGGACTTCTTGGCCCGTTCGATCCGTTGCGACAGAACGTATTGATGGGGAGGGCGCCCCATGCTCCGTCGAAAGAGCTCCGAAAAGTAATGAGGGCTCATTCCAGCGACGCCGGCAAGATCCGCGAGGCCCAGGTCCCCGGTCAGGTTCTCGCCGATGTAGTCGAGCACCCTCCGAAGACGGCGTCCCGGCATCCCTCCCACGGGCGTTCGGGGCGGCGCGCGTCGGACGCCGTAGCGACCCACGAGGTACACGGCCAGCGCATTCGCCAGCGACTCGCCGTACAGGCGCCCGGCGGGCGAGCCTTCGGAGAGATCCGTCCGCATGGCCTGGAGAATGGACGCGATCTGCGGATCGACCAGGGCCCAGTGCTCGACGAGCTCGATGTCGCCGCGGCTCATCGTCTCGTCCGTCGAGCCTTCCAGGAGATAGGGGCCGATCGCCACGGCCAGCCGGCGGGTCGGACCCTCCCATCGGACCTCATCGACCGTGCCGCGCGGCAGGATGAACGTCGTTCCCGGGACGGCTTCGAGCCTCTTCAACCGGCCCCGCGTGCTGACCTCGTACATGACGGACCCGGAGAGGACGACGTGCAGGAAGATCTCCGGGTGCTCATGGCGCTCGATGAGGCAGGCCGGAACCGCATATTCCTCGACGGCAATCTGCCGCCATCGCACACCAGTGCTCGACAGCCTTGGGGTGGCTTCCAGGAATCGCGTTCGCCTGCCCTGACGGAGGAGGTGAACCCGGGGAAGAAGAACGCGCTCGGCGGCTCCGGAAGCGTGGGAGACGCTCCCTCCTGACGGGTCACGAAGATGCGAGAAAGCGGTGGCCAATCCTGCCTCCGCGATTGGGCCCGGGCCTTCGCCCAGGCGAGAACCGATCATCAGGAGCCTATCGCAAAGAGAATCGGAGGATTTGTAAAGTTTCGGTCGATCGGAACGTCTTCGCTCCCGGCCCGCGAATAGCCTCGATGAAGAGAGGAGACCCCATGAGCTTCGTGACGACCAAAGACGGCACCGAGATCTACTACAAGGACTGGGGCCCCAAGAACGCGCAGCCGATCGTCTTCCATCACGGCTGGCCGTTGAGCGCCGATGACTGGGACACCCAGATGCTCTACTTTCTCGGGAAGGGGTATCGCGTCGTTGCGCATGACCGGCGCGGCCATGGCCGCTCGAGCCAGGTGAGCGACGGCCACGACATGGACCACTACGCTGCGGACACAGCCGCGGTCGTCGAGCACCTGAATCTGCTCGACACCATCCACATCGGGCATTCGACGGGCGGAGGCGAGGCCACGCACTACGTCGCGCGTCACGGGAAGGGCCGTGTCGCCAGGTTGGTACTCATTGGCGCCGTACCGCCGCTCATGCTGAAGACGGCTTCCAATCCGGGAGGCCTGCCCATCGAAGTCTTCGACGGTCTCCGGCAGCAGCTCGCCGCCAACCGGGCGCAGTTCTACGTGGAGTTCGCGAGCGGTCCCTTCTACAGCTACAACCGGCCGGGAGCGAAGCCGTTGCAGAGCGTCATCGACAACTGGTTCCGTCAAGGAATGATGGGCGGCGCGAAGGCGCACTACGACGGCATCAAGGCCTTCTCGGAGACGGACTTCACCGAGGACCTGAAGAACATCGACGTGCCGACCCTCGTCATGCACGGCGAAGACGACCAGATCGTTCCGGTCGCGGATTCCGCGCCGCTCTCCTCGAAACTCCTGAAGAAGGCGACTCTCAAGGTTTACAAGGGGTACCCGCACGGCATGGCGACGACGCACGCCGACGAGATCAATCCCGAGCTTCTCGCCTTCATCGAGGAAGGTAAGGCGGCGCGGGCGACGACTCGGCCGAGGAGCAGCGGTCCGAGCCCGGCTCCTCCGGCGAGCTGAGTCAGGCGTCGACACGGAACCTGAACGTCAAACAACCGAAAGTGGAGGAGAGCCCATGAGCTTCGTCACGACCAAAGACGGCACCGAGATCTACTACAAGGACTGGGGCCCCAAGAACGCGCAGCCAATCGTCTTCCATCACGGCTGGCCGTTGAGCGCCGACGACTGGGACACCCAGATGCTCTACTTTCTCGGGAAGGGGTATCGGGTCGTCGCGCATGACCGGCGCGGCCATGGCCGCTCGAGCCAGGTGAGCGACGGCCATGACATGGACCACTACGCTTCAGACGCCGCGGCGGTCGTCGAGCACCTGGATCTGCGCGACACCATCAATATCAGCCATTCGACGGGCGGAGGCGAGGCCACGCACTACGTCGCACGCCACGGCAAGGGTCGCGTCGCCAGGCTGGTGCTGATGTCCGCCGTGCCGCCGCTGATGCTGAAGACCGCCGCCAATCCGGGCGGCATACCCATCGAGGTCTGGGACGGACTCCGGCAAGGGCTCGCCGCCAACCGTGTGGAGTTCTACCAGCAATTCGCGAGCGGTCCCTTCTACGGCTACAACCGGCCGGGCGCGAAGGTGTTGCAGAGCGTGGTCGACAACTGGATGCGCCAGGCCTTGATGGGCAGCGCGAAGGCCCAGTACGACTGCATCAAGGCCCTCTCGGAGACCGACTTCACCGAGGACCTGAAGATCATCGATGTGCCGACCCTCGTCATGCACGGCGATGACGACCAGGTCGTCCCGATTGCGGATTCCGCCCTGCTCTCCTCGAAGCTGCTCAAGAAGGGCACTCTCAAGGTGTACAAGGGATACCCGCATGGCATGCCGACGACCCACGCCGACGTGCTCAATCCCGAGATCCTCGCCTTCATAGAGGAAGGTAAGGAGGCGCGGCCTGCGGCTCGGCCTCGGAGCGGAGGACCCAGCCCGGCTCCGCCGGCCAGCTGAGGCGCGCAGTCCGTTTCGGCTGATTTCAGCGGCGGCGGCGTCCGCCGCCGCTGCCTTCGGCCCATCGCTTGCGGGGCCGGCGCCATCGCCTCAGTCCTTCAGTACGAAGGTCACCTTGAGGGTCACGCGATACTCCGTGATCTTGCCGTTCATGACGATGGCCTTCTGAGACTTCACCCACGCCGCCCGGACGTTCTGCAGCTTCTTGTTGGCCCGCTTGATGCCCGCGTCGACGGCATCGTCGAAGCTCTTCGAAGACGAGGCGATGATTTCGGTGACCTTTGCGATGGACATAGCTCCTCCTGCCCCGGCGAGGACCGGGACGGTCCAGTGATATCACGGGCAGAATCGCTTCCGAGTCGTGAGTCTGCGCGGACTCCTTCGTCAGCGGCTGAAGCGTGCGGCGGGCAGTCCGAGCCACTCGAGCGCCGTGCCGTGGAGCAGCCGTGCGCGCGTCTCGTCGGGGAATCCACAAGACTCGATCAGCTCTCCCGGGCGAGCCTCGCCGAGCGGGAAGGGATAGTCGCTACCGAGGGCGATCCGATCCGGACCCATCAGGTCGACGAGGTACTGAAGCATCCGCGGGTCGTGCACGAGCGAGTCGAGCGTGATCCGCCCCAGATACTCGCGCGGGGAAACGTCGTTGACGACGGCGCAGAGATCGGGCCGCACGTCGAAACCGTGGGCGATGCGACCGATCGTCGCCGGAAACGCGCCGCCGCCGTGCGCGAAGGCGATCCGGAGCGCCGGCAGCCTCTCGAGCACCCCGCCGAAGATGAGCGAGCAGATCGCGAGCGAAGTCTCGGCGGGCATCCCGACGAGCCAGAGGAGCCAGTAGCGCGTCATCCGATCGCGGCCGGCCATCTCCCAGGGATGGACGAAGACGGCGGCGGAGAGCGACGCGGCCGCCTCGAAGATCGGGAAGAGCTCCGGGCTGTCGAGATTCGCCCCGTTGACGTTGGTGCCGATCTCGATCCCCGCGAGGCCCAGCTCACGCACGCAGCGCTCGAGCTCGCGGATCGCGAGGTCGGGCGCCTGCATCGGAATCGTTCCGAGGCCGACGAAGCGCCTGGGATGTCCCGCGACGACGCCGGCGATGTGGTCGTTCAGGTGCCGCGCGAGCTCGAGCGCCGGGGCCGGATCCGCCCAGTAGCTGAACATGACCGGCACCGTCGAGAGGACCTGCACGCCGACGCCCGCCGCGTCGCACTCCGCGAGCCGCGCGTCGACGCTCCAGCTGTTGCTCTCGATCTCGCGGAACAGGGAGCCGCCGATCGTCATCCGCGCGCGGCCGCCCTCCTGGTGCTCGATCTGGACGAATCGTTCGGCGCCCGGCGCGTTTCGAAAGTCGGGCAGCCTCTCGGGAAGGATGTGGGTGTGGACGTCGATCTTCAGCAAGTCAGGCGCGATTTGCACGAGCGGGCGCGGGCATCACCGTGCCGCACTTCTTACAGGTGCGCTTCTTCTCGTCAGCGAAGAATCGGTCGAAGATCGGAGGGAAATCCTTCTCGACGTTGTGGAGCGTGAAGTACTCCTCGTACAGCAGATTCGTGCAGTGATCGCAGTACCACTGGAGCCCGTCCTTCTCGTGCGGGAGCCGCTTGCGCTCGATGACGAGACCGACCGAGTTGGGCATTCGCTGGGGCGAGTGTGGGACGCGCGGCGGATGAAGGTAGATCTCACCGGCGCGGATCGGGACGTCCACGACTCTCCCGTTCTGGATCGTCTTGAGGACCATCTCGCCTTCGAGCTGGTAGAAGAACTCGGGCCCCTCGTCGATGTGGTAATCCTTGCGGCTGTTCGGTCCGCCGACGACCATCACGATGAAGTCGTCTTCCTCGAAGACCTGCTTGTTGCCGACCGGCGGCTTCAGAAGGCTCCGGTGCTCGTCGATCCACTTCTGGAAATTCAGCGCCTTCGATTCCATGGCTCGCGGCTAGTATATCGGCGTGAATCCGCCCTCGAAGAAGCCGGCGTCGTCCACCGTTTCCTCCCGTGCGCCGCGGCCCCTCGGTCCGTATCCGCACGCTCGCCGGCTCGGTAGCCTGGTCTTCCTCTCCGGCATCGGGCCGCGGCATCCGAAGACCGAGGAGATTCCGGAGGGCATCGAGGCCCAGACGCGCGCGTGCATCGAGAACGTCCGGGTGATTCTCGAGGACGCCGGGAGCTCGCTCGAGAAGGTGGTCGACGTGACGGTCTTCCTGACGGACATCGACCGCGACTTCGCCGCATTCAACCGGGTCTACGGCGAGTACTTCGAGGGAATCCGGCCGACGCGAACGACCGTCGGCGTCGTCGCGCTGCCGGTTCCGATCTCGGTCGAGCTGAAGGTCATCGCCGAGAGTTGAATCGGAATCCCGCTCTCAGTCTTCCGCAGCTTCGCCGCTACGCGATTGCGCGAAGTCTCTTCAAGCCCACCAGCCTGTCGCGGGCCATCGAGCGCCTCGGCTTCGTCCAGGCCGACCCGGTGCGCGCGCCGGCTCGTGCGCAGGATCTGATCCTCGGGCACCGCGTCGAGGGCTATCGCGCGGGCGAGCTGGAGCGCCGCTACCCGCGCCTGGCGATCGAAGAAGACTTCTTCGTCAACTACGGCTTCCTGCCCCGCGAGACCCTGGCCCTGCTGCATCCGCGCGGGAGGCCGATCCCCTGGCGGGCCTGGGATCCCGAGATGGAGGCGCGCTCTCGGACGGTGCTGGCTTTCGTGCGCCGGCATGGACGCACGGGCTCCAGGGATCTGCAGGCGCATTTCGACCATGGACGCATCCAGCGCTGGGGCGGCGACCTGAACGTCGCCACCCATCTGCTGGAGGGCCTGCACTATCGCGGGCTGCTACGCGTGGTGCGCCGCGAGTCCGGCATCCGCGTCTACGAGGCGATCGAGCACCCGCCGCGGGACGGCGGCCCCGGAGTCCGGCGCGCGCGCGCCGGGCGGTTGCTGGACATGGCGGTACGGCTCTACGCGCCGCTGCCTGCGGCGAGTCTGGGATATCTCGGCGCACTCCTGCGCTCCGGAGTGCCGCACCTGGCCGCCGAAGTGCGGCAGGTCCAGGAGAGCGCCGGCTCGCGCTATCCCCATGCCCGGGTCGATGGCCTGCTGTGGTTCTGGCCGGAGGGCGAGAAGCCCGAGGCGGCGCGGCATCGGGTCGACGACAGGCTCCGCTTGTTCACACCCTTCGACCCGGTGGTCTGGGACCGCCGGCGCTTCCAGCTGTTCTGGGGCTGGGAATACAAGTTCGAGGCTTATCTGCCGGCCCACAAGCGCCGCATGGGCTACTACGCGATGCCCATGCTCTGGGGCGAACGAATGCTGGGGTGGGCCAACCTGAAGGTGGCCGATGGACGGCTCCGGCACGAGCTCGGGTTCGCGGGCGAGCGGCCGCGCGGCCGCGCGTTTCAGCGCGCGCTGGACGAGGCGCTGCAGCGGATGCAGGAGTTCCTGGGTCTCTAGAGTTCCGGCGGCAGGATCATTGTGGGCTCTGGAACCGGAACCCCATCCGGCTCCTCACCTCGGCCGGGAGCCTGGGAAGCGCCGAGCGGGGAATGAAGAAGCTCGCCAGCGCCGAGAGGTCCGCGAAGACCCGGTGACGCTCGGCCGCGCGGTCGAGATACTGGTGTCCCGAGGTGCCACCGGTGCCGATCCGGGTGCCGATCATCCGCATCGCCATCTGGGCGTGGCGCTGGCGCCAGGTCGTGAAGTTCCGCTCGATGTCCGCCAGGAGCGCGAGCAGCCGGAAGGGGAGGTGCAGGATCGGCTCGTCCCGATAGAGATGGATGAGGAGCGCCGCCTGCAGCGCTCGGCGGGAGAAGTGGCGCCCGGGCGCCGTTTCGGGCTTTGCGGCGTCCTTAGCGTCCGCAAAGAGGTCCGCGAACCGGCCGGCCGTTGCCTCGACTCCCGAGAGCTGCGTCGTCTTCTCGGTTTCGGTCAGCGTGGGGTTGCTCCGGATCGAGGCGCGGTCGGCATCGAGCATGGCGTCCACCGCCCGCCGGTACTCCCGCCAGAAGTCGAAGTCGCCGAAGTGGAGGAAGGGCGTCCGTTCGAGCCAGCCCTGGATCAGGTCGAAGAGCGAGGGCTCACGCTCCGACGCCTCGGCGCGCGCGGCGTCCTCCTTCGTGAAGCGCGAAGTGTAGGGCGCGTCGTTGACCTGCAGCCGGTCCCCGCGCCGCATCCCGAGCTTGTTCTCGACCAGCCGGAACTGGACGCTCTGGAAGCCCGAGGCCGGGAACAGCGCGTCCCGGAAGTCGAGGAAGTCGAGCGGCGTCATGGTCTCCAGGACGTCGACCTGCTGGATGAGGACGCGCTGGATCTCGACGATGCGCCCGAGCCGCAGGACGGCCTGCCCGAGGTCCTCCTCCGGGACCGGCGAGGTGCGAAACGTGGCGAGCACCGCGTCGAGCTCCCAGATCACCTGCTTGAACCACAGCTCGTACGCCTGGTGGACGATGATGAAGAGCATCTCGTCGTGCGCCGGCTTCCCGTTCAGCGCGCTCTGCATCCGCTGGCAGGAGAGCAGCCGGTCGAGCTGGAGGTAGTCGGCGTAATAGAGGGGACCGCGAGGCTTTTCGTTTTCCATTGAGCGTGCTTCGTACCATGAGGACCGAGACGATTCAAAGCGTCGAGATTGAGCTGTCATCCCGAGCGATAGCGAGGGATCCGTCGTCGGCAGGCTCTGAGCCGCGGCATCCGTCGGCTCGACGAGTCCGGGATCCCGTCGCTCTGCTCCCCGGGATGACGGGCTAACGGGCGGCTTTTCGAGACGCGGCGGCCTATTTGGGAATCTCGCTCAACTTCGCCTGCTGGGCCGGCGTCAGGACGTTCTTGATCCGCACGAGGAGCGAGATCTGCGTCTTCTTGATGTCCTTCTCGAGCGCGAGGATCCGATCCACCTCGGCGAGCACGCCGGCCTCGTCGACCGGCTTCTGCTGGAGGAGCCGGATCATCTTCTCCGACTCGCCCTGCAGCTCGAACTGCAGGTCCACGAACTTGCCCTGGGCCTTCTGGACCTCGTTCTTGATCGAGGTCTTCTGCGCCTCGTCGAGGCCGAGCTCCATGGCGTGTCCCATGACGCGGTCGGGCGGGTAGAGATAGCGGGCGAACGGGTCGTCCGGCGGGGTGCTGGCGCTGTCGGCCAGAGCGAGAAACGAGAGCAACAGGATCACGAGGGTTCCGGAAAGCGTCTTCGTCTTCATCGTGTGACTCCTTTCGTGGGCTCGGGGGAGGAAACGTTCTCGTTAGCCGGAGAGGAAGCCAGGTTCGGGATCTCCGTGAGGAGCTCCGATCCGGGGTTGTCGAGGAGGAAAGCGGTCGGCGACTCCCAGTCCGCGAGCTGCACGACCTCCGCGGGCGGGGTGACTTGGCGCGGCGCGCCCTTATGGACGTCCACGAGGAGAATCGCCAAGGTGACCAGGCTGGCGAGCGCCAGCGCCCAGGCGATTCGGCGCCCGACGGAGATCCGGCGGCGCGGTCTCCGCGCAAGGAGCGCGCCGAGGTCCGGCGCAGCCGACTCGTCCGCGCGCCGCTCGGCCTCGAAGAGGCGGGAAAGCTCGCGATCGGGCTCAAAGGAGTCCTGCGTCACGCGCCGCTCCTCGCCGACAACAGGGCCGCGAGCCGGCGCTTGCCGCGGTGATAGTGCCGGGCCGCAGCGCCGAGCGAGATCGACAGAGTCTCCGCCGCCTCCTGGAGCGTCATGCCCATGGAGAAGACGAGGTGGAGGATTTCGTTCTGGCGCCGGGGGAGCGTTTCGACGGCCGACCTCAGGGCGAGAATCTCGACCGGCGCGGCTCCGTCGGCGGCGCGGCTTCCCGGATGGTCCTCGCCCCGATACCGCCCGAGCAGGAGCCCGGACATCACGGCGCGGCGCCGCTCCTCGGACGCCGTTCGCCGGATGACGCCGAACAGGTACGTCTTGAAGCTCGAGCGCCCGGCGAACCGCGCCCGCCCGTCCAGGATCTTCAGGTAGCTCGTCTGGAGCACGTCCTCGGCCCTTTCCCGATCTCGTCCGCAGCACGCCAGTGCCCAGGCGAAACCGGCCGCATGCAGCCGTTCGATCTCGTCCTTCAGCTCGGTGGGCGTCATCGATCGGACTCTGCGTCTCTGAGTGGCTCCGCGGGCGGCTTTTTATGACGGGCGCCCTGCTCGGGCCGATACGGTCCGGATGCGACCCGGCGACGGGTCAGGTGATCGCCGGGGTCGGGGAGAGCCGCCCCGAGAGCATCGACGGGACGATCTCCGCGGCCGCTCCGATAGAGCGAAGAATCCGCCTCACGACTTCCCGCTCTGCAGCCTCCGCGCCTCGTTCACCACGCGGAGAAAGCCGCTCGCCTTCGCATCCCTCGCGACGTCGTCGAGCTCCGCCCGCGCCCGGGTGAGCTGTCCCGACTGCAGGTCGATGTACGCGACCGCGAGCCGCGCGTCGAGCTGAAAGTTGACCCAGCCGATGCGCTGCGTCTTCTGAAGGACCTCGACCGCCTCCCTCCGGGCCTGCTCGGTGTGACCGGAGGCGGCGTCGGCTCGGACGCACGCGATTCGGGCCGGGAGGATTTCGTTGACCTGAGCGGTTCCTCGGAGCAGGCTTCGGACGCGGCTCGCCGTTTCTTCCGCCTCGGGCGTCCGCCCGAGAAGGATCAGCGCCTGGATCAGGGACCCTTCCGCGAGCGCCTGATTGCCCTTCGCGCCGCTCTTCTGGAACTCCGCGTCCGCCTCCCGCGACAGCTTCGCCGCCTCCTCGGCCCGACCCGAGGCGATCAGGACGTCCGCCTGCGAGAGGGCACTCTCCGCCCGCGTCTCGCTTTCGCCGAGCCGTTGCTGGATGGCCATGGCCTGCGAAGAGAGTCTCCCGGCCTCGGCCAGATTCCCCATGTCGAAGAGAACGCCGGAGAGCGCGTTGAGCTGACGGGCCTCGCCCCCTTCACTCTTGATGCTCTTCGAGATCGCGATGGCGTCCTCGTAGCTTCGCTTCGCCGCGGCCAGGTCCCCCTGGGAGTGCAGGACGTCGCCGATGCACTCGAGCGTCCAAGCCTCCCACGACGGCTTCCCGATCTCGCGTGAGATCGCGAGCGCCTGCCGGTGGAGGTCCATCGAACGGGAGAGGTCGCCCTGATCCCAGGCCACGGTCGCGATGCCGTTCAACGCCCACGCGATGCCGGACCGGTCGCTCACTTCCGTGTCCAGAGCCTGCAGCTCCTTCAACTCGCGCTCCACGAGGGGAAGATCCCCGGCCTGGAGCCAGTCGATGTTGATGAGATCGGTCAGAGCGGCGGCCTCGCCTCTCCGGTCGCCGATTCCGTGGAAGGTTGCGAGTGCCTGGCGGTAGAGAGCGCGACCACCGGACAGGTCGCCCTGGCCCATCAGCATGCCGCCGATGTTGCGGATGGCTTGGGCGGTGCCGTCGCGATCTCCGATCTGCTCGTAGAGATCGCGAGCCTCTTCGTACTTCGACCGCGCGGCGGCGGGATCTCCCTGAGCGTCGAGAGCAGCCGCCTCCTCCTGACGCGCTCGCGCCAGAAGCCCTTTCTCGTCCAACCGCAGGGCCTTCGCCGCGGCCCGGGTGGCGGCGGCCTTCTGGCCGGCGGAATCGGACCGGGATCCCGCGGCGGCGGCTTCCGCGAGGTCGATCCGGGGATCGTCCCGCTGCGGCGGTGGCAGCCGGCGAAGCTGCACGACGGTCCCGAGCGAATCCTTGAGATGTCCGCCGGAGAGTTGCGCCCGGGCGAGCCGGAGCCCGTACTCCAGGTCGTCGGGGTAATCCTTCCAGAGCGACTGGTAGAGCCCGATGGCCTCGTCCCACTTCTTTCGGGACTCGGCGAGCCTCGCCCGGATGCGGAGCTGCTCCTCGTTCCCGAGGCCCTCGGCGTGTTCGACCGCCTTCGCGGCCTCCTCCTCGGCACGGCCGTCGTATCCCAGCGCCGACCAGGCGTCCGACAGCGCGGCGTGCGAGAGAGCGAAGCCCGGCTCCGCCTCCGCGGCCCGAATCAGGAGATCGCGGGCGGCCGGCGCGTCTCCGCGACGCAAACGATCGAGACCTTCCGCGTAGAGACGCATGGCTTCGGGGCTCGCCGGGAGCGACGCCTTCACGCTGGCCGCCTCGGCCGCGGTCGGCCCCGCGAGCCCCAGCCTCGTCCGCAGCTGCTCGCCGGCCAGCGACACGAGCGCGAAGAGGTCCGCCTCCGACCCCGTCTCGGAGATCGACGCCACCGTCTCTCCGGTCCCGGCGTCCTGGACGAAGAGGTCGATCCGAATCTGCTCGCCGGCGGGAGCGACGAGGGCGAGGTAGGAGCCGACGACGACGTCGTCCGCGTTCAGGCCTGAGCGAAGGGTCGCGAGTGTCTCGCGCGAGAGCGCACCGGCCGGAGGATCGAGATGCCGGCGCGCGACGTTCTCGGCCGGGACGATTCGGACCTTCTCGCCGGCCGCGATCTCGGCGGTCACCATCGCGGAGATCGCGGTGCCGAGCCAGTCGGCTTCCCGGCGGCCCGACAGGTTGCGCAGTCCGAGAACGGCGACGGACTTCCGAATCCGAGCGGGCGACTCGTTTCCCGAAACCGGCCTTTCCGCGCGCGGCTTCGACCGGACACCGGCGACGATCCATGTGACTGCGGCGATCAGGGCCGCGGCGGCGGCCGCGACGAGCGTCCACCGGCCCCGGCGTCTCGAGAGTCTTTCGGGAGCGCGGCGAGTCGAGGCGAGAGCGGCCGCACCGGAGGACGACCGCCCGGCCGAGGCTGCGGCGCTTCTCAGATCCGCCGCCAGGTCCGGCGCGGACCGATAGCGGTCGGCGGGTCGCTTCTCGAGACAGCGGCGAAGGATCCGCTCGACTTCGGGAGCGACCGAAACGCCGGCGGCCGAGAGGGGGGGCGGCTCCTCCTTCAGGATCGCGATCATCGTCTCGGGAGCCGTCGGCCGCTCGAACGCGCGCCGGCCGGAGAGCATCTCGTAGAGCACGGAACCGAGAGAAAAGATGTCGGAGCGGCCGTCGGTCAGCCGGCCCAGCACCTGCTCCGGCGACATGTAGTCGATCGTGCCGAGGACGAGCCCGGGCTCCGTCCTCGCCGCCGACGGCGGGTCCTCGCGCGAGCCCGCCTCTTCCGTATGCGTCAGTTTCGCGAGCCCGAAATCCAGGATCTTGACTCGGCCGTCGTTCGTCAGGAGGAGATTCGCTGGCTTCAGGTCGCGGTGCACGATCCCCTTGTCGTGCGCCGCGGCGAGGCCGTCCGCGATCTGCGCCGCGACGTCGAGTGCCTGGACGGGTGGGAGCGGCCCGCCCGCGAGCCTCGACTGGAGGGTCTCGCCTTCGAGGAGCTCCGTCACGATGTACGGCTCCCCTTCGTGAGAACCCATGTCGTAGACCGCCGTGATGTTCGGATGATTCAGCGCTCCGGCCGACTGTGCCTCGCGCTCGAAACGACGGAGGCGGTCGGGATCGGTCGCGAGTGAAGCGGGCAGGACTTTGATCGCGACGTCTCGCCTGAGCCTGTCGTCGCGAGCGCGATAGACGGTTCCCATCGCGCCGGCGCCGAGGACCGAGAGGATCGTGTAGGGGCCGAGTCGCGCGGGAACGGTGGGCCGTGGCTTTTCGGCCGCGATCGCTCCGGACGGCGTCCCGGCGACGAGCGGCGAACCCTCGGGGGCCGCAGGGCGCGCCGACGGAGAGATCTCCACCGCCGGTTCCGCGCGGACCGGTGCGACGAAGCGGTATCCGACGCGCGGAATCGTTTCGATGTACTCGCTCCCGTCCGGATCGCCGAGAACCTTCCGAATCGTCCAGATGTTCTTGGTGAGGTTGCTCTCCTCGACGACCGTGTGCGGCCAGAGCGCCGAGATGAGCTGCTCCTTGGTCAGGAGATGGCCGGCGTTCTGGACGAGAAGGACCAGCGTGTCGAAAACGCGCGGTTGGAGGCTCTTCGGACTGCCGTCCCGTAAGAGACGGCGTTCGGCGACCTCCAACCGGAACGGCCCGAAGCTGTAGCCGACCGGAGGATCTGCGTCCTTCGCCCCTCTATCCATTCTTTATCCAGAAGAAATCCATCCAGAAGCCAGCGTCAGTCCAGCGACGGAATTATTCCATGCGGGCATCCTGCCCCCCGAATAAGGAGGGTGACTCATGACGATTGGCCTGTTTCGGAGGATTTCGGCGGCCTTTCTCGCTCTCGCTCTCGCCCCGGCCCTGGCCCAGGCCGCGCCCCAGCCCCAGCCACGGACGTTCGTCTCGGCCAAGAAAGGAAGCGACGCGGCCAACTGCAGCCGGACGTCTCCGTGCCGGACGTTCTCCCGGGCGATCGCCATGACGAATGCGGGCGGCGAAGTCGTGGTGCTCGATTCGGGCGGCTACGGCGCAGTGACCATCAACCAGGCCGTGTCGCTCGAGGCACCCGACGGCATCTATGCCGGGATCACGGCGTCGTCGGGGGACGCGATCACCGTCGCGGCGGGCGTCAACGACGTCGTCGTCCTTCGAGGTCTGACGCTGACCGGGACGAGCGCGGCCGGGAACGGAATCAACGTCGTGACGGCCGCTACGGTCCACGTCGAGCACTGCACGATCCGGGGATTCTCGGCCGGTAACGGAATTCTTGCGACGGAAAGCGTCCTTCTTCAGCAGCTCTACGTCGAAGATTCCGAGATTGAGGAGTGCAACAAGGCCGTGAACGCCACGGCGTCCACACTCTCGTTCGTCTGGATCGACCGCTGCCGGTTTGAGGGGGGCGAGGGTGAGGGTACCGGATTGCTCCTGGAGGGGCCGAGCGACGGAAGCTCTCTCACCGTCTCCATTAGCGAGTCCCGTTTCACGGGATGGCACGACGGGATCGAGGTGGGCGATACCGTGTTTCTTACGGTGGATCGTTGCGTCTTGAGGGATTTTTCAATCGACATCTCGGCATTGGGAACCCGTGAGTCCACGCTGACGATCACGAATTCGGTGGTTCCCAATTCCTTCGCCGGCGTCGAGCTCGGTGGCCATGTAAGCGCCTGTTCCCTCGGAAACAACTTCATCGCCCACGTCATAGGGACGCTCAATCAATGCCCGCTTCAGTGAGCGAGGCTGTCGTGACTGTGACGAGAAGGGTCTCGCTGGCGGCCGCGGCCCTCTGCGTGTCCGCCGTACTCTGCTTCTGCTCCCGAAAGACCTCCGCCGAGGCGGCCTCGGCTTCCTCGCCCGGGGAGGCCCCCGCGAGCGCGTCGAGCGCGACGAGCCCGGCCCGATCCCCGGACCCGTGCACGCTCGTGACGGCCGAGGAGGTCGGCGCGGTGCTGAAGAGAAAGATGGTTTCCTCCTCTTCCGGTTCGAGCTGCGAGTATGGGAATGCTTCGGAATCGTCGTCGGGTACCACCGTGTCGCAGATACCCCAGGCCGTCGCGACGCTTACGGACGTGAAGCTCGACCTGGCACGGGACGACATGACCGAGGCACAGGTCAAGGCCATCTACGCGCGTACCGGCGACACCGTCCGGCGCTCGCTCGACCCCGAGAAGAGAGGGCTGCAGGGAACGATCGTCGTCGCCAACGACATCCCGAAGGTCGGAGACTGGGCGTTCACGACCAACGTCGCCGCGGTCAACATGGGTTTCGGCTTCTCTTCGCGAGGCCGCATCCTCCACGCGCGCAAGGGCCCGTGGCATCTGACCGTCGGCGCCACCATCTCGCCCGATCCGGGCGAGGCCGCGCTCGACGCCGAGCTCGCGGACATCGCGCGCGCGGCGATATCCCGTCTGCCGTAACGGAAAGGAGAGCTCCGATGGCTTCGCCGTTCCCTTCGATACCGAATCCGCTGATCGCAATTCCGCAGCTCTACGTCGTGCCGATCTTCTGGGGAGAATCCTGGATCGCCCACACACCCTACAACTGCTTCGACGTCCTCGAGAACATCACGACGATCATGTCCGGCCACTATCTCGACGGTCTCGCAGAGTACGGGATCGCGGCGGGAGGTGCCGCGTCTTTCGGCGCCGTCCTGCACGTGCCCGACGCGGAGATCCCGAACCCCTTTCAACACGAGGACTGCTGGAGAGTGATCGACGGCGCGATCGCCGCGAAATCGGTGGAGGCGCCCGCGGTGTACGACCAGCCGGCGCTCGTCGGCGCTCGTTATCGCACCGTCTATTCCCTGTTCGTCGCGCCGAATCACTACTTCACGGATCCCAACATTTTCGGCTGGAACAAGCCGGACTACCGGCCCGGCGCGGCGGCGACATGGGTCTCCTGCAATTCCGATCTGGCCGGCGCCGTCGAGACGTTCGCCCACGAGCTGGTCGAAGGGGGGAGTGGCGCGCAGATCGCCGACGCCTGCGAGACGGAGAAATTCGAGCTGGATGGCATTCGCCTGCCCAAGTACGAGGTCCATGGGAACTGCTGGCCTGATCTCCAGACGCGGTTGATCTGGATGGAAGAGAAGCTCGCGCGATATCGGCAACGGGAACGAGGGTTCGCCGGGCGGCAGCCCGCCGGAATCGTTCCCGCCCACTAGTGTCCCGAGCGCGCGGTCCAACGACCGCTCCATGCAGCCGACAAGGAGGCAAGTGCATGAAGTTCGGATTCTGGATTCTCATCCTCTCCACCCTGGCGAGCGCCGCCGCGCGAGCGGATCAGGCGGCCTGCGACCGGATCCGCGAGGAGAACCTGAAGACCCAGAGCAGCCACGTTCAGATGACGGTGACGGGATACGCGTTCGCCGCCGACACGCCGGACATCTATGGCTCGGGGACCCACACCTGCAGCTTCCTGCGCGACGAATCCGTCGACGGTCAGCCGGCCTCGGTCTATCGCGAACAGTATCGATCGAAGACAGGCAGCACCGACGCGACGATCTGGATCTCGAAGAGCTCCGGAATGCTGCTGCGGGAGGAGCAGGACGGGGACGTGACCGGCAAGGGGAAAGGGCACATCGCGTATCGATGGACCCCGCGGACAACGGTCGAGCCCGCTCCCGCCGGCGGCGCATCCTCGAAGGACAACGGCAAGCTGCCGATCTACCCGCGCGGCCGCAACCTGAACGACATGCCGGCCTCCGTGGTCGCGCAGGGCGTGCCGATGGTCCTGGAGACAAGCGACTCCGTGGCGACGGTCGATGCCTGGTACAAGTCCCACGTTCCCGGATCGTGCGCCCGGACGGCCGCTTCGGAGGGCGTCAAGTGGGCCTGTCCGGCGGGCAGCGTCGTGATCTACCCGCACGAGGGCAAGACGCAGATCGCGTTCGTGCCGGCGAGGTCGACGTCGTGGGGAAGACAACGATGAGAGCGTCGAGCCGGCGTGAAATCCAGCGCGCCGGATCAAACAAAGGGAGGAATCTCATGAGGAACCACAGGTCTACCGGCAAGACTCGACGGAGCACAGCACGTGTCGCGTTGTTACTTCCCCTCGTCCTGCTCCTATCGATCCGACCGGCGAGAGCGGATGACGACGACAAATCGAAATGTCAGGCCTTCTACGGCCCCTTTACCTCGGTCGTGGTGCCGCCGCCGGACTGCACGTCCCCGGTGGGGCTGTGCACTCACGGCACGCTGGTCGGCGAATTCCCGGCCACCTATGACTTCACGGCGATGACGCAGACGACGGATCCTGACGATCCGAACATCGTCACGCTGACGGGTACGAGCGTCGTCACGACGGCCGCCGGCGTGATTCACACCGACGACGTCAGCGTGATCAACTTCGCAACCGGCGACTTCGTCACCAAGGCTCTCGTTGATCGGACCAAGATCCACGACGCGAAGACCGGAGGCTTCATCGCGGCCGGCAATCTCGATTTCGCGACCGGGCAGGCGACCGGGAACTATTCCGCCGTACTCTGTCCGCGTTAGCGCAGGAGTAGTAAACGGGAAGCCGGTCTGCCAGCGCGTCGCCCAGTGAGGGGCGACGCAGAGTGAGAGAGAGAGGGGAGCCCCTTCGCCGAGTCGATCTCCTTCGCGCTCTGGCAGACCGGCGACCCGGCCGCCGCCATCGTCCGTGGCGTCGTCGTCAACGAGACCGTCCACGCCCCGCGCTCACCAGGCGCCGGCGATGTCCTCCTGCGGGATAGGATTCTCGGCAGTGAAACGCGTCCTCAATTTCATCGACGGCCAGTTCAAGCCGCCCTGCTCGGGACGCTACCTTCCGGACGTCGACCCGGCGACCGGGCAGGTCATCGCCGAGATCGCCGAGAGCGGCCCGGAGGACGTCGATGCTGCGGTTTCCGCGGCTTCGCGCGCGTTCGCGTCGTGGCGCCGGACGCCCGCCGAGGAACGTTCCCGGCTCCTGATCCGGGTGGCCGAGCTCATCGAGGAGAACTTCGACGAGCTCGCGCGGCTCGAATCGGAGGACAACGGGAAGCCGATCGCGCTCTCTCGCCGGATGGACGTGCCGCGGGCCATCCTGAACTTTCGCTTCTTCGCGACGGCGATCCTGCACGCCGAGACGTCCTGCCACGTCACCGACGATCGCGCGCTCAACTACACGCTCCGGCAGCCGCTCGGAGTCGCCGGGCTGATCTCGCCCTGGAACCTGCCGCTGTACCTCCTGAGCTGGAAGATCGCTCCGGCCATCGCCGCGGGGAACTGCTGTGTGGCGAAGCCCTCGGAGCTCACGCCGCTGACCGCCGACCGGCTCGCCGCGCTGACCGTGGAGGCGGGCATTCCCCCCGGCGTCGTCAACATCGTGCACGGCCCGGGAGGAAGCGCCGGCCGCGCCCTCACGGCGCATCCGAACGTCCCGCTCATCTCGTTCACCGGCGGAACGAAGACGGGCGCCGACGTCATGGCCCAGGCCGGGCCGCTCTTCAAGAAGGTTTCCCTGGAGCTCGGGGGAAAGAACCCGAACATCGTGTTCGCGGACGCCGATCTCGAGCAGGCCGTCGCCACGTCGATCCAGTCGAGCTTCTCCAACCAGGGGGAGATCTGTCTGTGCGGCTCGCGCCTGTTCGTCGAGAGGACCATCTACGACGAGTTCCTCGGCCGCTTCCTGGAGGCGACGAAGAAGCTCCGGATCGGAGACCCGCAGGACGCCACGACCGACGTGGGCGCGCTCATCAGCGAGTCGCACCTCCGGAAGGTCGAGGGTTACGTCGCGCTCGCGAGGGAAGAGGGGGGCGAGATTCTCGCCGGCGGAAAGCGTCCCGCGAGTCTCCCGGAGCGCGTCCGGGACGGGTACTTCCTGGAGCCGACGGTGATCGCCGGCCTCGACTGCAATCGGCGCGTGATGCAGGAGGAGATCTTCGGACCCGTCGTCACCGTCACGCCCTTCGAGTCTCCGGAGGAGGCGATCGCCTACGCCAATGGCACCCGTTACGGCCTCTCCGCGAGCGTCTGGACCCGGGATCTCCAGAAGGCCCACCGGGTCGCGGCCGCGCTCGAGAGCGGCACGATATGGGTCAACACGTGGCTGCTTAGGGACCTCCGCGTTCCCTTCGGCGGAATGAAGGAGAGCGGCGTCGGCCGCGAGGGCGGATTCGACTCGCTTCAGTTCTTCACCGAGGCGAAGAACGTCTGCATCAAGCTCTGAGCGGATGCGCTGACGCGGTTTCGTGTCCATCGCCGCCGGAGGTCAAACTCTAGTCGTACCGGGGACATCCGAAGCCCTCGGTCGGCGACGCAGGTCGATTGGTCGTGGCTCTTGACTGAGGGTTGACTTTGCCTACTACAGGTGTAGTAGCATCACCGCGGCGCGTAGGAGATCATGCCGAAGTCCCGAACCGCGAACGCTCCTCTCTCCAGGGCCGAGGCCCGGATCCTCGAGCAGTGCTGGACGCTCGGGACCTGCTCCGTCCGCGAGATCCTCGACAGCCTGTCGGAGGACGAGCGCGTTGCCTACACGACCGTCCAGACGCTCGTGCATCGGCTCGAGCAGAAGGGCGCCGTCCGCCGGGTCAAGAAGATCGGCAACGCGCAGCTCTTCGAGCCGGTCCTCGGGCGGCACGAGTACCGCCGCGGCGTGGTCCGCGAGCTGCTCCAGCTCTTCGGCGGCTCGCCGCGCCTGCTCGTCTCCAACCTGCTCGAGAGCGGGACCATCACCCTGAAGGATCTGAAGGCGCTGCAGGACGCGGCGCGGACCGCAACCGGCGACTCCGCCCGCCGTAAGGGAAGGAGAGGGAGACGCCATGTCTGATCCGCTCACGTTCGCCTTCACGCTGCGCGCCCTCGAGATCCACCTGACGTTCGCGACCCTCGTGGCACTCGCCGCCTGGGCGGTGACCTCGTCGCCGCCGTTCGTCACCGCGACGAAATGTTCGCGTCGCGTCGTGAGCGCGACGAAGCGTTCGCGTCGCGTCGTGAGCGCGACGACCAAGTACTGGATCTGGGTCGCGACGTCGCTCAACTTCCTGCTGCCGGCCGGAGTCTTCGTCGATCGGTTGCGGCCGCCGAACCTGGCATGGGTTCTCCCGCTGGAGGATTTCGGAAGCCGGATCTCCCGTGACCGCACGGTGGGCATGGCGCTCGCGGCCGTCTGGGTGATCGGCGCGGCCCTGATGCTCGCGCGGCTCGCCTGGCGGATTCGGGCCGATCGTGGGCGCCTGCGTCTGCCCCCCGCGACGCAGAGCCGGAGCGGCCTGTTCGCCCGCGGGGTGCCGGTGCGCTTCGACGCGGAGGGCGCCGCTCCCGCCGTCGACGGGTTGTTTCGTCCCCGCATCTCGCTTCCGGCCGGCATCGAGCACCTCCTGACCCCGCCCGAGCTCGACGCGGTCCTCATCCACGAGCTGACGCACGCGCGGCGGCGCGACAATCTCATCCGTCTCGCGCACGAGATCGGCGTCTGCGTGTTCTGGTTCCACCCGATGGTCTGGGTCGCGGGATCGCGGCTCTCGCTCTACCGCGAGCTCTCCTGCGACGAGTCCGTCATCCGGCGTGCGCGCGGCGGCGACCTGGTCTCCGCGCTGGCGAAGCTGACGAACCCGGCGGAGACGCTCCTGCTGCAGTCGGGGGCCTCGTCCTTTCTCGCGGATCGAGTCGCGAGCCTGGCGGTGCCTCGGCGGATCTCGCCGGCGGCGAGCACCCTGCAGGCCGTTCTCTTCGGTCTCTTGCTGCTGGCGAGCATCCTCGGATCCGCGTTTCAGGCGAACCTGATGCGCCGGGCCTCGCTCGGCGAGTTCTGTCCGCGACTTCGCGCGGAGCTGGCCGCGGCCACACCAGCAAAATGACTGGAGCCCGCCTGATCGCGATGTCCGCCGGAGTGCTCGCGTCCGGGCTGCTCCTCGGCCTGCCGCAACCGCCGTCTCCGCGCGCGGTGGACCTGCGGGCGTCAGACGGCATGGTGCTGAAGGCAACCTTCTACGCCGCGTCCGCGCCCGGACCCGGCGCGATCCTCTTCCACCAGTCGAACCGCACCCGAGCCTCGTGGGACGGCATCGCCGCGCGTCTGGCGTCCGCCGGCATTCACGTCCTCACGCTCGACATGCGCGGGCACGGCGAGACGGGCGGCGCGTACGACGAGGACCCCAAGAAGGCGAAGACGACCCGTCTCGGCGACCTCGACGCCGCGTTCGCGTTCCTGACGTCGCAGCCGGGCATCCGCCGTGACGTGATCGGCTTGGCCGGCGCCGGTTGGAAAGGCGTCGTCGACGCGGTCGACACGGCGCAGAGGCATGCCGACTCGACCCGGGCGTTGGCGCTGCTTTCCGGCGAGACCGGCCTCGAGGGGATGCAATTTCTCAAGGAGAGCTGGCGCCTTCCGGCGCTATTCGTCGTCGCGGACGACGACGAATATCCGCCGACCGTCGAGGCCATGGGGCTCCTCTACGAGTCCGATGGGAGCCCGAGCAAGAAGCTCATCCACTACGCGGCGGCGCAGGAGGCGCCCTGGCTCTGGTACGAGACGTCGGACGCCGGCAAGGTGCCCGCGAAGGGAGGTCATGGCACGGATCTCTTTGCGGAGCATCCGGAGCTTCCGGGAATCCTCGAGCAGTGGTTCGTGACGACGCTAATTCGGACGCCGGGCCACGCACCGGCTGAGACGGCCGCGTGCGCGGCCGCGCTCGACGAGATCCGCGAGCCCGGCGGAGTCGGCCGGGTGAGACAGCGCCTCCTCGACGCGAAGAAGACGGATCCGCAGGCCCAGCTCTTTCCCGAGATCACGGCGAGCATCATCGGCTTCGACCACCAGCGCGACGGCGATCCGAAATCGGCGGTCGAGGTCCTGGAGCTCGTGCTGCTCGCCTATCCGACCGCGGCCGCGCGCGAGAACCTGTCCGAGGCGTACCTGCAGAACGGACAGAAGGATCTCGCGCGGCGGGAGGCCGAGACGGCGCTCGCGATGCTCGACGCCCACAAGGCTCCCGCGTCGTCGTGGTCCGACACGGAGGAGTTTCGCGGCGAGCTCCGGCGAGGCGCACAGGAAGTTCTCGCGAAGACGGGGAAGTGAAGTCGACGCGCGCGTGCGCTTCGCGATGAAGGACGGGCGTGTTGACGTGAGGAGGCTGCCATGACGCGATTCCGGACTCTTTCCCTGAGCGCGCTCGTCGTCGCGCTCGGCCTCGTGTGGAACCGCGGCGACGCGCAGACGTCTGCGCCTATGGCGCCTGCGACGCCGCCGCCGCTGAAATCATTGCGCGATGGCCAACACGATTTCGACTTCCTCCTCGGCAAGTGGAAGTACCACCTGAAGCGCCTCGAGAATCCATTGACGGTGCCGGGCTCGACGCACTGGGTCGAGTTTGACGGCACTGGCGAATGCCGCCCGATCTGGAACGGGAAGGCGCAGCTCGACACGCTGGACGTGAACGGTCCGGGCGGCCACATCGAGGGTCTGACGCTGCGCCTCTACGGCCCGGAGTCTCACCAGTGGAGCCTCTACTGGTCGAACGCGGCGAAGGGGACGGTGGACGTTCCGACGGTCGGGTCGTTCGTGGACGGGCGTGGCGAGTTCTACGACCAGGAGGTCTACCGGGGCCGCATGATCCTGGTGCGCTACGCCTGGACGGGGACCACGTCGAAGTCGCCACACTTCGAGCAATCGTTCTCGGAAGACGGCGGCAAGACGTGGGAGGTCAACTGGATCACGGATCAGGTGAGGGTGGAGTGACGGCGCCTCTTCCTGTCGTCATCCCGAGCGCAGCGAGGGATCCCGGACTCGACCGCCACTCCGTCGATGACGCACGGGATCCCTCGTCGGCTGCGCCTCCTCGGGATGACAGAGAGGGCGGTGTCTACTTCGCCGCCAGCAGCGCCTCCTGCGCCCGCGCCTCCGGCTTCTTGCCCCACGCCTTGTAGAGTTCGGCGCGCGCCTTGATCGCGTTGCGCGCGGCCGTGGCCGCTCCCGGGCCGGCGGCGGCGAGGTTCGTTGCGGCCTGCCGGAGAGGCTCGTCGGCTTCGGGATAGCGTTTCCTGGCGGTCAGGATCTGCCCGAAGCGGAGGCGGCTGAGCGAAACGGGGATGCTCGTGTCGGGAAATTTCGCGAGCCGGATCTGGAGCGCGCGTCTCACCGCGGCTTCGGCCTCGTCCAGTCGACCCAGCCGCTGCAACGCTCCCGCCTCGCCGGTCAGCACCGCCGCCACGTCGGGATGGTCCGGGCCGAGGAACTTCGTCAGGCGCTCGAGCGCCTCCTGATACTTCGGAACCGCGGCCGCGTCGTTTCCGGACGAGCCGTACACGGCGCCAAGATTCGCCAGGGTTCTTGCGACGGGCTCGGCGTCGTCGCCGAGAGCCTTGCGCCGGATCGCCAGGACCCTCTCGAGCTGCTCCGCGGTCCGGGCGTACTCGCCCTTGCGGTACCAGACGTTGCCGAGGTTCTCGAGGCCGCTCGCGTACTCGGGATGGTCCTCGCCGAGGGCCCGCTTGTGGATGGCCATCGCCTCGGCGAACGTCTTCTCGGCCGCGTCGTAGTCCCCGAGCTGTGTTTGCGCCACCGCGACGTCGTTCAGCGCGCCCCCGAGTTCAGCGGTGTCGTCGTGCAGAGCGCGACGAATGGCGACCTGAAGGTTGCACTCCTCGAGCGCGCGCTTCCATTCTTCCTGTTCGGTGTACAGACTGCAGAGCGTCCGATGGCTCTCGGCGGCTTCGACACTCTTCGGGCCGGCGACCCGCTCCCGGATCGCGAGCCCCTCCCTGGCGAGCTTCTCGGCCTCCTTGTAGTCGCTCTTGTTCACCAGCGTGCGCGCAAGCTCGTTGAGCGCGCCGGCGGCCTCGAGGCTCTCGCGGCCGTGCAGCTTCTCGCGGATCGCGAGCGCCTCGCGCAGCAGCTTCGCCGACTCGTCGGCGTTTCGCTCGACCTGCAGCGTGTAACCGAGCGTACTGAGGATGTCGGCGACGCCGTCGGTCTCCCGGCCCTCCGCCGCGACGCGGGTGGCCAGCGCGGAGCGCAGGAGCCGCTCGGCGTCCGCGTACTCGCCGAGCCCGTAGTAGGTGCGGGCGATCGTGGCGAGAACGTCGGCCTCGACCAAGGGCTGGCCCTGGAACGATCCGTGGACCTGCTTCTCCGACTGCTTCAGCGCGTCGACGAGAGTGACGCCGCGCGAGCCGCCGCGCTGCCACGGGTCCGCGGCGCCCAGCGTCTTCTGCAGGAACTGGTTGATCGCCGTCGACCGGGCCGCTTCCTGCGCGGCGCGGTCGCGCTCGTGCCGGATCTTCTGGGCCTGGACGGCGAGCGCGACGACGGACACGACGACGACGAGCCCGACCGCGGCGGCGGTCCCGAATGCGGCGCGGTGGCGCGAGACGAGCTTGCGGAACTGGTAGGTCGTGCTCGGCGGATGCGCCAGGATCGGCTGGTTGTCGAGGTATCGCTCGATGTCCTCGGCGAGGGCATCGGCGCTGGCGTAGCGGCGGTTGGGCTCCTTCTCGAGCGCCTTGCCGACGATGGTCGCGAGGTCGGGGTCGAGGCGGTAGCCGCCGCCGAAAGCCTGCTGGAGGGGCCTCGGAGACCCCTCGAGGACGGTCTTGAGCGCGGCGATCGCCGATCCGGGCAGGTCGTAGGGAAAGCGGCCGGTGATCGTCTGATAGAGCGTGACGCCGAGCGAGTACACGTCGCTGCGCACGTCGATCTCGCGGCTCGCTCCGCGCGCCTGCTCGGGGCTCATGTACGCGAGCGTGCCGCCGATCTGCCCGAGCTGGGACAGCAGCGTTCCCGCCGCCGAGCCGTCGCCCTCCGCGATGCGCGCGAGGCCGAAGTCGAGGATCTTGACCGTCGGAACCCAGGGCCGCGAGTGACTGTGGCCATGCGAGGCCGAGCTCGTCGGCTTCTCGTCGGCGACGACGAGGACGTTCGACGGCTTGATGTCCCGATGGATGACTCCGCGTTGGTGAGCGTAGGCGACCGCGCGGCAGACCGTCGCGAAGAGGCGCAGCCGGTCGCGGAGCTGGGCGGGGGAGGGCCGGTCGCCGCCCATCTTCTCCCGGACGTACTCGTCGAGAGGACGGCCGCGGACGAGCTCCATCGTGAAGAAGTGCTGCCCGTCGTCCGTGCGGCCGGCCTCGTAGAGAGCGGCGATGTTGGGATGGATGAGGCGCGCGAGCGTCTGCACCTCGCGGCGGAAGAGCCGCAGCTGCAGCTCGTCCACGAGCTTGCCGCCGCGGATGACCTTGAGCGCGACGCGGCGCTCCGGGTCGCGCTGCTCGGCCTCGTAGACGACGCCCATGCCTCCGCGTCCGAGAACGGCGACGACGCGGAACTCGCCGATCTCGCCGGGGGCCGGGAGATCGGAGCCGGATTCCGGAAACCCGAGCGTCGGAAACTGGGTGTCGTCGGTCATCGCGCTGAAGGCGTCCGACGAATCCTATCCGAGCCGCTCTATTCCCATTTGAGGAGACTCTCAGGTGATCCCGCACGCGGACGAAACGCCCTCCGGACGACCGGTTCGGGAAACCGCGAAGGCCGAGTGCACCTAGTTGAAGAGTAGGAGGCGAAGATGCCGCTCGACCGACGGGAGTTCCTCAATGCCGCCGCCCTGGGAGTCGTCGCCGGCGCGCTGCCCCTGCGCATCCTCGGCGCGCCGGCGGCGGGGCGGACGATCAGGGCCGTGGCCTTCGACGCGTTCCCGATCTTCGACCCGCGGCCGGTCTTCGGACTCGCCGAGCGGGTCTTCCCCGGAAGGGGGACCGAGCTCGCCGCCGCCTGGAGGTCGCGGCAGTTCGAATACCAGTGGCTGCGGGCTCTGGGCGGCCGCTACGCCGACTTCCGGCAGGCGACCGAGGACGCGCTGGTGTTCGCCGCCCGAAGTCTCGGGCTCGACCTGACCGCCGGGCAGCGCGCGCAGCTCATGAACGCGTACCTCCAGCTCCGCGCGTGGCCCGACGTCCCCGCGGCGCTGGCGAGCCTGAGGAACGCCGGCCTCCGTCTCGGGTTGCTCTCCAACTTCACGTCGGCGCTTCTCGACGCCGGGATCCGCAACGCGGGTCTGAGCGGAGTGTTCGAGCACGTCCTGAGCACCGACGCGATTCGCTCGTACAAGCCGGATCCGCGAGCGTACGAGCTCGGGACGGAAGCGTTCGGCCTGGCGAAGGAAGAGATCCTCTTCGCCGCGTTCGCGGGATGGGACGTGGCGGGCGCGAAGTGGTTCGGCTATCCGACGTTCTGGGTGAATCGCGCCGGAGCGCCGGACGAGCAACTCGGCGTCGCTGCCGACGGGGTCGGCCGCGACCTGAACGCGCTCGTGGCCTTCGTGGGCGTCGGAGGACCTCGATGACCGGCGCGCCGCTCCGGAGCGCGACGCTGGGCTGCGGGTCGCGCTGCTCGGCCATCGCGGCATGGCGCCGCCATGATCGTATGCCCGTCATCCCGAGGCGAGCAGCGCCTAGCGATCCCGCGCTCGGCTCAGAGCCTGCCGAGCGCGGGATCCTTCGCTATCGCTCAGGATGACGGGCTTCGCCCGTCACTTGGTCCCCGGCTTCGCGTTCCGCGGGTCGTCGGCCGGGTTCACGTACTTGAACTCGACCGGTCCCTGCCCGTAGAGGACGATGTCCGCTCCCTTGTCTCCCGCGAACGCGTAGTGGTTCATGTTGGTCGGCATCAACGCGTAGCCGCCGGCGTCGAGCGTCTTGTTGCCCGCCGCCGTCTTGGACAGCTTGTCGCCCATGCCGAAGGTCACCGACCCGGCGGTGACGACGACGTTCTCGTCCGTCGGGTGGGAGTGCGCGGGGATCCCGTAGTTGGCCGGGAAGCGGACCCGGACCGCGTAGGCGCCGGGGCCCATAGGATTGCCGGAGAGGACCGCGAGCTGCGCGCCGGGCGGCAGCATCGGCGGGGCGGGCCCGAACTTGGCGTCGGGAACCGCGCTGATGACGTGCGGCGTGCCCGCCTGCGCGACCGCCCAGGCCGCACAGACGGAGCCGAGGACGACCAGGCTCCAGGTCGAGAGCTTCTTCATGATTTCTCCTTTTTGGCTTCGACGACCATATCCGATCCGCGCCGCGTCAGCTCGTGGCCGCCAGCGGGACCGCCGCTCTCTGCTCCCGCGGCAGGAGCACCGAGAGCACGACGGCGACGAGGAAGAGCGCGGGCACGTCGCCCATCAGGTGTCCGTGGCTTCCGGGAGCCAACGACTGGAACAACATGATGAGTCCATGAACGGCGCTCGACCAGATGGTGAATTGGACAAGACTCCGGTTCGCGAGAGGATCGCGGGCGGCCGCGATCAGGAAGACGCCGAGCGTGGCGTAGACCCCGACGATCATCAGGAAGTAGTCGGAGTAGCCCATGTGCCACGACCACCCGGACGGCCACACCATCCCGAGCGGGTAGATGAAGAGGAAAACGACCCCGAAGCCGAAGAGGGCGATCTTGAGCCATTTCAAACGCGTGGTGTCGGACATGACCTCCTCCGTTAGGATGACGCAGGAAAGATTCCGGCGCCGAGTCGAGCCTAGAAAGCCCGATGGTCCCGGCGCTTGGAGGCCGCCTGGATTTTTCTTGAAGATCGCCGTCCCGGGGCGGCGCGATCGGGTAAGCCTTTGATTTATCGCTTCGAATGCTTCGAGCTCGACACCGACCGGTACGAGCTCCGCCGCGAGGGGGGGCCGGTCGCGGTCGAGCCACAGGTCTTCTCCGTCCTGACGATGCTGGTCGAGAACCGCCATCGCATGGTGCCGCGGGAGGAGCTGATCGAGACCGTCTGGTCGAACCGCGCGGTCTCGGATTCCGTGCTGTCGAGCCGGATCAAGTCGGCGAGGCAGGCGCTGAACGACGATGGCAATGCGCAGAGGCTCATCAAGACGGTGCACGGGCAGGGGTTCCGATTCGTCGGCGGCGTCGAGGCGGTCGAGTCGGCGGGCTCCCCGCGGCCGAGCGCCGTCCAGACGTGGGTCCGAGAGGTCCTGGCGCGTCCGGTCCTCGCGGTGCTGCCCTTCGAGACGGATGCTGCGGATGAGACGGATAAAACGGATAACCGGGCGGCCGAGAGCTCCTACTTCGCCGACGGGATCGCGGAGGAGCTGATCTCCGAGCTCGCGTCGTGGCGCTGGTTCCCGATCCTCTCGCGCGACTCCTCCTTCGACAGGACTTATGCCTCCCTGGCGGCGTCGCCACGCGGGGCGGCGCTGGGCGCGCGCTACGCGGTGGCCGGGCGCCTCGCGCGCAGCGGGGCGGCGCTACGCCTGACCGTCGAGCTGCTGGACACGGCGACCGACACGCAGCTCTGGTCCGCTCGGTACGACGGCCCGGCGTCCGAGTTCCTCGGCAGCCGCAAGCAGTCCGAGATCGCCGCGGAGATCTTCCGCCGAATCGCCCCCGAGCTGACCTCGGAGGAGACGCGCCGGGTCATGCGGAAGCGGCACGAGGACCTGACCGCCTGGGACCTCACGATCAAGGGTCTCTGGCATCTCCGCCGATCGACACCGAGCGATCTCGCCAGGGCCCTGGAGCTGCTCGAGGACGCAACCCGCGTGGATCCGGGGTTCGCTCTCCCGTGGGGAGTCATCGCGCAGACGCGTTTCGAGCAGGCACTCGCCGGTTGGAAGGGCGGGCAGGTCGTGGCGTCGCGCGAAGCGTTTCGCGGCATGCTCGAGGCCGCGAGCACGGCGGTCGACCTCGATCCCTCGTCGTGGATGGGACACACGCTGCTGAGCGCGGCGGAGCTCTGGACCAACCTCTCCTTCGCGCGCGCGCGGCTCCACGCGAACCGCGCGCTCGAGCTCAACCCGAGCGCGTCCATGGCGCATCACTTCTCGGGCTGCATCTCGGGCTTCGCCGGTGACCTCGACGAAGCGATCGCGGGACAGTGCAACGTCTACCGAGTGGACCCCCGCTACGGCCACGCCGACGTCGTGGAAGCCGATCTCGGGTTGTGGAACCTGCTGAAGGGTGAGCTCACGAAGGCACGGGAACATCTGCGCCGCTCCGTCGCCCTCGATCCGGCCAACGTGCGCGCCCGGCAGCGCCAGATCGTCCTGGCCGGATTCTCGAAGGACAGCGCCCTCGCCCGCGAGGCGCTCGAGGCCCTCGAGCGGCTGGGCGGAACGATGGACGAGCCCTATCTCGCCGCGTCCTATCCCTTCCAGGACGCCGCGCACGCCGAGACGTTCCGCGAGGGCCTTCGCGCGGCCCGAAGACTGGGCGGCAGCCGTGATCAGGACCGGCCGATCGCGTAGACCAGGCTGAGGCGGCCGTCGGGGAGCTTTTCCGCCTCACGGAGGTCGAGGTCGCGACGGCCCTGGAAAGTGTCGAAGAGGGACTTCATCCCTTCGCCCGCAATCAGCGGATAGACGAGGAGGCGGAGCTCGTCGACGAGGCCCGCGTCGATCAGGCTCGCGAAAGTCCGCGCGCCGCCGACCAGGTAGATGTCCTTGCCGGATTGTTTCTTGAGGACGGCGAGCTCGTCGGCGCTCCGCAGGAACTTCGTGTTCGGCCAGGCGGCGGTGTTCAGCGTCCTCGACAGCACGTAGTGCGGGGTCCGTTCCGTCAGGCGGGCCCAATCGACTTCGGCCTTCGTAGGAGGGTTGCTCGTCCAGGCCGGCTTCCCGGGCTCGTTCCGGATCCCCGTCCAGTACCCCTCGTACCCGGGATACATCCCGCCGCCGAGTACGCACGCGTCGATCTGCTCGGTGAGGCCGAAGTCGTCCGACCATGCCCGCACCCAGTCCGCGCCCTTCGGCCCGTCCATCTTGCCGTCGACCGAAACCTTCATCGCCGCGATCAGCTTGCGCACTTCGTCCTCCTGGTCCTTCAACCCCAAATACGCAATTCGCGGTGCAGTCTCTTCGGCGCACCGGGCGCGCGCAATGGCCATTTGGGGCCGCGGCGCGCGACCACTTCAGGAGGGTTTATTTTCCCGTGCGGATCAGGTCCATGAACCGCCGCAGGGCGATTCGCGGGACGAGACGGCGCTGGTCGCGCGGCATGCGTTCGTCCATGATCTCGCGGGCGAGCTCCTGCGTCGCCTCGGAGGCCTTGCTCAGGTGACCGGAGTCGAACGGCGGCCGCGGGTCGTACTCGATCGCCAGCTGGATCGCCTCGGCACGGTCGCGCCCCGCGATCTCACCGGCGAGCCAGAGCGCGAGGTCGATGCCGGCCGAGACGCCGGCTGCGGTGGCGATCTTGCCGGATCGCACGAAGCGCCAGTCGGGGCTCGGCTTCGCCCCGAGGACCTTGAGAACGCTCATCTTCCACCAGTGCGTGGTCGCGCGTCGGCCCTTCAGAAGCCCGGCCGCCCCCAGGATCAGCGCGCCGGTGCAGACCGACGCCGTCCAGATCGTCGTCTCGTGGACGCGGCGGATCCAGTCGAGGACGTCGTCGTCCACCATCTGGCCTGGTGTGGTCATGCCGCCGGGGACGAGCAAGACGTCGGCCGAGGAGGTCTCGGCGAGCGTGTGCGTCACCCCGAGCCGAAGCACGCCGCCCTCGACCGTCACCGGCCCCACGCGCTTGCCGACGAACCGCACGGAGGCGTTCGGAAGCCACGCGAACACCTCCCACGGCCCCACGGCGTCGAGTGCGGTCACGCCGGGGTAGAGGAGGATCGCGATCCGCAGCGGCTTCGGCTTCGTTCGGATTTCGCGGACTTCGCCCATTCCTGCGCGCCTCCGGGAGAGCGGACGCAATCACGGTGCCAGTGTCCAGCGCCTCGACAGATCGGCACCGGACTTGCTTCGGAGTTCCTCGTGGTCAGCGCGGCGTCGAAAGAGAGATCGCAGGGAATCGCGAGGCCCGAAACGGCCCCGGAGCCGTTTCGGATCCACGTCCCGGACGCCTTGCTCGTGGACCTGAGGCGGCGGCTGGAGAGCACTCGACTTCCCGAGGCGGAAGCCGGCCCGGAACACGCCGAGGGGTGGGCCCTCGGAATGAATCCCGGCTATTTGCGCGAGATCCTCGAGTACTGGCGGAACGCGTTCGACTGGCGCGCGCAGGAACGCGCTCTCAACGGCTTCGCTCAGTTCACCGCGACGGTCGACGGGACGCGGCTGCACTTCCTCCACGAGAAGGGCCGCGGGCCCGCGCCGTTGCCGCTCCTGCTCACGCACGGGTTCCCGGACTCCTTCTTCCGGTTTCACAAGCTGATTCCTCTGCTGACCGATCCCGCGTCGCACGGGGGCGACGCCGCGGATGCGTTCGACGTCGTCGTGCCGAGCCTGCCCGGGTATGGCTTCTCGGAGCCGCGTCCGGCCCACGGCGGGCTCTTCGGCTTCGGCGACCTCCTACACGATTTGATGCGGGACGTCCTCGGCTACGAGCGCTTCGGCGCGCACGGCGGCGACTGGGGCAGCACGATCACGGAGCAGATGGCGCGCAGCCATGGAGGCTCGCTCGCCGGGATCCACCTGACGGACGTTCCGTTCTGGCATGCGCTCCGGAGGTCCAGGAAGACCACCGGCGCCGAGAAGAAGTACTTGAGTCAGATCGAGGCGTTCCAGAAGAAGGACGGCGCGTACGCGATGATCCAGGCCACGCGCCCGCGCACGCTCGAAGTCGGACTCTCGGACTCGCCCGCGGGCCTCGCCGCCTGGATCGTCGAGAAGTTCCGGGAGTGGAGCGACTGCGGCGGCGGCAACGACGCCTTCGAACGCTGCTACACGAAGGACGAGCTCCTCACCAACGTCATGATCTATTGGGCCACAGACACGATCGGCTCGTCGTTTCAGCCGTACTCCGACGTGATGAGCGCGGGCGCCCCGCGCTGGATGAAGGAGGCCGCGAAGAACCTGGTCGGGTCGAAGTCGGTGCCTGCCGGGTTCGCGATGTTCCCGAAGGACCTGTCGTCGCCCCCGCGCGAGTGGGCGGAGCGCTTCTTCCGCGTCGTGCGGTGGACCGAGATGCCTGACGGCGGGCACTTCGCCGCGTTGGAGGAGCCCGAGGTCCTCGCCGAGGACATCCGGGCGTTCTTCCGGGAGCTGAGGGAGGGCTAGGGGTCGTCAGCCCTTCCCGGGTCGCGTGAGCGGACCGAGCCTGCGCCCCGCGGCGCTGTCCGCGATGAGCCGCGCCAGGCGGCGCGCGCGAGTCTCCGATCGCTTTGCCCGGATCACCCAGTGGGTCGCGGTGCGGCGGTACCAGGGAGGCTGGGCGTCGAAGAACGCGGCGGCCTTGTGGTTAGCGCGGAGCGCAGCCTCCTGCTCCTTCGAGAGCCTCGCCGGCTGTTTCTGCTCGAAGGCGTAGACGCCGGTCTTCTCCGCTCGCCGGGCGGCGAACGCGCGGCGGCCCGCCGGACGGAGGCGGCCCTGCTTCGTCAGCGCCTTCACCCGCGCGACGTTGACGTCGCTCCAGATGCTCGTCGGACGCCGCGGGGTGAACCGGATCGTGTAGGACGTCTCGCCGAGGCTGCGGCGCACGCCGTCGATCCAGCCGAAGCAGAGCGCCTCGTCGACGGACTCGGGCCACGTGAGGCTCGGCTTGCCCGAGCCCTTCTTGTGAAACCCGACGAGCAGCTCCTCCGCCGTCTCGTGATGCGCCTCGAGCCAGGCGCGGAAGTCGGCGGGCGTGGAGAAGTAGATCGGCTTCATTCGACTCCCGACGATAGCGACCGCCGCGAGGGATTCCCGCCTTCTGCCAGTCGGCCGACCGAGTCCGGGATCGATACCGCCGACCTTCGGTCGGCGTTGCCTACTGTCGTGGGTCTGCCTCTGGTGGTCGGCTCGCTAGCGCTCAGGATGACGGGCTTCGCCCGTCACTTCAGCATCATCCACAGATACGCGTACTGCAGGGCGGTGACCATCGCCGTCTGCTTGTTGACGGCGCCGGCCCCGTGGCCGCCCTCGGTGTTCTCGAAGTAGTAGACGGGGTGGCCCTGGGACTCGAGCTTCGCGACCGCCTTGCGAGCGTGGCCGGGATGGACGCGGTCGTCGCGGGTGTTCGTCCAATAGAACGGCGTCGGATACGAGGCGCCCTCCTTGATGAGGTGGTACGGGGACCAGGTCTGGATGTATGCCCAGTCCTCGGGTTTGTCGGGGTCGCCGTACTCGGCCATCCAGCTCGCGCCGGCGAGAAGATGGCTGTAGCGCTTCATGTCGGAGAGCGGCACCTGCACGACGACGGCGTGGAAGAGGTCGGGGTACATGAGGTAGGTCCCACCGACGAGGAGCCCTCCCTGCGAGCCGCCCATGATGCCGAGGTGCCGCGGCGAGGTGATCTTGCGGGCGATCAGGTCGCGCGCGACCGCCGAGAAGTCCTCGAAGTTGTGGATGTGGTTCTGCTTGACCGCGCCCTTGTGCCAGGCCGGGCCGAACTCGCCGCCGCCGCGGATGTTGGCGAGGACGAACACGCCCCCTCGCGCGAGCCAGGCCGCGCCGCGGGCGCCGTTGTAGGTCGGGACCTCGGACAGCTCGAAACCACCGTAGGCGTTGAGGAGCGTCGGCGCGGTCCCGTCGTCCTTGACGCCCTTGGGGCGGACCACGAAGTACGGGATCTTCGTGCCGTCCTTCGACGTGGCCTCGTACTGGTCGGTCGTCATCCCGGCCGCGTCGAAGAACGCGGGCATCGACTTGACCTTTTCGGGCTTGCCCCCGTTCTCGGACAGCCAGAGTGACTCCGGCGTCGTGAAGTCCTGGTACGTGAAGAACCAGTTCCTCGACGAGTCGTTCATGTACTGCGAAACGCCGTTCGGACCCGAGAGCTCGGCCGATCCGAGGCCCGGCGTCGGAATCTCGGTCCGTTTCCACGCGTCGTTCTCGAGCGACAACGCCGTGAGCTTGCTCTTCACGTTGTCGAGGGTTTGGAGCAGGACTTTGTCGCGCGTGCGCTCGACGTCGGCGAGAGAGACCCGTGCGCTCGGCTCGAACAGGACCTCGATCCGCCGCTTGCCGCCGACGAGATCCTCCATCGGCGAGGCCAGGAGCGATCCCTCGCGATACGTCTTCCCATCGACGTTCCAGTCGCTGCGCAGCGAGAACAGGAGCCGGCCGCGGAAGAAGGCGCGCGGCTCGGCGTCCTCGGGGATTTCGACCTTCGCGAGCTTCTCGCCGGTCAGCAGAAACGTCTCCTGGCGGAAGAATGCCGGGGTGCGCGTCACGATGTCGTAGCGGCCGTCGCTCAGAATCTGGCTGTTGCCCGACGAGGCGACGTCCTCCGCCTTGCCCTCGAAGATCGTCTTCGCCTCCGAGAGCGGCGTGCCTCGCTTCCAGAGCTTCACGATGCGCGGGTAACCGGACGTGGTCAGGGATCCGGGCCCGAAGTCCGTGCCGACCCAGAGCGTGTCCTGGTCGCGCCAGGAGGTCTGCGACTTCGCCTCCGGGAGGGTGAACCCGTCCGGCACGAACGCTTTCGTCTTCGTGTCGAACTCGCGCACGACGTGCGTGTCCGAGCCTCCGGGGGAGAGGCTGATGAGGCAGCGCTCGTTGGCCGGCGGCAGGCAGGTTGCCCCGTGGAAGACCCAGGACTTGCCCTCGGCCTTCGCGAGCGCGTCGACGTCGAGCACCGTCTCCCACTCCGGCGAAGCCGTCCGATAGGAGGCGATCGTCGTCCGGCGCCAGATTCCGCGCTCGTGGACGTCGTCCCTCCAGAAGTTGTAGACGGTGTCGCCGAGAAGCTCGGGAGTAGGAGTCTTCTCCTTCGAGTCGAGGATCTCGAGCGTGCGCTTGAAGATCGGGTCGTACTCCGGCCGGGACTCGAGCAGCTTCGTCGAGACGGCGTTCTGCTCCTTGACCCAGGCAAGGGCCTTCTCGCCCTGGACGTCTTCCAGCCACTGGAACGGGTCGTCGGTCGTCGACGCCCCGAGGGCCGCCAGGGCAGCCACGGCCGTCAAGGCGACCGCCGCCACCGACGTCCGCGATCGATGCGCAGGAGTGCTCTCCATGTCGTCACCTCACACAAGGAACGGGATCTTAACGAATAGGGCGGCGTTGCGGACCGACTTCTAGGACTTCGCCGGCGATCCCTTGAGCCGATCCAGCTTGCCCTGAGCGCTGTCGCGAATGGCCTTGCGCTGGGCCTCGGTCTCCGCGAGGTCCGAGTCGACCAGCTTCAACGACTTCTCCGCGGCTGCGCGCGCCTCGTCCTTCTGGCCGGCGGCGAGGTAGGCGTCGCTCAGGCTGTCCCAGGCGTTGGACGACTGGGGGTGGCCGTCGGCGTTGACCTTCATGATCGAGACGGCGGACTTCGCGTCGCCCGACTGGAGGGCCGTGTAGCCCAGGAAGTTGACGAAGCGGGGCTCGAGGATCGGCGACTTCGGGTCCTTCGCGCGGGCGGCGGTCAGCGCGTCGACCGCCTTCGCGTACCCGCCGGGCTCGTCGGCTGTCAGCAGGAGGCGGACCTGCGGCGAGGCGCGGCGGGCGCGGTTGTCGGTCGAAGCCGGCGCGCCCTTGCCGAGGAGCGTGGCCTCGTACCACGCGACGATCTGGTCGGGCAGCTCGGGGTGCGGCGGAAACATGTCCACACCGTGGCCGCCGGTCTTGTACTCGACGAAGCGGTTGGTCGGGTTGTTCGAGGAGGCGTCGAGCACCTCCATCAGCTGGACCGCGTTTCCGTCGTCGTCCGCGGCCGCCAGCAGGAGCGGCGGAGAAGACTTCGTCTTGAGATGATTGCGCCCGGACTTGTCGGTGCTCCCCGAGAGGAGGACCAGCGACTTGATCTCGGGGTGCCGCCGCGAGAGCTGAATCGAGTTGTTGACGCCGCAGCTCGCGCCGCCGGCGCCGGTGACGCCCCGGACGCCCGGCTGCGCGGCGAGGTACTTGTACGCGACGTCCAGGTCGCCGGGCCAAACCTCCGTGACGAGCTTCGCGCGCTGGGCGTCCGGCAGGTCGTTGTGGCGAGCGCCGGTGCTCTCGCCGAAGCCGCGGTAGTCGATCGTCAGGACGTGAAATCCCGCCCGCGCGAGCCTCTCCGCGAGGCCGTTCCACGACTTGCGGTCCTTGTTGCACTGGTGGCAGAGGAGGATCCCGGGACCGGGCTTGCCGGCGGAGTAATAGGTCGCGGCGAGCCTCGCGCCGTCCGGGGCGGATAGGGTCGCGGGGGTCCCCGTGACCGAGTCGGCGGCGGCCGCCGCCGCGCCGGCGACGGACAGGGTCAGGGCTACGGCGAGCGCCTCGAGGCGCCGGGACATTCTCATGGAGGAGCCTCCTCCCTCGTCCTACGACGGCGGGAACCGAAGGTTTGGGCGACGGGTCGCGCGTCAGGGCCCTTCGATCTCGTCCTTCGGCAAGAATGCCTCGCAGCGGACGACCGGCTGAGGCGGGTACCGCTTGAGGATCGGGCAGCGGATGAACGTCGAGCGCGCGGTGCGGATGTATTGCGGCGGGGCCGCGCAGCGATGGCAGAGGCTGTCGGGAAAAGGTAGGGCTCGTCCGTCGGCTTCGTTCGGGTCCCCGCCCGGGGACCCCTGTGGCAGCGGAGAGTCGTCGTCCCGTTTCATCCGGCAAAGGTACAAAGGTAGCCCAACCGGGGGGAGGCCTTGCGCGTAACCCCCGCTCCCTCGGCGCGTCTCCAGCTGGAGGGAGATCCCCGATGCCGTTCCTGCTGGACGCCGGATCCGCGCGCACGCTCTTCGCCTACAACGCCTGGGCGAATCGCCTCCTGCTCGAGGCGGCGGGGGAGCTGCCGCCGGAGGAGCTCGGCCGGGACCTCGACGGGAGCTTCGGGTCGATCCTGGGAACGCTGCGGCACCTGCTCTGGGGAGAGCGCGCCTGGTTCGGGTTCTGGACGCAGGGCGCGTTCAGCCCCGCGCTGACTCCGCAGGATTACCCGGACCTTTCTTCGGTCGAGGCGGCTTGGGCCGCGCTCGAGCGGGAGCAGGACTCCTTCGCCCGGGAGCTCACGGACGAGAAGCTGGCGGCGGACTGTGCCGTCGCCGAGAACGACTACGTGCTCGGCGAGCTCATCCAGCACGAGATGAACCACTCGACCCACCATCGCGGCCAGGTCGTCCTCATGCTGCGCCAGCTCGGCCACACGCCCCCCGGCACCGGCTTCCGGCAGTTCCTGACGGCGAACCGAAGCCGCGAGAGCCTCGCCCGGGTCTGACGGGTGGCCTAGCGTCCGCCGGCGCCCTTGCTCTCCACGGAGCCTTTCTCGAAGAGCCTCTTGGTGAGGAGCACGACGCCCAGGACCTGCACCCACTCCGAGAGGACGTTGCCGACGACCTGACCCCACCGCGACGTCGGATCGAGCCGCAGGTAGAGGACGAGCCAGCCGATCCCGGTCGCGACGAGGACCAGCGTGAGCGAGTGCCTCTCGAGTAACCGCGCGACGCGTCCGCCGTGCTCGTGGACCGGCTTGCTCTCGCGGGAGCCGCGCTCGAAGAGGAACTTGGTCCCGACGACCATCATCACGACGCCGGTCCAGTCCGCCGCCGCGTTGCCGAAGAACGCGCCCGCGTGCGTCTCGGGATCCGAGCGGCTGTAGAGAACGACCCAGAGGATCAGGAATCCCGCGGCGACGAGCGAGAGCGAGTGCTCGCGGAAGAACCCGACCTTCTTCCGGCGCATGGTCGGGATCCCGTCAGTGCTGGCTGCAGAGCTTCGCGCGTCCGCCCAGGTCGGTGTGGTACTCGTAGGTCGCGTCGCTCACGCGCAGCACCACGCGGTAGCCCGGCGTCAGGACCTGCGCGCAGTTTTCCCCGGTCTGGGGACAGCCGAGGCACGAATCGTTCCAGGTCGTCTCGTCCTGCGACACACCGGCGATCGAGTCGACGGGCGCGTTGACCTGACGGCTGAGCTCGTTCGCGGCCGCCCGGAACGCCGTCTTCCGCGCGTCGGGGCTCGCGGTCGAGCTCGACCCGGGTGGCGGCGACGACGCCGGCGGCGGGGACGGCTGGGAGCTGCACGCCGCCAGGAGACCGACCGCGAGGAACACCGAGCCGTAGAGAGTCGCCGTGGATCGCATCGCACTCCTCCGCGCATTGGCGGTGCAAGAGGAGTGCCCAGCGGGGTTCTAGGAGGGCGGCTCTACCTCAGGGTCGGACGCGGACCAACTCGATGGACTAGGCCGGCGTCGGCGCGGCGCGAGGCCTCCGCGCGCCCCAGATCAGGAGCCAGAAGATGATCGGAAGCTCGAGCGCGGTGAGCTTCGTGACCGGCGCGAGCAGGTCCGCGTAACGCGGAACGACGAGCGAGGACGCCGAGCTCGCGAGGTAGCCGAAGGCCGCGATCATCAGGAGGACACCCAGGAAGCGCGGGATGAAGCCAGAGCGGATCACGCAGATCCCGAACGGGAAGAGCCAGAGTCCCCAGAAGACCTCCGCGACGGAGTAACCCTTCGCGTGAAGGTGAAGGCAGAGGGAGGCCAGCGCGTCGCGCTGATGCGCGTCGAGGGCAGAGAGGGAGCCGCTGATCCCGGAGCCGCCTCCCGCAAGGTCGAGCGCGGCCACCTCCGGAAGGACTCCAATGAACGTGATCGGGATCGAGATCAGGATGAGAACCATCATCGCGAGCGCGTGCGGTTCGCTCACCGGTTGGAAGAGTCGGTAGAGGACGAGCGCGACGAAGACGAAGATCGAGAAGCCGGCGATCTCGGAGGCGATGCCGAGCCGGAGCAGGCCCGCGGAGGCACGGAGGCGGTCGGCCGTCGCGGCCGCGTCCCCCTCGACGATCAGCTTGCCGGGGACGTAGAGCAGCGCGGGTGCGCCGACGAGGCTGCTCAGCAGGTAGAGCAGGCCGGCGAGCCGGGCGGTCTTCTTCGTCTCGGCGAGGTCCATCTTCGCAGTCTGAATACGCAAGCGCGACAGGTGTGTTCCGGCGAGGACAACAGGAGCCGCCGAGGCCTTCCCCTTGGGGCAACCGTCTTGCGGGCCTCGGGCGACCGAGCATAGGCTCAGCGCCGGTAAACGAGGACGAGTGGGTAGGCTGGCTGGAGGCAGGGAGCTTTCTTTGGCTCGGACGACGAAAACGCTCGGAATCTCGCGCCGATTCTTCCGCGGCCTCGTCGCGGTGGCTTGCATCGGCCTCCTCGCCGTCGAAGACGCCGCCCTTCTTGCCCAGGAACCGACTCCGGCCCCCGCGGCGCCTGCCCAGGTCAAGCTCTCGGCGGATCAGCTCGACTCGCTGGTCGCACCGATCGCGCTCTACCCCGATCCACTGCTCGCACAGACGCTCGCGGCGTCGACCTATCCGCTCGAGGTCGTCCAGCTTCAGCAGTGGATGGCGAAGAACTCGACTCTCAAGGACAAGGCCCTCGCGGATGCCGTCGCCAAGCAGGACTGGGATCCGTCGGTCCAGTCGATGGCGGCCTTCCCCGACGTGGTGAAGCGACTCGGGGACGACATCGGCTGGACGAACGATCTCGGCAACGCGTTCCTCGCTCAGCAGTCCGACGTCATGGACGCCGTGCAGCGGATGCGGAAGAAGGCCAAGGACAAGGGCACTCTCGCGACGACCGAGCAGCAGAAGGTCGATACGGAGGTCGTCGACCAGACCAACACGGTGACGCACGTCGTCGAGAAGAAGGAAGTCATCGTCATCCAGCCTTCGAGCCCCGATGTCATCTACGTTCCCTCCTACGATCCGGTGATCGTCTACGGTCCGCCGATCTATCCCTATCCGCCGCTGTATTACCCGTACTACCCGTACGGCGGCGCGTTCCTCGCGTTCGGTTGGGGCGTCGCGATGGGCGCGTTCTGGGGAGGAGTCTGGGGCGGCTGCGGCTGGGGCAACAACACGATCAACATCAACAACAACAACAACTTCAACCGGGTCGAGCATCGCGGGGAGGGGAACCGGGGCGGCGATCGCGGTCAGGGAAATCGCGGCGATCGCGGTCAGGGAAATCGCGGCGGAGATCGAGGACAGGGAAATCGCGGCGGAGACCGCGGCGGGAACTGGAGCCACAACCCCTCACACCGCGGCGGCGCGCCCTATGGCGATCGCGCGACCGCCAACAAGTTCGGCGGCAACGCGCGCGGCGACTCGCTCTCGAGCCGGCAGGCGGGCGCGCGCCAGCAGATCTCGCGTTCCGGCGGCAACATCGGCAGCGCGGCCGATCGCCCGGGCGCCGGAGGCCGTGGAGGCGCAGGCGCTTCGAATCGTGCTGCAGGTGGCGCCGGCGGCGCCGGTGCGGGTGCGGGAAATCGCGGCGGACTCTCCGACCGCTCGGCCGGCGGCGCGAGAGGCGGGTCGAACCCGGGATCCTTCAACCGAAGCGGAAGCGGCGACCGGATCGGAAGCCGGGATCTCAGCAGCGGCAGCCGCTCCCGAGGCGCGAGCGGATTCGGCGGTGGCTCCTCCGGCGGATTCAGCGGCAGCGGGGCCCGCTCCAGCAGCTCGCGCGGGGCGTCGAGCTTCGGCGGAGGCCGGGGCGGCGGCGGCGGCGGACGAAGGAGATGAGCGCGATGCCGATGCGACACTCGAGCACCGGACGACTCCTCGCTCTCGCTCTGCTCTTCTGCGCCTCCACCGTGGCTCTCGCCGCGCCGCCGCCGCAGGGAGCAAAGCAGAAGACCTTCGCGACGCCCAGGGCCGCGGCCGACGCGCTCGTCGCCGCCGCCGCGCCATACGACGTTCCGGCCCTGCTGGCGATCCTCGGGCCGGGCGGCGAGGATCTCGTGTCCAGCAACGACGCCGTGCTGGACAAGAACATCGCGACGGAGTTCGCGGCCCAGGCGAAGACGAAGCTCGCCGTCGACGTCGACCCGAAGGACCCGAACAGGGCCACTCTGGTCGTGGGCGCGGACGACTGGCCCATGCCCATTCCGCTCGTCCGGAAGGACGGGGCCTGGAGCTTCGACACCGAGGCCGGGCACCACGAGATCCTCCTGCGGCGCATCGGACGCAACGAGCTCGACGCGATCGAGGTCTGCCACGGCTACGTCGAGGCGCAGGAGGAATACGCCTCCGAACCGCGCGGCGGCGCGACCGGCGTCCAGTACGCCCAGCGCGTCATCGGCAGTCCCGAGAAGCACGACGGCCTCGCCTGGCGCGATGCCGACGGCGTCTGGCGCGGACCGATCGGCGAGAAGATCGCGGGCGCGATCGCCGAGGGGTATTCCAGCAAGCTGGAGCCCTACCGCGGCTACTACTTCAAGATCCTCACGCGCCAGGGACCCCACGCGCCGCTCGGGCAGCTCGACTACGTCGTCAAGGGGATGATGATCGGCGGCTTCGCCCTCGTCGCTGCGCCCGCGGAATACAGGGTGACGGGCGTGAAGACCTTCATCGTGAGCAACGACGGGGTCGTCTACGAGAAGGATCTCGGGCCGAAGACGCTCGAGGCCTTCGCGACGATGGAGCAGTTCGACCCGGATCCGAGCTGGAGCCCGGTCGAGGATCACTGATCCGCTCCCTCGCCCCGCGCGAGCGGGGAGAGGTTGGGGTGAGGGGTCTCCGAAGGCGCGGCTACCGGAGGATCGCCTACGGCCTCGCCAGCCGCCAGAACTGCGTCTCGTTCAGCAGGACGATGCGGTGCCCCTTCTCGCGCAGCCGCTTGATCTCGATGAGTTTTCTCCCCGCGTCGCGGCCGGCGGCCTGGAGCGGATTCGGGCGGCCGCGGACGACGACGGTCGTCTTGGCGGACGGCGAGCCGTGCACGGTCGCCCCCGCCTTCCGCGCGGCGCGGGCCGCCTCGCTGCGCTTGCGCGTCAGGATACCGGTGAAGGCGAGGTGCGCGCCCTTCAGCGTCCGGAGCCTCCCGACCCTGAGCGGCGCGGGGGGATGCGTCAGCGCCTCGATCAGCTCCCGCGCGCTCTCGTAGCGCTTCCCGCGCTCTCCGATGCAGCGATAGACGATCTCCTTCAAGTGGTCGGTGCAGCGGAAGCGACGGACCTCGCCGGGACGGATCCGGGCCTTCGCGGTCCCCTTGAGGAGCATCGCGATGAGCTGTCCGACCTGGTAGACGTCGTCGCGCGCCTGCCACTTGGGCGCGGCGGCCTCGCGGATCTCGCTCGGCACTCCCCACGGGTTCAGCGTGCGGGTCTTGATCCCGCGGCGGTCGCTCTGGTGCCTCACGATGCCGAAGTCGCCCAGCTTCAGGCTGCCGTCGTCGCAGACGAAGACGTTCATCGGCGTCAGGTCGCGGTGGAGCATCTGGCCGCGGTGGAGGCTTCCGAGGACCTGGAGGATCCCGGCGATCTCGCGCCGCGCCGTCTTCTCCGCCCAGCCCTTCCCGGTGCGCTGGAGGAACGCGCGGAGGTCCCCGTGTCTCGCGTACTCGAGGGCGAGGCAGTAGAGGACGCTGCCGTCCTCGCGCGTCAGCGGAAACGCGTCGTAGACGCGGATCGCGCGCGCATTGCCCTCGAGGATCCGTCCGAAGTAGGCCTCCCGCAGCCAGCCGTCGAGGTGCTCGCTCGCCTTGAGCGCGACGATGCGCGGGATCCCGCGCGCGCGCTCGAGCCGCGTCGCGAGGTACGCCTGACCGAAGCCACCCTGGCCGAGCAGGCTGTCGACGCGATACCGGAGCCGCGTCGCGGGGCTAGTCACGACCTGCTGCGGAAGCAGCAGCGCCTTCCCCCGCGCCGAGCGCGAGGCCGCGGAGAAGGGGAGCGTCGTGGCGCGCGTGGTCGCGGTCATGGGAGTCGAGAAGCGAGTCTAACGAAGAGCCGACCGGCGGCCGCTACTTCTGTGCGACGAGCTTCTGGTAACGGGGGCTCGAGTGGAGGGGAGCCCAGAAGGGGTTGATCGAGATCCAGGCGGCCGAGATGTTGCACGGGACCTTGAGGAGCGACTCGAGCTGGTCGATCGCCTTGTCCGGTTCGCCGACGAGGGCGTAGATCCGGGCCAGCTGGATCGCATTGTAGGCGCCGGATTCGCTGCTCTTCGAAATGGGCGACAACTCGACGCCTCGAAGGCCTTCTCGCACCGCTTCCTCTCTTCGGCTGAGATAGGCGAGGGACAGGCCGAGCAGCGAATGCTGCTGGCTGTTGTCGGGCGTGCCCCGAAGCTGCTCCTCGTAGGCCGCGCGAGCCTCCTCGGCGTAGCGCCGGGTGTTCATCGCGTCGCCGCCCAGCGCGTAGGCCTCCGTGAGGCAGAGAGCCCAGGACCCCCTATCGTCGTCGAAGGAGCTCGGCGTCAAGCGAACGAGCAGCTCGCGCTGCTTCTCGTCCAGCACCCACACCAGGTCCTCATAGGTCGCGAGATAAGCCACGAGCTCGGTGGGGCCCACCTGGGTCGAGGCCGCTTGGACGACCTCGCGCGCGGACTTCAGGTTCCCCTCGCCGAGATAGCTCATGGTCTTTCCCTCGATGGAGGCGAGGTTCGAGGGAGCGAGCGCGAGCGCGCGGTCGAGGACTTCCCGCGCCTCCGCAAAGCGCCTGAGCCGAACGAGCATGTCGCCAAGCCGCCGGAGTGGAACCACCGACCGCGGATCCAGGCGCGCGGCCTGCTTGAGGTGGTCGACGGCCGCGTCCCAGCGCCCGAGCGCTCCCTCGGCCAGTCCAATCCCGACGAGGACGTCGGCGCTCGGCGTGCCCAGGCTCTGACCCTTCGCGTATTGCTGGAGCGCGGCCTCGAAGTCGGCTTTCACCATGCGCTGGTAGTCGCCGAGCGCCTGGTAGCCCTCGGGCCGCCTGGGCGCGAGCGCGACGGTCTTCTCGGCGGCCTGCTTCGCGGTCGTGTCGAGCGCCTGGCTGGGAAGCCCCCAGTAATAGAGGGCCGAGTTGACGGTGGAGACCCGCGCCCAACCCTGCACGAAGCCGGGATCCAGCGCCACGGCCTGCTCGTAGAAGCCGAGTGCCTTGCGCAGGCTCAGGGGATCGCTGTTGGACATCCCCGCAGAGGCCGCCTCGCCCTTCAGGAACGCGTCGTAGGCGGCGAGGTTCTCCGTCGGCTTCTCGGCCAGCCGCTGCTCCTCGCCGCTTCCGAGCGCCCCGCCGAGTGCCTGCGCGACCTTGGTCGCGATGTCGGACTGCACCTGGAACACGTCCGTGATCGCGGCGTCGAATGACTGCTGCCACCGCGACGCGGGCGCGCTGGATTCGCGCACCTCGACGAGCTCGGGCCGGACCTGAACGCGGCTGCCGCCGGCGCCCTTCTGCCAGCGCACGGTGGCCGTAAGGAGGTAGTGGGCGTCGAGCTCCTTCGCAATCTCCTGGGGCGTCTTCGTCGATTTCTTGTAGGGCGTGGAGCTGCCGCGCGCGATCACCTCGAGCCCCTTGACGGCCGTGAGCTTGCCCCGCACCTCGTCCGCGATGCCGTCGGCGAAGTAGTCGTCCTCGGGAGCGCCCAGGTTCTCGAAGGGCAGGACGGCTAGCCGCTTGACGCCTCCCGCGGCGACTCCGGCGTCCGCGGAACCATGCGGGCGCCGGGCGAGGAGGATGCCGATCGCGGCGGCGGCGATCACGAGCGCGGCGACGATGATCCGAGCCTTCCCACGCCGGCCGGAAGCCGAAGCCTGCGCCCCGGTCGCGGCCCCCGGCCCCGATGCCTCGTTGAGCGCGAAGGCGACGTCCTTGGCCGACTGGAACCGGTTCGACGGCTCCTTCTCGAGGCAGTGCCGGACGATGTGATCGAGCGCCGGCGGGACGCTACGGCCCGAGCCCGTCAGCTCCGGCGCTTCCTCCTTCAGGATCGCCGCGATCGTGTCGCTCGCCGTGTTCCGCTTGAACGCCTTCTTTCCCGAGAGGAGCTCGTAGAGGACGGCGCCCAGGGAGAAGATGTCCGAGCGAGGATCGACGGGCAGCCCGCGCACCTGCTCCGGCGACATGTAGCCCATCGTGCCGAGCACGGTGCCGGGCTCGGTATGGCCCGAGCCCGTCGGCGCGCTCGACTGGTCCTTCTGGGCCGGCGCCTCCACCTTCTTCGCCAGGCCGAAGTCGAGAATCTTGACGTGACCCGCCAGCGTCACGAAGACGTTCTCGGGCTTCAGGTCGCGATGGACGATGCCCCGCTCGTGCGCGGCGGATAGCCCTCTCGCGATCTGGAGGCCCCAGTCGACGGCCTGTCTCTGCGGGATCGCGACGCCGCCGTCGAGCCGCCCGCGCAGCGACTCGCCCTCGAGGAGCTCCGTGACCGCATAGGCGACGCCGTCATGGCGGCCGAAGTCGAAGATCGCGAGGATGTTCGGGTGCGACAGCGCCGCGACGGCCTTCGCCTCGCGCTCGAAGCGCGCCAGCGAATCGGAGTCGTTGGCGACCGAGTCCGGCAGGACCTTGATGGCGACGTCGCGGTCCAGCTTGGAGTCGCGCGCCCGATACACCTCTCCCATTCCGCCCGCACCCAGGGGTGCGAGGATCTCGTACGTTCCGAGTCTGGTGCCTGCCGCGAGTGCCAAGTGGAGTCTCTGGGATGGACTCTAGCAGGTCAGAGCGGCGCTGCCGATTTTGGATTTTCGGTACCAAGCGCCTCGGTCCGCCGCCGACTCAGCCCCGCGCCTCGACTCCCATCTCGAGCCAGTCGAGCTCCTCCTCGAGGCGGTGGAAGGCGTCGTCGCCGATCTCCTCGCGCGCGCGCATGTCGAAGACGACGCGCCGGGCCTCGGAGAGCACGCGGCGATGGATCTCCTGGTGAGACGTGGGACCGCTCCACTCGTCCGCGGTCTCGCCCTCTCCGGATTCCGGCTCGCCTCCCAGATGGGCGACGAGCTCGTGGCGCACGGACTCGGCCGCCGGCGAGGGATAGTTGTCGAGGCTCGCGAACGCGGCGTCGAGGGCCCGGCTTCGCGCCGCCTCGACCTCGCGGCCGACCGGGTCGTCGTCCTTCAGATCGAGCGCCTGGATCAGGGGCCGCAGAGTCAGGCCCTGCACGACGAGCGTGCCGAGCACGACGGCGAACGCCGTCAGGACGATCAGGCCACGGTAGGGAAAGTCGTCGGGGAGCGCGGCCGCCGCGGCGAGCGAGATGATCCCGCGCATGCCGGCCCAGGAGATGACGACGCCGCCCTTGAACGTCGGAGGCTGGATCGGGCGCCTGGGATGGAAGCCGAACCGGCGGATCCACGCGAGCGCGACCGAAGTGTGGAGCAGGACCCACGCGATCCGCACGAGGATGACCGTCGCGAGGATGATGCCCGCGACCCAGAGGTAGCGTTCGCGCACGTCCGGGTCGAGACTCGACAGGATCGGGCGGATCTGCAGGCCGATGTAGACGAACGCGAGCACGTTCAGGAGGAACACCGCGGTCTCCCAGACGGCGTAGGAGGGGATGCGGATCCGCGCCGGCGTGCTCGCCGGAGCGCGCCGCGCCACGGAGATCGCGAAGCAGACCATCGTCAGGACGGGCGAGAGGTCCAGCCGGTCGGCCAGGATCCAGACGCCGAACGTGGTGGCGAACTGCACGATGACGGCCGTCGGCACGTCCCGGATCGCGCGCGTCAAGCGGAGGGTGAGCCACGACAGCGCGAGGCCGAGGGCGGCGCTGCCCGCGACGATCACGAGAAGCGAGGGCGCGGCGGACTGCACGGAAAACGCGCTCATCGCGACCGCGCCGACGGCCAGGCGGTAGATGAGGAGCGAGGTCGCATCGTTGAGGAGGCTCTCTCCCTCGAGGATCGTGAGGACGCGGTGGGGGGGCCGCAGCTGCCGGAGGACCGCGGTCGCCGCGGCGGCGTCGGGCGGCGCGACGATGGCGCCCAGCGCGACGGCGGCCGCGAGCGGCATCCCCGGCACGAGGCGGCGGACCACGAACGCGACGGCGATCGTGGTCAGGATCACGCTCACCACGGCGAGGCTCGTGACCGGCACCCAGTGATCGCGCAGGTCGCGCGGAGACATGTCGTAGGCAGCGTCCAGGAGGACCGGCGCCACGAAGAGCGCGAGTGCGACCTCCGGCTGGATCGTGATCCGCGGCGCACCCGGAAGGAAGGCGAGCACGGCGCCGCCGAGCGCCAGGAACGCGGGATAAGGCGCGCCGGCCCGGCGAGCCAGGGCCGCCAGGAGCGTCGCGACCAGCAGGACGCCGATCAGCGCCTCGAACTCACGCATCTACCGAGGAGTTTATAAGCCCACTCTGCGCGCTACGCTGTGCTGATGAAACAAGTCCTGGCGGCGCTTGCGTTGGCTCTGATGATGGCGGTTTCTCCTTCGGTGCCTCAGGATCAGCCGAAGGCGAGGTCGGAGGGGCTCGAGCTCCTCGTCCTGGGCTCCGGTGGCCCGCGCTCGTTCGGACGCGCCGCGACGAGCTATCTCGTCCTGGTCGGGGGCGTCCCCCGCATCCTCGTCGATGCGGGTCCGGGTGCCTACCAGGCCGTCGGGAAGCTCGGCGTCGATCTCAGCCGCGTGGACCTGGTGTTGCTGACGCACCTGCACATCGACCACAGCTCCGACCTGCCCGCGCTCTTCCTCCATCGCTCGTTGACCGCCGCCGGGCCGATCCGCTTTCGAGTCTTCGGGCCGAAGGGCGGGGGCCTCTTTCCGGACACCAGCCGATTCGTGCGCGAGCTCTTCGGGCCCGGCGGGGCGTGGGAGTACCAGAGGACGTTCGGGGCGGACGAGCAGATCGACGCCGTCGATCTGGCCACGGGGCTCGATTCACCGGCTCGCGAGATCGTCTCGGACGGCGAGCTGCGCGTCCGAGAGATCGCGACGCATCATGGCGACTGCCCGTCGGTCGCCTACCGTATCGACTACCGCGGCGAGAGCATTGCGTTCTCCGGCGACATGGACGCGAGCGCGCTCGCCAACCTCGAGAGCCTGGCGAAGGGCTCGGACCTGCTGGTCTTCCACTGCGCGGTCCTCGACCCGCCGGGTTCTCCGGAGTTTCTGTACACGCTGCACACGCCGCCGCGGAAGATCGGCGAGGCGACGCGGGCGGCCGCCGTGAAGCAGCTCGTCCTGAGCCACTTCGCGCCGGACGTCGAGCGTCGCGAGGACGAAGTGCGGCGATCCGTCGAGGCCTCGTATCCGGGAACGGTCAAGTTCGCGCACGACGGACTGCGCGTGGCGGTTCGCGGCGCGCGCTGACGACGGGCGGTCGGGCCCGGTCTCACCCGGCCGGGACTTCACTTCGCTTCGGGCGTGTGGGCGAGGATGAACGTCGCGAAGAGAAGGCCGACGAGCATCACGACGACGGAGCTCGTGAGCCAGAAGACGGTTCTTCGATACTCCGCGGGGTCGTCGTCCTGGAGCCGCAGGGAGCGGCCCAGCGCGACGATCTGCATCCCGACGGCCAGAACCATCGTCCCCGCCGCCAGGATCGACCGGAGGGTCCAATCGCCCGGGGCCTCGAAGCTCCAGAAGCGGAAGAGGGCGAGCGAGAAGCCCAGGAGGACGGTGGCCGATCCGATGATTCCCTGGCGGTAGCCCTGGGGGAGCGGAGCCGGTCGCGGCTTGTGGCTCGGGTCCTGATCCATGGGCCTCCTCGACGCGCGTCTCGCGCCCGAGACTATCGCGGTCGCCGCGGGCGATTCACCGGATCTTCGCGATGCGGCCCTCGGTCGGGAATCTCTCGAACTGCTTCGGGTCGTGGCCGGGGACGACGCGGTCGGCGGAGCCGGCGAGGGTCACCATCCGCGCCTGGTTACGGACGTTGGCCGCCCGGTCGGCGTCGCTGAACGTCGCGCTCGGCTTGTGCTCGGCGAGGTTTCGGTAGAGGTAGGCGTTGTCCGACGCAAGGACGAACGGCGGGTCGCCGTCGACGCGGATGTACTGCGACGCGTACGTGTGCCGCGCGCCCGTGTAGGCGCGGATGCCGGGGAGGATCTCGACGTCGTCGCCGCCGACGAGACGCACCCGGCCCTCCGTGTTCAGCCGGACGAGTGCCTGCACGTCCTCCGGATCGATGCCGCCGGGCTGGCCGCCCGGCTGCCACGCGTCGCCGGTGTAGTACGCGAATTCCTCTTTCTGGATCCAGACCTTCGCCTTCGGGAAGAGGTCGATGCCGCCCATGTGGTCCCAGTGCGCGTGACTGACGACGATGTCCGTCACCGCGTCGGGCGCGACGCCGGCGAGTCTCACGGCCTCGTCCGGGCGGAGGAAGTCGGCCGTGCTCGGAAACTCCGCCAGCCACTTCTCGCGGTGGAAGCCGCTGTCGAAGAGAATCGTGTGTCCGCCGCCGCGGATCAGCCAGAGCACCATGGCGATGTCGAGCTTCTCGTTCTCGGGCGCTCCGATGACGAGGGCGGAGACGGGGAATTCCCGGATCGTGGCGTAGCGGATCGCCTGTATCGAGTAGTCGGGACGGGTGGCCTTGGGGGGAGTCGGGCTCGGGGAGGCGCCGGCGGTGAATACGACGAGCGTTGCCATCGTCGCTGCCGCCGCGAAGGCGGAAACGTGGGAGCGGTTCATGGGGAGCGATTCTCTCCCCGTCCGAGTCGATCCGGCGCGGAAACCCGGGAAACGGTCCTGCGTAGGATCCCCTAGGAGGCCTGACTTGACTCTCCGCACGAACTCCCGAGTCGCCGGGATCGCCTTCCTTCTCTATATCGCCGCGGCCATGAGCGGGATGATGCTCGGCGGCAGCGCCTCTGCCGGCGACACGCCCGCCGCGAAGCTCGCCAGCCTCGCCGCACACGCCGGGCAGGCCCGCCTCGGGCTGATCCTCGAGATGGTCGGCTGCTTCTGTGCGTTCGTCCTCGCCGTGACGCTCTGGGCGATCACGCGCGACGAGGACCCTGACGTGGCCCTCCTCGCCGCGGTCTTCCGGGTCGGGGAGGGCGTGGCGGGCGCGGTCACTCTGGACGCGGCCGCCGAGCGCATCTGGCTCGCGACGAAGGGCGGCGGGCTGGACGCCACGATACGGAACACGCTCGCCGCCGTGGACTTCGGCGCGCCGCAGGCGATGGGGATCGGCGCGACCTGCTTCGCGGTCGGCAGCACGCTGTTCGCGTGGCTCCTCCTGCGCGGACGCATCGTCCCGGTCCCGCTCGCGTGGATCGGGGTCGTGGGCTCGCTCGCCGCCGTCGTGGTGCTTCCTCTGCGCCAGGTCGGATTCATTGGGGGTCCGCTCACCAACATCGTCTGGCTTCCGCTGCTCGTGTTCGAGGTCTGGCTGGCGCTGTGGCTGATCGTCAGGGGCGCGGCCGCTCCGTCGCGCCGGCGCGCAGGAAGCGCCGTCGCCTAGAAGAAAGAGGGGAGGACACCATGCAATCCGCGAAGACGTTCATGGCTCTGGCGACGCTCCTGTTCGCCCTGGCCGCTGCCGGTCAGGACGCGAAGCCGGCGCCCACGCAGGCGGAGCCGCCGCCGACCGTCGCGTCCGTCGTCGACCGCCAAGTGAGCTCCGTCGAGAAGCTCGTGGTCGAGGCGGCCGAGGCGATGCCCGCGGACAAGTTCGACTTCACGCCGGCGAGCCTGAAGGTTCCGGGGAGCGGCTACGAGGGCGTTCGCACGTTTTCCCAGCAGGTGCGGCACATCGCGGCCTCCAACTACGCCCTGTGGATCCCGCTCACGGGCGAGAAGGTCCCGGACAACTTCAAGGGCGGCAACGGCCCTGACGACCTGAAGACGAAGGAGCAGATCCTCCGCTTTCTGAAGGACTCCTACGCCCTGGGCCACCGGGCCGCGGCCACGCTGACCACGGAGAACATGCTCCAGGCGCCCGAGGGCAGCAAGTCGGTTCGCCTCCACCGGGCGACCTTCGGAGTCGCGCACGCCTACGACCACTACGGGCAGATCGTGGAGTACCTGCGGATGAACGGGATCGTGCCGCCGGCGAGCCGGGGCGGGAACTGAGAAGGGCGCCTTCTTCTCGAACCCTACCGCGCCCAGTAGTCCGCGATCCTGCGGATCTTCGGTCCGTCGAACTCGAACACCGTGACCTGCTCGCGGCGGGACGGCTTCCAGGTTCCGTCGTCCTGCTTGAATTCGAAGGCGACGGTCTGCTGAAGGACGACGACGTTGGCGGTCGCGATGCGGCGGGTCACGACCGTGCTCGCTTTGCGCGTCGCGCCGAGGAAGGCGGTCATGCCCTTGCGGAGGTTCTCCTTCCCCTGGTTGCGCATCTTCACGACCGGATCCTCGTAGACGACGTCGTCGGTCGCGAAGGAGAGGAAACGGTCGACGTCGGCGGCCGTCGCCTTCTCCTGCATCATGGTCGTCCGCGCGGCCACCGCCTGCTCGGCGAGGTCGGCCAGGTTGGGACCGCCGCATGCGAAGACTCCAAAGAGACCGAGCGCGACAGCCCACGTCGCGTAGATCGCGGCGCGGGTTCTCCGGCGTCTGGTCCTGCGGTCGTCCATGTGCGCGAATTCTGACCCGAGATACGCAGGTCGGGCCTCTTTGTTTACGTCGGCAAGATAGGATCCGGGCGAAGTCCGAGGACGACGATGATGTACGCCGGGGCCTTCCTGATCGGTGTCGTGGCCGGCTTGCGTGCGATGACCGCGCCGGCCGTCGCGAGCTGGGCCGCGCGCGTCGGCTGGCTGAATCTGCAGGGCACGCCCCTCGCGTGGCTGGGCGCCGCGGTGACGCCGTGGATCTTCACGGCCGCGGCGCTGGGGGAGCTCGTCAACGACAAGCTGCCGAAGACCGGAAGCCGCAAGGCGCCGCCGGCGTTCCTCGCGCGTATCGTGACGGGGGCGCTCTCCGGGGCGGCCGTCGGCGCGTCGGGAGGGGCGCTCGCGGCCGGGCTCGTCCTGGGAGCGCTCGGCGCCGTCGCGGGGACCCTCGGCGGTTACGAGCTCCGCGTGCGCCTGGCGAGGGCCATCGGCCGGGATCTGCCCGCCGCGCTCATCGAGGACGCTATCGCGATCGTCCTGGCGTTCGTATCCGTCGGGCTGAAGTGACGCGCTAACGCCGCCTCAGGGCGCCTTCAGCTCGCCCAGGATGGTCGGCAGGTACTCGGCCACCGTCGGGTGGATGTGCATGGCGCGCTGGAGGACGGTGTAGGGCGCGCGGGCGTACATGACGTCGAGAACCGCGTGGACGACCTCGTCGCCGCCGACGCCGAGGATCGCCGCGCCCAGGATCATCTTCGAGTCGGCGTCGACGACGATCTTCATCAGGCCCTGCGTCTCGCCCTTCTCGATGGCGCGGCCGACCCTGGCCATGTGCCTCTGCCCGACCAGGATCTTCCGGCCCGCGGTGGCCGCGGAAGTCTGCGTCATGCCCGCGCGCCCGAGCGGCGGGTCGACGAAGAGCCCATAGGTCTCTATGCGGTCGGAGACCTTGCGAGCATCGCCGTCCAGGAGGTTCGCGGCGACGATCTCGAAGTCGTTGTAGGAGGTGTGCGTGAAAGCACCCTTCCCGTTGCAGTCTCCGAGGGCCCAGATCCCCGCAGTGGACGTGCGGAGCTGGTCGTCGACCTGGATGTAGCCGCGGGCATCGACCGCGACGCCCGCCCGCTCGAGTCCGAGGTCGTCGGTGTTGGGCCGGCGCCCCACGGCGAGGAGGAGGTGTGATCCATCCACCTCGGGCGAGCCCTCCTCGCAATCCACGCGGATGCGGACGCCTCCCGAGGGGCCCTTCCGGACCGCGATGCATTTCGCTCCGGTCCTGATCGCGATGCCCTCGTTCTCGAGGATGGAGCGGATCTGGGCCGAGACGTCCGGGTCCTCCCTCGCGATGAGCCGGTCCGCCATCTCGACGACGGTGACCTTGGCGCCGAACCGCCGATACATCTGCGCGAACTCGAGCCCGACGTAGCTGCCGCCGACGACCACGAGGTGCTCGGGAAGGAAGTCCACGCCCATCATCGAGGAGTTCGTCCAGTACGGCGTGTCCTCGGACCCCTCGATGCCGCGCACGCTCGCCCGGCCACCGACGTTGATGAAGATCTTTTCGGCCGTCAGGATCTCGTCTCCGACGCGCACTTCGCGCGGCGACTCGAAGCGCGCATGCCCGGTGTAGACGGCGCCGTTTGCGAGGTCTCGAACCAGCTTCTCGACCCCCTCCCGCGACTTCTCCGAGATCGCATCCTTGCGCGCCTTGACGGCCTTCATGTCCACCTTCGGGGGCGCGGCCGTCACGCCGTACTGAGAGGCCCGGCGGACGGCCTCGGCGGCCGCGGCGCTCGCGACGAGCGTCTTCGTTGGAATGCAGCCCGTGTTGACGCAGGTGCCGCCGAAGAGTCCGCGCTCGACGATCGCGACGCGCTGGCCCGCCGCGGACAGCCGCGCCGCGAGGAACGGGCCGGCCTGCCCGGTCCCGATGACGATCGCGTCGTACCGGCCGGCCATCGGGCTCAGCCGCGCGTCGCCGCCAGCGTTGATTCCTGATAGATCCCGACGACGTTGCCGACGGGGTCGCGGAAGCGCGCGATGATCTCGGGAGCGTCGGGGTGGATCGGCTGAACGATCGCCCCGCCGTTCGCCACGACCTTCTCGAGCGTCGCGGCGGCGTCGGCGACCATGACGTAGACCATCAGGCCCGGCTCGACCTGCGGGCTCCGTCCGGCGACGAAGGACCCGCTCACCTCTCTCGTCGCATCGTCGAAGGCGGGCGTGCCGTCTCCGCGTTTTCGGATCGTCCAACCGAAGACCGCCGCGTAGAACTCCGCCGAGCGCCGCGGGTCGTGCGCCGGGATCTCGACGTAGCAGATCTTGCCGTTGGCGAGCGTGGGGGGCATGGCGTCTGGCGTTCCCGTGTCTACTCTATAGGAGGGCCTTCCGGGCACGGCGCCGCGCGGGCCTGGCATCCGCCGCAAAGCAAAGGAGTTAGGCACTTGCCGAGGCTTCCCCTTGCTTACCGAGAGAAAAAAGCGAACTTTTCGAGTGGGATCCCGTAGACTCCCCTAGGAAACCGATATGAGCAGGCGACTTTCATGAGCAAACCGGCCGACCTCGTCCAGGGCACCCTCGACCTGCTGCTCTTGAAGATCCTCGCCCTCGAGCCGCTGCACGGCTGGGCGATCAGCCTGCGCCTGCGCTCGCTCTCCTCCGACGTGCTGCAGGTCTCCGAGGGATCGCTCTATCCCGCGCTCCACAAGCTCGAGCAGGAGGGCTGGATCCAGGCCGAGTGGAAACAGACCGAGAACAACCGCCGCGCGAAGTTCTACGCGCTGACGCGCCTGGGCCGCAAGCAGCTCGAGTCGGAGGCCGCGAACTGGCAGCGCCTGTCGGCCGCCATCTCGTACCTCGTGCAGCTCTCCGAGGCCTGAGGGGGACGCCATGCGGCTCGAGCACTGGTGGTTCACGGCGCCCCTGAGAGTCCGGTCCATTTTCCGGCGGGGCCGCGTCGAGAACGAGATGGACGAGGAGATCCGGTTCCACCTGGAGCACAAGATCGAGGAGGGGATTGCCAAGGGCCTCTCCGCGGAGGAGGCGCGCCGCCTCGCCCTCCAGGCGATGGGCGGTCTCGAGCAGCGCAGGGAGGAGATCCGGGACGCGCGGCGCATCCACTGGCTGACGGATTTCATCGACGACCTGCGCTATGCGAGCCGCAGCCTCCGCCGCACCCCCTGGTTGAGCGCGTTCATCGTCGTGACGATCGCGGTCGGGATCGGGATGACGGCGACGCCCCTCAGCATGCTTGATGCGCTGATCTTCCGGCCGTACCCCGTCCCGCATCCGGGGAGCGTCGTCACGCTGGTCGGCACGGCCCGCGACGACGCGTACGGCGACTTCTCCCATGCCGAGTACCTCGACATCCGCGATCACACGAAGAGCTACGAAGGCGTGATCGCCAGCACGACGCTCCTCCCGGTCGGGTTCGTCGCCCAGCCGGGCGCGACGCCGGAGGTGCGAGGCGGGCAGCTCGTGTCCGGGAACTATTTCCAGGTCCTCGGAGTGAAGCCGCAGATCGGGCGCACTTTTCGGGAGGACGAGGATCGGGCGCCCGGCCGCGACGCGGTGGCGGTGCTCGCGCCCGACTTCTGGAGGCGCGAGCTCGGCGCGGACCCGGCCGTGGTCGGGCGGACGATCCGCCTGAACGGCACGGACTTCACGGTGATCGGAGTCGCGCCGGAGAGCTTCCCCGGAATGTACATTTTCTCGCGCCCCGACTTCTACGTTCCGCTCGCGATGGCGAAGGCGTTCTCGACGAATCCGGAGAAGAGCTTCTTCGTGGACCGCGACGACCGGGAGCTGACCGTGCGGGCGCGACTCCGGCCCGGCGTCTCGCTGCTCGCGGCGAGGAACGAGCTCGCCGCCCTGGCCGGCAATCTCGAGCGCGAGTATCCCAAGACCAATCGCGATCGCGGCGCGGCGGTCCGCACCCAATTCGAGATGCGGACGCGCCAGGGCGACCTCAACTGGAAGTTCAGCGTGATCTTCACGATTCTCGCGCTCGCGGTCCTCCTCGTGGCGTGCACGAACGTCGCGGGCCTGCTGCTCTCCCGCGCGCGGTCGCGCACCCGCGAGATCGCGGTGCGCCTGGCGATCGGCGCGGGCCGGTTCCGGCTGGTCCGCCTGCTCTTGACCGAGAGCCTGGTGCTGGCGCTGCTCGGCGGGCTGGCCGGGGTCGCGGTCGCCTATGCCGGCATCCACTTCATGGCGTCTCTCTCGATTCCGGCGGAGCTGCCGGTGCGGATCCCCTTTCGACTGGACATGCGCGTGCTCCTGGCGACGGTCGCGCTGTCCCTCCTGAGCGCGCTCGCCTGCGGCCTGGCCCCGGCCTTGCAGAGCACGCGCACGAACCTCGTGAGCGGGCTGAAGTCCTCGGAGGCGGAGGAGGCCGGGACCGGACGCCGGCGCCTCTGGGGCCGCAACGCGCTGGTCGTCGCGCAGATCGCGATGTCGCTCATGCTGTTGATGGCGGCGTTCCTCATGTACCGGGGCTTCCACAACACCCTGCTCGATCGGATGACGATCGGGCAGGAGGCGCGCGATCACGTCCTCATGACCCGGTTCGATCCCCGCCTCGTCCAATACGACGCCGAGCAGACCCGGCGCTTCTACGAGCTGCTCGGCGAGCGCGCGCGGCAGATCCCGGGGGTCCGGAGTGCCGCGTTCACGCAGGATCCGCCGCTCGCCCTGGACGACCCCGGCATCGTCACCTTCGTGCCGGACGGCTTCGTGATGCCGCGCGACCGCGAGGCCTTCACGTCGTTCATGGACACGATCGACGAGGGGTACTTCGAGACCCTCGGAGTCCCGATCCTGAGCGGCCGCGGGTTCCTTGCGTCGGACGCCGCCGACTCGCCGCGCGTCGCGGTGGTCAACGAGCACTTCGCCCGGCACTACTGGCCGAACGCGAATGCGGTGGGCAAGCGCATCCGGCTCGATCGCGCCAACGGAACGGCGGTCGAGATCGTCGGCGTCGCCCAGACCCTCAAGTACCGCGACACCTTCGACCGGGGCATCGACTTCCTCTACATGCCCGTCAAGCAGCATCCCGTCGCGCGCATGGTTCTGCTGCTGCGGTCGGACGGCGATCCGTTGCAGCTCCTGGAGCCCATCCGGAGAGCCGTCCACGGCCTCGACGCGAACATGCCGATGCTCGAGACGCGGACCTACGCGGACCTGTACCGCTACGCGACCATCGAGGGCCCGGGCATGGCGATCAAGCTCGTCGGCACGCTGGGGACCGTGGGCCTCCTCCTCGCGATCGCCGGCCTGTACGGTCTCGTGGCGTACAACGTGAGCCGCCGCACGCGCGAGATCGGCATCCGCATCGCCATCGGCGCGAAATCCTCCGACGTCGTCCGCCTCGTGATGGGCGAGGGGCTCTCGCTGGTCGCGGCGGGCACCGCGATCGGGCTCGCGCTGGGCTTCGCCCTCGAGCGGCTCATGAACGCGATGCTCTTCAACGCCGGGGGAACCGACGTCGCGGTGTACCTGATGCTCGTGCCGGCGATGATCCTGGTGACCATGCTGGCGGCGTATCTGCCCGCGCGCAAGGCGACCCGCATTCCGCCGACGCTCGCGCTCCGGTGTGAGTGACTCCGGGCGCGAGGCGCCCGGTCACTTGCCGTAGAGCTTCGCGACCTTCGCCGTCAGCGGCGACCAGGACTCCTTGGTGTGCGCCGTCCCCTTGACGATGATGTCGATGGGCGACACGTCCTTGCCGTAGTAGGCCTTGTTGTAGTCCTCGCTCGGCTTGATCACGGCCCCCGAGAGGTCGACGCCGCCGTAGAGACCCTTCGACCGGCTGTAATAGATGATGGAGGCGTTGGGCGTGGCCGCGGTCCCGACGCCGACCGGACCGGCCGCGACGCTCGCATCCCCGCTGAGCTTGAACTCGGACGACATCAGCGAGTCGATCACCTTCTGGGTCATGAGGAGGCCAATGATCTGGGATTCCTGGATGCCGGCCTGGAATCCGGCGCTCGCGGTCCCGGTCGTGTAGAACGCGGGGCCGTCCCAGCCCTTCGCACCCTTGACCACGAGCACGCACCGGCCGCCGGAGCCGCCGAAGATGAAGCCGGCCTTGACGACCTTGGAGCAGATCATGAGGCCCTTGGCCTCCTTGGCGTGCTCGCGGAACCACGTCATGTCCGGATCGGCCACGAAGTTGTCGAGCGTCTTGCCGGCCGCGGCGACTTCCTTCGCGGCATCCGCGTGGGTCGTGGCCGCCAGCGCGGCGAACGACGCCAGGATCAGAACGAGGCCCAGGGTCAGACGAGTCCAGATGGGGTAGCGCATGACTCAACCTCCTCGGAGGGCGCGTAGGGTTCACGCCCTCGCTTCGGCCGGAACCTACCACGGGCCGGAGAAGATGGCGCTTGGGATGACCGTTACGGCCTCGCTGCGCGAGCCGTAGGGGACCCTTTCCCGAGATCGGCGGGATCCCTCGCTGCGCTCGGGATGACCGTTACGGGCTCGCTGCGCGAGCCGTGCGGGACATTCTCGCGAGATCCGGCGGGATCCCTCGCTGCCCTCGGGATGACCGTTACGGGCTCGCTGCGCGAGCCGTAACGGTCACTTTCGTTTCCGGACCGAGGCGCCTTTCTTCCCGAGGGCGGTGCGGGTCGCCTTCGGGAGGTGGGCGATCGTCCGCTTCCGTCGCGCCGCGGCCGCGGCCTTGCGGATGTTTCGGCGAGCCGCGGTGCGTTGGGCGGGGCTGGTTCTTCTCACCGGCGGCCTCCCTTCTCGCCCCCGCGGCGCATGGGCTCGTGGTTCTCGGGCTTGCCATGACCGCCGCCGCCCGGCTTCTCGCCCCCGCCGTGCACGGCGTTCACCGTCGCCCAGGCGCGCCGTTCCGACTCCGCCTCCGGGACTCCACGCTCCTCGTAGCCCGCCTCGATGTGCTCGGCCTGGCGCTTCTCCTTGTCCGTGTACTTGCTCTTGTCTCCCCGTGGCATGGGACTGCTCCTTTCCGAAGAGGGTCGCAGCAATCACGGTGCCAGCCGCGCGGGCTTCGCCGCTCGCCGGTAGGCCTTCTCGCCGGCGGCGACGAGCCGCCGCGCTCGCGCCGGGCCGACGCGGCGCAGGACTCGGAACCGCCGGCCGCGCTCCTCGTTGTAGGAGACGAAGAAGTGCTCGATCGCGCCGAGCTCTCGAGGCGCGACGTCCGCGAGCGCGCGGATCGCGGCATAGCGGCGGGACTTCTCGGACACGCCGATCAATCGGTCGTTGCGCATCGTCCGGCCATCCTGGGTCTGGTCCGCCTCGAGCGCCCCGATCAGCCGGACCGGGACCAGGCACCCGGGGAACGTGGGCGCCTCAATGAGGATGAGCACGTCGAGCGGATCGCCGTCGGCGGCGCGGGTCGACGGGATCGACCCGAAGTCGTAGGGGAAGAGCGCGCCCGGAGGCAGGATGTGCGCGATCGTGTAACAGCGCTGGTCGAGGTCGAGCTTGAACTTGACCACGCTGCCGCGGGGCGTGTCGACGAGGACCTGCAGGAGGCCGTCTCCGTTCCACGACGGGAGCTCCGGAGTCTCTGGACGGGTTGGCGGCGGCGGCGCTTCTCTCGCGCCTTGCGTCTTGCGGGTTCGGCTCGTTCTCTTCGCCGTCATCCTCAACCTCGGCAGCAAGAGGTGTGCCCGGGCGTCCGGGCCGGGGCTACACTGTCTCGCGCGATGCGCGAACATTCGGCGAAGGTTGCGCTCAGCCGGCGCGAGATCCTGCGGCTCGGCGGGGCGGCGGCCGCCCTCGCGATCACGGGCGGGTGTACGAGCCGCCTCTCGACGGCGGCCTCCGCCGTCCCCGCGCCGCGCCAGCGCCGCCTCGACCGCGTCCTCGTCGACCCGGAGCGGATCATCCGGAGGGTGGTGGGGCTGCGGCCGTATCGGGCGTCGGGCTTCGTCGTGCGCGCCGAGCCTCTGGGCGACAAGCTCCTCGTCCACGACTACGGCCACGGAGGCGCGGGAGTGACGCTGTCGTGGGGGACCGCCGAGCTCGCCGCGGACCTCGTCCGCGAGAGCGGCCGGACCGGCTCCGCCGCCGTTCTCGGCTGCGGCGCGGTGGGCCTCGCGGCGGCGCGCGTTCTCCAGCGCCGCGGCTTCGCGGTCACCATCTATGCCAGGGAGCTGCCGCCCGGCACGACCTCGAGCGCCGCCGGCGCGAGCTGGTATCCCGCGTACATCGTGGACCGCGCGCGCCGCACGCCGGAGTGGGACGCGCAGTTCGAGCGCGCGGCGCGGGTGTCGCATCGCGCCTTCCAGGGACTGGTGGGGGAGGACTACGGCGTCTACTGGCGGGAGGAGTACTTCCTCACCGACGACCCGCAGCAGGAGATGGGCGATTGGGGCCTCCGCGATCTCTTCCCGCAGCGCCGGACGCTGTCCGCCGCGGAGAATCCCTTCGCCGCGCGTCACGTCACGGTCGACAACCTGATGTTCATCGAGCCGCCGGCATACCTGCGCGCGATGATGCGCGATTTCGAGCTCGCGGGCGGACGGATCGTCGTGCGCGCGTTCGCAACGCCGGGCGAGCTCTCGTCGCTCCCGGAGAGCGTGATCGTGAACTGCACCGGTCTCGGCGCGCGCGAGCTCTTCGGCGACGGCGAGCTCACGCCCATCAAGGGCCAGCTCACTGTGCTCCTGCCGCAGCCGGAAGTCGACTACGCGGTCCTGACCCCGGACCTCTACATGTTCCCGCGGCGCGACGGGATCATGCTCGGCGGGACGCACGAGCGCGGAGTCGAGACGCTCGAGCCCAACCTCGAGGCCGAGCGGCGGGTCCTCGCCGGGCACCGCGCGATCTTCGACGGCATGCGCACCTCCGCCTGATCGCGCGGGGACTCCCTGAGGGGACCCGCCAGGTCCAAAAGGCGGCCCCGACTCCTCCCCGCACCGTCGAGGCGGCGCGGCGCGCGAGAGGAGAAGGGGCCGCGAGCCCGCTGAGTAGCTCCTCCGAGCCCTCTAGTGCGACGCCTGCGGGGCGCGCCGCGACGGCGCCGTCGTCCGCGGCGCGGCGACCGGCTGGTACGTCCCGGCCGGCGCGCGGAGCGCGATGTTCAGACGGTTCCAACCGTTGATCGTGACGATGCAGAGCGTCAGATCGACCAGCTCCTTCTCGGAGAAGAAGCGACGTGCGGCGTTGTAGACCGCGTCGGGAACGTGCCCGTCCCGGGGGAGCGTCACCGCCTCGGTCCAGGCGAAGGCCGCCCGCTCCCGGTCGGTGTAGTAGGGCGACTCCTCCCACGCGTCGAGGCCGTAGAGCCGCTGCTCGCGCTCGCCTGCGGCGCGGAGGTCTTTCCAGTGCATGTCGATGCAATAGGCGCACCCGTTGATCTGGGATGCTCTCAATTTGACCAGGTCGAGCAGGACGGGTTCGAGGCCGCTCTGGGCCAGATATTTGCCGAGTCCGAGCATCGCCTGATAGACCCCGGGCGCGACCTTCGTGTAATCGATGCGTTGATCCATGACACCTCCTCTGTTCGAACCATCCACACATTCCACGATTCGTGCGGATCGCCGGAGGAGGACACTCGTTGGCGAACGCTCGATCGAGCGATCCGCACTCTTCGGTCAATACGAGGGCGGCGGCGGGATATTCCCGGACTCGGTCCCGGATTTCTCTGGCCGCTACTTCCCTACGATGACCTCGCTCGCCTTGATGAACGCGGTCACGGCGTCGCCTTCCTTGAGCTGCAGACGATCGCCGAGGAGAGCGAGATCGTCGAGACGATCGTCTGGCCTCCCTCGATCTGGATGGAGATCTCAGCCACGACCGTCGTCGGCTCACTCGTCGCGCAGCGCCGCGACCGGGTCCAGCGTGGAGGCGCGATGCGCGGGAAAGAAGCTGGCGGCGGCGGCGACTGCGGCGAGTCCGACCGCGGCCATCGCGAGCGTCGCCGGGTCGAACGGCTGCAGCCCATAAAGGAGCGAGCGCGCGAGGCTCGCGGCGCCGACCGCGAGGACGATCCCGATCCCGAGGCCGACGGCGAGGAGCGTGCCGGCCTCCCGCAGGACGAGTATCACGATGTCTCGGCGCGTGGCGCCGAGGGCCATGCGCACGCCGATCTCGTTGCGGCGTCGGACGACCATGAAGGACACGACGCCGTAGAGGCCGACCATCGCGAGGATGGCAGCGAGAAATCCGAAGAACGCCGAGAGGCTCGCCATCAGACGCTCGCGGAGGAGACCGTCGCGGACGATCTCCTGCAGGGGACGGAACAGGATGTCGACGTCCGGGCTCGCACCGGTGATCGCCGAGGCGAGGGACGGGCGAAGCGTCCCGAGGGGCAGATCGGAGCGCACCACGATGGAGACCCAGGGCCGCGGATCGTCGTCCTGCGCGATCGAGAGGAAGACGATCGGTGCGAACTCGTCGCGCAGCTGGCCGTACTTGGTGTCCTTCACGAGGCCCACGATCTCGTAGCGCCGCGTCGTATCCCCGCCCTGGTTGTCGATCTGGACCGTCCGGCCGATCGGGTTCGCGCCGCCCAGGAGCTTCCGGGCGAACGCCTCGGTGACGATCGCCACGGGCAGGGACCCGAGGCGGTCCCGATCGTCGAAGTCCCGGCCGCCGAGGAGCGGCGTGCCCATCGTCCGGAAGAAGCCCGGTCCCACCTGGTTGAAGTTGGCGACTGCGGCGGAGGCGTCGGAACCCGGGACGTGGACCTGCTCGTTCCAGTAATCGCCCGCGAGAGGCACGAGACGGGCGAGCGCGGCGTCGGTGAGCCCCGGGACGCCGCGCACCCGCTCAAGAAGCTCATGGCGAAACTCGGTACGGCGCTCGTTCGGGAGGCGCAGCCTCGTGAAGTCGGCCGTGACGTCGAGGATGTGCTCGCGGGAGAAGCCCGCGTCGAGCGTGATCAGGTTGCGCAGGCTGCGCACGAAGAGGATCGAGCCGACGAGGAGCACGAGCGACAGCGCGACCTGAGCGACGACGAGGGCGCGACGGATCGAGAGGCGCGCGCCGCCCGCCGCGATGCCGCGGCCTCCCGTCTTCATCGCCTCGATGGGGTCGGTCCGCGAGGCCTGGAGCGCGGGCAGCAGGCCGAAGAGCACGCAGGTGAGGACCGCGATTCCGGCGGTGAAGGCGAGCAGACGGAGATCGCGGGGCATCTCGACGAACCACTGCGAGTCGCGCGTGCTGAGGAACGTCACGAGAGAGCGTGAGAGCGCCTGCGCGAGGACGACCCCGCAAGCCGCGCCGGCGGCGGCCAGGACGAGACTCTCGGCGAGGAGCTGCCGGATGAGCCGCGTCCGCGATGCGCCGAGCGCGAGCCGGACGGCGATCTCGCGCTGGCGCGCGCTGGCGCGCGCGATCATGAGGTTCGCGATGTTGGCGCACGCGATGAGCAGGACGAGCGCGGAGATGCCTAGCAGGAGCAAGAGCGGGTCGGAATAGTCCTCACGAAGATCCGACAGGCCGTTGGCGAGCGGCACCGCGATGAGCTTCTTGCCCAGGTACCTCTGCGTGTCCCTCGCGTCGTAGTCGGCCGGCAGCGTCGCCTCGAAGATGCCCTTCGAGATCGCCGCGAGATGCGCGTTCGCCTTCTCGAGCGTCCAGCCGGGTGCGAGCCGGCCGAGCGAGGCGAGCCACCACCCGGAGCGGTTCTTCGTCCGCGGCTTGTCGGCGATCAGATCCTCGGCGCAGATCGGGAGAGCCACGTCGAAGGCGTTGCCCACCTCCGGGCCGAAGAAGCGCGAGGGCGTGACGCCCGCGATCTCGAAGGGACGCCCCTCGATGCGGATCGTCTCGCCGGGCGCGAGCTCCCGTCCGCCCAGCTCGCGGCGCCAGAAACGCTCGCTGACGACGACGGCCGGAGAGGAGCAGCCGGGCGCGTCGTCCGCCGGGCCGAGGACGCGGCCGCGCAGCGCCCCGACGCCCACGGTGTCGAAGAACGACCCGCTGACCCACAACGCGTCGGCGTAGCGCACCTCGCCGCCCGCGGAGAGATTGAGGCGGTCGCTGCTCCAGACCGCGAGCTTCGCGAACGCCTTCTGCTCGCGCTGGAGGTGATCGAACAGGCCGGAAGTCAGCTGCGGCCAGTGTCCCGTGAAGTTTCCGCTGCGGCCCTTGAGCGGATCGGGGCGAATGCTCAGGAGCTCCTGCGGACGCGCGACCGGCAGGCTCCGCAGGCGGACCGCGTCGAGGAGCTGGAAGATCGCGGTGTTCGCGCCGACGCCGAGAGCGAGCGAGAGGATCGCCACGAGCGAGAACAGCGGCTCGAGGCGCAGGCGGCGTGCGCCGTAGCGAAAGTCTTTTGAGAGCCCCGAGAGCCATCCGCCGCCGTCCTCGGGTGGGGGAAGCGGCGAGGGCTTCGGACTCGGGAGCGCGTCCGCGAGCACCCGCTCGGAGAGGCCGGCGAGCTCGCCGAGCGCGGTCATCCGGGCAGCCTCGGGTGGCGCGCCGGCCCCGGTCAGCTCGGCGTAACGGTCCTCGAGGTGCTGCGAGAGCTCCTCGACGACCGACGCCTCGCGTGCGGGATCGAGCCGGACCCCGGCGAGCCGCTCACGGATCTCCTTCGACCAGTCAGGCATGCTCGGCCTGCGTGATCCGGTGCATGGCCTCGACGAACGCGGCCCAGGCGCTCTGCTGCAGGCGCAGCGCCTTGCGGCCCTCGGTGGTCAGCTTGTAGTAGCGCCTCCGGCGCTGCCCGGGTCTCTCGACCCAGCGGCCCTCGAGGAGACCCCGGGCCTCCAGCCGGTACAGCAGGGGATAGAGCGACGCGACGTGGAAGCGCAGGGCGCCCTCCGAGCGGCTCTCGATGAGCTTGGCTATCTCGTACCCGTGGCGGGCCCGGCGCTCGACCAGGGACAGCACGAGGAGCTCGGTCGATCCCTTCTTGAGCTGTCGGTCCATTCGTTTCATATGTGGCATTGCGACATATCGATATCACACTCATACGCCGCGGCGCACCGAAGGTTTCGGGTTGGGTGCGGTTCGGGGGTTCGAGGAGTCGAGAGGGGCCCCCGGCGGGTCAGCGCAGGTCGGCGGCGTCCCCGCCGATCACGGACTCGAGCGGCACCCGGTAGATGTTGCCGAGGGTGTTGTAGAGCCCCCGGGAGAGCCGCGTGAACCCGCCGGCGTCGAACGGCAGCGACGGCGCGCGATCCAGACGCTCGCTCGTGTAGAGCATCCACTTCCCGTCTCCCGAGATGCGGGGGCTGTAGTCGCGGGCCGGCGAGTTGACGATCGGGCCGAGGTTGCGCGGCGGCGTCCAGCCGTCGCCGCGCCGGAAGCTGATGTAGAGGTCCGAACTGCCGTAGCTCGGCCGGCGGCCGAAGCTCCCGATCAACAGGTAGCTCTCGTCCGGCGCGATGGTGGCCTCGAAGCTCCAGATGCTCGGATCGTTCAGGTCCGTCAGCTCCTCGGCCGCCTGGTATCGGCCGTCGACCAGCCGCGAGCGGTAGAGGTCGTAACCGGCGCCCTTGCGGCTCGACGCGAAGTACAGGTTCCCGTTCGCAGCGATCGAGCAGAAGACCTGGTTGAACCCGTCGTTGACGGGTCCCTCGAGGATCCGAGGCTCGGACCAGCCGCCGGCGTCGCCCTCGCCCCTGCGGCTCGCCTCCCAGATGTAGAAGTGATGCCGGTCGACACCGCTCACCGGCCGGTCTGAGGCCCAGAGCATCGTGCGTCCGTCCGGAGACAGGACCGGATCGGTGTCGCGATAGCGGCCGGAGAAGGGGAGGACCTCGGGCGCGCTCCAGGCGCCGTTCACGAGGTGGGACTCGTAGAGGACGTACAGGTAGTGCGGCGGAACCGAGCGCTCGAAGTAGAGCGTCCGGCCGTCCGGCGAGATCGTGGCGCCGAGCTCGTCGTCGGGTGTGGAGATGACGCCCTCGCCGATGAGCTCGGGAGCAGGTGCGGCCGGAGACGGAGCGGCGGCGCCGTCGGGGCTGGCGAGCCCGGGCACGAGCGTTCCGACCGCGGAGAACGAAAGGAGCAGCAGGAGCCCGCCGGCGCGCGCGTTCAACGCGGACCTCCCACCGGGCGCGGCCCCGGGCTGAGCGTGTCGACGCCCACGTAGAAGACGTTGCCGTGCCCGTTGAGCGTCGAGCGCATCGCCCGGTCGATCTCGCGAGCGTCCATCGGCCGGCTCGGCGGAATCGAGAACGGGCTGCGCTCGCTCGTGAAGAAGAGGTAGCGTCCGTCGGGCGTGAGCGAGGGCGAGGACTCGTCGGCGAAGGTGTTGACGCCGTTCTCGAGGTGGCGCGCCTTCGTCCACTTCCCGCCCGCTCCCGCGCTCCTCGACGCATAGAGATCGCCCCGCGCGTAGAGCACGCCGGCGCCCTTCACCGTCTCGGGGCGGTCGCGGTCCGTGGGCGGCCCGTCCCCCGTCGAGCTGAAGATCAGGAGCCGCTCGTCGGGCGAGACGAACGGGTCCGCCTCGTTGACGTCCGAGTTGACCTCGGGCCCGAGCTTCTCCGGCTCGGCGTAGCCCGCGCCGCTGCGGCGTGACCGAAACAGGTGCGTGTGCTCGCCGCCTTCGCGCGTCGACGCGAAGTACAGCGCTCCGTCGGACGTGACCGACGGCGAGAAGTTCCAGTCCTTTTCGGTGTTGACCGGAGGCGGGAGGGCGCGGGGCTCGCCCCAGCCCGAGCCGACGCGCTCGGCGGCCCAGATGCGCAGGAGCTTCGCGCTCGACCCCGGAGCCGGTCGCGAGGAGCCGAAGTAGAGGGTTCGGCCATCCGGCGAGACGCGGGGCGAAAGATCCAGGCCGCTGCCGGAGATCTTCAGGACCTCCGGCGCCGTCCACGCGCCGTCGCGGTAGCGGGTGACGAAGAGGACTCCCCAGTGCGGGCTCGTCGTGTAGGGATTGACGCGCGCGAAGTAGTACTCGGTCCCGTCCGGGCTGAAGGAGCCGTTCACCTCGTCGTCCTCGGTGGAGACGATTCCCTCCGCGAAGATCCGGGGCTCGGGCGCGGCAGATGTTGCCGCGAGGCCCGGAACCGGGTGTGCTTGCACGCGCGGCGCCGCGCGCGGATTCGGAGCGCCCTGCGCGCCGGCAGCCGCCGCGAGGATCGTTTCAGCGAGGAGCCATGCGACAACGGCCAGGGCCGTCGCGGCGATTCCTCCTCGGTGTGCAAAATCGACCCGGACTCCATCGATGGTCATGGCGAACGCTCCGATGCGAAGGGGGCTGCTCGTTCATACGGGCGAGGAGCGAGAGGGTTTGCCTGCGGCCGAGAGCCCTTGGCGCGGCTGGCTCCCTGAGCGAAACCTGAAGAGGCCGCCCGCATCGGAATTTGTGGCTGCGAGTTCGCACTTTGCATAGTGAGCGGCGAGAAGCGCTGCGCGGGAGGCCATATGGCGGAGGCCCTTCGCTGGATCATCGGGGCATTCATCCTCTTGAATGCGATCTGGGGAACCGTTGCGGCGATCCGAGTCGCGCGCCTGAAGCGGGCCGTGGGGAGAACCACCGGTCCTCGGCCCGTCGATCCCGTTCTCGAGTCCCTTTCGTGGCCGCTCGTCGTCCTGTGGCTCTCGGCCCTCGTCCTCTTCGTCGCCAGCGCCGTCCTGCTGATCCTGGCGAGGGCGGCCACGGTCGTGGCCTTCCTCGCCGCGTTCCTGCTCGATGCGATCGTCTTCTGGCGCGCGCAGCGGCGCGCCGCGGGCGCCGCATTCGGAGCCCGCCAGCGTCTCACGCGCCACGTGCTCTTCGGACTCCTCGCCGTCGCGAGCCTCGGGGGGCAGCCCCTTCCGGGTCCGTACTCTTCGGCTCCGCCGGACGGCGTACACCTGGACGGAGGGCGGCGGGGCTCGCTGCGCCCGGTGGCCTAGTCTCCGACTGTCGTCCCGCTGTCCTCGCGCCCGGCGATAGGCTTCCGCCCCAACGACGGACGTCGAAAGGGGGCGCGCCATGGAGTACACCGACATCTTCCTCGCCGATCTCGACCGCGAGGCGCCGATCAGCCGGCGCGTCCTCGAGCGCATCCCGGACGGGAAGTTCGAGTGGAAGCCGCAGGAGAGCTCGATGCCGCTGGGCTACCTCGCGATGATGGTCGCCACGATGCCGGAGTGGCTCGGCATGGTGATCCAGAAAGACGAGCTCGACATCGCGCCGAAGGACGGGCCGAAGTTCACCCCGCCCCCGCTGAAGACCCCGGCCGACCTCGTCCGCGCGCTGGAGGCCGCGGTCGAGAAGGGACGCGCGGCTTTGAAGGCGACCGACGACAAGCACCTCCACACGCGATGGAGGCTTCTCTCGGGGGGTCAGGTCCTCCAGGAGACGCCGCGGCATGTCCAGATCCGCGACGGCGTGCTCTCTCACTGGGTGCACCACCGCGGCCAGCTCACGGTCTACCTCAGGCTGCTCGGCGCGAAGATCCCCTCGATCTACGGGCCGTCGGGCGACGAGAAGCCGGCGTCGGCCTGATCGATCGCGCTATTCCGCTATTCCTTCGCCGCCGTTCAACGCGGAAAAGATGCGGGCGCCTCCCGGGCGCCCGCATCCCTCGAAGAGCCGAAATCCGCGTCGGGGTAGGGACTCCGGCTCTCGGAGGCTCGTTTCCTAGCCCTGGGACCTGGTCTGCCAGAGCCCGATCAGTGCGCCGGTGGGGTCCGTGACGATCGAGAACCAGCCCATGTCGGGCACCTCGGTCACGTCCTTCATCACCTTCGCGCCGAGATCCCTGGCCTTCTTCGTGGACTGCTTCACGTCGGCGACTGCGACGTAGGGCATCCACGCGGAACCGGCGCCCGGGATCAACTGCTTCATCATTCCGCCGCCGGTTCCCTCGCCGACGCCGACGGTCGTGTAGGTGCCGATCTCCGGCATCGGCATGTCTTCCAGCTTCCAGTCGAACAACTTTCCATAGAAGGCCTTCGCCTTCCCGACGTCGGTCGTATTGAGCTCGGCGTGTACGAACGGGTTACCCATCTCCGACCTCCTGCACCCTATCTCCGACCTCCTGCACCCTATCCGCTGACGAGCGCCAGAATGTTTCCGTCCGGATCCTTGAACCACGCCGCCTTCATGTCTCCGGAGACGTGCACGTCGCCCTTGCGCTGCATCTCGGGAAAGTCGTAGTGCTCGAACTTCACGCCCTTCTTCTTGAGCGCCGCGACCTCGCCCTCGACGTCGTCGTCGAGCCATGTGGCCGCCGTCGCCTTGTTCGTCCCCGCGTATTCGGACTGATAGACGAAGACCTTCGAGTTCCCGCTCTTATAGGTGAGGACGCCTTCGCGCTCCGGCCCCTCGTGCTTGAGTCCGAGCACGCCCTCGTAAAATTCCTTCGCCTTGTTCGTATTCCGAACACCGATCGTGGCTACCGCTTCTCCATCCTTGAACATGAATACCTCCGCCGTATTGCGTGCATCATCGATGCCAGCCGACAGCGGCTGTTTGCTATCCTCCGGCCCATCGATCTCGAGTCCGGAAGAGGGAATGGAGGTTCACTGTGTCGACATCGATCACCGAGACGACTGCTCCGAGCGGGCACGAGACGCCCGACGTCAATCGGGTCCTGATGCAGTTCCTCGCCGGCGCGTGGGTCACGCAGGCCATCGCCACGGCGGCGCGGCTCGGCATCCCTGACGCGCTCGCGTCCGGACCGAAGACGGTCGACGAGATCGCGGCGAAGGCCGGAGCGAATCGCGGAGCAACGAAGCGTCTGATGCGGATGCTGACGGGAATCGGCGTGTTCACGGCGGCCGACGGCGGCCGCTACGCGCTCAACGCCGTCTCCGAGAACCTGCGCGAGGAAACGCCGGGAAGCCTCAAGCACATGTTCATCGCCGAGACCGACGGCGTCCACTGGCGCTCCTGGGAGAAGGTGGCGGACGCGGTCCGGACGGGCCTGCCTCGTCCCAAGCCCGTGTTCGGCATGCCGGCCTTCGACTACTACGCGGCTAACAAGGGAGAGGGCGAGCAGTTCGGGCGAGCGATGGCGAACGTCTCGGGCATGGCGGCGCAGGCTGTCCTGGAGTCCTACGACTTCGGCGGCCTCAAGACGATCATGGACGTCGGGGGCGGAAATGGCAGCATGGTCCGCACGATCCTCGGGAAGTATCCGCAGGCGCGCGGGATCGTCGCGGACCTGCCGTACATCGCCGAGCAGGCGAACGACGCGATTCGGGCGGCCGGAATGACGGAGCGCTGCCGGTTCGAGCCGACGGACTTCTTCCAGGCCGTTCCGAAGGGCGCCGACGGGCATCTCCTCAAGTTCATCCTGCACGACTGGAACGACGAGGAGTGCGCGACGATCCTTCGCAACTGTCGCGCCGCGATCGCGCCCGGCGGCCGGCTGATGGTGCTCGAGGTGATCGTCCCGGAGACCCCGGGATCCGACTTCTCGCACATGATGGACATGAACATGCTGGTCATGACCGGCGGCATGGAGCGCACCGCCGCGGAGTACGAGGCGCTGTTCGCGCGCGGCGGCTTTCGGCTGAAGCGGATCGTTTCGAGCGGGAGCCCGTTCTCGGTGATCGAGGGCGAGCCGGCGTAGCCATGGACACGGGTCGCTCGCCGCGAAGGCGCTCCGCCGCGGCGCTCCTCGGCGTCGCGCTCCTCGTCGCCGCGATCGGGCTCGCCGGCCCCGTGCCGTTCTGGGGCGCGCGCGAATCGGACCCCGCGGGAACCGATCCCGAGACGCTGCGGCCCGGCCACTTCGTCTGGGACGCGAGCATTGCGCCCGACGGCCCGGTCGTCGTCGTCGTGAGCCTCTCGGAGCAGCGCGCCGACGTCTACCGCAACGGCGTGCGCGTCGGCGTCACGACCGTGAGCACGGGCAAGCCCGGGCATCTCACTCCGACCGGCATCTTCACGATCCTCAACAAGGACAAGGACCACCGCTCCAAGACCTACAACGACGCCCCGATGCCCTACTCGGAGAGGCTGACCTGGGACGGCGTCGCGCTGCACGCCGGCGGCCTCCCCGGCTATCCCGAGTCGCACGGCTGCGTGCACCTGCCGACCCGGTTCGCGCAACTGCTGTTCGGGATCACCCACGTCGGCATGACCGTCGTGATCGCGAGCGACCGCACCGCGCCGCACGAGGTCGCGCACCCGGCGTTCCTCTCGCCGGTGGCGGTCGCGACGGGAACCCCGCTTCCCGAGGAAGTCCTCGCCGCCGGCGGATCCTCGTGTTCCGCGGAGGCGTGGAGATCGGCCGCGCGAGGATCACGATCGAGAACCCGGAGACCCCGCTCGGTACGGAGGCCTTCGTGCGGAAGGCTCCGGCGGCTCCCTTCGTCGCGGCCGCGACGCCGGCGCCCGGGGCGACGCCGCGGGCCGGATCCTCTCCGTCGTCGTTGCGGTGGATGGCGATCCCCCTTCCCGGACCGGCGGGCCCGGCGGCGGACCTCGCTGATCCGGAGCGGATCCATCTCCCGCCGGGCTTCGTGAAGGAGCTGTCGGGAGTGCTGGCGGTGGGGACGACGCTCTACGTGACGGACGCGGCGGTGCTGGAAGAGACGACGGGACGGGCGCTGAACGTCGTCAACTCGGATCCGCCGCCGGCGGAGCCGAAGCCGTGACCGTTCGCGCGAGGAACGCCGATCGGGCGAGCCAGTCGGCGTCGGGGTAATAGGCCACGACGACCGAACCGTCCTTGATCGTGTCGATCAGGCGGTTCGCGACGGACGGCCGCACGGCGGGGCATCCCCAGCTGCGCCCGAGGCGGCCGAGCACGGCGGCGATCTCCGTGCTGACGTAGCGGGCGCCGTGGATCACGATCGCCCGGTCGCGGGCGTGGTCGTTGAATCCCGGCTCGAGCCCGTCCAGGTGCAGCGAGAGGCCGTGCTCGCCGCGGTAGACGTCCGCGGCGCGGAAGACGCCGAGGCTGCTCATGTGGCTGCCCCCGGCGTTCGAGAAGCGGCTGGCGGCATTTCCTCCGCTGTCCCGCCCGTGGGCGACGAGCTCGGCGAACCGGACGCGGCTTCGCAGGACGTCGATCACGAAGAGGCGGGGCTCGGTCGAGGGCCGCGTGTAGTCGATGACGGTCAGGACGTCGGCACGGAGGGCGGCTCCCGAGGCGACCGCGCGGCGCCAGGCCGCGAGGCTCGCCGCGAGGGCGGCGTGGGAGGCCCGTGGAATCTGCGCCTGGAGCGCGCTTTCCGAGGGCAGGGCCGTCCGCGCCACGTCCGAGGACGGGCTCGCCGGTGGGGCGGCCGGTGCGGCGGGCCCGGCGGCGGCCAGGAGACTCGCGGCGAGGAGTGAGAGGTGGAGCATGGGAAAACCCGGCCTCAGAACAACCTCAGGGCGGGGGAATTCCCCCGCCGGTGTGATATTCGATGGCCTTCCGCCCCTCCCGGTGGATGGGGCCGATGAGAGGAGATTCCCCATGCGACTCAGGGTCATGCTTTTCGTGTTCGGCCTCGCGATCGTGGCGGCCGCGACACTCCCGGCCGCGGATGCGCCCGCGGCGGCCACGCCGTCCGTCGGCGCACCCGCGCCGACGTTCACCCTCACGAGCGACGAGGGCAAGCCGACGAGGCTCGAGGACTTCCGCGGTAAGTGGGTCGTCCTCTACTTCTATCCGAAGGACTTCACCAGCGGCTGCACGCTCGAGGCCCACAACTTCCAGGAGGACCTCGCGAAGTACACGGCGGCGAACGCGGTCGTCGTCGGCGTCTCGGTCGACACCGCCGACTCGCACAAGAGCTTCTGTGCCAAGGAGGGCCTGAACTTCCGTCTGCTCTCGGATCCCGACGCGAAAGTCTCGACGACCTACGGCTCCGTCATGGAGTACGAGGGAAAGAAGCTCTCCGCGCGGAACACGTTCCTGATCGATCCGTCCGGGAAGCTCGTGAAGGTCTACACGGGAGTGAAGCCGGCGACGCACAGCGCCGAGGTGCTCGAGGCGCTCGCGAGTCTCTCGAAGAAGTCTTAGGCGAGGAATTCGGCCGGCGCGCGTCCTTTCGGGCGCGCGCCGTGCGATAATCGATTTCCGTGAATCAGCCGGCGATCAGATCGCAGACCGGCACCATGGAACCAACCGATCCCTTCCCCGAAGAGGAGCTGGACTCCTTTCACTCCCCGGAGCCCTGGACCGCGGAGGGCCGATACATCCGCGATGCGGCCGGGGCGATCGTGGTCCGCGGCCGCAGCTACGCCGACGCGCGTCGTATCGCGGCCGCGGTCAACGCGACCCGCGACATCCCGACCGACGCCCTTGAGCGCTGGCTCGTCCAGGACGTGTCGGATCCCCGGACCCGTCCCGACCTCGAGGTCGACCTCGACTCCAGCGACCCCGGAACCTCGCCCTACCTCGTGACGCCGTACGACCGCCGCCTGACCGACCGGCGGCAGGCGGAGCGCCGCGCGCCGGCACGGGACACCGGGACGATGCCCGAGGGGCTCCTCTTCGACCGCCGGGTGATGGAGCGGCGGCTCGCGAGCCGCCGTCGCGGCTAGGCCCCGGGGCTTCCCGGATTCAGGGGTTCGGCCGCGCGAGGTGAAGCGCGAGCGCCATCGCGAACGCCAGCAGCACCACCGCCGCCGTGATCACGGCGATGAGCCCGCGGTTGGGCTTGACCCGGTCCTCCTCGATGGCGAGATTGATCGCGTGGTAGTGCCACGCGGCGAGGAGAGTCAGAACTCCGCCGAGGGCCATGAGCGCCTCGCCCATCGGCACGGACGTCTCCTCCTCCCGAAACGGCCGGTGCAGCTGCAGGCCGAGATCACGCATCCAGACGCTGAACTTCGCGAGCGCGAATCCGAGCGACAGGAGCGCGATGCTGGTCCGGAGCCAGGCGAGGAAGGTCCGCTCGTTGGCGAGGTACTCGGCGGCGCGGCGGTCATTGGGGACGGGGACGGGGGCGCTCTCGGTGCTCATCCGCGGATTCTATAGACGGGCCGCGGACGATTAAGAACGCCTTAGGCGCACGCCCCCGGCGTCCCGTTCGGTGCTGCACTGAGCGCGAAGGAGGGGTCATGAAGACGCGCCACGCCCGCGCCCTCGCGTTCCTGTCCCTGGTCCTCCCGCTCCTGCTGCCTCTCTCCATGGCCGCCCAGCAGCCCCGCTTCGACGGGCGCGTCCCCCATTACACGGTCGTCGACCTGGGCTCGCTCGGCGGCGGCTACAGCGAGGCCTGGGCCATCAACGCCTCCGGCCAGATCGTGGGCGATTCGGCCACGGCCGGCGGCAGCAGCCACGCGTTTCTCTACGGCGGCGGAGCGATGACCGACCTCAATCTCCCCGGGACCTCCGCGACCGCGCGGTCGATCAACGCCTCGGGACAGGTCGGCGGCTACTACTACGAGGACTCCTACCAGGGCTACGTCCTGACGGGCGGCACGGTGGCCGACGTCGGCAACCTCGGTGCGCTCTACAGCGCGACCTACGCCATCAACGCGACCGGGCAGGCCTGCGGAAGCTCGATGACCTCCTCCGGCGACGAGCACGCGTTCTTCTACTCCACCGGCGTGATCCACGACATCAACCCGCTCGGCGGCGACTACTCGACCGCGCGCGGCATCAACTCCGCCGGCAGGGTGGTGGGCTACGCGTATCTGCCCAACGGCGCCTTTCACGCGTACGTCCGCACGAGCGCGGGCGTCGTGACGGACCTCGGAACGCTCGGCGGCGACTACAGCGCCGCATACGCGATCAATGATTCCGGCAGGATCGTCGGGCAGGCCTACCTTCCGGGCAACGTCTCGGCCCATGCGTTCCTGTGGAACGGATCCACGCTCAAGGACCTGGGGCTGCTCCCCGGCGGAAACTACAGCGAGGCCCACGCGGTCAACTCGACCGCGACGCAGATCGTGGGGAGCGCCACCGTGCCCGATCCCGAGTTCCTCGTCTACCACGCCTTCGTTTACGTGGGCGGAAGGATGCGGGACCTCAACGCGCTCATCCCGCACGGGAGCGGCTGGGTCCTGTCGGAGGCGAACGGGATCAACGACGCGGGACAGATCGTCGGAAGCGGCACCAGGAACGGACAGACGCGAGCCTTCCTCCTGAACCCGCAGTAGCAAGGGTCGTCGCCGGTGTCGCCGTGCAAACACGGCGCGATGGAGACATGATCCCGGCATGACCGGCAGGACGGTCCTGGTCACCGGCGCGACCAGCGGCATCGGACTCGAGGCCGTCCGCGCGTTCGCGCGAGCGGGCAACCTCGTCCTGGTCGGCGCGCGCGACGCGGCGCGCGGCCGCGCCGTGGTCGACGCGCTCGCAAGCGCGGGCGGTCGGGCCGAGCTCGTCGTGGTCGACCTCGCTTCGTTCGCGTCGACGCGAGAGGCGGCGGCTCGCGTGCTCGCCGCCCATCCGGTGCTCGATCTGCTCGTCAACAACGCGGGCACCGCCCAGCGCGCGCGGCGCCTGACCGCCGACGGCCACGAGGTGACCTGGCAGACGAACTCTCTCGGCGGGTTCCTGCTGACGCGGCTCCTGCTTCCCGCCCTTCGGACGGCGCCGTCTCCCCGCGTCGTCAACGTGGCATCCGAGGCCCACCGCTCGGGCCGCATCGACTTCGCGAACCTCGAGCTCGAGCGCGACTACGGCGCCTACCGCGCCTACGCCAACACGAAGCTCGCGCAGGTGCTCTTCACGCGCGAGCTCGCGCGCCGCGAGCCCGGGATCGCCGTCAACGCCGTGCATCCCGGCGTGATCGCGACCGGAATCTGGCGCCCCGCGCCGGCGTGGCTGCGGCTCTTCGCCCGGATTCTCTTCGCCTCTCCGGAAAAGGGCGCGGCTCCGGTCGTGCGCCTCGGATCGGATCCCGCGCTCGAGGGGGTCAGCGGCCGCTACTTCGACCGGTGCCGCGAAGCGACGCCGTCGGAGGCCGCGCGCAACGACGCGGACGCGCGGAGGCTGTGGGAGGTCTCGGAGAAGGCGGTCGGCTGACCGTCGTTCAGGGATTGCGGCGGAAGGTCCCGACGTGCGCGCCGCCGCCGTGTCCGCCCATCGACGCCATCGGACGCGGGGACACGATCGGGTGCGCCGGGAACACCGGGAGGGTCTTTCCGAATCCCAACCCGAACCCCGGCCCCTTCTTCCCGACGAAGCGGCGGCCGTGATGGAAGCCGCCGGAGCCGTTGCCTCCGTAGCCGCCATAGGACCCGTACGGGTATCCCATGTCGGCGCTCGGATACTCGCTCGAGTAATCACCCGGCCCCTCGTTCGCATACGCGTATTGCTGAGGCGATCCCTCCGCGGTCTCGCCGATGTCGACGGCGGAGAGGTGCGAGAGATACGTGACGACCGCCGTACCGGCTCCGGCCTTGCGCAGCCTGCGCACCGCGTCGTTGTCGACGATGTCCGGGAGCGCGTTCTGGTGGGTCTGGAAGTAGTTGATGAGCGACTGATCGTCGGCGCCGTGCTCGGCCATCCGCGTGGCCTCGCTCAGCAGGTCCGGCTGGGAGGACGCGGGTCCGCCGGAGAGCTTCGCGCCGGCGGTGACGTGGTGCTTCGGAGCCTTCTCGGTCACGCCCTTGTAGACGATCGAGACGTCGTTTCCCGTGCCGCGGATCGTGGCGCGCGTCTGAGCGGGAGGTTGCTCGTCGGCGAGCGCGGGCAATGCGCCGGCGAACACGAACGCTCCCGCGAGCAGCGCGAGCGCCGGGGACCGGAGATTACCCGCGAGCAGCGCGAGCGCCGGGGACCGGAGGTTACCCGCGAGCGGTGCGAGCGCCGGGGACCGGAGATGTGAGGACATACCGCGATCAGCTTATCCCTTCGCCCCCGTCGGCGCCACGAATCCTCATTCGATCCTGAGTCGTCTCGGTCGCGCGCGCTGTCCCCGCCAGGGGACGAACGCCGACGTCGCCGCTAGCGATCTGGCAGCTTCGCGAGCACCTTCTGGAAGCGGTCGAGATTCCGCAGGCTCGCGAGCTCCTCGTCGGCCGCGATGCGGCTTCGAATGCCGTATCCGGCGGAGACGGAGCGGTCGAGGTAGTCGATCGCCTTCTCGGGATCCCCGAGCAGGGCGTATCCGCAGGCCAGGTTGGAGAGGTCGAGCGGCGCGTCGGCGCCGAGCGCGCGCGCCTTCTCGAGGCTCGCGGCGGCATCGGACGCCTTCGCCAGGTGCGCCTGCGAGATCCCGAGGCGCAGCCAGGCCTCCGCGTCGTCGGGATGGCTCTTCACGTACTCGGCATACGCGGCGGCCGCCTCCGGATACTCGTTGGCGAACCAGTGGGACAGCGCGCGCCGTGCGATCGAAGGCGGCGCCGCCGGAGCCTGCGGCGGCGAGAGGTACTCGCGGAAGAACTCGAGCGTCTCGCGGACGATCCGCCGGCTCTCGTCGGTCTCGTCCAGCCCGTCGAAGGCGTGATGGGAGTTGGGCGCGTAGACGACGGTCCAGGGAGCGTTCGCGGCGGCGGCGCGGCCGGCGAGCGCGTCGATCCGCGCGTTGAGACCCGGGTTGTCGCGGCCCGCCTTCACGAGCAGCACGGGCAGGTCGGTCCGGATCCGGGTAGGGTCGGAGGCGCCGTAATAAACGACGGCCGCGCGCAGGGGAGGCTCGGAATCGGCGTCCTGCATGACGACCCTGAGCCCCGACGTCACGTTGGCCGAGCACATCCACGCCGCGACGCGGTTGGCCAGGATGCCGAGCCGCGCGCCGTCCGTGCGCACGAAGCGCAGGAGGTCCGCGATGTCGGGCCCCGAGTCGACCGACGGGCCGCCGCCGCGCGATTCGAACGTCACGCCGATCCATCCCGACGCCGCGACGAGCCGGCCCCAGGACTGGTAGATGCCCCAGTCCTTGAGGCTCGCGTCCGGTCTCCCGCCGACGCCGTTCACGAAGATCACCGCGGGCCGTGGACTACCCGTACCCGTCTGGAAATCGGGCGGGTAATAGAGATCGAGGCGCAGGTCCCGGCCGTCGAGCTTCTTGTAGGGAACGTTCTTCTTCACGGTCACCCGGTCCATGCCGGGCACCTCGTAGACGACGCCCTGCGCGGTGACCTCGTGCTCCGGGCGCGGCGGCTGGGGGAGGCCGAAGCCGGTGGCGGCGCATCCCGCGAGAAGGACAGCGGCGGAGAACGGGCGAACGCGCATGGGGCCTCCCTGTCTCGTTCCTCGTGTTACGAGGATTCGAGCGGGAGGTTTGGCGCTCAGTCCCGGCGCAGCGCCTCGACCGGATCGATGCGCGACGCCCGGCGCGCCGGCACGTAGCTCGCCGCGAGCGCGATCGAGAGCAGCAGCGCCGCCACCGCGGCGTAGGTCGGCGGATCGCCCGGGCCCACGCCGTAGAGCACGCTGCGCATCAGGCGCGTGAGCAGGAACGCCCCCGCGAGGCCCGCCGCGGCGCCGGCGGCCGCCACGCCCATCGCCTCGCCGACGACCAGCCCAAGGACCTGCCGCGATCCCGCGCCGAGTGCCATCCGCACGCCGATCTCCCTCGAGCGCCGCGACACGACGTAGCTCATCACGCCGTAGATGCCGACGGCCGCCAGCGCCGCGGCCACCGCGGCGAAGATCGCGAGGAGCAGGGTCTGGAAACGCGGCCGGGCGTTCGCGAGCGAGACGACGTGCTCCATCGTCTGGACCTCGGAGACCGGCAGCGTGCGGTCGATGCCGGCCACCGCCGCGCGCAGCGACGGCGCGAGCGCCACCGCGTCCCCATCGGTCCGCACGACGAACGTGAGGTAAGCAGACTGCGTCTGCGTGGATTCCATCAGGCCGCGCCGCTGCGGCGCGGAGAGGTAGACCTCGTCGTCGGGCGGATCACTCCACTCCGCGCGGACGGCGTTCTTCACGACGCCGATGACGGTGACCCACGCGGGGCTCTCCGCGCTGCCGTCGAGGTCGATGCGTTTGCCGATCGGGTCCTCGCCGGGCCACACGCGTCTCGCGAGGTACTCGTTGACCAGCACCACTCCGGGCGCGGACGGGCCGTCCGCCGCGGCGACGTCGCGTCCCCGCAGGATCGGCAGCCGCATGGCGTCGAAGTAGCCGGGCAGGACCGCGCGAAACGTCGCGACGGGGGACTCGCCGGGCGGCGGCGCCGGCCGCCCCTCGATTCGGTACGGGAAGCCCCAGATGTCGCCGGCGATCGGCAGGTGATTGATCGCTCCCGCCGCGCGCACGCCGGGAAGCGCGCGGAGCCGCTCGAGGATCTGCGGATAGAGGACCAGGCGCCGGCCCGGCTCGTCCTGGGCGGTGCCGGCCACGGAGACCTCCATCGCGACGACCCCGCGCGGATCGAATCCCGGGTCGATCGCCTGGAGCGCGAGGAGGCTGCGGACCATGAGCCCGGCGCCGACCAGGAGGACGAGCGCGATCGCGACCTCGGCGGCGACCAGCGTGCGCCGCAACCAGCCGGTTTCCCGCCCGGCGCCGGCGCTGCCGCCCTCCTTGAGCGAATCCTGGAGCCGGGTCGCCGCGCCCTGCAGGGCGGGGGCGAGGCCGAACACGAGGCCCGTCAGGACCGACGCCGACAGCGTCACGAGAAGGATCGCCGGGTCGAGCCTCACGTCCTCGAGACGCGGCGTCTCGGGCGGGGCGAGCGCGACGAGCAGGCGGAGGCCCGCGATCCCGAGCCCGACTCCCGCGGCGCCGCCGGCGGCCGCGAGGACGAGCGACTCGGTCAGGAGCTGCCGCAGCGTGCGCCCGCGGCTGGCGCCGATCGCGGCGCGCAGCGCCATCTCCCGGCGCCGCGCCGACGAGCGGGCGAGCAGCATGTTCGCCACGTTCGCGCAGGCGAGCAGGAGCACGAGCGCCACCGCGCCGACCAGCACGAGCAGGATCGGCCGGACGTCGCCCACGACCTTCTCCTGGAGCGGGACGACGCGCACCTCGCGGTTCGTGCCCGGGAACTCGCGCTCGAGCGCCCCGGTAATCGCGCCGACCTCCTGCCGCGCGGCCGCGAGCGAGACGCCCTTCCCGAGCCGCGCGAACACGCGCAGGCTCGAGGCATCGCGCCGCGTCGAGCGGGGCGCGAGGTCGAGCGGAGCCCAGAGCTCCGCCTGGGTGGCCCAGAAGGGCGCGAAGCGGAAGCCGGGCGGCATCACGCCGACGACCGTGTAGGGCTCGCCGTCGAGCGAGATCGACTTGCCGACGACGGCGGGGTCGGCCCCGAACCGCCGCCTCCAGAGGCCGTTTCCGATGACGGCGACGCGGTCCGCGCCTCCGCGCGCTTCGGCGGGAAGGAAGAATCTTCCCACCATCGGCTGGACGCCGAGCATCGGCAGGACCTCCGGCGTCAGGCGCAGCGCCCAGAGCTTCGTCGGAGAGTCGCCGCCGAGGAGATTCGGCGTCCAGTACTCGGCCGCGCCCATCCTCTCGAACGAGCGGCTGCGCGCCTGCCACTCGAGGAAGTTCGGGGGCGAGACGGGGTTGCGCCCCTGGTGGAGGAGGACGACGAGCCGCCCGGAGTCGGCATAGGGGAGCGGCCGGACCAGGATGCCCCAGACGATCGAGAGGATCGCCGTATTGGCGCCGATCCCCAGGGCGAGCGTCGCGATCGCGACGGCGGCGAACCCGGGCGCGCGGCGCAGGAGGCGGCCGCCGTACCGCAGGTCCTGGAGGAAACGCTCGACCGACCCCCAGCCCCACTGCTCGCGGGTGATCTCCTTGACGAGGCCGGCGTTGCCGAGCTCGCGGCGGGCCGCGGCCTCGGCCTCCTCGCGGCCCTCCCCGCGCGCCATCCGCTCCTGCACCGCGAGGCGCAGGTGGGCCTCAATCTCCTCGTCGAGCTCCCGGTTGCGGCGCGAGCGGGTCCAGGGCCACGGCCAGCGCGAGGGCTTCATTCCGATCGCCTCCTCAAGGGTGTAGATATCCTACATCCTCAGTACGCGGCCGGCGCCTCCAGGTTTCGCCCCAAAGGGAGGCATGTCGCTTGCAGCGCCCGGGCGATAGGCTAGAGGAAGGGGGCTCCCATGTCTCGCGTCTCCCGCCGCGAGTTTCTGTACGGTTCGGCCGCCGCGCTCGGCTCGATGGCGCTCGGCGGCTCACCGCTGCTCGCGCGGATTCGGCCCGGCCTGCCGCGGCCCGACAAGAGCGGCATCCGCCACATCGTCGTCGCGATGATGGAGAACCGCTCGTTCGATCACTTCCTGGGCTGGCTGCCGGGGGGCGACGGCGTGCAGGGCGGGATCATCTACGAGGACCCCACGGGCGCCGCGTTCGAGACCTACACGCTGGCGCCCGACTACCAGGGCTGCGGGCACCCGGACCCCGACCACTCCTACGAGGGCGGCCGCGTCGCCTACAACAACGGGGCCTGCGACGGCTGGATGCGCGCCGGCGACAACGACCTCTACGCGATCGGCTACTACCGCCAGGAGGACCTGCCGTTCCTGGGCCGGGCGGCGGTCGACTGGACCGCCTGCAGCCGCTACTTCGCGCCGATCATGGCGCCGACGATCCCCAACCGCCTCTATCTCCACTGCGGCGTGACGGACCGTCTCGACGACTCGCTCACCCCGTCCGCGCTGCCCACGATCTGGGACCGCCTCGCCGACGCGGGCCTCGGCGGGAACTACTACTTCAGCGACCTTCCCTTCCTCGCGCTCTGGGGCTCGAAATACGCCGGCATCTCGAAGCCGTACGACCAGTTCCTCGCGGACTGCGACTCGGGCGATCTTCCGGAGGTGTCGTTCGTCGACCCGCCCTTCGCCGGGGAAGACGAGGGAACCTCGTCGGACGACCATCCGCACGGCGACATCCGCGCGGGCGAGGCGTGGCTGAACCAGACCTACGAGGCGGTCGTCCGCGGCAAGGACTGGAAGCGCACGGTTCTGGTCATCGCCTTCGACGAGTGGGGCGGGTTCTTCGAGCACGTGCCCCCGGCCGAGGCGCCCGACGTCGATCCCGCCTTCGCGCTGCGCGGCTTCCGCGTTCCGTGCCTGATCGTCTCGCCGTTCGCGCCCCGCGGCGTCGTCGCCGACGGGGTCTACGATCACACGTCGATCCTCCGGATGATCGAGTGGCGCTGGGGCCTGCCCGCGTTGTCGGTGCGCGACGCGCAGGCCAACAACCTCGCCGAGGCGCTCGATTTCTCGCAGAAGCACAGGTTCCTGCCGCCCACCTACGACGTGGGGCCGTTCGTGTCGCCGCCCTGTCCGGGGTCGCTGGCGCCGCCGCGATTCACTCCGGCGCGATGACTCCCTTCGCCTCCTGGTAGGCCCGCTCGACGGCGGACGCGACGAAGAAGTCCCGGAACGCCTTGCCGCGTCCGAAGTCGGCGCCCGCGAACTGCTCCTGGAACGGGTCGAGGTGGACGCGCTTTCGCGTGTCCTCGAGGCTCGCGCCGTCCCGGACGGCCGCGGCGACCTGCTCGCGGATCGACTCCAGCACGGCGATGACTCTCCGCGCGTAGTCCCAGTCGCGCATCACGGGGCCGTGGCCGGGGACGATCGCGGCCGCGTCCGCGTTCTCGGCCATCAGGCGCCGGAGCGTCGCGATCCACTCCGCCGGATGACAGCCGTATCCATACGGCACCGGCGCGACGAGCAGGTCCCCCGTGACGACGACCCTCGCGTCCGGGACGGAGACGACCGTGTCGCCCTCGGTGTTGCCCTTGCCCAGGAACGCGATCCGGACCTCGCGGTCGCCGAGGTGCACGGTCAGCGCGTTTGCGAAGGTCAGGCCGGGCGGAACGAGGCGCGCGCCGTCGAGCTCGCGCGCCTCGAGCTCGAGGTCCGCCACCTCCTGCTCCAGGTAGCGGCGGTTGTCCTCGGGGAGCGCCTTCTCGTTGTCGAGAGCCTCCCGCAGCTGCCGCACGTAGCCGGCGTCGTTCTTCGCGACGTCCCGCAGGTAGTCGGCCTGCTTCTCGAGCATCTTCGTCCGCGTGAAGTCGGTCGACACGAACGTCATCCCGGGGAACGCGGCCTGGAACGCGGAGTCGGCGGCGATGTGATCGGCGTGCCAGTGCGTGTGGACGAGGTAGCGGACGGGCTTGTCGGTTCGCTTGCGGATCTCCCCGATCATGCGGGTCGCGAGCGCGGGGAAGCGGCCGGAGTCCACCACGAGCACGCCGTCGCCGCCCACGATCGCGACCACGTTCCCGCTCGGGATCGGACCGTTCGTCTCGGGGGAGACGAACGCGAGGATCCCGCGGGCGACGTCCACCGTCCGGTACATCCGCTCGGGCGGGAGCTCAGCGAGCAGGAACGGGCTCGACGCCGCGAGGACGCAGAGAGCTGAGGCGGAGGCGAGTCTCAGAGGTCCTCCTACTCGAACAGCGGCGCGAGCTTCGACTCGGCCTCGGCGTGGAGCGTCGGGGGCGCGCCGTAGAACGAGGCCGCCGAGCGTCCCGTCCGGTCGAACAGGAGGAGTGTCGGCACGGCGCCGACGTCGCCGAAGGAGCGGACGAGCTCGGGCGTTCCCAGCACCCAGGTCAGCGGCAGGTTCAGCTCGCCGGTCAGCTTCCGGACCTTCGCGGCGTCGGACTCGACCGCGATCGCGACGACCGCGAGCTTGTCGCCGTAGCGCTTCTTCAGATCGCCGACCCAGTGGAGCGTGCTGCGGCACGGCGGGCACCAGACCGCCCAGAGCTCGACGAGCACCACGCGGCCGCTGAGGTCCTCACGCGAGAGCCTCCGGCCGTCGAGGTCCGTGGCCGTGAAGTCGGGCAGCGCAGCCACGCCGCCCTCGGCCGTGGGCGCCGCGACGGCGCGCGCGTCGTCCTTGCGGCCCGCCAGGAGGAGCTCGATCATCCTCGAGAGGTCCGCGCGGAACCGTTCGTGAGACGCGGCGCTCTTGAGCGGCGAGTACCGGCCTCCCTCCTGCGCCTCGCCCTTGCCGTAGAAGCCGAAGTCGCTCGGCGTCGCCACGAGGACGTCGTCCACGAAGATCGCGGGGTAGTGCGTCACTCCGAAGCGCTTCGCGAGCTTCGAGTCGCCGTAGTTCTCGGAGACGAAGCGGGCCCTGCCTCCGAACTCGGCCACCACGCTCTGGGCCAGCAAACTTGCCGGGTCGGAGATGTTTCAGGTGTAGGGCCAACGCACCAGGGTGACGGTGACCGCGGGCGCGGGCGGGACGGGGCGCGGGGAGGCCGGCGCGAGTGCGGCGAAGTAGCGGGGGAGGACGTTTGAGACGATGGCCTCGGCAAGCGACGGCTTCGCGATGAGGTCCGACTGCGCCCGCTCGAGGAAGAGGCGTCCGATCGATTGGTCCGTGTCTCCCGACGTGAGCCGCCTCTCGAGCGCCGCGAGACGCTCCGCGAGCGGCGCCGGATCGGCCGCCGGGGCGGGGAGAAGCGGCGCGCTTCGGAACTCCGCCTCGAGATAGCGGAGGAGCGCCCCATAACGCAGACCCGCCGCGTCGAGTTGGCGCGCCTCGTTGAGCGTGGCGTTGGCCGCGATGAACTCGGCGTGCCGGTCGATGGACGCCGGGGGCCGGTACGCGGCGAGCAGCTTCGTCTCGAGATCGTTCAGCTCGTGAGCCAGGGGCCGCAGCCCCGGCGCGGCGCCTGCGGCCGGCAGGTCCAGCGTTCGGCAGAAGGCCGCGAACTCGCGCTGCGCGCGCGCGCTGCCCAGATAGAAGAGGCCCTCGCCGGGCTCGATGCTCTTGCCCATCTCGAGGCCTGCGTCGTAGAAGCCGCGGATCTGCGGCGTCGCCGTCTCGGCCATCGCGCGCACCGCCGCAGGGCGGACCCGCTCGAACGCGCCGGGCGCCGTGGCTCCGAGATCGGCCCGGAGCTCGCGGCCCAGGCGCTCCCACTCCGCCACGAATGCGGCTTCGTCCCGGCTCTCGGGACCAGTGTGCTCGGAGACGTACACGGTCGCCGCGAGATTCGTCTGGACGGCCGCGAGACGCTGGAGGGCGAGCAAGCGCCGGCCGTCGGCGAGGGCCTTCTCCGCGGCCGTGAGAACCGGCATCGTCGCGGCCTGGATCTGCGGCCAAAATTCATCTCCCTTGGGCGCCTGGTGCGTCGCGAGGTAGCTCGACCAGCGTGCGATCTCGGCCGCGAGGGCGTCCGAGGAAGCCGCCGTCTTGCCTCCCTCGCCGGGATGACCGGATGCCGAGAGGGCGGCGAGGCCGAGGGCCAGGCACAGAGCGGCGGCGCTCGCCGGCTGGAGGCGCGGCTTCGACTCGCCGGGGCGGTTCATGGGACTCGCACTCAACCACGGCCTCTCGAACTCCCGCCCCCGAACCCTGACCCGGGCGGTTGGTCTGTCCACGGACGGGGTTTGTCCGATGAGTACGCGGCGCGGTGCCCAGAGTTTGCAGCGCCTCACTCCATTGACAATATAGCCAGCATGGATATAGTGGCGCCCATGCCGATGAACGACGAAAACCCCCGCGCCGACGAGCTGCTGCCGCTTCCCCCGGCCACCTTCCACATCCTGATGGCCCTCGCCGAGGAGGATCGCCACGGCTACGCGATCATCCAGGACGTCGAGCGACGCACTCAGGGGCAGGTCCGCCTCTCGGCCGGCACGCTCTATCGCTCGATCCAGCGCATGCTGGAGCAGGGGATGCTGGTCGAGACGCAGGAGCGTCCCGCGCCGGAGGAGGACGACGAGCGGCGGCGCTACTACCGGATCACGCCGTTCGGCGAGGCCGTCGCGCGCGCGGAGACGCGGCGGCTGACCGACCTCGTGCGGCTCGCGCGCGCGAGCGGGTTCGTGCCGCGGAACGCCTGATGTTCTTCTACCGGGCCCTGCTCCGCCTCTTCCCGGCCTCGTTCCGCGCGGAATACGGCCCGGAGATGGAGGCGATCTTCGCGCGGCGGTGGGACGCGCCGGGAGTGCCGGGACGGCTGGCGCTCGCGCTCGGCGCGGTCGCCGACGTCGTTCCGAACGCCCTTCGCGCGCACGGGGACATCCTGCGCCAGGACCTCCGTTATGCCCGGCGCACGTTCGGACGATCTCCGGGCTTCACCGCGACCGCGGTCGTCATCACCGCGCTGGGTGTGGGCGCGGTCACGGCGGCGTTCTCGATCACCGACCACGTGCTCATCCGGCCGCTCCCGTTCACGGACTCGGAACGGCTGGTCCACCTCTGGGGCGATCCGGGACGGACCGGGCAATCCAGAGTCGAGCCGTCGCTGCCGAACTACCTGGACTGGAAACGCGCGAGCGCGTCCTTCGAGGCCATGGGAGCGTCCCACCCGGTTTCCGCCAATCTGGTCGGCGGCAGCGAGCCCCAGCATCTCGAGGGGATCGGCGTCGACGCCGACTTGCTCCCGCTGCTCGGCGCACGACCCCTTCTCGGCCGTCTCTTCACCGCGGAGGATCACCTCCGAGGAGCCGCGGGGACGGTCCTCGTGAGCGAGAGGGTGTGGAAGGAGCGCTTCGGCGGCGACCCGTCCGTCGTCGGGAGGAAGGTGCTGCTGGACGGAGAGCCGTTCACGCTCATCGGTGTCATGCCCCGCCGTTTCCAGTTTCCGAGCCGGGACACGGAAATCTGGACGCCGATGCGGCTGAGCGAAGACGACGCGAACGATCGCACGAACGCGTACTTCACCGTGCTGGCGAGGCTGAGGAAGGGAGTGTCGATCGAGGACGCGCGGGCCGAGATGCGTCTGATCGGCGCCCAGCTCGAGCGCGCGTACCCCAAGGAGAACACGGAGATGGGCGTCTCCGTCTTCCGGCTCCGCGACGAGCTCTCGCCTCAGAGCCGGCTCCTGCTCGTCGCCCTCCTGGGAGCCGCCGTGGCGGTCCTCCTGATCGCGTGTACGAACCTCGCGAACCTCCTCCTGGCGAGGGCGCTCTCGCGCCGCCGCGAGCTGGCGGTTCGGACCGCGATGGGCGCCGGCCGCGAGCGGCTCGTCCGCCAGCTGATCACGGAGAGCCTGATCCTCGCGGCGAGCGGAGGCGCGCTCGGGATCGCCCTGGCGGTCGCGGTGGTCCCGTTGATCGCACGGCTGGTGCCCAACGCGCTGCCCATCGCCGAGGTGCCCTCCGTGGACTTGCGGATGCTGGTCTTCGCCGTGCTGCTGACGGGAGTGACCGGCGTCGGCTTCGGCGTGATTCCGGCGCTGCGAGCCTGCAACCCGACAAACGAAGTCGCAGGCACGAGCGGTCTGCGTGAGGGCGCGCGGGCGGGGTCGGATCGGCGGACGGAGCGGCTGCGGTCCGCTCTCGTCGTCGCGGAGGTGGCGGCCTCCGTGGCGCTCCTGATCGGCTCCGGCCTGCTGCTGCGGGCGCTGTGGCGCCTGCAGGGCACGGATCCGGGGTTCCGGCCCGCGTCCGTGCTCACCCTGCACACCGCGCTCCCGCTCCCCAAGTACGAGCCGACTCAGCGACGCGTCCAGTTCTACGGGCGAGTGCTCGCCGACGTGCGCGCGATGCCCGGGGTCTCGAGTGCGGCATACATCAGCGCGCTGCCGATGGTCATGCGCGGGGGGATCTGGACCGTGTCGCTCGAGGGGCAGCCGGTGGTGCCGGCGCTGGCTCCGACCGCGAGCCTGCGGTTCGTCACGCCCGGGTTCTTTCAGACCCTCGGCATTCCGGTCCGCCTGGGCCGCGACGTCGCCGAAACCGACACCCATGCGGCGCCCTTCGTGGCCGTGGTGAGCGACTCGTTCGCACGGCGGCACTGGGTCGGGCAGAACCCGCTCGGCCGCCGGTTCCAGTTCGGCTTCCACGACCGCACCGTGGTCGGAGTCGTGGGCGACATCAAAGTACGCGGGTTCGAGAGATCGAGCGAGCCCCAGGTCTACCTCTCGTATCAGCAGGCGGACGACGGCGAGATCATCGGCTACGTTCCCAAGGACCTCGTCCTCCGAACCTCGGAGCCGCCGGGTCGGATGGTGCGCTCGATTCGCGAAATCGTGTCTCGAGCCGATCCGGAGATCCCCGTCTCCGACGTGCGTGCGCTCTCGGACATCGTCCGGGCGGAGACGGCGCCTCGGCGAGTCCAGGCGTGGGTGTTGGGAGCATTCGCCGGGATCGCCTTCCTCCTCGCCGCCATCGGCATCCACGGCCTGCTCGCCTTCACGGTTTCGCAGCGGCTGCGGGAGATCGGGGTGCGGGTCGCGATGGGAGCGCAGCCGCGCGACATCCTGAGCCTGGTTCTGCGCCAGGGCGTCGTCCTCTGCGCGGTCGGCGTCGCGCTGGGAGTGGCGGTCGCCTACGCGGCCGGACGGTCGATGCAGGCCCTGCT
>DASXPB010000055.1:0-9845 GCA_036493875.1 Thermoanaerobaculia bacterium
CCCCTCCGCCGCGCGGCGCGCCAGAAGGGCGTTGGAGGCGGCGACCACCCGCGCCGTGTGCGGCGTCTCGGAGGCGCTGCCGAGCCGGCGGATCGTTCCGTCGTTCAACGCGGTCAGCAGCATCTTCTGGGCGTCGGGCGCCAGGTTCTCGATCTCGTCCAGGAACAGCGTGCCGTCCGCGGCCGACTCGAAGACGCCGGGCCGGTCCGCGACGGCGCCCGTGAAGGAGCCGCGCAGCGCGCCGAAGAGCGCCGCCTGGAGCAGTCCCTCGGGGACCGTCGCGCAGTCGAACGGGACGAGGGCGCCGGGGCGGCCCGAGAGCGGATGGATCACGTCCCGGACGAGCAGGCTCTTGCCCGTCCCCGTCGGGCCCGTGACGAGCAGCGGCATCGGGGTCGGCGCGAGGGCGGAAACCTTCCGGCGGAGCTCCCGCATCGCGGCGCTCGCGCCCCAGAAGAAACGGCCGGTTCGCTGCGGCGCGGAGCGCTCCTCTAGGATCCTCCGCAGACGGGCGACGAGGAGCTGGCCCGAGCCCGACTCCTCCCCGGCGGGGGCATACGTGAACGCGTCCGCCTTGAGCTCCAGCGCCTCCTGCTCGAACGGGATCTCCTCGTAGGCGGTCGTCAGCAGGACCGCGACCTCCGGCCGTCGCCGGCGCAGGCGCTCGAGGATGAAGAGGCCCTGGCGGTCCCGGCGCTCCCGCCGCAGCCGCCGCGCCGCGGGAGATTCGCCGAGCGGCCGCTCGTCGGGAAGCAGGTCCTCGTCCGGCACGTCGAAGCGCAGGTCGAGGACCACGACGTCGGGAGGCCGGCGGCCCTCGAGGAACGGTGCGGCCTCCCGCCACGACCGCGCGTGCGCCCGGGCCTCGCCGCTCGAGGGAGTTCGGGGTCGCGTCTTCAGGATCTCGAACTCCGGCGCCAGCCTCGCGAGAACCTCCGCCGTCCTCGGCTGGTCGTCGATCACCAGCACGCGTGCACGCCCGCGGGCTCGTGAAGAAGCCGGCGCCGGCGCCATTCGAGGGCTCATCGGCGCGAGTCCCGTCGCGCCTCGCCCGCGAGCGTCCGGCATTCCGACGCGACCCGCCGGGTCAGCGCGTCGAGCCTCTCGAGCTCCGGCCGAGCGAGCGACGACAGCCGATCGGTCAGCCCGCGGATCTCCTCGATCGCGCCGGCGATGTCGTCGACCCGGCTGGCGAGGGCGCCGCGGAAGTGCCGGCCCTCCTCCCGCCGCCAGGCGTCGAAGACCTCCGCCGCCGACTGGCTGCTCGAGGCGTCGCGCCGGGTCGTCGCGACGTCGGCGTGGAGCCGCGCGCGGAGCGCCTCGGTCTCCGTCTCCGGAACCTCCGGCGCCGAGAAGCGGATCGCCTTGGCAAGATCGTGCCTGAGACGCTCCGCCGCCTCCGAGACCCCCATGGCGCCCCAAGCATAAGCGCGGAAGGCCCGGCCCGCAAACCAGAATCTCCGATTTGGAACCTAAAGCTCCAAATCGGAGCACAAACCACTCGAAACCGGGCGCTTTTCCGGGCACGCCGCTTGAAGTGGGAGACGGCCGTGAGCCGCCCGAGACGGCGGCCCCGAGCAGAAAGCGAGGACGCCATGACGACGGGTATGGGAAGTCTGAATCTCAACGAACCCTTCGAGTCGGACCCCGAGCCGCTGCAACCTCCCGAGCCCGAACCGGAGCCGGCGTGGTGGCGCGCGCTGCACGCGAAGCTGCCCGGGCTCGGCATCGGCTTCCGCAAGCGGATCCCGTGGCGGCCGCTGCGCCGGCTCTCTCTGCTCGCCTTGCTCGTGCTGGGCGCGTTCCTGCTCTGGCGCGGCGTCGAGCGGAGCCTCCGTGGAGTGGCGCCAGGCTGGGTCGGCGTGTGCGTCAACCGCTTCTCCGGATCAGTCGAGATCCTGGATCCGGGCACGTACCTGCGGCCATCCGTGCTCTACCAGATCCACCCCGTCCGCATCTCGGACCAGCTCCTCTCCGGCGAGGCGGGACAGTTCAACGTGGCCACGAAGGAGGGAGTCATCGCTCACCTCTCCGTGCAGGCGCGCTGGTCGATCAGCCGCAAGACCCTGCTCGCGACCTGGTCCGCCCTCCCGCCGAGCCCCGGCGAGGAGCTCGTCGCGCCGATCCTCTTCGCCTCGTTCCGGAACGCCGCGCCTCGATACGAGGTCTCGCGGCTCGTCGCCGAGCAACGCGAGGAGCTCTCCGCCGTCGCGGCGGCCCAGGCGCGCGAGCGTCTCGCGGAGAGCGGCATCCTGCTGAAGGAGGTCCTGGTCGGGGATCTGATTCTGCCGCCGGAGTTCGAGAGAGGGCGCCTCGCCATGGTCGACGAGCTCCAGTCCACCGAGCGCCTCGACGTCACCCTGAAGAAGAAGGCCAAGGAGATCGAGGAGACCCGGCTGACTGCCGAGGCGCAGAAGGCCAAGCAGATCGAGGAGGCCGAGGCCGCGGCCGAGCAGAAGGTGATCGAGGCGCGCTCCGAGGCCGACGCCATGAAGCACGTCCTCTCTCTCAAGGAGAAGCAGATCGAGCAGAAGAGGCTCGAGGCGGAGGCCGAGCGGCAGTCGATCGTGGAGCGCGCGCACGCCGCGGCCGATGCCGCCAAGATCCAGGCGATCGGGGCCGCGGAGGCGACTCGGATCCAGACCGAGGCCGAGGCCGAACGCCGCCGCACGATGGCCGACGCCGAGGCCTACGCGACGCGCACGAGCTCTCTCGCCGAGTTCGAGGGCCTCGAGCGCGAGGCCCGGCTGGTCACGGCCAATCCGCTCCTGATCCCCAAGACCTTCGCCGACCGCCTCTCCGACCGCGTCCAGGTGATCCTGACGCCGTCGATCGGCGGTGAGTCGCTCACGGGCGAGATCTTCAAGCGCGTCGCCAACGGCCAGCCCGCGCTCGCGGAGCCGCCCGCGTCCTCCACGGCGGCCAAGTTGGCCGCGCGCGGAAAGAGCAAGAAGGAATCCTCGACGCAAACGCAGTGAACTTCCGACTAGCGACTACCGACTTCCGACCGTGAAGGAGAACGCCATGAAGGAGCTCGCCCGGACCATGATCCCCCGCTTCGCGCTCGCCCTCCTGATGTCCCTGGGATTCGCGATCGCCTGCTCCGTCGCGCTCGGCGAGGAGGGCGCCGAACCGCCCGGCTCGGACGTCTTCACCTCTCCGCGCGAGGCCCTCCTGCGCGAGAAGCCGTCGCCGAATGGCCGCGTCGTGGGCCGACTCACGCAGGGCACGCGCCTGACGCTCGTGGAGGCGCGCCCGACCTACCTCCACGTCAACGGCGGCTGGATCGCGCGGGACGTGGTCGTCGTCTTCGGGCCCGACGCCGGCGCGACCCGCGAGCTCGTGACGGTCGGACGCACCCTGGCGAAGACCGACGCCCAGCGCCGTCTCGCCGCCGCGCTGCTTCTGCGAGCATCCGACCGGCTGCGCGGGGCGAAGACCCCCGATCCGGAGGTCGAGCTGCTCCTCGGCGAGACCGCCGAAACCCTCGCGGCCTCGGGAGGGGGAGGCCACTTCCCGCCCGAGCTCGGCCCGCAGTTCGTCGAGAAGACCGGCGCGTCGGGCGCCCGCGTCTTCTACGGCGGCTCCGCGTTCCAGCGCGCGCTCGAGCTGCTCGGAAAGGACACGAGCCCGGAGTGCGCCCGCCAGCGGGAGCGCGCGACCGCCGGGCTCTTGCGTGCGCAGTACCCGGAGCACCCGGCCAACCTCAGCCTGACGACCCTGACGCAGGAGTCCGCGGCGTGGCTCACCCTGGCCGAGACCGCGGAGGACCCGGCCGTCCTGCGCTCCGCCGCCGAGCGGGCCGGCGCCGCCTCGCTCGCGGTGGGGCGCTACCTCCTCGCCCTCGGAAGGGCCGGCGAGATCGACCGGCTCCAGGAGCGCGCGAGAGCCGCGGGCGCTCGAGTCCAGACGCTCGCGGTCGGCACCGAGGGTCGGCGGCTCGTCTCCCGCGGCGTGATCCTGCGCGCCATGATGGGCAACGGGACGGCGACGTTCCCGCAGGAGTCCCGAATCGCCGGCCCCGTGCGCGAGCGCACGGTCCGCATCGAGGGCAAGCTCGGCGCGCTGCAGCTCATCGTCGAGACGCGCGTCGGCAACGCGCGCGACGTCGCGGTGCGCAAGGCCGCGGTCCCGATTCTGCCCGTGCCAGGCTCGCTCCGGATCGCTCCCGACGGGAAGGCGGTCGCGTGGGTCGAGGTCGTGGGGCCGTCTCTCCTCGTCCCGGTCATCACCTCGCTCGAGAGAGACGAGCCGGCGCGCGAGATCGCGTTCCTCTCCGACGGCCGTCCGCTACGGGACCGTTCGCTCGCGCACTGCATGGCCTCGCTCGCCGGCTACTCGAGCGACGGACAGCGGCTGGGCATGGAGATCGAGGCGTGGAACGACACGCCCGGCCCGGCCCCGCGCTACTCGGTCGTCTCCGTCGCTACCGGCGAGCTCCTCTTCGAGACGTCCAAGGACATGAAGGGCTTCCAGCGGCTCCTGCAGTAGGCCCCCCGGCTTCCCGATTTCCCGCCTTTCCGCTCCCCCAATCCCAGTCGGGGGAGCGGACTTCTTTTCTCGGGGACCGAAGGTCGCTATCCCAGCTGATTGAGCTCGAACTTCGGGGAGGCATCGACCGGCCGCAGGTCGCGGTAGGTCGCCTCGAGTCGCTCGCGCGGCCAACCGAGAAAGACGCCCTCGCCACGGTAGTGCGTCTGGCCGCCCTCGGCGTCGACGAGGACGATCGCGCCCGGCCCCTCCGCGCTTTCGACCTCGAGTCGCCACGCGGCGCGGGTCACGCCGTTCTCCCGCATGCGGATCGCGTACCGCTCGAGCGCGACGACGCGCGGGTCGGTCAGACCCGCCACGGCCCGCGTCGAAGCAGGATCCGCCTCTCGGTCGTCTTCCGGGGCCGTCACGAGGCCCTCAGTCTACGACTTGAGGCTGAAGGCCGAGCGGGCCTGGTAGGGCCCGCGGAAGAGGTGGATGCCCTCGCGGTGATCGGACACCTCGTGGAGCCGACGCTCGCGAAGCCGGCGCGCCTCATCGGGATCGCTCGTCCTGGCGGACTCGCAGATCTGCCCCCAGGTGCCGTTGCGGCGGGGGCCGTGATAGCGAATCCAGAACGTCTTTCCTCGGAGGTAGATCCCGGTATTGGCGTGATCGGCGACCGGGGACGCGGACGCGCGGAGACTGGCGGATTCGACTGTTGCGGTGCGCATGCCAGGGGTCCTGCAAAAAAAGTGCCGTGGGTGGAAGCCTTCGACCCGGGTAACGACGGGTGAAGAACCACCTAAGCCCCGGCGAGGGGAGTCGGGCGGAAGGGCGCGCCGCGGCCAGCGAGCCTCCGGCGCATCCGCAGCAGGCGGCCGCCGAGGTAGCGGCGGTCGAGCCGCCGGAGCGTGCCCCGGAAACCCTCGTCGGCGCTCCAATGGGCCTCGCGGCGCGCGCGCTCCCGGCTCTCCGCGATCGCGTCGAGGAGGTCGGCCCGCCCCCGCTCCGCCAGCAGAGGGAGGAAATCGTCCCAGTAGACCGCGGTGGGCGCGTCGAGTGGGGCCGCGCGGAGCAGCTCCGGCGTCACGCCGCGAGCCGGAAAGCGGCGCGCGCCTTCGAGCCTCCCGATCGCGAGGAGGGCGGTCATCGTTCGCAGGCACTTCTCGCACTCGCCGCAATTGAGCTCCGGCGCCGTCGGAAACGCGAGGCACACGACGAGGTTCTCGAGGAGCTCCGGGCTCTGCGCGATCGTCTGGACACGCTCGAACCGCGTCAGCGGATTCGGCTCGTGGCGGATCTCGACGGCCCCGGTGCTGTAGAGCGGGTCCAGCATCGGGCAGCTTCCCCGGAGGCGCTCGCGCCTGGCATCGCGACCCGACGCGACCGCGACGGAGTCCACGCGGGAGCCCAGGGTGTGGGGAACGGAGGCGAGCGCCGACGACAGGCTCTCGTCGCCCAGGAACGGGATGTCCGGCGCGAGCTCCCAGATGTTCGTGCGCACCGTGGTCAGCTCGAGCCCCTCGCGCGCAATCACCGGAGCCACGGCATCGAGCGCCGCGCGATCCCATCCGAGAGTCCGCGCATCGGTCGGACACAGATGGCCGAACAGCCAGATCGCCTCGGCGAAGGACTCCGGATCCCCGGGACGATGGTCCCGCCTGTTTCGCCGGAGCATCTCGAGCGTGTCGATGCCGCCCGAGAAGAACATCGCCGCCCGTGCGGGGCGTCGCGGCGAGAGCGCGCGGAGGCCGCGCGTCGGCTCGATCGCGGGCGCCTCGGATCCCGCTGCGTGCGCCGGCCGCAGGAGCGCGGCGGCGTGGCCGAGCCCTTCGACGAGCTTCGCGCAGACGGCGCCCTCGACCTCGACGCGCCGCTCGCCGTCCCGCATCGCGGGCAGGAAGCACGCCGTGAGAAAGGCCTCGGGCTCCGGCGAGAGCTCCGCCGCGCTTGCGCCCCGCGCTTCGAGGAACAGGTCGAGCGGCGGTCGATCCGCGTCTTCCCAGCGCACCCTCGCGCTCACTCGCGCGCCGCCGTCGGCGGTGCGACTCCGCGTCAGATCTGAGATCTTCAGACCGCACCCTCCGGGCCCGCATTCTGGCACGAGGTCCCGGGACGATTTGTATACTCGCCGCGCGTGACGGTCGATCGGGTCCGGCTGCGGAGTCTCCTCGAGCAGGAGCGGGAGCGGTTCCGGGCCGCGCACCCGCGTTCCCGCGAGCTCTTCGAGCGCGCCCGCGGAAGCCTCCTCGACGGCGTGCCGATGAACTGGATGATCCGCTCGCCGGGCGACTTCCCGATCTTCGTTGAGGAGGGCTCGGGCGCGCACTTCATCGACGTCGACGGCCACCGCTATCTGGACCTCTGCCTCGGCGACACGGGCGCGATGACGGGACACGCGCCGGCCGCCACGGTCGAGGCCGTCGTCGCGCGGGCGCGCCGCGGCGTCACGTTCATGCTGCCGACGGAGGACGCGGTCTGGGTCGGCGAGGAGCTCGCGCGCCGCTTCGGCCTGCCCTGCTGGCAGATGGCGCTGACGGCCACCGACGCGAACCGCTTCGCGATCCGCCTCGCGCGGCACGTGACCGGGCGTCCCAGGATCCTCGTCTTCGACTGGTGCTACCACGGCTCGGTCGACGAGACGTTCATCACGCTGCGGGACGGGAAGGCGGGACCCCGGAGCGGCAACCTCGGCCCTCCGGTCGACCCGGCGGTCACGACGCGCGTGGTCGAGTTCAACGACGTCGATGCGCTCGAGGCGGCGCTCGCGCCGCGCGACGTCGCGTGCGTGCTGGCCGAGCCGGCGATGACGAACATCGGCATCGTGCACCCGGCTCCCGGCTTTCACGCGGCCTTGCGGGAGGCGACGCGGCGCACGGGGACTCTCCTGATCCTGGACGAGACCCACACGATCTGCGCGGGCCCGGGCGGCTACACGCGCGCGCACGGACTCCAGCCGGACGTGCTGACGCTCGGCAAGCCGATCGCGGGCGGCGTTCCGGCCGCCGTCTACGGGCTGTCGGCGGAGCTCGCGGAGCGCGTCCGCGGATCCATCCGCCTCGAGGAGTCGGACACGGGCGGCATCGGAGGCACGCTCGCCGGAAACGCGCTCTCGCTCGCGGCGATGCGCGCGACCCTCTCGGAGGTCCTGACGGAGGCCGCCTATTCGCGGACCATCCCGCTCGCGCGGCGATTCGCCGAGGGCGTCGAGGGCCTCCTCGCGGCGCGGCGCCTGCCCTGGCACGTGACGAGCCTCGGCTGCCGCGCCGAGTACTGGTTCTCCGAGAGGCCGCCGAGGAACGGGGCGGAGGCGGCCTCCGCGGTGGACGCCGAGCTCGATCGCTACATGCACCTCGCGGCCCTCAACCGCGGCATCCTTCTGACGCCCTTCCACAACATGGCGCTCGTCTGCCCGCAGACCACGGAAGAGGACATCGACCTTCATACCCGCGTCTTCGAGGAGAGCGTCGCGCCGCTGCTCGCCTGACCCGGCATCCGAATTGCTCTCTGCTTCGGCGATGCGAAAGTCGCACGCGCAGGCCCATGCCGCCCCGCCGGCTCGGCCGGTCGCCGGTGGAGCGGGCGGGAGGAAAGTCCAGCGCCTCCAGGCCACGGGGTTCCGACGCCGGGGCGCGGCGAAGCACTTCACCTACGCCACGGCCGACGGGAGGAGACCGAGCTTCGCCGACCGGACCCGGATCCGCTCGCTCGCGATCCCTCCCGCGTGGACCGAGGTCGCGATCGCGGCCTCCGCGGCGAGCGCGCTGCAGGCGGTCGGCCGGGACCGTGCGGGTCGCTGGCAGTACGTCTACCATCCGGCCCGGGTCAGGGCGCGCGAACGCGAGAAGCGCGAGCGGCTGATCGCCTTCATCCAGGCGCTGCCCGCGCTGCGCGCCGCGGTCCGCCGCGGGCTCTCCGGGACGGACCTCTCGCGCGAACGCGTCCTCTGCGCGATCGTTCGGATCCTGTCCGTCAGCTTCCTGCGCCCGGGGAGCGCGGTCTACGCGCGGGAGAACGACACCTACGGGCTCGCGACGCTCCGCCCTCGCCACGTCACGGTGCACGGCGATCGCGTCGTCTTCGACTTCCCGGGCAAGGGCGGGAAGCGGCAACGCCACGAGCTCGTGGACCGCCAGGTCGCCTCCGTGGTGCGCGGCCTTCTGCGGATTCCCTCGCGCGAGGTCTTCCAGTACCACGCCGAGGACGGCAAGCTCGTGAACGTGCGGCGCCGCGACATCAATGCGTTCCTGCGCGAGATCACGGGCCGCAAATTCACCGCGAAGGACTTCCGGACGTGGGCCGGAACGCTCCTGTGCGCCGTTCGGCTCTCCCGACGGGCGGAGGACTCGTCCGCGGCGGAATCGCAACGCAAGCGCGCCGTCCGGGAGGAGCTCCGCGAGGTCGCGGCCGCGCTCGGCAACACGCCCGCCGTCTGCCGCGCCTCCTACGTCTGCCCGGTGGTGCTCCGAACCTTCGAGCGGGGCCGCCTGAGCACGCGCCGCGGAGCCGTGGACCTCTCGCGACTCGCGCATCGGAACCGGCTCTCGGCCGAGGAGCGCGCCCTCCTGAAGCTCCTCCGGGGCTGATCTCGCCGCTTTCGGGCACCGGTCTTGCTCCGTTTCTCGACATGCCGCCTCGACGCCTTCCGACCGCCTTGTGCCGGGGTGTTTTCCTGGCTCTGTGCCTCCTCCGGGCTCCCTTCCTTCGTGCCCAGGCCGCCGCGCCGGAGCCTCCGAAGCCCCCTGCCGAGAAGCCGCCGCAGCAGCTGACTCTGGGACTCGACAAGCAGCCCAAGCGTTTCTGGCTGGCGGCCGGAGAGGTCGCGCTCGTCGAGTTCCTCCCGTGGGCCTACAACCGCTACGTCACCGACGAGGGCTTCGCGCGGATCTCCTGGCACACGGTCAGCGAGAACTGGCACACCGGTTTCGTCTACGACCGCGACGACTTCAACACGAACCAGTTCTCGCACCCCTACCACGGCAGCCTGTACTTCGGCGCCGCGCGCTCCAACGGGTACAACTTCTGGGAATCGGGCGCGTTCACGCTGGCGGGCAGCCTGATCTGGGAATGCTGCATGGAGAACACGGCGCCATCGATCAACGACCTGATCAACACGACGCTCGGCGGCATGACGCGGGGCGAGATCTCCTACCGGCTCGCGACCATGATCCTCGACAACACCGCGAGCGGCGGAGAGCGATTCTGGCGCGAGCTCGGCGCCGCGCTCGTGAACCCGCTCGGCGCCTTCACCCGCCTCGTGACCGGCGACACGGGACGCGACTTCCCGAACCCCGAGGAGCGCTTCCCGAGCGGGTTCTCGATCTCCGCGGACCTCGGCTACCGGAACGTCTCCGGCACCGGCGTCCCGCGCG